>CAVWTX010000020.1:0-126003 GCA_963758065.1 uncultured Thermoleophilia bacterium | reverse complement strand
ATCCGCCCGCCTGCCCCGGCTCCGGAGGCGAGCCGCTGGGCGATCCAGACTGGGATGATCGAGAGAAGGATCACGAAGACGGCAACCACGTTCACGATCGGCAACTGGTTAGGCCTCGAGAGGTTCGCGAGAATCCAGATCGGGAGCGTCTCCTGCCCGCCGATCGTGAACGTCGTCACGATCACCTCATCGAAGGAAAGGGCGAACGCCAGCAGGGAGCCGGCGATGATCGCCGTCGAGATCTGCGGGGCTGTCACGTAGCGAAACGTCTGCCACGAGTCCGCGCCCAGATCCATCGAGGCCTCGTCGAGCGACCCCGAGATCCGTCTCATGCGGGCGACGGCGTTGTTGTAGACGACCACGATGCAGAAGGTGGCGTGGCCGACGATGACCGTGAAGAGGCCGAGATCGACTCCCCACGTACGAAATGTCGTGTTCAGAGCCATCCCGGTAACGATTCCCGGAGGCGATCGGAAGGATGTTGGAAACGAGATCGTCTCCCTTCCGAAGAACCGATAGCGCGAGACCGCGATTGCGGCAAGCGTTCCCAGAACAACCGCGAGCACCGTCGCCCCGAGTCCGGCCTTGACCGACGTCCACAACGCGTCCCGGACTCCGGGCCGTTCACTGCCTTCTCGAACCAGTTCAGCGTCAGACCCGGAATCGGCCAGCCGGTCGTTCTCCGGGGTTGAACGCGTAGAGGCAGATGACGAAGAGCGGCAGGTAGATGAAACCCGAGCGTGAACACGGTTGCACCTCTCAGGAACCACCGGAGAGCGCGTGACTCGACCACGGCCGCCTACAAACTCTCGAAGGCCCCCGCGCGACGCGCGAGCAGGAGGTAGACGATCATGATCATGACCGGCACGGTGGCAAACGCTGCCGCAAGCGGCAGATCGCCGCGACCCCGACGTTCGCGTAGACGACGTTGCCGATGAACTGCCGTGTGCCCACGATCTGCGGTGCGATGTAGTCACCGAGAGTGAGCGAGAAGGTGAAGATCGAGCCCGCCACGACCGCCGGGAAAGCGAACGGCAGGACGACACTGCGGAACGTCCGGAAGCCTCTCGCGCCGAGATCGGACGAGGCCTCGAGGAGCGATGACGGTAGCCGCTCGAGTCCCGCGTAGATCGGCAGGATCATGAAGGAAGCCACAGGTACGAGAAGACGAGCCAGAGGGCGTACTTTCCGAAGCCCGGGCCCGAGAGTCCGAGCGGTCCGAGCGTCCAGTTCAGAACGCCTTCCTCCTGAAGGATGATTTCCAGGCGTACACCTTGACGAGATAGCTGGCCCAGAGCGGCGTCAGTACCGCGACGACGAGCGCAGCTCTTACGCGCGGAGAGGCGACACGTGCCATGTAGTACGCGATCGGAAAGGCGAGGACTGCATCCGTGATCGTCACGGCGGCCGCCGTCCCGACGGTACGGATTGTGATCGTCCGGTACACAGGTTCCTCGACGAGCGTCCTGAAGTTGTCGAGGCTGTAGTCGTGAACGATCTTCGTGGCGAGCGGATCGAGGCGCCAGAACGCCGCCACGAACAGCACGGCCAGCGAGCCGAGGTAGGCGATGCCGAGCCATCCGGCAGGTGTCGCAAGGAGACCCGCGAGGCGAAGACGAGGCCGGCGGTAGAGATAGGTGGACAGGCGCCGCCCCGGACTTTCCCGGGGCGGCGCCTCGACGCTGCTGATCGAGCTCAACTACCCCGAATCTCGGTCCATGCCTGAACCCACTCGCTGTGGTCCTTGCAGACCTCGCCGCGGTCGTCGCCGCAGTCCGCCAACGGAGTGATCCAGTAGTAGACGTTCTTCCAGTAGTCCACGTCAGCCGCGTGGTACGTGTCGCAGTGGTTCGCGTCCGACGTCTCGTCACAGGCCTTGGCGTTCGCCGGGGCCTCGCCGAACCACTCCGCAACCGCCGCGTTCCCCTCGGGGCTGACGATGTGATTCATCCAGAGGTACGTGCAGTTCGGGTGGGCAGCCGTGGAGCTGATCATCCACGTGTCCGACCACCCAGTCGATCCCTCCTTGGGAAGAGTGAGCTCCACGGGTACGTCGTCCGCCTTGGCGTAGTTGGCGATCACTTGCCAGGTCGTGCCGAGCACGCTGTCTCCGGACGTGAAGGACGCCTGTGACTTCGCGTAGTCCGACCAGTACTCGCCGATGATCGTCTTCTGCGTCTTCAGCAGGTCGACCGCAGCCTGGAACTGCTCGTCGTCGAGCTCGTACGGATTCGTGATCCCGAGATCCTCCTGCGTCTTCATCAGGTACAGCGCCGCGTCCGCGATGTAGACCGAGTCGTCGTACGCCGTTACCTTGCCCTTGTACGGCGAGTTTGCGTCGAACACGACGCCCCAACTGTCGGGAGCGGGGTCGACGACGTCTGTCCGCCACATGAGCAGGTTCGCTCCCCGCCCGTGCGGAATGCCGTACGAAACGCCGTCGACGGTGTTGTACGGCTGGCCCTTCAGGTCCTCGAAGACGTCCGCGTAGTTCGGAACGAGATCGGTGTTCACCGGCGAGACGTTGCCGCCGGACACGAGTCGCAACGACGCGTTACCCGACGCCGAGATACCGTCGTAGTCCCCCGTCTGCATGAGCGTCATCATCTCGTCGGACGTGTTCGCGATCTTCACCGTCACGTCGCAGCCGGACTCTTGCTCGAAGCCTGTCACCCAGTCGGCACTCGGATCGTTCGAGCCGTCCTCGACGTACGCCGGCCACGCCACGAGGTTGACTGCGCCTTCCGTCTGAGCGTTCGTCTGGATCTCCTCGAGAGTCGAGCCGAGCCCTTCGACCTGCCAATCACCGGCGGCACTGCTCCCGTCTCCGCCACCGCAGCTCGCGGCGACCACGCTGAGCGCCGCGACGAGCATCCCGAGCGCGGCCCAAACCGCGATGCGCTTCTCTTCTCATTCGGATCCTCCCTCCGGTTCGTCGATGATCGACTCCTGCTCGGGACGCCATTCGAGGCGAACACGGCGCCCTTTCACCTCCAGCACCTCGCTCGAGCCTTCCTCGAGGTTCTGCGCCAGCACCTGCAACTCTCCGCCACGGTCCAGCGTAACGTGGTAGCGAGTGACGGGCCCTGCGTACTGCACGTCCCGGACGAGCCCCGGCTCGACGTGCCCTCCCGCCTGCGGCTCATCGCCGTCCATCAGGAGATTGATCTTCTCAGGTCGAACGGTGTAGCGCCTCCCGTCCCGCTCGATGACATTCGAGACGCCGATGAAACCGGCGATGAACTCGCTCTCCGGATGCTCGTACACCTCGGCGGGCACGCCGACTTGCTCGATGCGGCCATGGTTGAAGACGGCCAGCCGATCCGACATCGTCAGCGCCTCTTCCTGGTCGTGCGTCACGTAGACGAACGTGATCCCGACCCCGCGCTGGATCGCCTTGAGCTCGATCTGCATCTCCTGGCGGAGCTTCAGGTCGAGCGCGCCGAGGGGCTCGTCGAGCAGAAGCACCTTGGGATGGTTCACGATCGCGCGCGCGAGCGCAACGCGCTGCCGCTGGCCGCCCGAGAGCTGTGACGGCTTGCGATTTCCGTGCGCCGGCGAGCCGCACCATCTCGAGCGCCTCACCGGCCCGCGCGCGCCGCTCTCCCTTCTTGACCTTCTTGACCATGAGCCCGTACTCGACGTTTTGCTGCACGGTCATGTGCGGGAAGAGGGCGTAGTCCTGGAACACGGTGTTGACCGGCCGATCGTACGGAGGCAGACGCGAGACGTCCTCGCCGGCGAGCTCGATCGTCCCCTCGTCCGGGATCTCGAAGCCGGCGATCATCCTCAGGGTCGTCGTCTTGCCCGAGCCCGAGGGCCCGAGCATCGTGAAGAACTCGCCGGGAGCTATGTCGAGATCGATGGCGTCGACCGCGACGACATCTCCGTACCGTTTGGTCAGGCCTTTGACGCTGATGTCCGGGCGCACCGCTACGCGCCAAGCGACTCCTCCAGGATGGCGAGGCCCTCGTCGAGCTCGTCCGCGGAGATGTTGAGAGGCGGCAGGAGGCGAATCACGTTCCCGTAGAGGCCGCAGGACAGAAGCACGAGCCCACGGTCGAACGCAGCGGAGACGACGGCATTCGCGCGATCGGGTGAGCGCTCGGCGAACTCGAACGCGAGCATCGAGCCGAGGCCGCGCACCTCGCCGATCTCCGGATGGCGAGCGGCAAGCGCATCGAGGCGGCTACGGAGGGTCTCGCCCAGCCGACGCGCGCCCGCCAGGAACTCCGGATCGCTCACGACGTCGAGCACCGCGAGCGCTGCGGCGCACGAGAGGGGGTTACCGCCGAAAGTACCTCCGAGCCCGCCAGGCGGAACGGCATCCATGACCTCCGCGCGGCCGGTGACGCCCGCGAGCGGGAGGCCGCCTCCGATCGACTTTCCCGAGACGACGATGTCGGGCTCGACACCGTCGTACTGCTCGATGGCCCACATCGTGCCGGTGCGGCCGACCCCCGACTGCACCTCGTCGTCGACGTTGAGGATCCCGTGCGCACGGCACAGCTCCTGTAGCCGCGCGGGATAGTCGGGCGGCATCTCGATGAAGCCGCCCTCGCCTTGGACGGGCTCGAGGACGACGCACGCAACCGTCGACGGGTCGACGTCCGCCTTGAAGAGGTGCTCGAGGGCTGCGATGGCGTCGTCCGAGGAGATGCCGTGGTACGGGTACGGCGCGGGGGCTCGGTAGACCTCGGGCGCGAACGGGCCGAAACCGGCCTTGTACGGCTTCACCTTGCTCGTCATCGTCATCGCGAGGAGCGTCCGTCCGTGGAACGCTCCGTCGAAGACGACCACCGCGGGACGACCGGTGGCCGAGCGCGCGATCTTGACTGCGTTCTCGACGGCTTCGGCCCCGGAGTTCACGAGGAGGGAGCGCTGCTCGCCCTGCCCGCAGGGCGAAAGCTCGGCCAGTCGCCGGCAGACCTCGACGTACGGCTCGTACGTCCCGACGATGAAGCACTGGTGCAGGTATCTGTCGGCCTGCTCCTTGATCGCTTCGACCACTGCCTCGTTTCGGTGCCCGGTGTTCTGGCACCCGATCCCGCCGGCGAAGTCGATGAACGAGCGGCCGTCGACGTCGGTGATCCGAGCGCCCTCTGCCGCGGCGACGACGAGGCGCGGCGTCGTCGCGCCCGGGCGCGACGTAGCGCGCTCGCTCGGCGAGCACGCGCTCGGCGGCTGTCGTGTCAGTTGGCTGCATCGCGCGATTATCCGGTCTGCAAGCGGCGCTAGCAAATGCGATGCGCAGCGGATCGACCGCGTACCCTGTGAGGAGCGCCGGAGTAGCTCAGCTGGTAGAGCAGCGCATTTGTAATGCGAAGGCCGTGGGTTCGAGTCCCTCCTCCGGCTCTCGGGTCGTTGTCCTTCCGAGCAACGATCTATGCTCGAGGGCATGCATCACCCGAAGGCGATAGGCGATCGAACGACGCTCGCAGTGATGCAGGCGCTTCAAGCATGCGGGTACGCGGTGTCGGTTCCGTTCGGCGAGAACGTCAGGTACGACCTCGTAATCGACGACGGCAAGAGTCTTCTGCGTGTGCAGTGCAAGACAGGCCGACTGCGTGACGGAGCGATTCGCTTCGCCACCTGCAGCTGCTACGGGCACCATCGCCGTCCGGGAGAGGCTCGCCGGGACTACCACGGTCAGGTCGACTCCTTCGCCGTTCACTGCCCGGAGACAGAGCGTGTGTACCTCGTTCCCATCAAGGATCTCGCGGTGCGGGTGCAGGGAGCCCTACGTGTCGAGCCAACCCGCAACGGGCAGCAACGGCATGTTCGATACGCGGCGCGGTACGAGGTCGGCCGAGTCTCCGTTTTGGCTACGCGAGCACTTCGCGCGTCTTCTGGTGCGCGAGGATCTTCCGCTTGACGCGCTGGAGGGCGTTGTCGATCGTCTTCGTGTCGCAACCGAGATCCTCGGCCATCTGCTCGTAGGAGTTCCCCTCGAGGTAGAGAGTCAACGCCTCCGACTCGAGTGACGACAGGCCCGTTCCGAGCGTGAAGACGAGGCTCTGCAGCTCCTCCGTCGAGATGACGCAGACGGACGGGTCGTTGACGCTCGGCCCGGGCAACGCGTCCCCGAGCGTGCAGTCGCCCTCGGACTCCTGGCCCGCAGGTGCGTGGCTGAACGAGACGTACGTGTTGAGGGGCGAGTGCTTGAAGCGCGTGGCCGTCTTGATCGCCGTGATGATCTGCCGGGTGACGCAGAGCTCCGCGAAGCTGCGAAACGACGTCTCCTTGTCGGGGCGAAAGTCGCGGACCGCCTTGTACAGGCCGATCATTCCCTCCTGGATGAGGTCGTCGCTGTCGCCGCCGGCGAGGAAGTACGAGCTCGCCTTCAGCCGAACGAAGCCCGAGTACCTCCGCATGAGCGCGTCCAGTGCCTGCTGGCTTCCGTTCCGCGCCTTGAGGACGAGCTGTAGATCTTCAAGCTCTCGTTGAACTTTCTGAGCGCTCTTCGGTGCTGCGGCGGTGCGGACGGCCATCGCAATTACCCCCGTGTGCGGCGTGGTTGTGCGGATCGCTTGGTGGGACGAGTGAGCTCTTCCCACCAAGTCTCACCTTGAAGTTGAGGAAGAAGCTAGCACTATCCTCCGAGCGTTACAAGGGCTTTGCGAAAATTGCAGATTGCTAAGAACATATGTTCGCCTGCAGAGTGTGGTTCTCCGTACGGACTCGCGAGCGTCCGTCTGCGACGATCTCGCCATGCCCACGACCGTGCTCATAGTCGACGACCATCCGAGCTTTCGTGCATCCGCGCGCGCCGTGCTCGAGGCGTACGGCTTCGAGATCGTCGGTGAGGCGGAGGACGGCGCCGCGGCTCTCGTGGCAGTCCGCGAGCTCGCTCCCGACGTCGTGCTCCTCGACATCCAGCTCCCCGACATGACGGGATTCGACGTCTGCGAGGCACTCGAGCGTCGCAACGGATCCGCTCCTGCGGTGGTACTCGTCTCGAGTCGTGACGTGACCGACTACGGCGCCCTCATCAGTGAGTCGCGTGCGCTTGGCTTCGTCCCCAAGGCCGAGCTCTCCGGCGAGGCGGTCGCGGCGCTCGTCCGTTGAACCGCTTCACTCTCGCACTCGGCATCGCATTGTTCGTCGTCGAGGCGAGCGTCGCCGTCGCGATCCTCGCGACGAGCGACGAGATCGAGAGCCCGTGGCTCTCGATCTCGCTGGCCGTGTCGGCCGGCGGTCGCGTTCGTCGTCAGCGGGCTGATCGCGCTGATCCGAAGGCCCGAGAACCGGACCGGAGTATTCCTCGCAGCGACCGGATACGTCTGGTTCCTCGGTGCGCTCTCGGCCTCGTCGAACAACTGGGTCTTCACTGTCGGCTTCGTGCTGGGAAATCTCGTCTGGGTCCCGTTCAGCGCTCTCGTTCTCGCCTACCCGACCGGTCGCCTCGAAACACGGCTCGAGCGGGCGATTCCGCGTCGCTGTCGGGGTCATGCTCAGCGTCCCCGCGCTCGTTGCTGCGTTGCTCGACCCACGCCCGGCCCAGAACTGCAGCACATGTGCCGGGAGCGCGATCGCGATCGCCGACGTGCCCGGCGCCGGGACTGCGGTCGATGCCCTCACCACCATCAGCGGCTTGGTCCTCATCGCACTCGTCATCACCATCCTCGTCCGGCGTTGGCGGCGCGCCAGCCCGGCTCTTCGGCGTCTGCTGCGACCCGTCATCGGCGCGGGAATCGCGACGCTGCTCGCCGTCGCTCTCCAGCTGATCGCGGAGCAGGTCACGTCGTCCGTCGCCGACGCACTCCAGGTGGTGTTCTTCGCGGCTTTCGCAGCAGTGCCGATCGCCTTTCTCTTCGGGATCCTGCGTACGCGATTGTCCCGCTCGTCCGTGTCCGAGCTGGTGGTTGCACTCGACCGAGGAGTCCCGCTGCGCGACGCGCTTTCGGATTCTCTCGGTGATCCCAGTCTCGACATCGTGTACCGGCTCGACTGGCGTCGTGGCCTCGGAGGACCCGGCTGGGTCGACGCCCAGGGACATGCGGTCGGCGACCCGGCTTCGGATGCAACGCATTCGGTGCGGTTCGTCGAGCGTGGCGGCGAGCACGTGGCCGCCGTGCTGTACGACCCCGCCCTGGACGCCGAGCGCGAATTCGTTGATGCCGTCACGGCGGCGGCCGGGATGGCTCTCCAGAACGAGCGGCTGCAGGCCGAGCTTCGGGCGGAAGTGAAGCTTCATGAACACCGTCACGAACACCGCACCGAGCTTGCTCGTGAACGTCGGGACGGACGGCCGGATACGCAATCTCAACATCGCGGCGTTGCAGGCGACCGGACTGGACGACGAGGAGACCGCCCGGGGGGAGCACTTCTGGAACGTCTTCATCGACCCGGACGAGCGCGAGGAGATGAAGGCGCGCTTTCGCGCAGCCGCACCCGGCTTCGCTCCGGCCGAGTACGAGAACGTCTTCACGAACGCTCGCGGAGAGGACCTCGTCATCTACTGGCGCAGCGCGCCGGTGCACGACGAGCGCGGGAACGTGGTGAGCATCGTCTCCGGAGGCCTCGACATCACCGACCGCAAGCGACAGGAGGACGAGCTCCGTGCGGGGGAGGAGCGACTCCAAGCGGCCATCCGCGGCGCTCCGGTCGCGATCGTCGAGGTCGACCTCGACGATCGCGTGAGGCTCTGGAATCCAGCAGCCGAGCTGATCTTCGGATGGTCCGCCGATGAGGTCATGGGACGCGTCGTCCCAGTTGTGCCTCCCGAGCGCGAGGGAGAGTTCCGCAGCCTCCTCGAGCGCATCCGCAAGGGTGACGGCTACACCGGACTCGAGACGGTCCGCATGCGGCGAGACGGCACGCGCGTCGACGTCGAGATCTCGGCGGCCCCGATTCGGGACGCGCTGGGGACGGTCGTGGGACACATGGCCTTGTTCAGCGACATCACCGATCGCCACCACCACGAGCAGGAGCTGAGGGCGTCACGCGCGCGGCTCGTCGTGGCGGCCGACGAGGCGCGCCAGGAGCTCGAGCGGAACCTCCACGACGGTGCACAGCAGAGACTCGTCGCGCTCTCGGTGTCGCTCCGACTCGCCGAGTCCAAGCTCGAAGGGGATCCCGCCGCGGCCTCCGCGATCTTGGTGGGCGCCCGCGAGGAGCTCGCTCAGGCGCTGTCCGAGCTGCGAGAGCTCGCAAGGGGCATCCATCCCGCGGTCCTCACCGACCGTGGCCTCGGCCCGGCCGTCGAGGGGCTCGTGGCGCGCACTCCGGTGCCGGTCGAAGTCGACGTCTGCCCCGGACGCCTTCCTCCAGCCGTCGAGGCAGCGTCGTACTACGTCGTCGCAGAGGCCTTGACCAACGTTGCGAAGTACTCGAACGCCTCCGGCGCGAGCGTCGGGGTGAGCCGCGAGGACGGTCGGGTCGTGATCCAGGTCACGGACGACGGCACGGGAGGCGCGGATCCGGCGCGTGGCAGCGGGCTCCGCGGCCTTGCCGACCGCGTGGCAGCTCTCGACGGAGTCCTCGTCGTCGAGAGCGCGGCGGGCCAGGGAACTCGCGTTCGCGCGGAGATACCGCTCGCCGAGTCGCTGGCCGAAGAGTAGTGCTGACCGCACCTTCGAGACGCCGGCACGCCGTAGCGCGCCGAGCGATCTCCCGTGTGAACGTGTGGGCTACATGAACAGCACATCCAGGAGGCCCACGATGACCGCAACGCTCACCACTCTCACCTCCCGCCGCGAGCTGGACCACCGGTACTCGAACGGCATCGATGTGACGTTGTCGTGGTGCCCGGTGAGCAACCAGCTCTTCGTGACCGTCCTCGACGAGGCGGGCGACTTCTTCGAGATCGTCGTCGAGGCTCACGAGGCGCTAGACGTCTTCCACCATCCGTTTGCATACGCCGCACATCGCGACGTCCACCTGCTCGATGTCGCCGCGTGAGACCCGTATCCTCGCACTCGACCACCGCGTCGCCCGCATCTCCCCTCGCGCGATGATGCTGATCGAGGCTGGACACGGACAGGGTGGCGAACTTTGAACTCCCTCTACTTCGAGCGGGCCGGGCGAGCCGAAGGAGTATTTGGCTCATACCGGAGGCGAGCCACACCAGCGGCATCGAGGCCCGCCCCGCCGAGTACGAGCGGCGGTTCGTCGGCTTCTTCGACCGCCACCTCCTGGGCGACCAGCCATAAAATCGCGGGCGTGAGCTCGCTCCCGACCGGCACCGTCACATTCCTGCTCGCGGACCTGGAGCGGTCGACCGAGCTGCTCCAGGACGACAGGATCGACTACGGAGCCATCATCGCCGACGTCCGCCGGATCCTGCGCGAAGCGTTGGCAAGCAATGCGGGGCACGAGGTCGACGCTTCCGGGGACGAGCTCCTCGCGGTGTTCGCGGATGCCGGTGACGCTGTGAATGCCTCGCTCGCAGCCCAACGCGGTCTCCGCGACTGGGCGTGGCCCGACGCCTCGCGTGTGCGCGCACGAATCGGCCTGCACATAGGGACTCCGTCACTCGGACAGGAGGGCTACACGGGCCTCGACGTCGTCCGGGTCGTACGCATCGCCGGCGCCGGGCACGGCGGGCAAGTTCTCGGCTCGGCAGCGACGCTTGCGGGATTGGACGGCGTCCGGAGCCTCGACCTCGGCGAGTTCCGCATAGAAGGGCTTCCCGAGCCAGAGCAGATCCGTCAGGTACTCGCGGACGACCTTCCACGAGATTTCCCGCCGCTGCGGAACACGATCGCAACGCTCGGCGCTTCGATCACCGTCTCGCTCGCCGACGACACGGTGCTGCTGCGCGAGGGGATCGCTCGATTGCTCACGGATTCGGGATTCGACGTCGTCTCGCAGGCCGGAAACGCAGAGGACCTCCTCCGACACGTTGCGATGCACAAGCCAGACATCGCTGTCGTCGACATCCGGATGCCGCCGACCCACACGGACGAAGGGCTCCGCGCGGCGCGCGAGATCCGTGAGCGGTTCCCCGACACGGGTGTCCTCGTCCTCTCCCAGTACGTCGAGTCCGGGTATGCGCTCGACCTGTTGTCGGAGAGCGCGGAGGGTGTTGGCTACCTCCTCAAGGACCGCGTTTCCGACGTCGAGGAGTTCGCCTCGGCCGTGCGACGCGTCTCCGAGGGAGGGTCGGCGCTCGATCCGGCAGTCGTCAGCCAGCTCGTCGGTCGTCGCCGGCAAGACGATCCACTCGACGAGATCACGCCGCGCGAGCGGGAGGTGCTCGAGCTGATGGCCGAAGGCCGCTCGAACCAGGCGATCGCGGACCGAATGTTCGTCACCCTCCGCGCGGTCGAGAAGCACGTCACGAGCATCTTCTCGAAGCTCGACCTGCCCGCGAGCGCCGACGACCACCGCCGTGTGCTGGCAGTCCTACGGTTTCTGCGCGACTGACGCGGCGCGGCCGCTACTGCAGGTCCTGCACGCGAACGACTCCGTCGGAGACACCTCGCATCGCGACATACGGCTGGAGAAGCGGGTCGACGAACCGATACCGGGCCGCCTTCGCCGGGCCGTGCTTCTGCAGCACCGCTCCACGATCCTCGCTCGACAGCTCGTCGAGCTGGCGAGCCAACGCAGCTGAGCCGGGCGGCTTGTCCAGAATCCGACCCAGAGCGTCACGCGCGTCGGACGCTGCGAAGAATCCGAACTCGTCCTCGGCGGCGAGCGCGCAGGCGAGCAGGAGCTGCGGGCGAATGCTGCGCTGCCCACCGACGGTCGCGTCGCGGTAGGCCTCGACGATGCTCTGGTGCGCTCGATCGATCGCTCTCGCGACCGCGACGTCCACATCCCGCGAGGTGACCTCGGGGCGCCGACGCCCGAGCGCCGCTTGTGCAGCGAATTGAGTCAGAAGCTGCGTGTAGTGCGGGAGCCCCTGCGACAGCGTCGTGATCCTCTTCACCGCTCCTCCGGCTATCTCCATGCGAGCTGTGGCAATTCCTCGCGTCGCGATCTCGGCGAGCTCGGCTGGCGCCATGCGCGGCATGTGGATCTGCGCAAGAGCGCGCTCGATCGACCCGTGCTCGCGGATGAGCTCTCCGACGCTGTCGGCGACGCCGATCAGGAAGACCGTCACATCCACCACTCGGTCGGACAACGTCTTGATCGTGTCCGCGAACAGAACCCGGCTCTCGGGATCGCGCAGCCGGTCGAACTCGTCGATGAAGATCGCGAGCTGCCGTTGCTGGGTGACCCCCTGCAGCGCTCGTCGAACGGCGTCCGGCGTGACGCTCGAACCGAGGAGCTCGGATGCGGAGTGCCTCGTCTCCTCGACCTGGTCGGTAAAGCCGAGCGCCGGAGCCGTTGAGCGGATCACGATCTCGTCGAGAGACTTCTGCCAGACGCTCGCGAAGTCGTCGCCGATGTCACAGGTCGCACGCGCGGTGAGAACGCTCGAGGCCGCAAGCATCTCCGCGGTCACCCCGGCCAGTGAGGTCTTGCCTACGCCGCGCTCCCCGTAGATGACCGCGTGCTGACCCGGCTGGGCGACCACCGAAAACACGTCTGCGATCTGGTCGCTCCGACCGGCGAAGACACTTCGACGGTCGATCGGCGCCGCCGGCCGGAAGGCCTGCGCAACGAGCGACATCCGATCGAGAAGATCGGCCTCGTCCATCTTGGGCTGAGCGACGGGCATTCCTCAGTATCCCGCCACGATCCCAACGCGACAAACCGATGAGGTCATACGCGACGGCAAGTGGGGAAAACCGCACCCGAAGACACCTGACCGCCGCACTGTGCGGCACGGACCCCGGTGACAGCCTGAGGAGGTCAATTCGACCTTCTGAAAGGAACGGAGATGTCACCTCTCAAGCACAGCAAGAACATCGCGGCCCGGATGGGCCGCTGGAGCGCAGCCCATCGCAAGACCGCGATCTGGGGCTGGCTCGCGTTCGTCGTCGCTGCGTTCGCGATCGGCACAGCCGTACAGATGCAGACGATCGACGAAGCCGACTGGAACGTCGGCGAAGCCCGCAAGGGCGACCACATCATCCGTGACGGTGGGTTCGCACTCGACGAGCAGTCCGAGTTCGTGCTCGTCCAGTCGAACTCCAAGACCGTCGACGACGCCGAGTTCCGCGCGGTCGTCACCGACGCAGTCGTGACCCTCCGGGGCTTCGAGCAGGTGACGAAGCTTCGCTCGCCGTTCGCCGCAGGCAATCAGGGCCAGATCGCGAAGGACCGCCACTCGGTGCTCATCCGGTTCAGCCCGGAGGGCACGTACGACGACACCGTCACCTACATCGACTCGATCACGGCGGCAACCGAAAAGGTGCAGGACCGGAACCCCGACTACTACGTCGGCCAGGCCGGCACGTCGTCGACGGGCAAGGCTCTCGACAAGCTGTTCGGGAGTCAGCTCGCGATGGCGGGCCTGCTCTCGATCCCGCTCACGCTCGGTATCCTGCTTCTGGTCTTCGGCTCCCTCGTGGGCGCGTCCATCCCGCTCCTGCTCGGGCTGACGTCGGTGTTCGCGACCATGGGCCTCGTAGCTCTGCCGAGTCACATCGTCCCGATGGACGAGAACGTCTCGGCCGTCATCTTGCTCATCGGCCTCGCTGTGGGTGTCGACTATTCGCTTTTCTACATCCGCCGCGAGCGTGATGAGCGGCGCGCCGGCCGCAGCGAGCCCGCAGCCCTCGAGGCGGCGGCCGCCACGTCGGGACGCGCCGTGCTCATCGCAGGTGTCACGGTGATGACCGCGATGGCCGGAATGTTCTTCTCCGGCGACAAGACGTTCATGTCGTTCGCAATCGGGACGATGCTGGTCGTCGCCGTCGCGATGATCGGATCGCTCACCGTGCTCCCCGCGATGCTGTCCTGGCTGGGCGACCGCATCGACAAGGTGCGCGTGCCGCTGATCGGGCGGCTTCGACGGGACGACGGTGAGGGACGCATCTGGAGCGCAGTCCTCGACCGTGTTCTCCGCCGACCCGCGGTCTCGGCGGCGGCTGCCACGGCCGTGCTGCTCGTTCTGGCGGCACCCGCCCTGAGCCTCAACACCGCGATCTCCGGAATCGACGCGCTGCCGGCATCGCTGAAGGAGCTGCAGTCGTACAACCGAATCAACGACACATTCCCCGGCGGCGCCACGCCTGCCGTCGTGGCGATTGCGGGCGATGCGTCCGATCCGGAGCTCGAGGAGGCGATCGTCGAGCTTCGCGCGAAGGCGCTCGCATCCGGCGCGGGCCTCGAGCCGATTCAGGTCGAGGTTGCTCCCGGCGGCAAGGCCGTCCAGGTGCAGATCCCGCTCGTCGGCAAGGGCACGGACACCGGCTCGAACAAGGCGCTCGCCACGCTTCGCGAGGACCTCATCCCCGCGACGCTCGGCACCGTCGACGGCATCGAGTACGCGGTGACTGGCGACACGGCCGCATCGAAGGACTGGAACGACGCGATGAAGTCATCGGTGCCGATCGTGTTCACCTTCGTCCTCGCGTTCGCATTCATCCTGCTCCTCGTCACGTTCCGCTCGGTCGTCATCCCGGCGAAGGCGATCCTGATGAACCTGCTCTCGGTGGCAGCCGCGTACGGCATCGTCGTCGCGGTCTTCCAGTGGGGCTGGGGCGAGAACCTGCTCGACTTCAACTCGAACGGCGGTATCGCCGCATGGCTGCCGATGTTCCTGTTCGTGATCCTCTTCGGGCTCTCGATGGACTACCACGTGTTCATCCTGAGCCGGGTGCGCGAGTACTACGACCGCGGTCTCTCGACCGAAGAAGCGGTCTCGCGCGGGATCAAGTCGACCGCAGGCGTCGTCACCAGCGCCGCAGTAGTGATGGTGCTCGTCTTCGGCGTGTTCGCGCTGATGCCGCTCATCGACATGAAGGAGATGGGGATCGGTCTCGCAGCGGCGATCCTCATCGACGCGACCATCGTCAGGGCCGTCCTCCTGCCCGCGACGATGAAGCTGCTCGGCAAGTGGAACTGGTACCTCCCGACGTGGCTCGCATGGCTCCCCAGCCTCGAGCACGAGAGGTCTCCCGAGCCCGAGCCGCAGCAGGCGTAGGACAGCCGTCGAAACGCCCCGGTCGCCGAACGGCGGCCGGGGCGTTTTTGCGTCTACTCGCCTCGCCTCAGTCGTTCGAGCCGTTCGCGCGTCGCCGGGTCGAGGCGGTCGCCGACACGGCCGCCGGCGCCCAACTGCTCGCGCTCGGTGTGTGTGACAGGCTCGAGCTCCGCCAGGAAGCTCGAGGATGTGACCTTGCGTACCTCTTGTCCGGACGTCCGGCGAACGAGCGCGTCCGACGAGACGACGCACACGAGCTCGTCCGAACGGCTCTCCGCCGCAAGACGCTCGATCACGTCGTCGGCGTGAGCCGAGTACCGGATCGAGAGCGGCCCGATCACGCGCTCCTCGCCGACACCGTCGAAGACGACGACTCCGCGAACGCCGCGGCTGGCCACGAAGCTCGCGAGTGCGTCGATCAGCTCGTCGCGCTCCTTGAACTTCCCCGCGTGCAGCAGGTTGTAGCCGTCGAAGAGATACAGGGTCGGATCAGCCACGGCTCGTTCGTTGCCGCCGAGCTTCGTACAAGAGGAGGGCCGCGGCGACGCTGACGTTGAGCGAGCCGACCTTCCCGGCGAGCGGAATTGCCACCGTGCCGTCGCACGTCCGTCGAACGAGCGGGCGCACGCCTTTCCCTTCGGCCCCCAGGACGAGCGCGAGCCCTCCGGTGAGATCCGCGTCCCAGATCGAAACGGCGCCTTCCGAGTCGGCCGCGTACGCCCACAGGCTCTGCCCCTTGATGTCACCGAGGTAGCGCGCGAGGTTGGGGACGACCGCGATCGGTAGATGCTCGACTGCCCCGGCGGAAGCTCGGCAGACCGCAGGCGTCACGCGCACCGAGCCATGGGCGGGAACGACGACTCCCGTTGCCCCCGCGCCCTCCGCGCTGCGCGCGACGGCGCCGAGGTTGTGCGGGTCTGTCACCTGGTCGAGACACACGAGCAACGGGCTTTCTTCGGCTGCGAGCTCGTACGCATCCGCATAGCGAAACGGCTCGCACCAGGCGACGATGCCCTGGTGGTCGCGCGTGCCGGCAACCTCGGTCAGGAGCCGTTCGGGCTTCACCTGCGCACGCGGCCCGGCGTCGAGCCATGGGATCTGGCCTGCGGCGCGCTCGGTGACCCAAGCCTCGAGCACCTGGCGCGGGCCACGGTAGAGCTCCCGCGCGGCATTCCGGCCGTAGACGAAGTCACGGGTCACCTGCGACGGACGAGGCGGAAGCCGCCGGCTTCGTCTCGCACCTCCCAGCCCAGGGCGTCGATCTGCGCGCGCAGCCGATCCGACTCGTCGAAGTCACGAGCAGCGCGCGCGTCCTGACGGCGGCTCGCGAGCTCGACCACCTCGGCCGGGGCATCGTCTTCCGCGGCCAGGGACTCGAGCCCGAAGATGCCAAGCGACCTGCGAAGCAGCTCGTGATCGCGCCATAGGTGCATCACCGCCAGCGCCGCGGGAGTGTTGAAGTCGTCCTCGAGCGCTGCAGCGAACTGATTCCAGGACCCTTCTGGCGCGCGCTCGTGCGCGCTCCGGAAGACGTCACGAAAGCGATCCGCACGCGCCGACGCCTGGGCCATGACGTCGTCGTCGAAATCGACGGGCTTGCTCCAGAAGCCGGACAGATGGAAGACCAAGAGCGCCTCGCGGCCCCAGACGTCTAGGACGTTGCGGAGCGTGACGACGTTACCGAGCGACTTCGACATCTTCGCCGCGTCCAGCTCGAGCATCCCGTTGTGCATCCAGATCCGGGCGAATCCGTGGTCGAGACTCCTAGACTGCGCGAGCTCGTTCTCGTGATGCGGGAAGCGCAGGTCGGTTCCTCCGCCGTGGATCTCGAAAACCTCTCCGAGGAACTTCTCCGCCATCGCCGAGCACTCGATGTGCCAGCCCGGCCGGCCGGGCCCCCACGGGGAGTCCCAGGCCGCATCCTCGTGCGGCTTCTGAGACTTCCAGAGGGCGAAGTCGCGCTGGTCGCGCTTCAGCGCGCTCTCGTCCTGGGCGATCATCTCTTCGAGCTTCGCTCCCGACAGCTGTCCGTAGTCGGGGAAGCTCGCAACCTTGAAGTAGACGTCCCCGTTCGCGACGTACGCGAGGTCCTTGTCCACGAGCGCCTCGATGAAGCCGACGATCTCCGGGATCGTCTCCGTCGCCCTCGGTTCGATGTCGGGCCGGCCGAGCCCGAGGTCGTCCGTGTCCTCGAAGAACCACGTCGTCGCGCGCTCGGACAGGTCCCGGCTCGAGATCCCTTGCTTCCCGGCCTCCGCGTACACCTTGTCGTCGACGTCCGTGATGTTGTGAACCAGCGTCACCTCGTATCCGGTAGCGCGGAGCCAGCTGCGGATCCACATCGCGAGCACGAACGGTCTCGAGTTGCCGACATGGATCCGCTGGTACACCGTGGAGCCGCAGACGTACATGCGGATGGGTCCCGGTGGCGGTGGGAGCTCGGCGTGGGAACGCGTCAGCGTGTCGTAGAGGCGCACCCGCCGATCGTAACCTCGGCTCTACTCGCCGATCGCACGCCGTGCACGTGCGAGCGCATCGTCGCGGGCGAGCGCCGAGAGAACGGCCGCGAGCTCCGGGCCTCTCGACGCTCCGGTCAGCGCGAGTCGAAGTGAGCGCAGATCGCCGCCGATGGCCTTTAGCTCGCGGAGGATCGCGCGCGAGTCGTCCAATGAGAGACGATCCGGCGTCGGCGCTCGCAGCTCGACGAACCGGACGAGCGTCGGCTGCGCGTCGGTCGGTAGCTGAACCGGCTCGGGCTCGAGTACGACGCGCGCGTACTCACGAGCCTCGACGAGCGAGCGCGCCCCGCGGAGCACGGGCACGGCCTCAACCGGTGCGTCGGCAGCCGCGGCAAGCTCGTCGTCCGGCATCGCTGCGATCGCATCGATCGCGAGGCGGCGAAGTCGGGCCAGATCGAGGTGCACGTCGTGTTCGGGAAGGTCGAGCTCGTCCAGGTACGCCCGGACCGCTCGAGCCGGAAAGCCCTCGTCGCGCAGCTCCGCTACGGACGAGTGCCCGTGCCGCTTCGAGAGCTTCTTCCCGTCCGGACCGAGCACGAGACCGTGGTGCAGCACCTCCGGTAGCTCGCCACCGAGCGCGCGTGCGATTCGCTGCTGGAGCTCGAGATTGGGCCGGTGATCGTTCCCGCGGATGACATGAGTGATTCCTAGCTCGAGATCGTCCACCACCGAGGCCAGCTGATATGTCGCCGAGCCATCTGCGCGAAGCAGCGTCGTGCCGTCACGCGCCAGACGAACCGACCGGTCGGCGTCTCGTTCAGCGGCGCCCGACGCGACGGCGGTCGCCGCCGCTACGGCGTAGTGCGTACCACGCTCGCTCTGTCGCACGGGCCCCTCGTCGAACGAGACACCGAGCCACGCGAGATCCCCCAGTATCGCCGCCTCCCCACCCTCGACCGTGCGCGTCGGATCGGTGTCGTCGATCCTGAGCACGGCCGCGCCGCCACGCCCGTCCGCGAACGAGCGGTTCGCCACCGCCGTCAGCGCGTTTCCGAGATGGAGCGAGCCCGTCGGGCTCGGCGCGAAGCGGACGCGAACCGTCATACGGTCACTCTATGGGCCCGACCAGTCCCGCTCAGGCGTCGATCGTGACGTGCCGCGGCTGTGCCGCGACACGATCCAGCCATGCTCGGATCGCGGGATAGGGCCCGAGGTCGAAGTCGCCCTCGTGCGCGACGTGGGTGTACGCGTAGAGCGAGATGTCGGCGATCGAGTATCCGGCACCGACGAGGAACTCGCGCCCTTCGAGGTGCCGCTCCATCGCGTCGAGCGCCGCGTAGCCGCCTTGCGTCTTCGCCGGCACCTGCTCCGCGAAGCGCTCGGGCGTCCCGGAGTAGCGCAGCCAGAAACGCACGACGGCGATGTACGGCTCGTGGGAGTACTGCTCGAAGAACATCCACTGCAGCACCTGACCACGTTCGTACGCGTCTTCCGGCACGTACCGAGTGCCGTCGCCGAAGTACCAGAGAATGGCGCTCGACTCCGCAAGAGGCCGCCCGTCGTCGAGCACGAGGGTCGGCACCCGGAGAGCCGGGTTCAGGCCGCCGAGAACCTCGGGTCGGTTCGAGCGATCGACGACCGACATGTCCACGGTCTCGTACGCCAGCTCGAGGTGGGCGAGGAGGAGCCGCACCTTGTAACAGTTGCCCGAGACCGGCGAGTTGTAGAGGAGCACATGGGGAGCCTATGCGGTGCCGGTCGGAGCTTCCTGTCGAACCGCGGTGATGCAGAGCCCCTGCGACTACGAAGACTGGTTGAGCTCGAACAGAAGGTTTCGGAGTTGGGCGAAGCGGTTCGGGCCGAGCCGCTGGGCCCAAGCGGTCTCGACCTCGCCGACCGCATCACGAATCACGCCATGGCAGAGGTGCCGCGTGGGGTGAGGGCGACGCGCTTCGAGCGTAGGTCGTTTGGACAGCCAACGCGCTCGAGAAACGGACGGCTCGTGTCCGTCGTGGGAGGACGTCGAGCACCATGGACGACACGATCCGGCACGCATAGCATCGTGCGCATCGAGTCGCTCCTCGAGACATGGTTCGCGACGTCTGGACGCGACCTGCCGTGGCGGCGGACGACGGACCCGTACGCGATCCTCGTCTCCGAGGTGATGCTCCAGCAGACCCAGGTCGAGCGCGTCGTCCCGCGCTACCTCACCTGGCTCCAGCGCTGGCCGACGGTCGAAGTCGCTCGCGGCGGCATCGCCCGCGAACGTCATCCGCGAGTGGCAGGGACTGGGTTACAACAGGCGAGCGGTGAACCTGCACCGCGCGTCGCGGCACATCGCGGCACATGGCTGGCCTCGTGAGCTGACTGAGCTCCCCGGAGTTGGCCCGTACACGGCCGCGGCGATCCGCCGCTTCTCCTTCGGTGAGGACGTGCTGCCGGTGGACGTGAACGTCGAACGGGTCCAGCGCCGGACCGGTCATGCATTCTCCTCGGCGGCCGCTCCGGCGCTGATGGATCTCGGTTCGACTGTATGCCTGGCGCGGAAGCCACGCTGCGGCACATGCCCGCTCGCGTTCGACTGCCCATCCCGTGGCATCCGCGAAGAGCCGGCTCGCAAACAGGGGCCGTTCGACGGGTCTTTCCGGGAGCGACGCGCTGTGACGCTCCGGACGATCGCAGGGTCGGCGCGGGAACTCGACGCTCTCGACGGCGAGGCCGTCCGCTCACTCGAACGAGACGGTCTCGTCGTCGTAGAGGAGGGAGTAGCTGACCTCCCGACCTAGAGCACCGGGCAGTTGACGATGATCGGCATGGCGCGGATCGTCACGTCGCCGGCCCTCTGTGCTGCGCGAATCGTCACGGCCGAGCGGAGGACCCGCACGTTCGCGCCATCCTTCCACGTCACCATCCGGACCGCCCAGAGCGGTGTGTAGCTCCTCTGGCCGGGGACCGTGTCGATTACGTTGCGCTGGCCTTCATCACCGTTCGTGAAGGCCCAGATCGGCGCGGTCTTGTTGCCAGGCCTGAGCTTCACCGGCCCGAAATCGAGGTACGACACGACCTGCCCGCGGTAGAAGCCCAGCGTCACGTCCTGCGAGAACGTCTTCACGGGCCCATCGGCTGCGAGCGCCGGAAGTGCCGAGGCCGCGATCGCCGTCGCGACGACGGCTGCGACAACGAGCCTCTTCCTCATTGCTCCCCCTTTCGTCGGATCGACCTCCGACGCTAGAGGGCAGTTCTTACACGCGCCTGACGACACGATGAACAGGCCGTGAATTCATTCCCGCGTAACCGATCCGCGAGCACAATGCGGCGATGGCAACCGTCCTGGTCGTCGACGACGAGCCCATCGTGCGCGAAGTCGTCGTCCGGTATCTCGCTCGAGAAGGTCACAAGACGCTCGAGGCCGCGGACGGCAACGGGGCACGGGCTACGATCGAGCGCTCGGATCCCGATCTTGTCGTCCTCGACGTGATGCTCCCGGGCGCGGACGGCCTCGAGCTCTGCCGCTGGATCCGCGCGCGGTCGGAGCTCCCCGTGATCATGCTGACCGCACGTGGCGAGGAGGCCGACCGAATCGTCGGGCTCGAGCTCGGCGCGGACGACTACGTCACGAAGCCGTTCTCGCCGCGGGAGCTCGCCGCCCGTGTGCGCAGCGTGTTGCGCCGCGTCGCGCCCACCGGCGAGACCGTGGAGCGCCTGTCGTTCGGCGACATCGAGCTCGAGCGGGCAAGCCGGGAGGCGCGTAAGCGTGGTCGCGAGGTACGCCTCACGGCAAAGGAGTTCGACCTGCTCTGGTTCCTGGCCAGCCACCCGCGGCGGGTGTTCTCGCGCGATCAGCTCATGGCGAGCGTCTGGGGATACACCGCTGCGCTGGACACCGGAACCGTCACCGTCCACGTGCGGCGACTGCGCGAGAAGGTCGAAGACGACCCCTCCGAGCCGAGGTACCTGGAGACGGTCTGGGGCATCGGTTACCGACTGGCCGCGTGATCGCCAACGCCCTCATCGTCGCCTTCACGACGCTCGCAGTGGGGCTCGTGCTCGCGTGGCTCCTTCGACTCCTCCCCACGCTACGCCTTCAGCTCGGTGGCCTGGCGGTGCTCGCCGTGCTGCTCCCGCTCGGCGCCGTTCTCGCGTCGGGATGGGTGATGTTTCACATGGGCGACGACGTCAAGATCCTCGCGGTCACCGCCGCCTCCGCGCTCACCGCACTCGTCGCCGCGCTCCTCGTCGCCCGCACGATCGCCGACTCGATCGACAGAGTGCGCGAGGCTTCCGTCGAGCTGGCGCACGGGAATCTCGGTGCTCGCGCTCCGGACGGAGGACCGGCCGAGGTCGCCGAGCTGGCCGCGTCCTTCAACGAGATGGGCGCGAACCTGAACCGGCTCTTCGACACGCGACGCGAGCTTGTCGCCTGGGCGAGCCACGACCTTCGGACTCCGCTCGCCAACATGCAGGCGATGCTCGAGGCGCTCGAGGACGGGCTCGGTGATCCCGAGGAGTACGTACCCGTGCTGCGCGAGCAGGTTCGTGTCCTGTCGATGCTCGTCGACGATCTGTTCGAGCTCGCGCGCATCGACGCGGGCGCCCTCACTCTCGAGATGCATCGCCTTCCGGTGGCCCCTGTCGTCTCGAGCAGCCTTCGCGGCGTCGAGGCCGAGGCGCGCAGCCGCCACGTGACGCTCGCGTCGGACGTCGAGGACGGCGTGACCGCGCGGTTCGCGCCCGACAAGGTGGAGCGCGTGCTCATGAACCTCCTGACGAACGCGCTGCGGCACACCCCGAGCGACGGCGCCGTCGCGGTGCGCGTCGAGCCTCATGCCGGCGAGATTCAGGTCGCGGTCGAGGACACGGGACACGGGTTCGACGCAGAGGCACAAGAGCGGATGTTCGAACGGTTCTGGCGCGGCGATCAGTCGCGCTCGTCCCGCGGCGCAGGGCTCGGTCTCGCGATCGCCCGCGGCCTCGTCGAGGCGCACGGCGGCCGGATCTGGGCCGAGGACCGGGAGGGCGGAGGCGCCAGAGTCTGCTTCACGCTGCCCGCAGCTTGAAATTACTCAACGTTTAGTATAAAAACTGGAGCATGCTGACCCGGCTGCTCATCCTCTGGCTCCTGTCCGAGGGCCCGCTTCACGGGTACCGGATCAAGCGGATCCTGGACGACGACACGCTGCGCTTCTGGTTTCCGACCGAGTACGGCTCGATCTATGCCGTCCTCCGGACGCTCGAGCGCCACGGCTACGTGCAGGCACTCGAGGTCGAGCAGGAAGGGCGGCGGCCGGCACGCACGCGCTACCGGATCACGCCGACCGGCCGCGACCACCTTCGGGACCTGCTTCGACAGGCCTGGCGTGAGCTCCCGAGCCCGGCCGAGCCCTTTCAGCTCGCGCTGGCGGCCCGCTCCGAGTTGCCGGACGAGGAGGTTACACAGCTGCTCGTCGAGCGCCGGGACGCGCTTCGCGCTCGTCTCACCCACCTCGACGAGCTCGCGCGGTCCGAGCCCGGACCGGAGATGGCCGCCCGTCAGCGAGCGCTCACGGAGACCGAGCTGTCGTGGGTCGAACAGCAGCTCGCAAAGGAGGAGTAATGGCCCAACCCGAGATTCAGGTGATATCGAGCCTCGTCGTGCAGCGTCGGAACGGCGACGTTCTGCTGATCCGGTACGACGCCGACGACGAACGTTGGTGGCTGCCGGGAGACGACCTCGTGCCGTACGAGCATCCCGACGATGCAGCGAGGAAGTTCCTCGCGCGGGACCTCCCGGACCTCGAATGCGAGGAGCCCGAGATGCTCTTCGTCGAGTCGTTCCGGGGCCGGAGGGGCTGGCACGTGATCTTCCACTACGGCGTTCTGGCGAGCGGACAGCCAACGGGGGAGCACGACGCGGGATGGTTCCCACCGGACGAACTGCCGCGGACCTTCCACGGCTCGTGGGAGAGAAAGGTCATCGGACGCGCGACCGAGCTCATGCGCGCGCCGTAGCAAGTCGCGGGCGGATCATCCGGCCGGCCAGGCACGAAGCGGCAGCGCGCGGAGCTGCTCCGAGCCTCCGATCGACGAACGGCGGCGAACCCGGTCAGATGCTGTGGAGTAGCCAAACGTTCGGCTCGACGTGCGTTCCCACGCCGTCGCGAACGATGAGCGTGGCCAGGCCTCCCGGAAAGATGTACTCGCCATCGGCGGGGAAACGCATCCCGGTCCACTCCTCCCACTCGGTCGCGGGCGCGCGGATCGTCATCGACTCCGGAGCCGCCGCCAGGATCTCGCCACCCACGCGCTCGTGGACGCGGATCCAGGGGTCGAGGTGCGAGCCGTCGTCGCGCCGCCACTCCAGGTAGCGCTCGATCGGTGTGAGCGGATACCGCCTTTTCCATGTGGGACGCACCGGCGCGATGACTCCCGTCGCGAGCCCCGCCGCGCGGGCATTGTCGGTGAATGTCTGAATCATGCGACCGGAAAGCCGACGCCGTTGGTGCTCGGGAGCAACGCTGATCGAGATCGCCATCAGGGCGGTGTGAGGGCGATCCGACGTCATGCCGCGTACGAAGCCCTCGTCCCAACCAGACGGAAGGTCGTCGAGTGAGCCGTCCCAGGGCAGGGAGAGAGCATGTGCCTCGGCGAGAAGCGCATCGCCGTCGACGAGGGCGACCTGGAAGTCGGGAAAGTCCGTGTAGAGCCGGTCCCAGTACAGGTCGCCCGGCTCGTTGTTGTTCATGTACTCGGGAAAGGTCGGCCTCATCAGCTCCTGGTAGCGCCGGGCGCGAAGATCGGGCCGATCGACGTATCGGACGACGTTCACGACCGCTGGAGGAGGGCGACGGCGTGTGCGGCCAGCCCCTCGCCTCGACCCGTGTAGCCAAGTCCGTCGGTCGTCGTCGCGCGCACCGTCACTCGTTCTCGCTCGACACCGAGCGCTCCGGAGAGCCGCTTGCACATCTCGTCGCGCACCTCTCCGATCCGCGGCTCTTCCGCCAGGAGGACGCAGTCGGCGTTCACGAGCTCCCAGCCGCCGTTCTTGACCTCGCGGTAGGCCTCCCAGAGCAGATCGAGCGAGGATGCGCCGCGGTACTGCTCATCGGCCGACGGGAAGAGCGAGCCGATGTCGCCGAGGTTCGCCGCTCCCAGGAGTGCGTCGATGAGTGCATGAGCGATCACGTCGCCGTCGGAGTGCCCCGCGAGGCCGCGCGGGTAGTCGATCGAGACGCCGCCGAGGATGAGCGGCATACCGTCGGCGAGCGCGTGAGCGTCGAAGCCGATCCCGACCCTCAGAACCTCTTTCACAATGATCGCCCGTCGCGAGGCGGATGCTGGACGACACGAGGCAAGGACGCAGGGAGCGTCCATATCAAGATATGGACGCGACCGAGGACGCGGCATCGTGGCGTCCAGGGCCGCATCGCGACCTGGCCGCTCATTGTGAAAGGGGTTCTCAGCTCACTCATGGGCCACCCGGCTCGTGAGCGTGGAGGGGTGTGGGGAACCGGGAGGTTCCCCACGTTCTCAGAAAGAAGGGGGCTCGCGGGGGAAACATGGTTTCCCCCGCGACCGCGAGCCGAAGGCGAGCGGTGCTCATGTGAGCGAGGCTAACGCCTCGGGCAAGGAGGCGAGATCGTCGAGGCCGAGCGAAGCCTCGGGCGGCGTGGGCTGCAGACGACCCCACGGCCCGCGCCGGACGTGGACCGCGACAAGCCCGGCAGCCGCAGCCGGGAGGACGTCGTTGTCGACGCGATCGCCCACGTAGGCGGTCTCCTCGGGTCGGCAGCCGGCGAGCTCCACGACACGGGCGAAGAAGCGGGGGTCAGGCTTCTTCACACCGAAGCTCGCAGACGAGGAGATGACGTCTGCGGGCAGGACTGCGTCACGTGCCCAGCGCTCCATCGCCTCCGTCTGGTTTCCGACGATCCCGACTCGAAGGCCGAGACCCCGCACGCGCTCGAGGCAATCGAGAGCGTCGTGGTAGAGGTCATCCAGCGAGTACGTAAGTTCGGACCACCACCTATTGGGGCGCTCGATCCCGAGATGGCCCCACAGCGCGTCGTGCTCTTCCCCGCGCTCGATCGTCACCCCGAGCGCAGCCCACACGACGTGCGGCTGGAGGTCGGAACGCGCGGCGAGCTCGCGCCACCAGCGCTCCTCGTCCACGAGCGTCTCGCCGACGTCGAAGAAGACGGCCCTCAGAGCCACGACTCGACGAGCGCGAGATCCTCGAGCGTCGTCACTTTGAGCAGTCGGCGATCGCCCTCGACCACCGCCACCCGTCCGCCCGCTCGCTCGATGAGAAAAGCGCAGTCCGTCGCCCCGGCGACGTCTCCCGAGAAGGCCCGTCTCAGGGCCGGGGCGAGGAATGCCTGCGGAGTCTGCGCGCCCACCAGACCATCCCGAGCGACCGTCTCCGTCACGACGCCGTGCTCAACACGCTTGACCGTGTCCCGAACGGGCAGCGCAGGCACCGCGCCGTCGAAACCCTCACCGAGCGGACCCAGAACTCGCTCGAGGACCGAGTCGTCGACGATTGGTCGCGCGGCATCGTGCACCAGGACGACGAGGGCATCCTCGGGGACGTCGGCCAACGCAGCCTGCACCGACTCGGCTCGCGTCGCACCGCCGGTGACACACGAGACGACCTTCGTCGTCGCAAGCTCCTCGGAAAGAAGGATCGACGGCTCCTCCCAACCGGGCGCAGCGGCGACGACGATCGCGTCGACCCAGGACGAGCGGTCGAGCCGGTCGAGGCTCTCGGCGAGGAGCGGACGCCCGCGGAGGACGGCGAATGCTTTCGGGCGATCGATGCCGAGCCTCTCACCGGCGCCCGCAGCGACGAGGAGCGCCCAGACAGTTCCGCCGACGCCAGAAACGGTCTAGAGACCCCTCGAGTCGTACACGGGGAGCCAGGATAGGCAGATCCGCGGGGCCGCTGTGCTGCCAGTGCTAGTCAGGGAGCCGCTACGCGTTCGCGGCGGCGGCCTTGGGCTTCGCTCTCGACTTGGGCTTGTCCTGGCCTGCGCGGGAAAGGACGTCGTCGAGCCACGCCGCGGCCTCGTCCTCGTTCATGTCCTTCGCATACATGAGCTCGGAGGCGAGGATCTTCTTCGCCTTCACGAACATCTGCTTCTCGCCTGTCGAAAGGCCCTTCTCGTTGTTCCGCACGGCGAGGTTACGTACGACTTCCGCGAGCTCGAAGATGTTGCCCGTCTTCATCTTGTCTCGGTTGTGCTTGAAGCGACGATTCCAGTTCTTCGGCATCTCGGTGGAACCACCCGAGAGAGTTCTGACGACCATCAGCACCGTGCGCTGGTCGATGACCGTGCGGAGCCCGACTCGCTCTGCGTTCTCGCACGGCACGTTGACCGTCATGTCGTTGTGAAGGATCTGAATGGTCAGATACTCCCGCGTCTCACCAAGGACCTCGCGCTTCTCCTTCTTCACGACCGTACCCGCGCCATGGTGCGGATAGACGACCTTGTCGCCGATGTCGAACAAGAGGGCCTCCCGAATGTCGGTATCCGTCGCCTTCACGTAAAAGTGCCGGCAGCGTCTCCCCTGCCGGCGTCCCGGCACATCATAGCTGGTTTCTCACAGGGTCTTAACGGAACCGCAACGGCCCGCCGCAAACCGGAGGACGTCTATGCGACGGCTGCGCGGGCGGCAGATACGTCGAGGCCCGCGCTGTTCGCCTCGCGAAGCGTCTCTGCGCCCGCCACGCGCAGACCGGCCCGAGTCCCGGTCCCGGCGGGCGCAAGGACGGTCGCGACACCAAGCTTCACGCACTCGTCGAGACGCCGCTCCACCTGTGCTGCCGAGCGTAGGCGGCCCGTGAGGCCGATCTCGCCGAACGCGGCGACACCGTCGCGCACAGGAGCACCGCGCGCGGCCGAAGCAATCGCCAGGGCGACGGCCAGGTCCGCCCCCGGTTCCTCGATCTTGACCCCGCCGGCGACATTGACGAACACGTCCGCGCTCGCGAGCGCCACGCCGGCATGACGACCCAGCACGGCCACGATCATCGCCAGGCGCCGCGGGTCGACACCGGTGCCGACGCGTCTCGGCATTGCGAGGTCGGTCGGCGCGACAAGTGCCTGAATCTCGAGCAGGATCGGCCGCGTCCCTTCGAGCACGCAGCCGACCGCAGCACCGATCTCACCCGGATGAGTCGAGCCGAACAGCTCGGAGGGATCCGGCACGCCGACGAGGCCCCCAGCCGTCATCTCGAAGACGCCGAGCTCGTTGGTGGACCCGAACCGGTTCTTCGTCGCCCGCAGGACGCGATGCTCCCGATACCGGTCGCCTTCGAACTGAAGGACGCAGTCGACGAGATGCTCGAGAACGCGCGGCCCCGCGACGGCGCCGTCCTTTGTAACGTGTCCGACGAGGATCGTCGCGACGCCAGCCTCCTTCGCGACCCGCAGAAGCCGCCCGGCCGCCTCTCGCACCTGGGCGACCGATCCTGGCGCCGATCCGAGCGCGGAGGCGTGAAGCGTCTGCACCGAGTCGATCACACACACGTCCGGCCGCTCCTCCTCGAGCGTTGCGCAGACCGCGTCGAGGTCGGTCTCTGCGAGGATCTCCACCGATTCAGCGCCCCCGAGCCGGGCCGCTCGAAGAGAGACCTGCGCGACGGATTCTTCTCCGGTGACCAGCAGGGCGCGTCGACCGCCGCGCGCAATCGCGCCGAGCGCGCTCAGGAGCAGCGTCGATTTCCCGACCCCCGGCTCACCTCCGACGAGGACGAGCGACGCGGGGACGAGACCGCCTCCCAACACTCGATCGAGCTCGGAGATCCCGGTCGTAATGCGTTCGGCTTCGTCAGCGGAGACCTGCCCGAGGGCAACCGGCGCCAGCGCCCGTGCGGGTGTGACGGCGTCCGAGCCGTGGAGCTCCTCGACCAGGGTGCCGAACGCAGCGCAACCTGGGCAGCGACCGAGCCAGCGGCCGCTCGTCGTACCGCACTCCGTGCACGTGAACTGAACCGTGACCTTGGCCACCGCATCAGTCTAGGAACGCGGTCCGACGCCGTTGTCACGATTGTGCACCGACCGGCTTGCAACTCGTGCGCCGGTGCATAAGAGTGCTGCTGATTGCCGTAGGCAACGATCGAAAGGACGGCCGCATGGAACGATTCAACGCTCTCGGACGCGGAGCGCAGCTGATGCTGGTGGGGGCCGTGCTCCTTTTCGTCGACCTCTTCCTACCCTGGCAGGACTTCGACATCGGCGACCTCGGTCAGTTCAGCGGCTGGCGCGGCGTCGGCGTGATCGTCGGAATCCTGACCATCGTGCTCCTCGCCTGGCTCATCGTCCGGCTAGCCTCGGTCAACATCCCGCTTCCGGTCTCGTCTGCGATGACCGCGGCCCTGATCGGCACGCTGATTCTCATTTTCACCGTCATCAAGATGCTCACCATCCTCGGAGACGAGACGACGATCTGGGCCTGGATAGGTCTCGTCCTCGCCGTGCTCATCGCCGTCGGCGCCTTCCAGGTCGTGCAGGAAGCCGGAGGCGTCGATCAGCTGAAGAGCGAGGCAAGCAGCCTGGGATCACAAGGGGGTTCAGCGCCCGCCACCGAACCCGTTGCCCCGGCTCCGCCTGCTCCAGCGGCACCCGCGGCTCCGGCGCCCCGGCTCCGGCGGCACCCGCGGCTGCTCCGTCCGAGCCCGACGTCGCATCAGACGAGCCGTCCACAGAGCGGGAGACCTAGGTCGCCCTTCGAACTGCGCTTCGCCGCGGCGCGCATCCGCACCGCGGCGAAGCGCAGTTCCTCGAGAATCCCTGCAAATACCCCATTCGGCAGTTTCGGGAATATTCAGTAGCCAGTAAGAACAGGTAGTCGGGCCGTCCGAAGCCTTCAAACTACCGCGGAAAGGAATCGTCATGGAGAGCATCAAGGCCCTCTCGCGAGGCACGAAGCTCGTCCTGGGCGCGGGCCCATTGCTCTTCCTGAGCCTCTTCTTCAACTGGCAGATGCTCGAGATCGACTACGGGACCTGCCGGAATCGCCGAACAGCCACAGGATGGCTGGGACGCCTGGGGACTCCTGATCGCGTTGCTGGTCATCGCCGCCGTGACAATCGTCGTGCTGGTCCAGTTCACCGAGGTCGAGATGCCGGAAGACGTTCCGTGGGAGACCGTGACGTTCGCGCTCGGCTCCGCGACCTTTGCGTTTGCGGTCGTCAAGAACCTGAACGACGCCCACTCGACATGGCTCAGCTATGGCTTCGTCATCCTCGCGGGAGCCTTCGCCTACGGCACGTACCTGAACTGGGCGGAGACACACACCACCAGGAACCCGCTGCTGGGACGGCGGAAGCGCCGACGATTCAGCTCAGCAGCGTAAGCGCTCCCAACGCGATGAACGGCCGTGTCGCTATGCGGCGCTGGACGCCGTGATGCGGCGTCCATCATCCGCTCAGCGACGGGCGATCATCACGTTGGAAGCGCTTGACGAGCAGAACGCGATCCTCGCCCGGCCCGTCGTAGTCCGGGACGACGCGATCGACGTCGAAGCCCAGCGTCTCGTGGAACTGCACGGATGCCTGGTTCACGGGTGAGGTGACGCAGCGGACGACCGTTCGTCCATGTGACCGCACCTCGTCGAAGAATCGCTCGTACAACGAGCGCCCGAGGCCTTCGCCTCGCTTGTCGGGTGTGACACCGACGAAGTGGATGTACGCCTCGTCGTCCGACGTCTGCGAAAGGAACCCGCACAGGAACCCGACGAGATCGTCGTCTTCGTCCTCGGCGACGAAGCTCGTGCCCTCGAAGTGGAGGAAGAACAGCTTCGGGAGCATGGGCGCGACGTCGCGTCCGCCCCACCAGACGTTGACGCGTCCGATCACTCGGCCGTAGTCGGACGGTTTCGCGTGTCGGATGCTCACGGCCATCGCCGGAGTCTAGGACGACCCTTGCGTCGTTTCGCGGGTCGTGCCTCGCGGTAGAGCTTCTAGCGCAGTGATCGCCCGTCGCTGGGCGGATGATGGACGCCCTGAGGCAAGGACGCAGGGAGCGCCCATATCCGTCGCGATATGGGCGCCGACCGAGGACGCAGCATCAGGGCGTCCAGCGCCGCACGGCGACATGGCCGTTCATTGCGTTAGGAGCTCGTAGAGCTCCTAACGTAATGACCACGCGCTGGCTGGGCGCGATGCTCGAGCGCGATGCAAGGACGCAGGGAGCCCCGATATGCAGGCATATCGGGGCGACCGAGGACGCCGCAGCGTGCCGAGCAGCGCACCCAGACGGCACGCTGCTTCATTGCGTTAGGAGCTCTTAGGCGTCGGCGTCCGAGTCTTCCGGGGATTCCGGCTCGTCCGCCGGCCCGCCCACCGCCGCCGGCACGGGCGTCCCTTCGATGACCCTGATCTCGACCGGCGGTTCCTCGTCGACCGGGTTCTCGCGCCGGTCGACGACGATCGTCGATTCCGGGCTGAGCTCGCGGCCGAGGATGAAGTCCGCGAGCGGATCCTCGATCAACCGCTGGATCGCGCGGCGCAGCGGCCTGGCGCCCATGGCCGGGTCGTACCCTTGCTCGACGAGAAGCTCGCGCGCCTCGTCCGTGAGCTCGACGACGACACCGTGCTTGCCCATCTCCTCGCGCACCCGCTTCATCAGCAGATCGACGACCTGAATGATCTCGCTCTTCTCGAGCTTGTGGAAGACGATGACCTCGTCGATCCGGTTCAAGAGCTCCGGCCGGAAGACCTTCTTGAGCTCAGACATGACGCGCTCCTTCATCTCGTCGTACGACAGCCCGCCGTCGTCGCCGATGGAGAAGCCGAGCGTCTGATTCTTCGAGATCTGCGCCGCCCCGAGGTTCGAGGTCATGATCACGATCGTGTTGCGGAAGTCGACCTTCCGCCCTTGCGAGTCCGTGAGCTTCCCGTCTTCCAGTATCTGCAACAGGATGTTGAAGACGTCCGGGTGCGCCTTCTCGATCTCGTCGAGGAGCAGCACCGAGTACGGCTTGCGGCGAACGGCCTCGGTGAGCTGACCGCCCTCGTCATAGCCGACGTAGCCAGGTGGGGAGCCGACGAGCCGGGACACGGAGTGCTTCTCCATGTACTCCGACATGTCGACCTGGATCATCGCGTCCTCGTCGCCGAAGAGGAACTCGGCGAGCGTGCGGGCGAGCTCGGTCTTCCCCACTCCTGACGGGCCGAGGAAGATGAACGAGCCCGTCGGCCGCTTCGGGTCCTTGATGCCCGCGCGCGCACGCCGGATCGCCTTCGAGACGGCCACGATCGCCTGGTGCTGGCCGATGACGCGCTTGTGCAGCTCGTCCTCCATGCGGATGAGCTTCTGTGACTCGGCCTCCGTGAGCTTGAAGACGGGGATCCCCGTCCACATGGAGACGATGTCCGCGATCTCGTCCTCGCCGATCTCCGGTTGCTCCTCGTCGGCCTGGTTCCGCCAGTCCTCCTCGAGCTCTTTCTTCTTCTGAGAGAGCTTGCGCTCCTTGTCGCGGAGCTGCGCGGCTTTCTCGAACTCCTGCGCCTCGATTGCGGCTTCCTTGTCGGCGCGGACCTTGTCGATCTCTTCCTCGAGCTCGCGATACCGCGGCGGCGCGGACATGGTCGCTATGCGAACGCGCGAGCCGGCCTCGTCGATGAGGTCGATCGCCTTGTCGGGAAGGTGCCGATCCTGGATGTAGCGGTCGGCGAGGACCGCGGCCGACTGCAGCGCCTCGTCGGAAATCTTGCAGCGGTGGTGCGCCTCGTAGCGGTCGCGGAGGCCACGCAGGATCTGCACGGTCTCGTCGATCGTCGGCTCGTCGACGCGCACCTGCTGGAAGCGCCGCTCGAGCGCAGCGTCGCGCTCGAGATACTTGCGGTACTCGTCGAGGGTGGTGGCCCCGATCGTCTGGATCTCGCCGCGCGCGAGTGCCGGCTTGAGGATCGACGCCGCATCGATCGCGCCCTCGGCAGCGCCGGCGCCGACGAGGTTGTGGAGCTCGTCGATGAACAGGATGATGTCGCCGCGCTGGGTGATCTCCTTCATCACCTTCTTCAGGCGCTCTTCGAACTCACCGCGGTACTTCGACCCGGCCACGAGAGCCGCGAGGTCGAGCGTGTAGATCTGCTTTCCCTTCAGGAGCTCGGGTACCTGGCTCGAGGAGATTCGCGACGCGAGACCTTCGACGACGGCGGTCTTGCCGACACCGGGCTCGCCGATCAGCACCGGGTTGTTCTTCTGCCGGCGCGAGAGGATCTGCATGACACGCTCGATCTCGGTCTGGCGGCCGACGACGGGGTCGAGCTTGCCCTCGACCGCCGCCTTCGTCAGGTTGCGGCCGAACTGGTCGAGGAGCTTCGAGCTCTTCGTCTTCTCGCCGGGAGGGGCGCTTCCGGCGCCCGCCTGCCGCCGTCCCGGCCCGGAGAGCATACGGATGATCTCGTTGCGAATCTTTTCCGCATCTGCATCGAAGTCGAGCAGGATTCGTGCAGCGACGCCCTCGTTCTCGCGCACGAGCCCGAGCAAGATGTGCTCCGTCCCGATGTAGTTGTGGCCCAGAGAAAGCGCCTCGCGCAGCGCCAGCTCGAGCACCTTCTTGGCGCGCGGCGTGAACGGGATCTGGCCGGTCGTGACTTCGTCGCCCTGACCCACGATGCGAGCGACCTGGGCGCGCACCTCCTCCACGGTGATGTCGAGCGACTCGAGAACGCGCGCGGCAAGGCCCTCCTCCTCACGGAGCAGCCCCAGCAGGATGTGCTCGGTGCCGATGTAGTTGTGCTTGAGAGCCCTCGCCTCGTCCTGCGCGAGAACCACGACCTGCCTTGCCCGTTCGGTGAACCGCTCGAACAACTCCTTCGACGCTCCTTTCCCGATTGTCCGGAGGTCGACGGGCTCGCCGCGCCCCGGGCCGAAGGTACGTGGTCTGATCGTAGCCGACTCGTCTCGTGCTGGGATTCATTCGCCGGGTTCGCCCGGCGCCCTCGGTACCCTTCTCGGCCGTTGGGCGCAACGGCATTAGTCATCGGCGGTGTCGCGTGAAGGTTCTCGTCACCGGATCCTCAGGGCAGATCGGCACGAATCTCGCGCTGCGGCTGCAACTCGACGGCCACGAGGTCTTCGGGGTCGACAAGCGTCAGAACACGTGGACGGACGAGTTCCGCTACCTGCTCCAGGACCTCGCCGGCCACTACGCGCCGTTCCGCGGAGGGATCAACGGGGTCGAATATCCGGACGTCGACCTCGTCGTCCATCTCGCCGCGCACGCGAAGGTGCATCAGCTCGTTCGGCAGCCCCACCGTGCTCTCGAGAACACGGTCATGACGTTCAACGTGCTCGAGTACGCCCGCTTGCGGCACATCCCGATCGTGTTTTCCTCGAGTCGCGAGGTCTACGGCGACGTCCACCGCTTCGAGGAGTACGGCGAGCAGGTGGCCGACTTTGCGTACGCGGAGAGCACCTACTCGGCATCCAAGATCGCCGGGGAGGCGCTGATCTACTCGTACGCACGGTGCTACGGGCTGCCGTACCTCGTCTTTCGATTCTCGAACGTCTACGGCCGATACGACAACGACCTGCACCGGATGGTGCGCGTCATCCCCCTGTTCATCCACTCGATGATGCGCGGCGAGCCGATCACGATCTACGGCGGCACCGACAAGACCCTCGACTTCACCTACGTCGACGATTGCATCGACGGAATCGTTCGGGGCGTCGAAGCGCTCGCCGAGGGGCGCGTGGTGAACCAGACGATCAATCTCGCGTACGGCGAGGGAAACACGCTCGTCCGTTGCGCCGAGCGGATCGCTTTCGAGCTCGGCGTCGAGCCGCAGATGACGATGGCGCCCTCGCTACTCGGCGAGGTGACGCACTACGTCGCCGACCTCTCGAAGGCGCGCACCCTACTCGACTACAGCCCGAAGGTTGCGCTCGACGAGGGGATCGCCCGCGCCGTGGCGTGGTTCCGCGAGCACCGCGCAGAGCATCCCGAGGAGGACGTCACCGTCATCGCCGACCACGAGGGTACGCCGCTCGATGCCGGCGCAGTGTGGAAGCCGGCCGGCGCATCGTGACGCAGCTGGTAAGCGAACGCTACTAGGCCCGGACGCGGCGTCGGGCTCGGGCGCCGACGGTTACCGCTCTGGACGCAAAGCAGGAAAGAGGATCACGTCGCGGATCGTCTCGCGGCCAGAGAGAAGCATCGCGAGCCGATCGATCCCGAGACCGAGACCGCCGGTCGGCGGCATCCCATACGCGAGCGCTTCGACGTAGTCAGGATCGCCACGGACACCCTCGACGTGCTCGGACTGCTCGTCGAAACGCTGCTGCTGCTCCTGCGGGTCGTTGATCTCCGAGTATGCATTGCCGAGCTCCATCCCGGCTGCGAAGTACTCGAACCGCTCCGTCAGCGCTTCGTCGTCGCCCGTGATGCGCGCGAACGGTGAGAGCTCCACCGGGTAGTCGTGGACAATGGTCGGCTCGGTCAGGCTCGGCTCGACGAAGTGTCCGAAGGCATGGTCGACGAGCTGCGTCCAGTCCTTGTCCGCGCTCGTGTCCACCCCACGCTCGTGGAGCCAGGCACGGAGCTCGTCCGCGTCGCGCGTCCAGAGCTCGAGGTGCTCGAGCACGTCGACGAAACGCACGCGGCGCCACGGCGCCTTCAGGTCGATCTCGTGCCCACGGAACGTCACGCGCGTCGTCCCGAGCACGTCGAGCGCCACGCGCTCGAGCATCGACTCGATCCGCTCCATCGTGTCGCGGTAGTCGGCGAACGCCTCGTACCACTCGAGCATCGTGAACTCGGGCTGGTGCTTGTACGAGACGCTCTCGTTCCTGAAGTCCTTCCCGATCTCGTACACGCGCTCGAGGCCGCCGACGATCAGGCGCTTCAGGTAGAGCTCGGTCGCGATGCGCAGATAGAGGTCGGACTCGAGCTCGGTCGAGCGCGTGACGAAGGGGTGCGCGAATGCTCCGCCGTAGCGTGGCTGGAGGATCGGTGTCTCGACCTCGACGAACCCCTCCTCGTCGAGGTACCGGCGGATCGCCGTGACGATGCGTGTTCGGAGAAATGTGAGGTCACGTGAGTCCTGGTTCATCAGCAGGTCGAGGTAGCGCTTCCGATAGCGCGTCTCCTGGTCGGTGAGCCCGTGGAACGTGTCGGGCAGAGGACTGTGGTTCTTCGCGAGAACAGTCAGCTCGTCGACGGCGAGCGAGGGCTCTCCCCGGCGGGACTTCGCGGGCTTTCCGACGACGCCGACGACGTCGCCGAGGTGCACCTCGATGTCACCGATCCGGCCCGAGTCGCAGATGAGCTGGATCCGTCCGGAGCGATCAACGAGGTCGAGAAACACGAGCTTCCCCATCTCACGACGCGCCATGACCCGACCCGCGAGACGTCGTGTGCTCCCAGCTTGGCCGGCTGGATCTACGGATTCGGTCTCGGCGCGGACGGACGCGACGTCGTCCCGGTCGGGAAAGCGCTTCGCCGCCGTCATCGTCGGCCAGCCTACCCGCCTGTGACGCCTTCCTCTCCGGCCCTGACGATCCAGCGAACACACGAGAGGTTCCTCGTGAGAAGTGCTGTGATGACCTCGCCCTGCCGAAGTCCCTCGTACCGGGCCCGACTCACGCGCCAGGCACGGATCCTGTCCGACGTGCCGTCGTCGACGGCGATGTAATGACGCTTCTCGTCGTCACCGAACGCACGCAGCCGGAGGATCGGTCCCGTGACCTCGACAGCCGTTTTCCAGTCCGCACCTGCCATCACGACGAGCGCCGCTCCGAGGATCACGCCGCAGCAAGCCCCTAGGAGCGGGACGCTTGCAAGCCCCCCGGCGTCGACGAGCGACGGCGCGAGCACGTAGAGGAAGAGCCCCGAGGCGACGACCACGGCGAGCCCGACGCCGAACGCGACCAGCGGATCCGCGCCCCACGCGGGCGGCCACACACGGGGATACGAGATGCGGACTCGCCGCCAGCGCCCGCCGTGTGCGCTCCACGCTTCCGAATCCGACTCGGTTCCCATGGGCAGCGGGCTGCTTGCGCCCGTGGCCACCCCGAGCGCCGCGCCGTAGGCCAGGAGCCGATCCCACAGCTCGACCGTCAGCGGCGAGTGCGTCTGGAAGACCTCGTTCTCACCGAGTTCCGCCCGGACGCCGAGCCATCTCGAAGCCGCCGCGAGCCCTTCCGGCGTCTCCCGCTGCGGGTGTCGAGCGCGGATCCAGCCCAGCAGCGCAACTCCTCCGAAGAACACCCCAAGCCCGGCCCCGAACTCCCAGACCGCCCAGGTCAACGCCGCCGGGATCACCGCGGCAGCGGTGAGCAGAGTGAAGACACGCCCCCCGAGCGCATCCTCGGACAGCCCACGCCGCTGGGCGTCGGCGACGACCTCGTTCGAGAACCGGCGCCTCCAGCGGGTGGACTCGCTGGCAGGCCCTGTGGTCAGCGCCTTCGCGGGCACCACGCCCTCTCGCGCTTGGCCCACCAGATGGTCGAGAACACGCTGCTCGTACGCGTTCAGGGGCTCGTCGACCGTCGGTCGGAGGCGAACGTAGAAGACTCCGGGACCGCGCTGCTCGACGTCGACGACGTTCCGAGCGGCGAGGTCGACCAGCGTCGCAGGGACGGCCTCGTCCGTCACACGAAAACCGTTGACGAGGAAGTTGGCAACCGCAGGCGGCTCGGGTCCCAACTCGAACGTCTTGGGCCCGATCGGCGGCTCGGGCGGGCGGCGTGCCAGGAAGACCACGCCGGCGGCGGCGAGCCAGGCGGCGCCCGCGGCGAGCGCAGCGAGTGCCAGCGCAAGATCGACTCCCTCGAGGCCGAAGTCCACAGCTACGCAGAAATCGTGTCTGCTTCAGCGGACGAGGCTCGCCTGCGGGCGCTCACTTTCCGGGCGACGTACGGCATGGGATGCCAACCGGTGCCGTCCGAGTCGGGAGGCGAGGGCCGAGAAGGATTGGGGACGTCTGACGCTATTCGGAGATCGGAGCGGGCTTGCGCTACGCGGCCTTGATCTCCATGATCTTGAACTTCACCTTCGACCCGCGAGGCGTGATGACCTCGACGGTCTCGCCTTTCTTACGTCCGATGATCGCCTTGCCCACCGGCGATTCGTTCGACAGCTTTCGCTCGGCGGGGTTCGCCTCGGCCGAGCCGACGATGAAGTACTCGACCGTCTCCTTGGCATCCACATCGCGCAGGCGCACGACGGATCCGATCGAGACGACGCTCGTGTCGACCTTCTTGACATCGATCACGCGGGCGTTCGCGAGGCGCTCCTCGAGCTGGGCGATGCGATGCTCGAGCATCATCTGTTCGTTCTTCGCGTCGTCGTACTCCGCGTTCTCGGCGATCTCGCCGAACTCGCGGGCAGCGGCGATGCGCTCAGCGATCTCCCTGCGCTTCTCCGTCCGAAGCCGGTCCAGCTCGCCCTTGAGCTGCTCGTGGCCGTCCGGGGTGAGGATCACGTCCTTCACGAAACGCCTCCAGAGACGAGATTGCGGGGCCCCCCGGCCCCGACAACGGCCGGGAATGGTAGCGACTGCCGCGGACGCCAGTCAACCGCCTGCCCAGTACCATCTTCAGACTGTGATCGACCTCCGGACACCATGGCGGATCGGCCCCGTCGAGGTGCCCACGCGACTCGTCCTCGCCCCCATGGCCGGAGTCAGCGTTCAGGCGTTCCGCCGCCAGGGGCGCCGCTACGGCGCCGGCCTCGTCTGCTCGGAGATGGTGAGCTGCGCCGGTATCGAGCACCGGAACGAAAAGACGCTCGGTTACCTCCGGGTCGCCTCGGACGAGCATCCCCTCGCGATTCAGCTCTTCGGATCCGACCCGCTGCCAATGGCGGACGCCGCCCGCATGGTGGAGTCGGTCGGCGCAGACATCGTCGACGTGAACTTCGGGTGTCCCGTGAAGAAGGTCACACGCACGGGTGCGGGGGCACACTTGCTCGAGGAGCCCGACCGAGCCTGCCGGATCATCGAGGCGATCGCCGAATCGGTGGACGTGCCGGTGACCGTGAAGCTTCGCCGCGGGGTGCGGAACGGCTCGCGCGCGTGCCTCGAGCTGGGCCCACGACTCGTCGATGCGGGGGCGGCTTCGCTCACGCTCCATCCACGCTCGGCAGAGCAGATGTACACCGGCGCCGCGGAGCACGAACTGACGGCGGAGCTCGTGTCGCTGGTAGAGGTGCCCGTCGTGGCGTCGGGTGACGTGACGTCGCGCGGGCGAGCACAGGCAGTCCTCGCGGGGACGGGTGCCGAGGCGGTCATGGTGGGGCGCGGCGCGCAGGGCAATCCCTGGGCGCTGCGCGAGATCGTCGACGGCAACGTGCGCGAGCCGACGCGCGAGGAAGTCGCGGCCGAGCTCGTCCTCTTCATCCGGGAGGCCGTACGCGAGCTCGGCGAGCGCCGGGCATCTGGATTCCTGAAGAAGTTCTACGGCTGGTACCTCGGTCAGGGTCGCTTCCCGAAGCCGTTCAAGCAGGAGCTCCTCCAGCTCGACTCCATCGAGGAGGTGGAACGACGGCTGCTCGCGGCTGCTCCGGGCGCGATTCCGCTGCTCGAAGCGCTCGAGGCGGAGATACCTACCGGCGCCGAGGTGACGCTCGAGCTCCCCGTCTCGATCTACGGCGGCGGCTGATCCCCTCCCTTAGAGCCCCTAACGCAATGAAGCAGCGTGCCGTCTGGGTGCGCTGCTCGGCACGCTGCGGCGTCCTTCGGTCGCCCCGATATGCCTGCATATCGGGGCTCCCTGCGTCCTTGCATCGCGCTCGAGCATCGCGCCCAGCCAGCGCGTGGTCATTACGTTAGGAGCTCTTAGGGGGTTGCCACGGACGCGCACTGGGGAGCCAACGCGGCACGTGTATTCGGTACTGCTCGTACTGCTCGCCGTACCTGCGCACGAGGCCGGGCTCCTCGACGAGCGGCATGTAGATCGCGTTGACCGCTCCGACGAGAAGGAACCAGACCAACAGCGGGACCGATTCAAACAACACCGCTTCTCCGAGGAGCAGGAAGAGGACGCCGCTGATCATCGGGTTCCGCACGTGCGCATAGGGCCCGCGCACGACGAGCCGTGAGGTCGGATCCCACGGCGCGAGGGTTCCTCGACCAACACGCACGAAGAGCGCAATCGTCCAAACGACGAGAACGGAGCCCACCGTGACGAGGGCGACTCCGAGCACGATCGTCAGCACCGCCAGCGCACCTGGAAGTCCCCAGCCAACAGTCGACCCGGTGCGCCAGGCAATGAGTGCAGGAGCGAGGACCACCACGACGCCAGGCAGCAGTAGAACGGCGAGCGCGTGCCGCAGCGCCCGCATGCGTGCTCAGTCCTCGGAGGTGCTGCCTGCCAGGGCGGTCGCGACCCCGAGCCCCACGTAGACGGTCCCGGTGACGTAGCGCTGCGTTCGCACGAATCGACGCGAGCGCTTGAGCACGCCACCCGCGGTGCCGGCAGCAAGCGCCCAGATCGAGTCCGTGACGAGTCCAAGCACAGCGAAGAGGACGCCGAGGAACGCGATCTGGAGCGCCGGATGCGCAGCGTTCGGGTCGACGAACTGCGGCAGAAACGCAAGGAAGAAGAGCGCCGTCTTCGGATTCAGGACGTTGACGACGATGCCCTGCGCAAAGGCGCGGCGGAGGTTCTGCTCGCCTCCGAGAGCTACCTCGGGCTCGGCGCGGTGCGAGAACAGCGTCCACAGTCCGAGCGCGATCAGGTATGCGGCTCCCGCGAGCTTGACTGCGGTGAACGCGACAGCGGACGAGACGATCAGCGCGGACAGACCGAGCGTCGCAGCCGCGATGTGGGCGAGCGTCCCGACGTGGATTCCGACCACCGAAACGAGCCCGGCCCGGCGCCCCTCGTGGATCGACCGGGCGACGATGTAGACGACCGCCGGCCCGGGAACGATCAGGAGCGCGAGCGCGGCGACGACGAAGACGCCGACGGACGGCGCGTCGGGAATCATCGGTTCAGCTCCCAGACGAGACGAAGGCCCTCGAGGGTGAGGAAGGGATCGACCCGCTCGATCGTGCGCGAGTGCGGCGCGACGAGGTCGGCGAGGCCGCCGGTGGCAACGGCGAGCGCCTCCGCTCCCAGTTCGTCTCGAATACGCCCGACGATCCCGTCCACCTGGCCGGCGAAGCCGTAGACGAGACCCGACTGCAGGCCCGCGACCGTGGTCTTCCCTATGACCGCCGGTGGTGCCACGTAGTCCACCTTCACGAGGCGCGCAGCGCGCGCGAAAAGCGCGTCCATCGAGATCTCGATCCCGGGCGCGAGAACCCCTCCCACGTACTCTCCCTCCGGCGAGACGACGTCGAAGTTCGTCGAGGTACCGAAGTCGACCACGATGACGGGCGCGCCGTAGCGCTCCTTCGCGGCGACCGAGTTCACGATCCGGTCGGGCCCGACCTCGCGCGGATCGTCGTACCGGATCTGGATTCCCGTCTTGACGCCCGGGCCCACGACGAGCAATGGCGCGTGTACCCACTTGTCTGCGACAGAGTCCCACTCGCGCACCAGCACCGGGACCGTGGAGGCCAGGCAGATTCCGTCGACGCTGTCGAGGTCGAGGAGACCATTCAGCAGGACGCCGAGCTCGTCGGCCGTCGTCGAGCGCTCCGTCGCAAGGCGCCAGTGGTCGGCGAGCTCACCGTTCGCGTACAGCCCGAGAGCGGTCTGGGTGTTGCCCACGTCGGCTGCAAGGAGCACCGCGCAAGTGAATCAGAGCCGCTCGGTGTCAGACACCCTTTGGTGTCAAAAGCAATTCGTCACGCGATCGTGCCAGCTGCTCCACAGCAGCGTCGTCTCCGCTGTTCGCGTCGCCCCCGACAGACCAGCAAGCTGCAGAGAGCTCCGCTTCGGCCACGGCCGGTCGAGCCCGAGGGCCAGGTGTCTGACACTCGAGTTGTCGACGCCGTCGTCACTTTGTAGAGTCGAGCCATGGTGTTTCGCAGGCGGAGTCGAGGCAGGTCGAGGCCCGCGATCGCGCTCGCGGCGGCAACGGTCGTCGCAGCTGGGACCGCGGGCGCGGTCGCTCTTCGCCGGCGCACGAGAACGACAGGAGCACCGCCGGTGGACACCGAGCTAATCGTCAAGCACTTGCTCGAAGAGCCCTGGAAGGGCAACGTCGACGTGATCGACGAGTATGTGGCGTCGGGCTACGTCGGTCACGACCCCGCCGTGGCCGAGCCAATCCGAGGCCCCGCGGGCGTCCGGACGAACTTCGGCAAGTACATGGCGGGGTTCCCCGGTGGCGCTCTCACGGTCGACGACCAGATCTCCGCGGGCGACAAGGTCGCGACGCGCTGGACCGGCCGCGGCACGCATTCGGGCGAGATCGCCGGTATCGCGCCGACGGGCAAGGAGGTCACGGTCACCGGGCTGACGATCTCGAGGCTCGAGGGCGGCAAGGTCGTCGAGCAGTGGACAACCTGGGACACGCTGGGGATGCTCGTCCAGCTCGGAGCGATCCCCGAGCCCGCTCGGGCGTCGATCGTCGACCGGTAACGCCGCTCGACGTGGCGCTCGGGCTGCGCACGCGCCCTCGCAGGGGCACGGGTCGCGGCGGCGAAGTACGGCTTCCCAGACGGGATGTCCAGCGCCTTCGCCCACTCCCACTACATGCCGTGCGAAGAGTGCGGCGCCTCGCTTGCAGCGGACGAGCGAGATAGTCACGTCTGCGATCCCGAGCGTCGCCTCGAGTACCGGCTCGTCCAGCTTCGCGCCGAAGTAGCGGGCTTCGAGGACGGGCTTCGCGGTTACCTCGACTCGCCACAAGGACGCTTCGCGCAATGGCTTGCGGAACACAACCGCCGCCGGGGTTCTTCGCAAGAACCTCTTTCATGATGATCGCCCGTCGCGAGGCGGATGCTGGAGGCCACGAGGCAAGGACGCAGGAAGCGTCCCTATCGAGCCGATATGGACGCGACCGAGGACGCGACATCGTGGCGTCCAGGGCCGCATCGCGACCTGGTCGCTCATTGTGAAAGGGGTTCTACGGACGAGGCTTGATGCCTTGCCCGCACGCACACAACGCTCGCCCTACGGCGTTTCGTCGTCGCCCAGGAGAGGCTGGCCGATGCGCTCTGCGAGAGCCTCGGCTGTGAGACGCGGCTCTTCACCCTCGCCCCGTAGCTCCTCGACCGTGACGTCACCCGACGTGTAGACCTCCGCCCGCGGGATGATCCGGCTGGGCCGGTTCTTGTCCCAGACCCACACGTCCTCCATGCGGACGTGGAAGAACGGGTAGCTCGCCTGCGGAAGAGCCTCCAGGTCGAGCTTGTTGCAGAGGTAGGTGGCGTCCTGCGTGAGCACGCAGTAGCGGAAGAGAGAGAAGACGGCCGAGTACTCGCGCTTGAGCGACAGCTCGAGCTCGGCCTCGAACTCGTCGAGCTCGTCGAGGTGGGACATCGCGCTCAGTCTAGCGCCGCGAGTAGCTCGGACACGCGCTCCCCTCCCGGGGACCTCGACCGCGGGATCGAGCTCAGCGATCGGCTCGAGCGCGAAGCGACGCTCGTGGAGCCGAGGATGAGGGACTGTGAGACCAGGTTCGTCGACGACCTCGTCGCCGTACAGCAGCAGGTCGAGATCGATGGTCCGCGGGCCCCAGCGCTCGCCGCGGACCCGTCCCAGCTCCCGTTCGATCCGCAGCAGCGTTTCCAGGAGCTCACGGGGCGCGAGTGCCGTCTCGAGGGCGACGGCTCCGTTCAGGAACCGCGGCTGGTCGACCATCCCGACCGGGTCGGTCTCGCGGAGCTCGGAGACGCGGATGACGGCAACTCGGTCGGCGGCGGCGAGCATCGCAATAGCTTGGCGAAGCGTCTCTTCCCGACCTCCGAGGTTGGCTCCCAGGCCGACGTACGCGCGCGGCACTACCGGTCGCGTTCGACGATCACGGCTGCGTGGTCGACCGGCGGATCGAGCACGACGTCCGGCTTGCGTACACGAACGCGGGCTCGCTCGACCGTCGGGAAGCGCTCGAGGATGCCGTCGGCGAGCGCGCCCGCGAGGCCTTCCAGCAGGAGGCGCTCGGGCCCCGCGAACACCTCACGTACGAGTGCCGCCAGCCGCCGATAGTCGACCGTGTCCTCGATCCGGTCGGTGTCGGTCGCCTCGCCAGTGACGTCGACCCAGAGATCGACGAAGAACCGCTGTCCGAGCCTTCGCTCCTCCTCGAGATACCCGTGACGCCCGAAGACGACGAGCCCCTCGAGCTCGATGGTCATGCCGTCACCCGCCCTCGCTCCACTGCAGCCGCGACGGCGAGCGCCTCGACGGTCTCGCGGACGTCGTGCGCGCGGATCATCCACGCCCCGCGCTCGTATGCAGTGACGGCGGCCGCGATCGATGCGGCCAGAGTCCCTTGCGTCGCGCCCGGATCGCCGAGCACCTTGCCGAGCGTGCTCTTACGAGATGCACCGACGAGGACGGGCCGACCCACCGAGCCGATCTCGTCGAGCCGGCGGAGGAGCTCGAGGTTGTGATCCGGAGCCTTTCCGAAGCCGATGCCCGGATCGACGCAGATCCGATCTTCCGCGATCCCCTCGCCGACGGCGAACGCGATCCTCTCCTCGAGGAACGCCACCACCTCCGACACCACATCGTCGTAGCGAGGAGCCGCCTGCATCGTCCGCGGCTCGCCCTGCATATGCATGAGGCAGACGAACGCGCCGCTTTCAGCAAGGACACCCGCGAGCTCCGGGTCTCCCCGCAGCGCAGTGACGTCGTTCACGAACTCCGCGCCGAGCTCGAGCGCGCGCCGCGCCACGAGGGCCTTCGATGTGTCGATCGAGAGGGGAATCCCAGCGAGCCCCTCGAGCACCGGCACGACGCGCCGGAGCTCCTCGTCCGCCGAGACCGGAACCGCACCCGGCCGCGTGGACTCGCCGCCGACGTCCACGAGCGACGCCCCTTCCGACGCCAGGCGGAGTCCGTACTCGATTGCGGCACCGGGGTCCACATAGCGACCGCCATCCGAGAAACTGTCAGGTGTGACGTTGAGCACCCCCATCACGGCCGGCCTCGGCCAGCGCTCCTCGAACGACACCCGCTCGGCGCTCACGGCGCGCAGCGTAGCGCCGTCCGGGACAGCGAGGAGAATCCCGCCCCATGAGCACACACACGGGAAACACAGGCCCGCTCGGGCAGCAGCGTGGTATCGGCTTCGGAATCCTGCTCTTCATCGTCACGCTCGGGATCTACTCGCTGTGGTGGGTCTTCAAGACGCAGGACGAGGTGAAGGAGCACTCGGGCCAGGGTGTCGGCGGCGTCCTCGGCCTCGTCATCTACATCGTGGTCTCGATCGTCTCGTGGTTCCTGATCCCGTCCGAGGTCGGGAAGATGTACAAGCAGGACGGCCGCGAGGCACCCTTCACCGGTTGGACCGGGCTCTGGCTCCTGCTCCCCATCATCGGGGCGTTCGTCTGGTTCATCAAGATCCAGGGCGCCCTCAACCGGTACTGGGAGAGCAAGGCCACCGGAGCGGCCGCTTCACCAGCGCCGACCGTCTAACGCCCGAACCCGCACCGCAGGTCCCGCCGCGCGCGCACGGTGATGCGCGGTAACCCGTTTCGCGTCGTTCTGTGGGCTCTCGCGGTGCTCGGTCTCCTCGGCCTGGTCACGATCGCCGCGACAGGATCGACATCCACGGGCTCGGGTGAGTCACGACGGCCGTCCTACGTGCTCTTCGACACGGCCCTCACCCTGGGGTTCGTCGCGATGCTGGCTTTCGTGGTCTTTCTCGTCTACGCGCTCGCCCACAGGAGCCCGACCGACAACCGGCCACCGGGGAGTGGTTTGCTGGCAATCGTCGGGGTGGTCGCCTTCGCCATGGTCATCGGCACGTCCGACGTTTCCACATGGCTCCAATCGACGCTGAGAGAACCTCCACAACAGTCTCGAGTAGGCGCGACGCCGAATCGACCGGAAGACGAAACCGGAGCCCCGAACCGACCTGCGTTCACGTGGGTGCCCCTGGCCGTGATTCTCTCGTTCACGGCACTCGCGGTCGCCGCCATGGTGCTGGCGGAGCGGCGGCGGCGTGGGGCTCGCTTCGGGCGCGAGGCGGTGGAAGAGGCCATCATCGACGCCCTCGACGACATGCTCGACGACCTCCGCGCGGAAGCCGACCCGCGACGCGCCGTGATCGCAGCGTACGCACGGCTCGAGCGCGTGCTCGCAGCACACGGTGTTGCGCGGAGCGCGTCCGAGACGCAGGAGGAGTATGTCGCGCGTCTCTTCGGTCAACTCGAGATCGACTTCCGGTCGATCCGGCGCCTGACAGATCTCTTCGTGGTGGCTAAGTTCTCGCAGCACGCGGTGGACGTGGACATGAAGGAGGAAGCGATCGACATCCTCGAGCAAGTACGGGACGAGCTGCGTGCGGCCGAGACGCACCGCGGAGAGCAGCCCGCGGGGGCACTTCCCGCAGGACCAGCGTGAGACGGAACGTCAAGCGGACAGGCAGGTTCCTGATCCTCCCGACGCTCGCGCTCGTCGTCGTCGTGGCGTTCCTCCCAGGGAGGGCCGAGCTCGCCACACGTGTGTACGCGCTCCTGCTCTGTGGACTGGCTTTCCTGCTCGCGATCGCCGCCATCCGTGAGTCGTATCCCCCTGAGGCGCCGCTCCGATCGAAGCGACCGACCGGACTCGAAGCCGAGCCCCCACCGGCTCTCGCTCAGATAGAGAAGGAGACCGGGCTTGCTGCCGCCGGGCCGTTAGACCTCCACTGGCGCCTTCGTCCTCGCCTGCGCGAGCTCGCAATCTCGCTCCTCGCGGCAAGACGTGGCGTCTCTCTGGACGGCGATCCCGAATCGGCCTGCGAGATTCTTGGCGACGAGACCTGGGAGCTCGTCCGCAGGGATCGACCGCCACCGGCCGATCGCGCGGGACGTCGCGGGTCGCCGGCGACGCTCGAACGCCTCGTCGACTCTCTGGAGCGGCTGTGACCACCGGCCCGGAAATGGACCTCGCCCGCGTCCACGAGCTCGCCGGCGAGGTACTCGACGAGCTCGACCGCGCCGTGGTTGGGAAGCGCGACGCCCTCGAGCTGGTGCTTCTCGGCTTCCTCGCGGACGGTCATGTACTCCTCGAGGACTACCCCGGTCTCGCGAAGACGCTCGCGGCAAGGTCGTTCGCCCAGGTCATGAGCATGCGCTTTACGCGCATTCAGTTCACCCCGGACCTCATGCCCTCCGATGTGACGGGAGCCTCCATCTGGAACCAGCGTGACGCGGACTTCGAGTTCCGCCCAGGCCCGATCTTCACCAACCTTCTTCTCTCGGACGAGATAAATCGTGCGCCGCCGAAAACGCAGGCGGCGCTCCTCGAGGCGATGCAGGAACGCCAGGTAACGATCGAAGGCGACACGTATCCGCTCGAGCCGCCGTTCCTCGTCATCGCCACCCAGAACCCGATCGAGTACGAGGGCACGTACCCGCTTCCCGAAGCACAGCTGGACCGCTTTCTCCTGAGAACGGCGTTCGGCTATCCGGCGCGAGACGACGAGGTCGAGGTTCTCGACCGCCGCATCGAGCGCCGGGCCGACGAGATCGAGCTTCGGCCCGTGGTCGACCGCAAGACGCTGCTGGAGATGCAAGCAGCGATCGAGGGAGTTCACGTCGCCGAGAGCGTGCGGGGCTATTGCGTGGATCTCGCGATCGCGACCCGAGAAGCACGGGGATCCGCGGTCGGCGCCAGCCCGCGCGGGAGCCTGGCGCTCCTCAAGCTCTCGCGCTGTCGGGCTGCACTCGCAGGCCGGGACTACGTCCTCCCGGACGACGTGAAGGCGATCGGAGTCCCCGCGCTGGCTCACCGCCTCGTTCTCCGCCCGGAGCTGTGGGTGCAGCGCGTGTCGTCGCGAGGACGTGGTGCGTGAAGTGCTCGCGAGCGTGCCGACCCCACGCGCCGACGACGTCCACCGCTCAGCGGCCTCGTGACGAGAAAGGGGAGCCCTCGAATCGAGGGATACGCTGCGGTCGCGGCGATCAGCCTGCTCGCCGCGCTCGTCCTGCGACGCCCGGAGCTCGCGATCGTGGCGGCTCCGTTCGCGTTGGTCCTGGCCGTCGGAACCAGAGTCGCCCACGACCCGGCAGTTACGGTCGAGCTCGAAATCGAGACTGATCGAACGCTCGAGCAGGCCCAGCTCGAGGCCACGATGCTCGTGCGCGCCGAAGGCGCAGTCGATCGCCTCGAGCTCCTGCTCGACCTACCCGCCAACGTCGACGTGGACGACGGAATGGATGCGTACGCCCTTCGCCTCGGCCCAGGGCAGGAACGCGTGATCCCACTCACTCTCCGATGTGCTCGATGGGGCGTGTACCCGCTGGGCGACGTCGAAGTGCGTGCGCGCGATCCGTTCCGGCTCGTGGTCTGGGAACAGCGCACGTCGGGTCGACACCGGCTCAAGGCCTACCCGAGCCCGATCGAGCTGCGCCGGATCCTGGCGCCCGTCGAGACCCAGGCGTTCGCGGGCAGCGAGGTCGCGCGCGCCAGGGGAGACGGCGTCGAGTACGCGGACATCCGGGATTTCGTACCAGGTGACCGGGTCCGCTCGATCAACTGGCGCGCCTCGGCTCGACGGCAGCGGCTCGTCGTCAACGAGCGCCATCCGGAGCGCAACACAGACGTCGTGATCTTCCTGGACACCTTCGTGGACGTCCGTGGGGTCGGCCGCAGCACGCTCGAGGACGCCGTCCGAGCCGGCACGTCACTAGCGTCGCGGTACCTCGAGCGGCGCGACCGCGTCGGTCTCGTCGGATTCGGCGGAACCCTGCGCTGGCTCCAACCGGGCATGGGCCTCACGCAGCGCTATCGCCTGATCGAGACGATGCTCGAGACGGGGGCCGAGCCGACGTACGTCTGGCGCGACATCAATCTGATTCCGGCGAGGGTGCTTCCGCCGAAGGCTCTCATCATCGGGCTGACGCCTCTCGTCGACCCGCGCTTTGCCGCTGCACTGAGCGATCTCCGTGCGCGAGGTTTCGACGTCGTCGTAGTCGAAGTCGATCCCGTTCCGCTCGTCGACGAGCGCTCGAGCGACCTCGGGAAGATCGCGCACCGCCTGTGGATACTCGACCGCAGTGTCCAGCACGCCAAGCTGGAGACACTGGGAATCGGCGTGGCCCGCTGGGGCGAGACGGGGCTCGAAGCCGCGCTCGAGGGGGTGAGGACGTTCAGGCGCTACGCCAGGCTGGCACGCGGCTAGCGACGGGCACGGGAAGTCTGGTCGGCCTCGGCGCTCTCGCCGCGCTCCCGATCGCTCGCGCAGGCGAGTCGCAAGAGAGTCTGTACCTGTGGCTCGCTGCGCTTGCGCTCGCAGCACTCGGTGTGGCCGTCGCGCTCGGGTGGTCGGTGCTCGTCCCGGTGTCGCTCGTCGTCGTCGGCGGTATCTATGCGGCACAACTGACCGTCGACGATGCCCGACTCGACGCAAGCGCGGCGCTCGTCGCGGCCGGGCTCTACCTCACCGCCGAGCTCGCCTACTGGTCCCTGGAGGAGCGTGCTCTGGTCAAGGGCGAGCCTGGCGAAGGATTGCGACGGCTGGCGACGGTCGCGGTCCTCGGCCTCGCCGCATTCGTCGTCGCAGTCGTTCTGGTCGCGCTCGCGGACGTCGTCCGAGCGCGCGGCCTTGCCCTCGATCTCCTCGGTGCTGCCGCCGCGGCCGCGGCGCTCCTCGCGGTGTGGCTGGCGGCCCGGGGCAGTGGCAAGACGGGGACGGGCGAGTAGCGCGAGTCGCGAGTCTGTAACCGACGCGACCCTCGCGGCGCCGTCCTTCCGCCGCTTGGGCTAGCCGGCGGCGCCTTCGGGCGGCGGCGGCTGCATTGCGGTGCCGGGGATCGGCCGGGGTTGCGGCTTCAGCTTCGGCTTGCGCTCGGCGTCGGACTCACCGTCCGCGACCGGTGCCGTGACCTCCTCGGGCGGGAAGACGAACTCCTCGGACTCGCCCGCCAGCAGGCGCTCGAACTGGTCCTTGTCGATCGTCTCGCGCTCGATCAGGATCGCGGCGAGTCGGTGCAGCTCGTTCATGTGCGCTCGCAGCACGGCGGTCGCGGAGGCGTGGGCCTCGTCGAGCACACGCCGGATCTCGTCGTCGATCTCCTTCGCGACCTCGTCCGAGTAGTCGGGCTCCGAGCCCATGTCGCGGCCGAGGAACGGGAGATCGTGGTTGCGCCCGAGGACGCGCGGGCCGAGCTTCTCGCTCATGCCGAAGCGCATCACCATCGACTTCGCCGTGGCGGTTACCCGCTCGATGTCGTTCGCCGCGCCCGTCGTGATCTCGTGGAAGACGAGCTCTTCGGCGGCACGCCCGCCGAGCGTCATCGCGAGCTCGTCCATGAGCGCCGACTTCGTAGTCAGGTACTTGTCCTCCGTCGGAAGTGAGATCGTGAGACCGAGCGCCTGGCCGCGGCTGACGATCGTGATCTTGTGGACGGGGTTCGTGTTCTCGAGGTAGTGGCCGACGAGCGCGTGCCCCATCTCGTGGTAGGCGGTGATCTTGCGCTCCTTCTCGGAGAGGAGGCGCGCCTTCTTCTCGGGGCCGGCGATCACGCGCATGATCCCCTCTTCCAGCTCGTTCTGCTCGATCATCTTCTTCCCGTTGCGGGCCGCGAGCAGCGCGGCTTCGTTGATGAGGTTCGAGAGGTCGGCCCCGGTGAAGCCCGGGGTACCAGCGGCGAGCGTGTCGAGGTCGATCTCGCGGGCAAGCGGCTTGCCGCGCGCGTGCACTTCGAGGATCTTCCTGCGGCCGAGCCGATCGGGGCGATCGACCACGATCTGGCGATCGAAGCGGCCGGGACGGAGGAGCGCAGGATCGAGGATGTCGGGACGGTTCGTCGCCGCGATGAGGATGATGTTGTCCTTCATCTCGAAGCCGTCCATCTCGACCAGGAGCTGGTTCAGGGTCTGCTCGCGCTCGTCGTGACCGCCGCCGAGGCCGGCACCACGATGGCGACCGACAGCGTCGATCTCGTCCATGAAGATGATGCACGGCGAGGCCTGCTTCGCCTGCTCGAAGAGGTCGCGCACACGTGACGCGCCGACGCCGACGAACATCTCGACGAAGTCCGAGCCCGAGATCGAAAAGAACGGAACGCCCGCCTCACCGGCGACCGCCCGCGCGAGGAGGGTCTTGCCGGTGCCGGGCGGCCCGAACAGGAGGACGCCCTTCGGGATCCTCGCGCCGAGCGCCTGGAACTTCTTCGGGTTCTCGAGGAACTCCTTGATCTCGTGGAGCTCCTCGACCGCCTCGTCCGCCCCGGCAACGTCCTTGAACGTGACCTTCGGCGAGTCCGGCGACATGCGCTTCGCGCGGCTCTTGCCGAAGCTCATCACCTTCGATCCGCCGCCCTGCATTTGGTTCATGAGGAAGATCCAGAACCCGATCAGGAGCACGAACGGGAGGAAGTTGATGAGCAGCGCCCACCAGGCCGACGACCCGGTGCCCTTCGAGTCGAACTTGATGTTCTGCTTGGTGAGCAGATTCTGGAACTGCGTCGCCGACTGCGGCGTCGGGTAGTTGACCTTGACCTTGCCGCCCTCGACGAGCGAGGCCGTGATCTGCTGTCTCGGAGGGTTGAAGACGACGTCGTTGACGCCTCCGTTCCGAACCTGCGTGATCAGCTCGGAGTACGTCATCTTCCGCGTCTCCGAGCGCCCAGGCAGGAGCGTCTGGCTCGCGAGGTAGACGAGCAGCACGATGATGATCAGCGGAAAGAGCGCGCTTCGGAAAAAGCGATTCACGTCAGCTTTCGGAGGGTAGCACCCTGCTTCTTCGGCACCACGGGTCGACGCCCTGTCCCCCGTTATGGGCGGATTGTCCTCTACGTAGCGTTCGGCACGAGATCTGCGTGCAGCACGGCGACGTATGGAAGGTTCCGGTAGCGCTCGGCGAAGTCGAGGCCGTACCCGATCACGAACCGGTTGGGGATCTCGAAGCCCACGTACCGCACGGGGACTTCGATCTCGCGGCGCTCGGGCTTCGTGAGGAGCGCGACCACCTCGAGCGAGGAGGGTTTGCGCGCGGTGAGGTTGCGCATGAGGTACGAGAGCGTCAGCCCCGAGTCGATGATGTCCTCGACGACGAGAACGTCTCTTCCCGCGACGTTGATGTCGAGGTCCTTCAAGATCCGGACGACCCCGGAGGAATCCGTCGCAGCTCCGTAGCTCGAGATGGCCATGAAGTCGATCTCGCACGGCACGGTCAGCTCGCGCATCAGGTCGGCCATGAAGAACACGGCGCCCTTCAACACGCCGACGAGCAGGAGGTCGCGGCCCTGGTAGTCGGTAGAGATCTCCGCGCCCAGTTCGACGATGCGCGTCCGCAGCGCTTCCTCGTCGATGAGGATTTCACCCACCCCGCGTTCGAGCTCGGCTGCCGTCACGTCTCCGTATCTTTCCATGCGCGGACGGCCCCTTCCCAGCCAGGAGCTTCGGCGATGCCCGGAAGCGAGACGACCTCGTCCCCGGAGACGACGAGCGGCCACTTGTCGCGCTCGAGCCTAGGAACCTTGGCGTCCACGAAGAGATCCTGCACCTTCTTGCTCCGGCCCGCGAGCCGATCCCCGGGCCGGCGCGTACGCACCGAGAGTCCCGGTCGCGCGCTTTCGAGCCGCCAGGGCCCGAACGTGACACGCCCTTCGAGCCGGACCTCGTCGTACTCGCGCACCGCCCGGATCTCATCCCCGAGGTCGACCGACTTCGTGCCGTCGGTCACCGAGATCAGCTCGGCCAGCGATCGTTCCAGCGCCCTCGGCAGGCGTGGGCGCGCGTCGGCCAGCGCGAGGAGGTTCCCGTCGGCGCCAGGATGGAGCTGCCGCAGCCGGGGAAGGATCTCGTGACGGATGAGTCCGCGCTTCGTGTCGACGTTCGAGGAGTCGCGCCGCACCTCGAGCCCGTGCTCTCGACAGTACGCCTCGACCTCGTGGCGCCACACGTCGAGCAACGGCCGGACGACGCCGTCTTCACGCTTCGCCTTGATCCCCTTGCCGATCCCGAGGAGACGAGCCGGTAGAGGATGGTCTCGACCTGGTCGGACGCCGTGTGCCCCGTCGCGCGGAGGCCACGTCCCTCTGTATGTCGGTAGCGAAGCTCGCGGAGCTCCGCCTCGGTCCCGGCGGGCGGCGCCTCGATCACATCGGCGCCCAGCAGCTCGTGGCAGTGGCGCGCGTCCTCCGCCGACTCCTCTCCGCGCAGGCTGTGATTCACGTGCACGGCCGAGACGCGATATCCGAGCTCCCGCAACACGTGCCAGAGGCACGTCGAGTCGGGCCCTCCCGACACGAGGCACGTGACCTTGCCGCCGGGGGCGATCAAGTCGTCTCGGCGGATCGACTCTTTTACCCGATCTCGAATGGCGCTCGCCATACGCCCATTGTGCCGTGCGCTGCCTCATCACATCGAGGAATCCCGGAAGCGAGGGGAGCGGCTCCAGTCCTCGAGAAGTGCAGCCGCGGACCGAACCTCCGCCGCTCTCAGCAGGACCGCCTCCGCGTGCTCGACCGGCGCCATGAGAGGTGCCGGGACAAGGCCTCGGGCAGCGTCGATCACGTATCGGACGGCGAGCGCGTGGCCGACGTGCAGCACCACGCTTTCCGACCGCTCGAGCATGCGGCGTAGGCCCTGCGCGAAACGTGCCGCGGCGGTGGCGCGGCTCTCGCCGCCACCAGGCGCCGGCTCGGCGGGCAAGTGCGACGCCGCCCATGCGCGGTACTCGTCGAGCGGACCGTCGGCGAAGGAGCCGAAATCGATCTCGTTCAGGTCGCCGAGGATGAGGCGCGGCGCAGTGCGACCGCCGAGGACAAGCTCGAGCGTCTCCTGCGTCCGGGCGAGCTCCGATGCGACCCCCAGAGCTATCTCCTCGCCGGTGAGCCGAGTCGCCAGACGTCGGGCCTGCTCGACGCCCTCGGCGGTCAGCCCCTCTCCGGGAACGGCGCACGACGCGATGCGATCACGATTGGAGCCGGCAAGCGCATGCCGTACGAGGAGCAACGACTCCATGCGTCAGAGAAGGACGGAACGGTAATCGAGCACGTGCTCCATGCCGATGGCCTCGTACAGCCTGATCGCCGCCTCGTTCTCCGCACGGACGAACAGGCAGACGGTCGGTACCCGCTCGAGAAGCACACGACAGAGGTCCGAGAGCCCACGCGCACCGTATCGCTGCCGCCGCGCCGCCGGATCCACCCATACCTGCTGGAGCTGCACGGCCTCGGGCGTCCAGGCCGAGGCCTCGGCCTTGAACAGGATGATGCCGTCCTCGGCCCACACCCAGGATCGCCCCTCCTCGATCTGGCTTCGCGTTCGCCAGCGAAACCCGTCTGGATCGCGTCGAATCGGATCGATGCCGAGCTCCTCCTGGTGCGCGGCCGCGCACGCCGGCAGAAGAAGCTCGAGATCGTCGAGCCGCGCCGGGCGAAGGCCGGTGCCACCAGGCGGCGGGGACTCTCGGATGACGAAAACCGGCTGTCCCGGGCGATCTTCGCGCGGGCTGGGAAGACCCGACCGTGCCTCGTCCCACAGCTCCGAGACAGCGCCTGCCTCACCGATCAGCATTCTCGGTGCGGCGCGGACGACGTGGCGTGCGAACGCGCCGCATCCCTCGCCCGACGGGACGACGTTGACCCCGATGTGGCACAGAGCGAGAAGCTCGCGGCCGTCGACCCACGCGACGAAACGGCCGAGTCCTCGCCTCGCGACGTCTTCCAGGAAGACACGCTCCACAGGATCTCGCGCGCAGAATCGAAGAATCTGGTCACGCTTGGGCTCGATGAGCTTCGCGCTCACGCGGCGAACTCTAGGAGAGGGCTCGGCAGGCGGTTCGGCAGGTGTATCCCAAGCGGAACCCGTAGGGTTCGGACGTGCCGATCCACCTCCGCGCGAACCCCGGCGACTACGCGGAGGCGTGCCTGCTTCCGGGCGACCCGCTGCGCGCGAAGTACATCGCCGAGACCTTTCTGACGGAGGTCGTGCAGGTGAACGCCGAGCGCGGGTTGCTCGGCTTCACTGGCACGTACGAAGGGAGTCGGGTCTCGGTGCAGGCGACGGGGATGGGCTGTCCGACAGCCGCCATCGTGATGGAGGAGCTCGTCACGCTCGGCGTCAAGCGCTTCCTTCGTGTCGGCACGTGCGGAGGGCTTCAGCTCGACCTTCACATCGGCGACCTCGTCGTCGCGCTGAGCGCGGCTCCGGCGGACGGCACCACCCGTCATTACGTTGACGGCGAGCCGCACGCCCCGACCGCGACGTGGGGCCTCGTTCATGCAGCAGTCCACGCCGCGAAGGAACTGGGCCTGCCGGTACGCGTGGGACCGATCGTCTCCAGTGACACGTTTTATGACCCGGACAGCGGACGCCACAACCGCTGGTCACAGCGCGGGCTCCTCGCCGTCGAGATGGAGGCGGCCGTCATCTTCACAATCGCTGCGCTCCGAGGTGTCCAGGCAGGATGCCTCCTCATAGTGAGCGATTACGCTGTCCACGGTGAGGCCGTTGCGCGGATCTCCGACGAGGAGCTCCAAGCCGCCGTTGACCGTATGACCCAACTCGCGCTCGTGACCGTAGCCGAGAACCATTAGCCACCGCACCGTCTTTCTCGTCAATCCGGCCTCCGCGGGAGGCTCGACGGGAAAGCGCTGGCCGGAGATCGCGCACCGCGCAGCTGCTCTCGGCCTCACGGGAGACGCCCTCATCTCCACGGAGTCAGGGGAGCTCGGCGCCCTCGCTGCGGACGCCGTCCGCGGCGGCGCCGAGCTCCTCGTCGTGGTAGGTGGCGACGGCTCGGTGAACGAAGTCGTCAACGGCGTCGCCGAGCGAGCGCGGCTTCGAGCTGGCCGTGATCCCACGGGGCACGGGCTGGGACTTCGTGCGAACCTTCGGGATCCCACGGGATCTCGACGTCGCCGTCGCCGTCGCGCTCAACGGAGCCGTGCGTGAGATCGACCTCGGGCTCGCCTCGTATCGCAGCTGGGGCGGCTCTGACGCGCGCGCGTATTTCGCGAACGTCGCGAGCGCGGGGATCTCCGGTGCGATCGCGCAGCGAGCGAACGAAGCCTCGAAGGCGCTGGGCGGAAAGATCTCGTACTACTGGGCGACGCTCGCCGTGTTCATGCGCTGGCAGACCGGCGAGCTGCGGGTATCCGTCGACGAGGAAATCCGGCGGGGAAGGATGATCGACGTCGTCGTCGCCAACGGCCGCTTCCTCGGAGGCGGGATGATGATGTGCCCCGACGCCGAGCCCGACGACGGTCTGTTCGACGCGCTCCTGATCGGCGACGTGACCAAGCGCGATCTCCTCTTCGTCCTACCCAAGACTTATCGAGGTAAACATCTCCCGCATCCACGTCTCGAGCCGCTCCGCGGCCACGTCGTGACCGTCGAGAGCGACGAGCCGCTCCCCATCGAGCTCGACGGTGAGCAGCCTGGCACGACGCCCGCGCGGTTCGAGGTCGTGCCGCGTGCGTTGCGGCTTCGCGTCCCGGTGGACTAGCGGGAAAGCCCTTGGTGCTCGCGAGGCGACGGTTCCGGGGGGCTAGGCGGACGGCTTACGCGTCGTCGAGCGTCGTGCGGGCGTCTTCGCTTTCTTCAAGGCCGCGAGCTCCTTCTCCAGCTTCGCGACCCTCGCCTCGAGCGCATCGATGCCGCGTACCTTCTTCGTGAGCTCGTCGACGCGAGCACGCAGGTCGTTCACCGCCGTGAGCGCCCGCTGGCCACCCGGAAGGTCTGCAATCCGCTGCAGCGCCTCCTCACCGGCGTCCGCGAGGCGCGTCATGAAGTCCCTCTCGCCGAGCTTTGCGCTGCCCGTTTGAGCCGATTGTTTCGAGGCAGTTTCCGTCATGCCCGCTAGTCATAGCAGTCCGCGCCGGGTCACGTACCGCGGTCCCTTGCGTCGATCCTCACAAGATCAGCCCTCAGGATGGTCTTGCAACGTGTCAACCGCCAGGCTCGGGCTAGAGAAGGTCGGCGACGACCGCGCCAAGGATCGCGCCGGCCGGCGCGTCGAGCTTGAGGGCAGCTCGGTCGTCGAGAGCGGTCGGTCCGCGGTTGACGATCGCGAAGCTGCGTGCCTCGAGCGGAAGCCCCGCGACGGGCCAGACCTCGAGCGACGATCCTACGACGAGCAGCAGCGCAGCCATACGAGCGAGTTCCGTCGCTTGCTCCAGCGCTCCCGCTGGAAGGAGCTCTCCGAAGAGCGTGACTCCGGGCTTGAGCACCGCCCGACAGTGCGGACAGAGCGGAACCGAGCGCTCCGCGAGCTGCGCGAGCACTGCCTCCGCGCTCTCGGTCCAGAGGCAGTCCGGACACTGTGCGGAGCGAATCGAGCCGTGCACCTCGATGACGGTGCGGCTGCCCGCGCGCGAGTGGAGCATGTCGATGTTCTGGGTGACGATCGCGGAGACGAAGCCTCGCCGCTCGAGCTCAGCGAGTGCTCGATGGGCTGCATTCGGCTCTGCCTCGAGGAGCAGCTGGATCCGGCTGCGGTAGAAGTCCCAAACCCGCTCGGGATCGCGCCGGAAGGCCTGAATCGATGCGACTTCGAAGGGATCGGCGTCAGCCCAGATCCCGGCTGGCGAACGGAAGTCCGGGATGCCGCTCTCCGTACTCACGCCCGCTCCGGTCAGCACCAGACACGGCTGCCGCTCGCGAATGAGAGCGACTAGGCCGGCGACGGACACGTGGCGATTCTAGGGTTGCACCGTGGAAGGCTTCTCGTTCTCCACGGAGGTCCGCATCCGCTTCGCCGAGACCGACGCCCAGGGCATCGCGCATCACGCGTCGTTCGTCGTCTGGTTCGAAGTGGCTCGCGTCGCGTATCTCGCTGCCCATGCGGACGGCTACCAGGCGATCCGTGACGGAGGCGTGGAGGCACTCACGACCGAGGTCTGCGTCCGTTACCACCGGGCGGCGTACTTCGACGAGACGCTGAGGATATGGACGCGGTGCACGGACGTGCGCGGAGCGCGGTTCAGGTACGAGTACCGCATCGAGCGAGACGGCGAGCTCGTCGCCGACGGCTACACGCGTCATGCCACGGTTGATCGCGAGACGTACCGACCGACACGCGTTCCCGCTCGGTTGGCGGAGGCCGTCGCTAGGGCTGAGAGGGCCGAGAGGGCGGAGGGGTAGAGCCCGCCTCAGCCGGCGGCTTGGTGGTCTCGTCTGGCGGAGGCTTGGCCTCGGGCTTCTCGACCTTGGTGCCCACGCGTACGACCTTCGTCTCCCCCTTGTAGGACGTCGTCCAGGTCTCGTCGCGGATGACCGAGCCGTCGGGCGCGTACACGGTTCGGGTCACGGACGTCCTGCTCGGCGTCGACCCCTCTTCCTCGACGAGCGTCTTGCCCTTCGCGAGCGTCTTGTCCGGTACGCGCTTGACCGGGACCGGCCCCGTCACCGCGAACGTCCCGGCCGAGCTCTCGACTCTCCTGCTCTCCCCTCCGTAGATCGCGACGCTGATTCCGTCGCTCTCCACGAACCCCTTGACGAGCACCCACGTGTCGGTGTCGTTTGCGAACTTGAGATCGAGAGAAGGCCAGTAGACGGTCGCATCGCGTCCGAGCTGGTAGCGGCTGATGTAGAGGGAATGGGGATTCCGCTCGGTGATCCGGAGGCCCGCCTCCCACGCTGCGTTGAACACAGTGGTCGCCACCTGCGAGGTGCCGCCGCCGACCTCCTCCTCGAACTTCGTCCCGATGATGACCGGGGCAGAGCGGAAGCCTCGCTCCACGGTCCGTTCTCCGATCGCAGCGTTGAGCGAGAACGTTCCACCGGGCGGAACGAGCGTCCCGTCGAGCTTCTGCACGCCGAGCTGGAGATTGTTGATCCGGTCGGCCGTCCCCGAGTAGTACGTCTTGTAGGCCGCCATCCTTCGGTCGATCCCCATCGCCAGGGCGTCGCGGGTCGTGCGCTCGGGCGCCGCGCGAACGATCGCGAGGCGCGCACTGCGTTCCGCGGGCCGGGTCGCAGCGCGGAGCAGCGCGCGCGCCGTGGCGGGAACGTCGAGCGTGAGCCCGTCGCGCGAGGGGACGATACGAATTCCGTCTCCGTACGCCGCGAACCCGGCGTCCGTCGGAGGATCGCCGACCCGCTTCGACAGCGCTCGGAAGTACGCGTCCGCGGCCGTACCTGCGAACGCGATCCGCGTTTCGCCCCCGTTCGGCAGATCGAGAAGCGCTGCGATGCGCTTGCGCGGGAGACGCCAGCTACGGGATGCCCCCGTCAAGAACACGGGACCCGAGACTGCGACGCGCGCGCGGCGCGCGGCCGGCGCGAGCATCTCCGTCGTCACGGGCGCGGGGGCGACAGCCACGGGGAGGGCAACAGGAACATGAATACCTGGGCGGTCGAGCCGCCCCAGCGCTCGAACGATGGCCTCGGCCGCGGCATCTCGTTCGAGCCGGGCCCCCACTCGCTCCGGGACCGTGTCGACCCGCAAACCGCGCAGCACGAGCGCAGCACTTCGAGGCGTCCGATCGACTTGCGTCGCGATTCCGTCGAGGGCGAACTCGAGCGCCGAGCTCGAGACCGCGAGTCGAGGAAGCACCTCGGCACCGAAGAACCGTGTCCGCAGGCGGCGGAGCCCGCGAATCGGGCCGAAGCCCTCGCCGGCGCGTCCGGCCGCCGCGACTGCGGCTCCCCAGTCGGGCTCGACTCCAAGCTGGTTCGCGGCCAGAACGAAACTCTCGACTCCGGCCGTGAACGTCACGGGCGTCGCGGCGACCTCGCCGAACCTGGCGTCGAGCCTCGCCACTGCGGCCCCCCTCGAAAGCCCGCCCACGTCGACACCCGCCACGCGGGTCCCCTCGGCGAGCTTCTGCCCCGAACCCGAGTACGCGAGGCCGACGAGAGCAGCGAGGATGAGCAGAACTGCGGCGCAGAGCGCGACAGTCGCACCGCGGGATCGGCTCCGCACTCGACGACGGCTACTCGAGGAGTAGATGGGCGATTCGGCGCGCACGGGGATCGGCAATTTTACAGCCACCCCGAAAGGCTCGGCCGCTCTCGCCGTTCGGCCCGCGTTGGGGAAGCATCCACGCTCTTCGTTGACGATGCGGTCAACACCCACGAACCTTTCCGCACTAGAATTGGCAGTGGGTGGTGGGTTGGGGTGCCCCGTAGAGACGCGGCGTCAGAACACGAAGAGCTCGATCCCCCCTGAGACGTACAGCCCGACCCCCGTGATGTAGCCGGCGAGATCGGAGCAAAGGAACGCGATCGCGTTGGCGATGTCCTGCGGCTCGCCGGGTCGCTTGAAGACCGTGCGAGCTGCGATCCGCTCGTTCATCGCCGAGTTCGCCATGTGGAAGGCCTCGGTGCCGATGATCCCGGGAACGATCGCGTTGCACGTGATCCCGTGCCGACCGCCCTCCATCGCGAGCGTCCGGGTCAGTCCCAGGATCCCGGACTTCGTCGCCGAGTAGCTCGCCTGTCCGAACCCGCCGAGCGTGCCGGCGACCGAGGCCATGTTCACGATCCGCCCCCAGCCTCGTTCCTTCATGTGCGGCCAGACCGCCTGTGCACAGTTGAACCCGCCGGTCAGGTTGACTCGTAGATCGCGCTCCCACAACTCGGGGCTCTGGTCCTGGAACTGGCCGACGTGATCCAGCGTGCCTGCGTTGTTGATCAGGATGTCGATCGCACCGAACTCCTCGACCGTCCGGGACACCGCGGCGCCGACCTGTTCGCGGTCAGCCACATCGCAGCGAAGGGCGAGCGCACGGCAGCCGAGGGCACGGATCTCGTCGACCGTCTCCTCGGTATGCACCATGCCCTGCGTTCGAGCTGCGGTTGCCAGCGCACCCCAGCGGTCGGTCTCCTCCGAGAGCTCGGACTCGACGAGGATGTCGGCGATCGCGACGTCGGCGCCCGCCCGCGCAAGCGTGAGTGCATCGGCCCGTCCCAGCCCGCGCGATCCTCCGGTTACGAAAGCGACGCGTCCGGAAAGATCGATCTCGAGCGCCACGGGCGCCATCCTATGGTGCTGGTGGTCGCACCGCGACGTCCGGTGCCTTCGCGAGAGCCGAGCGGGCCGAATACGCGCGGAGGCTTGTCTTCATACCCGAAGGCATGTGGCCGACGAGGACGACGGCACGCGATGTGTTCGCAGCCGCATGACGGGTGGCGTACTTCCCGGGGTGACAACTATAAGGAGCAGCGTGGAGCGCATCGCGGTCGACGAGCGGCGAGCGCGGCTCGTTCGCCGCCACCGCCTGAGCCCCGGCGAGCGCGCGAGCAGCGCCCTCGAGGCGACACGCGGCGTCGTCGCGCTCCACTCCACCGACCCGGCAACCGTGTTCCTGTCCGTGCACGCGCGCACGTCGGAGATCGCACCCGCAGACATCGAACGCGAGCTCTACGTCGATCGCACCATCGTGCGCATGCTCGGGATGCGACGCACGCTGTTCGTGCTGCCTCGCGACCTCGTACCCGTAGTCCACGTCGCCTGCACTCGGACGATCGCAGCGCGCGAGCGGCGCAGAGTCGAACAGATGGTCGCGGCCGGAGGCATCTCGACGCAGCCGGCCGCATGGGTGCGGCGGGCGATGGCAACCGCACTCCGGGCAGTCGAAGAACGCGGCGAGGCCTTCACGTCGGACGTGACGAGTGCGGTCCCCATGCTCGCGAAGCGCGTCCGCGTGGGAGCAGGGACGAGGTTCGAGATCACCCAGAGCGCGGGCTCGCGCATCCTCCCACAGCTCGCGATGGAGGGAAAGCTGATGCGCGGCCGCCCACGCGGCGCGTGGACGAACGGCCAGTACCGCTGGGTGCCCACCGCGGACTGGCTGGCCGAGGGGATCGTCGCAATCGACCCTGCGACGGCCCGCGTGCAGCTCCTCAGGCGGTGGCTCGCGGCCTTCGGCCCCGGTACGGAGACCGACCTGCGCTGGTGGACGGGTTGGACCGCGCGCGACACGCGTGCAGCGCTCGGAGCCGTGCCGCACGTCGCCGTCGATCTCGGCGGGTCGACGGGCTACGTCCTCGCGGACGACCTCGAGCGCACCGCCACTCGCGAGCCGTGGGCCGCGCTCCTGCCCATGCTCGATCCGACGACGATGGGCTGGAAGGAGCGGGACTGGTACCTGGGGCCGCACGCGTCTCTGCTGTTCGACAGCAACGGCAATGCAGGCCCTACCGTGTGGTGGGAAGGTCGCGTCGTCGGCGGATGGTCACAGCGCCGTGACGGCGAGATCAGGTATCGCCTGCTCGAGGACGCCGGCGCGGATGCGGAAGCGGCGATCGAGGCGGAGGCGGCGCGCCTGGAAGAGTGGCTCGGCGACGCCCGCGTCAGCCCCGGCTTCCTTCCACCTTTCCAGCGCGAGCTCTCCGCCTGACTCACTCACCTCGCGGCAGGAAGATCTCCTTCGCGATCACGAGCCGCTGGATCTGCGATGTCCCCTCGTAGATCTGGAAGAGCTTCGCGTCGCGCATGAGCTTCTCGACCGGATACTCCTTGATGTAGCCGTAGCCACCGAACACCTGAACTGCGTCGATCGTCACCTTCATGGCCGTGTCCGCGGCGAACCGCTTCGCGAACGACGACTGCAGCGTGGCGCGCGTCCCCTGGTCGTGCAACCACGCCGATTGCCAGACCAGCAGTCGCGCCGCCTCGATCTCTGTCGCCATGTCCGCGATCAGGAAGTTGACGCCCTGGTGCATCGCGATCGGGACGTCGAAGGTGACACGCTCCTTCGCGTACTCGACCGCGTGCTCGTACGCGGCCTGGGCGACACCGACGGCGCCGGCCGCGGTCCCGGGACGCGTGAAGTCGAGGGTCTTCATCGCGATCTTGAAGCCCTCGCCCTCCAGGCCCAGCCGGTTGGCCGCGGGAACGGCGACATCCGTGAGCGCGAACGCCGACGTGTCCGTCGCGCGCTGGCCCATCTTGTCGAGATGCTTCTCGATCTGTACACCGGGGGTGTCCATCGGGACGATGAAGGCGGAGATGCCGCGATGCCCTCCGCCCGGATCCGTCTTCGCGAAGACGACGGTCCATGCCGCATGGCCGGCATTGGTGATGAACGTCTTCGAGCCGTTCAGGACGTACTCGTCACCCCTGCGCTCGGCAGTCGTCTTCATCCGAGCGACGTCCGAGCCGGCGTCCGGCTCAGTGAGGCCGAAGGAGCAGAGGATCGGCTCGTCGAGCAACGGCGGCAACCAGCGCTCCTTCTGCTCGTCCGTGCCGGCGATGATCACGGGCGCCGCACCGAGGCCGTTCGCGCCGACCGCCGTGCCGATGCCCGAGCAGCCCCAGTTCAGCTCCTCGCCCACGAGCACGCCGTCGAACGCGGGCAGCGCGGCGCCGCCGAGCGACTCGGGAACGTGGAGGTTCATGAGGCCCAGCTCGTGCGCCTTCCCGATCACATCGGCTGGATGCGTCGAGTGCTCGTCGTACGCCGCGGCTTTCGGCCGGATCTCCTTCTCGGCGAACTCCCGTGCGAGCGCGCGCAACTCCCGCTGCTCCGGGGCGAGGGCGAACGAGACGCCGCCGGCGACGCCGGTCTCGACCTGGGTCATTGTCTGCTCTCCTGCGTCGATTGACTAGTCAGTCAATAGAGTGTACGCGGCGTCGAGGCGGCGGGTCAAGCGCGCGCCGGCGTTCTCGTAGGATGTGTCGCGGATGGCGACGACGACCGAGCTCCCGGCTCTCGATCCTCTCGACCTGCTCGCAATCGATGCGCTCCTCGACGATGAAGAGCGTGCGATTCGCGACACGGTGCGCCAGTTCGTACGCGAGAACGTCCTCCCCGAGATCGGCGACTGGTTCGAGCAGGGGATCCTGCCGCGCGAGCTGATGGGCGAGCTCGCGAAGCTCGGTCTGTACGGCATGCACCTGCACGGGTACGGGCTTCCGGGGGCGAGCGCAGTTGCCTACGGCCTGACCTGCCTCGAGCTCGAGGCGGGAGATGCGGGTGTGCGGAGCGCTGTCTCGGTTCAGGGCTCGCTCGCGATGTTCGCGATCTGGCGCTGGGGCTCGGAGGAGCAGAAGGAACGCTGGCTTCCGGCGATGCACGTAGGCGAGATCATCGGCTGCTTCGGGTTGACGGAGCCCGATGCCGGGTCCGATCCCGGCTCGATGCGGACACATGCGCGCCGTGACGGCTCGGACTGGGTCCTGAACGGCGCGAAGATGTGGATCACGAACGGCACGATCGCTGACATCGCGATCGTCTGGGCCCGCACCGACGACGGCGCGATCCGGGGCTTCGTGGTCGAGAAGGGCATGCCCGGGTACTCGGCGCCGGAGATCCACAGGAAGCTCTCGCTCCGAGCGTCGGTGACGTCCGAGCTCGTCCTGCAGGACGTCCGAGTGCCCGACGAGAACCTCCTACCGGGCGCCAGCTCCCTTCGGGGGCCGCTTTCGTGTCTGAACGAGGCCCGCTTCGGGATCGTCTTCGGCTCCGTCGGCGCCGGCCGCGCGTGCTTCGAGTCCGCTCTCGACTACGCGAAGGAGCGGATCGTCTTCGGCAAGCCGATCGCCGCCTACCAGCTCACGCAGGAGAAGCTCGCCGAGATGGCGCTCGAGCTCAACCGGGCGACGCTCGTGGCACTACACATCGGCCGCATGAAGGACGCGGGCACCCTCCGTCCCGAGCACGTGAGCCTCGGAAAGATGGGGAACGTCCGCGGAGCGATCGAAGTGGCCCGAACTGCACGCACGATCCTCGGCGCCAACGGTGTGACGCTCGAGTACCCGGTGATCCGGCATGTGAACAATCTCGAGTCGGTGCTCACATACGAGGGTACGCACGAGGTGCACACCCTCGTCGTCGGCGAGGCCCTCACCGGCGAGAACGCGTTCCGCTAGCCCTCGGGCACCGACGCGCGCGCTGCTCAGTCCTCGCCGTCCCAGTAGTCGAGGAGCGGGCCCGGCCGGCTCATCAAGATGCGCTCGCCCGCGACACTCCGCGCCCCCACCTTGCCGCTGTCCGGGTACTCCACGAGGTCGGGAGCGAGCATCGAGGAGAGCATGAGCACGCGAATCGGCGCATCCGTCCGGTTCGACACCTGATGCGCCCCGGCCTTCCCTCGCAGGAAGACGACGACGTCGCCTTCGCGGAGCTCCTGCTCGCCGTCCGGCGAGCGGAGCGTCGGCTGACCGCGGACGACGATCAGCCACTCCTCGTTCGCGTGGTGCAAGTGGTAGGGCCACAGGCGGTCTCCGGGCTCCAGCTCGTACAGGCTCCCGCCGAGCAGCTCGGCGCCGAGGCGAGCCCCCACCCAGCCGTCCTTGCTTCGCCAGCCCGCGCGGTCCTCGACGCGATCCCACTCGTCGCCTTGAAGGTTGAAGACGTCCACGGGTTGAGCCTACGCGCTGAGCCCGCGCAGAGCGACCTCGATCACCGTCCGCTCGGCTCGCGCGACTTCCTCTTCCCCGTCAGGAAGCTGGCCGAGCACCCAGCCCGTGAGCACCTCCTCGAGCCCGCCGTAGAAGATCCAGCTCGCCAGACGAGCGTCGACTCCGCTCCGGAACGCTCCCGAGGCCTGACCCTCTTCGATCACGCGCTGGACGATGGCGAACGCCTCGCGGACCTCCTCGACCTGTCCCTGGAGCTGCTGGCTCCGCGCAACCTCGCGAACCATCACCGTCACGAGCGCGGGATCATTACGCCAGGTACGCAGCAAGATCTTTGCGATCCCCTCGAGCTTCCTGGGAGCCGGCTCAGCGGCCGCTTCGACCTCGCGGAAGCGCCCGATGAGCTCGCCCCAGTTCTCGACGAAGATCGTGCGCAGGACGTCGTCCTTCGACGCGAAGTAGTGGTAGAGCAGGCCGTGCGCAACGCCGGCGTCGTGCGCGATATCCCCCACGCGCGATCCGTGGTAGCCGTGCTCGGCGAACACTCGGATCGCAGCGTCGAGGATGAGCTTCCGCTTCTCTCTGTGAACGATTGAACGGTCAGTCAACGAGGGTGAGGATAGAGATACGCTCCGCGCGCGTGCAACCGCTCGCCGACATCGTCGTCGTCGACTTCACCCGCCTACTCCCGGGCGCATACGCGAGCCGCGAGCTCCGGCGGCTCGGCGCGAGGGTCGTTCGGGTCGAGTCGCCGGACGGTGACCCGATGCGCTCGACGGCGCCCGCCTGGGACACTGCGCTTCGAGCCGGCACCGAGTCGGTCGTATGTGATCTCGCGACCGAGGTGGCGTTCGCGCAGGCGCTGTGCACCCGGGCGGACGTCGTCCTCGAGGGCTTCCGGCCCGGCATCGCAGCCCGCATCGGAATCGGCCCCGACGACGTGCCCGACACGGCCGTCTACTGCTCGATCACCGGGTTCGGCACTCAGGGCCCGCACCGTGACCGTGCCGGCCACGACGTGAACTACCTCGGGTGGGCGGGCGTCCTCGAAGACGCAGCGCCCGGGCTTCCGCCGGTCCAGGTCGCCGACCTCGCCGCCGGCGCACTCGGCGCCGTTACCGAGGTGCTCGCCGCCCTCCACGAGCGCAACCGGACCGGCAAGGGCAAGCGGATCGTCGTATCCATGACCCATCGCGCCCACGACCTCGTCGCACATCGAGTGGGGGGCGACCCGATACCCCGGATGCTCACAGGTGGCCTCGCCTCTTACCGGATCTACGCAACAACCGACGAACGCTTCCTGACGGTCGGTGCGCTCGAGCCGAAGTTCTTCCGGCGTCTCTGCGAGCTCATCGGCCGGCCCGACCTCGCGGACCGGCAGTACGACGAGGATCAGGAAGGGCTTGCGGGAGAGCTCTCGGCGATCTTCGCCACACGGTCGCTTGCCGACTGGCTTGCGCACCTCGGTGACGAGGACGTGTGCGTCGGGCCGGCCTCGACTCGAGCCGAGGCTGCCGCGGCCTTTGGTCGAGGTGATCACGCAGGGTCGGTGCGGCTCGGAGCCCACACCGAAGCATGGCTGCGAGAGCTCGGGCTCTGACCCGTGACGTCAGACCTCTGGGACGAGACCGAGTGCGGCGGGCAGAGCGAGCAGCGTGTCGATACGGTCCGGCGCCTCGGGACGTAGGCCGTCCCGGTCGAGGAGGATCGCTCGGATACCGATCGCGCGCGCGCCCTCGATGTCGTCCTCGTAGGAGTCGCCCACCATCGCCACTTCCTCGGGCGTGGCCTCGAGGGCGCGGAGAGCGGCGAAGAAGATCGACGCATGCGGCTTCACCCGCCCGTGCGCCTTCGACCCCACGATCGCGTCGACCTCGAGACCGTGATGCGTGGCGAACTCCTCGAGGTCGCGCTGACCGTTCGAGATCAGCCCGATCCTGATGTCGTGACGCCGGAGCTCGGCGAGCACGGGTAGCGCGTCCTCGTACAGAGAGAAGTTCTCATGCCGTTCCCACTCGCGAACCATGTCCGTGGCGCATGCGCGAGCGCCGCTCGCGCTGCTGCCCATGCCGAGGACGATCTGCTCGGTGAACGCAATCCAGATCTCCTCGTCGTGGACGAGCTCGTGGTTTTGCTGGAGCTTCTCGATCGCGGCCGTCCGCGCCTCTACGTAAAGGCTGGGATCGAGGCGCAGACCGTGGCGCTCACCTACGCGCCGATACCCCTCCGGGCCGAGCTCGGGCCCGGGTCGAAAGAGCGTGAAATCCACGTCGAACAGGACGGCTTTGAGCACGACCAGAGGATAGGTCTGGTGAGTCGAACGGAGCTGTGCGCTCGACGCAGGCCGGAGGGCGATTCATTCGCCCGCAGGCCTCGTCCAGCGTGACGCGATACCAGAACCAAGGGAAGGGGGCACGTGGGGGAAACCGCAGGTTTCCCCCACGATTGATCGGGGTGCCCAGATTTGAACTGGGGGCCTCTCCGACCCGAACGGAGCGCGCTACCAGGCTGCGCCACACCCCGAGCGGGCAAAGGGTACCGGCTCCTGGGCAACGTGGCCGACGACGTAGGAACCCTTTTCGTGATGATCGCCCGTCGCGACGTCCAGGGCCGCATCGCGACCTGGACGCTCATTGTGAGACGGGTTCCAACCCCGTTGCGCGGCCTACCGGGCTCGCAGTATGCTCAGAGCGTGACTGTCGTTCTCGAGAGGCGGGCCGCTTGACCCCGCCCGGGAAGCGAATGACTCGAAAGCCCGACTGCGCACCTTGCGCGGGCGGGCTTTTTTGATGCCCGAAGGAGGCACGGATGGCCAACCACCTGACGCCTGACGAGCTCGCCAAGGAGATGGGGATGGATCGCGAGGAGGTCATCCGCATCTGCATCGAGGAGGGCGTACCGATCTACCAGGGGAAGATCGACAAGACGCTCTTCCAGGCGTCGCTCGAGGCAGTCGGGGCCGGCGCCTCGTCCTCCCAGTCGTAGCAGCGTTCTCTAGGACGCCTTTGCGCGCGACTTCCTCGCGCGCTGTGGCTTCTCCGCCTCGGAGCCCTTCTTCGCCGCGGCGACGCTCGCCTTGAGCGCTTCCATGAGATCGACGACCGGCGCCACCTCGACCGGCTCCGGCATGGCGAGCTCCTCTCCCCGCAGCTTGGCCTCGAGAAGCGCACGCAGGTCGCGCCGGTAGTCGCTCGCGAGCTCGGACGGCTCGAAGTCGCCGGCGAGGCTCTCGATCACCTGGCGGGCCAGCGCGAGCTCCGACTCCTTCACCTCGGTGCCCTCGACGGCCTCGGAGATCTCGACCTGCGAGTGCACGTCTTCGGCGAGGAAGAGCGTCTCGAGTGCCAGCGCGTCCTCTTTCACGCGTACGAGGCAGAGGCTTTCGCGCCCCGCGCGTACGAAGCGGCCGAGCGCTGCGGTTTCGGTCTGCCGCATCGCCTCGAGCAGGAGGACGTAGGGGCGGCGCTGTGCAGCAGTCGATGCGGGCACGAGGAAGTACGTGCGGTCGAAGAAGATCGGATCGACGCCCTCCTCCTGGACGAAGCGGGTGATCTCGATCGAACGTGAGTCGTCGGAGCGCTCGATCGCCTCGAGATCCGCGTCCTCGACGATCACGAACTGCCCCTTCGTCACCTCGAAGCCGCGGACGATCTCGTCCTGCGACACCTCACGGTCATGTGTCGGGCACCAGCGCTTCTGCTTGATGGGCGTCGAGCACTCGCGGTGGAGGAGTCGGAAGGAGACATCCGACTGACGCGCCGCAGGCTTGGTCGCCGGGGCCAACCCCACGGGGATCGAAACGAGCCCGAAGCTCAGTGAACCGTTCCAGGATGTTCGCATTGTCAAGGGAGAACTGTAGAGGGACCAGGAGGATTCGTCCTTTCGGGACGAACCCCTCCCGAGGATCGGAGTGCTCTACGCAGAAAACATGCGCCGCACGTACGCTCGCACTTCGCGCCGCTGCGAACGCGTCGCCTGCCGTCGTCCTCGGTCGCGCCGATACTCACCAATTGTGGTGCTTCCTGCATCTAGCCCGCGCTGTTCTCGCCGGCGGATCACGGCCGTAGGTATCCCGGGAAGCACTAAGCTCAGATCGTGACCCAGACGGCTTCCGCGACACGCGCGACTCGCCCTTCGGATCCGCGCCGGACGATCGCCCGGCTCTGGCGTGACGCTGTCCGCGCGGGGCGTCCGGGACCCGCCTATCTCGTGGAGGAGGACGACGGCTGGGGCGAGGTGTCGTGGCAGGACGCGAACGAGCGAGTGAGCGCGTATGCGAATGGGCTCCTGGCGCGAGGTGTTCGAAAGGGTGACGCGTTCGCGATCCTCGCGCGCAACACGCTCGAGTGGGCGCTCGTCGACTTCGCGCTGGCGCAGATCGGCGCGGTTGGTGTCCCCGTCTACGCCTCCAGCGCCGCGCACGACGTCGGGTACCTGCTCTCTCACTCGGAGGCTGTGGGAATCGTCTGTGAGGACGCCGAGCAGCTCGCCAAGGTCGAGGCCGTCTCGGACGATCTGACCGCTCTCGAGCACGTTCTGACGTACCACGATCTCGACGGCCTGGCCGCGCACGGCCGAGACTTCGCGACGACGAATCCGACGGCGCTCGACGATGCCTCAGCGGCGATCGCGGAGAGCGACCTCTTCACGATCATCTACACCTCGGGCACGACGGGGCCGCCGAAGGGCTGCATGTTGAGCCATCGGAACTACTACGCGATGGCGAGCGTCGTCGACCAGATGGACAGCTACTACCGCGAAGACGACCTCATGCTGCTCTACCTCCCGCTCGCGCACAACTTCGGGCGGCTGATGCTCCTGACAGGTGCGTACGTCGGGTTCCCGATCGCGTTCCTTCCCGACCCGCTTCGCGTCGGCGAGGCGCTGCCGCAGGTGCGCCCCACGATTCTCCCGAGCGTCCCGCGCGTGTACGAGAAGGTGCACACGGCGGCACGGGCGCGCTTCGACGAGGCGACGGGCCTGAAGCGACGGCTCATCGACTGGGCGCTGCCGATCGGACGCGAGGTGAGCCGGCTCGACGCCGACGGAAAACCGGTTCCCGCGGGCCTGAGGGTTCGCCACCGACTGGCGGACCGGCTCGTCTTCAGCAAGGTGCGCGCTCGGCTGGGCGGCAGACTCAGGTTTGGGATCTCAGGCGGAGCGCCGCTCGCGAAGGAGATCGCGGAGTTCTTCGACGCGATTGGCGTTCGCATCGTCGAAGGCTACGGCCTCACGGAGTGCACGACCGCATGCAGCACGAACCGCCCTGACGTGTACCGCTTCGGAACGGTCGGGCGCTCGCTTCCCGGGTTCGAGGTCAGGATCGCGGACGACGGCGAGATCCTCGTGCGCAGCGAGACCGTCTTCCAGGGGTACTTCAAGGACGAGGAGGCCACCAGCGCCGTTCTCGCGCCCGACGGTTGGCTACGAACCGGCGACATCGGCGAGCTCGACGCCGACGGCTTCCTCCGCATCACGGATCGGAAGAAAGACATTCTCGTCACCGCCGGAGGCAAGAACGTGGCGCCCGCGAACATCGAGAACGATCTGAAGATCTCCAAGTACGTGTCCCAAGCACTCGTGGTCGGGGACAAGCGTCCGTACGTGGCGGCGCTCATCACACTCGACTCCGACGAGATCGGCCGGTGGGCGGCGGATGAGGGCATCGACGGGGACCTGGCTGTGCTTTCCCGCGAAGACGGTGTGCGCGCTCTGATTCAAGGGATCGTCGATGATGCCAACAGCGAGCGGTCGCGCTTCGAGCAGGTCAAGCGCTTCGCGATCCTCCCGCGCGACTTCACGATGGCCGAAGGCGAGATCACGCCGACGCTCAAGCTCCGGCGCCGTGCAGTGCTCGAGCACTTCTCGAGCGAGGTCGACGCCCTGTACGCCGAGCCCTCCGCCGGAGCGGATCAGGACGTCAGCGGCTAGAGCCGTCGAGCGCCGACGTACGATCCGTGCTCGGCCATGCTCGAGATCTTCACGACGTCGCCCGTGTGCGGCGCGTGCACGAACTGACCGCCGCCGATGTAGATGCCGGCGTGACCGAGGCCGCTGAAGAAGACGAGGTCGCCGGGCGCCAGCTGATCGTATGGAACCGGAACCCCGTAGCTCCACTGGGACGCCGCATGGTGCGGAAGGGAGACACCGACCTGGGCGAACACGTACATGATGAAGCCCGAGCAGTCGAAGCCGGTCGAGGGGCTCGAACCGCCCCAGACGTACGGAACTCCGAGGTACTGGAGCGCGATCGGCACGACGTGCGCATAGCGGGCGGCAGGCACCTCCGCGTCGTAGGTCGGAGTCGCGAACGAAGGGTCGTACGTCTCCTGCACGCTGTCCTGCTGAAGCTGGGCAGCGAGCTGCTGCGCCTGAGCTCGGGCGCGCGCCTGTGCGGCCAGCGCCACCTGGCGCGCCCGCTCTTCGGCCTGCAGCTGAGCGATCTCGTCCTTGACCGACGCCAGAAGCTGCTCCCGCTCGACAAGACGCTGCTCGATCGACGCTCTCTCGGCTGCGCGCTCGGCGACGATCCGTGCCTGGTCCGAACGCGCCTCCTGCAGGCGTGCACGACGCGTCTCGACTTCCTTCCGGTACCGCTTCACGGTCTCGAGGATCCGCGCGTCGTGGCTCGAGACTCGCTCGATGGCATCGAGCCGCGCAAGGATGTCGTCGAGGCTTCGCGAGCCGAGGATCACCTCCAGCGTCGAGTTGCCCTCGTCGTTCACGTAGAGGTCGCGGAGGCGCTCTGCGATTCGTCCCTGGGCCACGACGAGGCTCTTCCGCGCCGCGACGAGGTGCTTTTTGTTCGAGACGAGGTCCTGCTCGATCCGGGCGAGCTGGATGTTCGCGTAGTTCCACGCCTCAGCCGCCCGTGCGACGTCCGCGTCGAGCTGCTGCATCTCGGCCATGATCGCCAACGCCTGCTCGCGCTTCGACCCGATGGGATCGGCAGCTGCCGGTGTAACGGCAAGCAGGAGCCCGGCCGCGAACGCCGTCAACAGAACGGCTATCGGCGTCCATCCGGTGCTCGGGCCTCCCCTGTTGGCCCCGTGCGTGCCCCGAACAGATCCGCCGGTGGCGGTCTGGCCCGTCACAAGTGCAGCACCCTAGCACCGTCTCCGGATGCCTGCAACCTGCAACGGAAGCGAAAATCTCTGCAAACAGGAACCATTCGCGAGATGCGGCGACCTCCATCTGTGTTAGGGTCCTCGCCTTCGTGGCCAGGGGAAAAAGCAGGTGGGGGCTCGCTCTCGCTGCGGTCGTGTGTGGGGCGCTCGCAATCGCCGGAGGGTCGGCGCTCGGACAGTCGCCGGCCAAAGCTCCGTACAAGCTGAAGGTCGACGCAGTCGCGTACCACCTTCCGGGTCGGACCGCGCTCGGAGTACCCGTGCGCAAAGGCGTCGTCGCCGTCGACCCGAACCTGATCCCGCTCGGGACACGCCTCTTCGTCCCGGGCTACGGCCGTGGACTCGCGGCCGACGTCGGGACCGCGATCAAGGGACGAATCATCGACCTCTGGTTCCCGAGCACGTTTCACGCCCGCAATTGGGGCCGCCGCACGGTGACGATCACCGTCTACCGCTGACGGCCCAGCCACGCTCCGGAGTGAGACTTCGGAGGGCGAGAGGGGGGCGTACCCGCCCCTTCTCAGGACTGTCGTTCGGATAACAGCCCGCAGTTCGTCGGACGCATTCGGTACACAGGTTCGCAGTGCTTTCGTCGCGAGTGACCGCACTGGGCGTCGTGGCAGCCGCAGCCCTCCTGGCGGGGTCGCCGACGACACACGCCTCCTCGCCCGAGCTCGCAGCCGCGCTCGGACGAGCACTCGCCGCACCGGACATCGATCCTCGCCGGACGGCGGCTCTGGCCGTCGACCTGAAGACGGGCGACGTCGCCTACCGCAGCAACTCCGGTCATTCGCTCCTCCCGGCTTCCGCCGAGAAGCTCGCTGTCTCGTTCGCCGCTCTGCGGCTCCTTGGCCCGAGCTTCCGGTTCCGCACCGAGGTGGTCGGCTCGGGGGTGCTCCAGGACGAGTCTGGGACGGCAACCTCGTGCTCGTCGGGTTCGGAGATCCGACCCTCGGGCCCGACGACGTCGAGGCGCTGGCGCGCGACGTCGCCGCCTGGGGCATCCGGCGCGTGACGGGTCGCGTGTTCGGTGACGAGAGCCACTTCGACGCGCGTCGGGACGCTCCAGGCTGGAAGCCCTCCTACGTGGGCTTCGAATCCAGGCCGCTCTCGGCACTCTCGGTCTCCGAGGCCGAGTTCCGAGGAGCGAACGGCTCGGCCGCAGCCGCGGCCCGCGCGCTCACGGCCGCACTCGAGCGGCGCGGCGTCACCGTTGCGGGCCCGGCGGGCGCAGGTCGTGCGCGATTCGACGCGTTCCCGCTCGCTCTCGACCTCTCCGAGCCGCTCGTCGCAATCGTTCGGCACATGAACCGCGAGAGCGACAATTTCGTCGCGGAGATGGTGCTCAAGGAGCTCGGAGCGAGCCTCGTTCGGCGGGGCTCGACGGCTGCGGGGAGCCGCGTCGTTTCAGCGGGGCTGGCCGATGCGGGCGTGCCCGTCGCCGGCGTACGGATCGCCGACGGCTCGGGGCTCTCCTCGCTCGATCGGCTCACCGCGAACGCTCTCGTCGCGATCCTGCAAGCCGGCGCCGCCGATCCCTCGATCCGTGACGCCTTCGTCACCTCGCTGTCGGTCGCGGGCGTCTCGGGAACGCTCGAGAAACGGCTCGCGAGGCGCCCGACCCGGGGCCGCGTGATCGGCAAGACCGGCACGACCAGCGCCGCGTCCTCACTCGCGGGATTCATTCGGCGGCGCTACGTCTTCGCGATCATCCAGAACGGGTCGCCGGTTCCGTACTGGTCGGCACGCGCCGCGCAGGATCGCTTCGCGACGGTCCTAGCGCGCTCGTAGCAGCTCGGCGAGATCTGCTTCGGACAAGACCGGAATTCCCAGCTTCTCCGCTTTCGCGGCCTTCGAACCCGGGTTTTCGCCTACCACGACGCCGGTCGTCCTCTTCGAGACCGAGTCCGAGACCTTCGCGCCGAGCGCTTCGAGTGCAACCTTCGCCTCTTCTCGCCTGTAACCCTCGAGCGTGCCGGTGATGACGTACTGGCTCCCGGTCAGCGGGCCCTCGGCCGGTCGCTCGCCATCATCCGCCGCGAGCTGGAGCCCAACTGCGTCCAGCTCGTCGAGCAGAGCACGATTCTCGGTGTCGGCGAACCACTCCGCGATCAACTCGGCCCGCTCGGGCCCGATACCCTCGACCTCTTCCAGCTGCTCCAGCGACGCGTTCTGCAGCGCGTCGGCCGACCCGAAGTGCTGCGCGAGGCTGCGGGCGATCACCCATCCGACCTTCGGGATGTTGAGGCCGAAGAGGACGCGCGAGAACGGCTGTGCCTTGGAGGTCTGGATCGAGTCGTATGCGCGCGTGGCCGAAATCTCCGCGAAGCCGTCCAGCGAGGCCAGCTGCTCGGCGGACATCCTGTAGAGGTCGGGAAGCGAGCGCACGATCCCTTCGTCCCAGAGCTTCTTGATCGTGCTCGCGCCGACGTTCTCGATGTCCATCGCGGGTCCGACCCAGTGGTAGAGCGTCTCCAGCCCTCGCGACGGGCACGCACGGTTCGGGCAGCGGTGCATGACCTCTCCGACGGGCCGCACGACTTCGGCCTTGCAGAGCGGGCAGCGCTTCGGCATCCGCCACGGCTTCGAGCCCGGTTCGTGCTCGCCGGCAGGCCCGACGACTTGTGGAATCACGTCGCCGGCCCGCTGGACGATCACGAGGTCGCCCTTGCGGATGTCCTTGCGCCGGATGTCGTCCTCGTTGTGGAGGGTCGCGCTCGAGACCGTCACACCTCCGACGTGGACGGGCTCGAGCTCGGCCAGTGGGTTGAGGACGCCCGTACGGCCGACGCGTACGTGGATCTCCAGGAGCCGTGTCACCGCGGAGGTCGGGGCCCACTTGAACGCACGGGCAAAACGCGGACGCCCGTGGAGCGAGCCGAGGCGCTCCTGCTGGTCGAACGAGTCGACCTTGATCACGATCCCGTCGATCTCGTAGGGGAGCGAAGCGCGGCGCGCCTCCCACGCCTCGCACGCGTCGGCGACCGCGTCGATCGTCTCGAGCCGCACGGCGCTCGGGTTCGTGCGGAAGCCCCGTGCGCGTAGCCACTCGAGCGCCCCCCACTGCGTGCGCGGCCGCGCGCCCTCGAGGACCCCGACGCCGTAGACGAAGATCGAGAGCGGCCGCTCCGCGGTCACCGCTGGGTTGAGCTGGCGAAGCGACCCGGCCGCGGCGTTCCGCGCATTCGGCGCGGGCTTCTTCCCCGCGGCGATCTGCGCCTCGTTGAAGCGGTCGAACCCGTCGCGCGGGAAGTAGATCTCCCCGCGAACCTCGACGAGGGCCGGGATGACTCCGTCCGTGTCCAGCATGCGGAGCGGGATCGCCTCGATGGTGCGGAGGTTCGCCGTCACGTCCTCGCCGCGCAGGCCGTCGCCGCGCGTCGCGCCGCGCACGAAGCGGCCGTCTTCGTACACGAGCGACACCGCAGAGCCGTCGATCTTCGGCTCCAGCACGTACGCCACGGCCTCGTCGGTCCCCAAGCGCTTGCTGATGTCGTCGGCCCACTTCTCGAGCGCCTCCCGCGTCGTCACCTTCTCGAGCGAGCCCATCGCCGAGAGGTGGTCGACCTTCTGGAACCCCGCGGCCGGGGCAGCGCCGACGCGCTGCGTGGGCGAGTCGTCGGCGACGAGATCGGGATGCTTCTGCTCCAGTTGCTGCAGCTCGTCGTAGAGCGCGTCGTAGGCGCTGTCGGGGATCTCCGGCTCGTCGAGGACGTGGTAGCGATAGTTGTGGTGCTCGATCAGCCTGCTGAGTTCGGCCACGCGGTTGGCTGGGGCAACGGGGTCAGACCCCATCCGTCTGACCCCGCTCACAGGACACCGAGGAGCTCCTCCGGCGTTCGGACGAAGGCGTCGGGGTCCTCGGCGAGCAGGCGCTCGTCCGGGTGGATCCCACCCCAACCGACGGCGACGGCGTACGCGCCGGCCGCCTTCGCCGCCTGGATGTCGAACGGCGAGTCCCCCACGTAGGCAGCGTCGGACGGTACTCCGCCGAGGCGCTCGATCGCGAGCGCGACGGGGTCCGGATCGGGCTTGTGCCGATCGGTGTCCTCGTGTGCGATGACCACCTCGAAGTCGTCACGAAGTGCCGGGAAGCGGTCGAGCGCGAGCCCGACCGTCCGGTGGCGCTTCGCGGTCACGATTCCGAGCCGCCGCCCTTCGGCTTTGAGCCGGGGAAGGAGCGCGATCAGCTCGTCGAACGCCTCGAGCGTCCCGTGGAGGCCGTCGTTGTGCGCCTTGTACACCTCGAGCAGCTCGTCGGCGTGCTCGGCGTCGATCGCCTGCATCTGCGCGACGATTCCTTGGCCACCGATGGTGAGCCCGAGCTCGTCCGGCGGGATCTCGCGCCCGAGCACCGTTCTCACGGCGTGCTGCATCGAGGCGAGGATGATCGGCCCCGAGTCGATGAGCGTGCCGTCGAGGTCGAAGAGAACGATTCGGAAGCGCACGCCTTCGATCGTAGCCAGGGCTCAGGGGATGGACCCGGGGTCAGACCCCGGGACATGTCCAGCGGAGACCCGGGCTCGGACGTAAGGGTGCTTGGAGTCGAGACGAAAGCGGAGCGGGTCCCTTTGCGACGCGACCCGGGGTCTGACCCTCAGTAGTCGACCCGTTCCAGGTAAAGACCCCACGGAGGAGCGGTGAGACCTGCGTCCGCGCGCGTCCCGCCATCGAGCAGCGACTGGATGCGAGCGGGCGCGTTCGAGCCTGCCTCCAGCATCGTTCCCACGAGTGTCCGCACCATGTGCCGGAGAAAACTGCCGGCTGTGATCGTGAAGTCGAGCCGATCGCCATCCCTTTCCCAGGCCGCGGCGTGCACGTTCCGGACGAACACCTCGTGCTGGGTGTCGGTCGGCGTAAACGCGCGGAAGTCGTGCTCGCCAGCGAGAAGCGCTGTCGCCGACTCGAGCGCCGTGACCTCCAGTGGCCGAGGCCACCACAGCGCCCGCTGCGCTTCCAGCGGCGAGCGAGCCTGGCCGGAGAGCACACGATAACGGTACGAGCGCGTTCGAGCCGAGAAGCGGGCGTGGAAGTCCACGGGGGCCTCCTCCGCCTCCAGTACGGCGACGTCGTTCGGGAGCACGGCGTTCAGCGCCTCGGCCGTCCGCTCCGCGGGCGGGCCGCCTTCCGCGTCGAAGCTCGCAACCTGGCCGGTCGCGTGCACGCCCGCGTCGGTGCGACCTCCGACCGCGAGGCCGTCCCAGCGGGGGAACACGGAATCGAGTGCCTCGCGCACGACGCCCTCGACGGTTCGCTCCCCGGGCTGCCGCGCCCAGCCGCGAAAGCCGGTCCCGTCGTACTCGAGAGTCAGCCTGAGCTTCACGACCTGACATCATGGTGCCCACCGGCGCGCACTTCGGCGGCTAGAGCTGCCGCGCGCGTGGGTTCGCGGGCTACGAGCCGATCCCCAGCGACTCGTTCGCCGAGCTGACCGTGAGGCCGGGCTCGGGCCCTCCGCCGATGACGAAGACTCGTCCGCCGAGAGCGGCGACCCCGACACCGTGCCTCGGCGTCGGCAAGTCGGCCAGGCGCACCCATCTGCGGTCTGCGATTCGATAGGCGAGCACCTCGGCGATCGTGCCGCCCTGCTCTTCGCCGCCGACGGACACGATATGCCCCGCGACGCCGACCGCGCCCGTGCCGCCACGCGCGTCGGGCACCGGCTGGAGGCGCCGCCAGCTGCGATCGCCCGGCCGGTAGCTCTCGAAGTCGAGGAGGTTCGTGTCGAGGCCGGCGGTGCGGCCGGCGACGGCGTAGATCGTTCCTCCGAAGGCGGCGACGCCGAGGTGCTCGCGCGCCGTGGGCCCCGCGATGACCGACCAGCGCTCAGCGCGGAGGTCGAACGAGAGCGCGTTGCGAGCCAGACGGCCACCGGCGCCGATCCCCCCCGCGACGACGACGCGCCTCCCGGCGACTCCCGCTCCGGCAGCGGCCCGCGGAAACGGCATCTTCTGAAGCGCGCGCCACCTGCCGCGCTCGAGTACGAGAAACTGCCTAAGCGGCACTCCGGCGACGGTGTACCCACCGAGCACGTAGAGCTTTCCGCCGGAACCCACGGCCATCGCATGATGGATCCCGACGGGAAGGTCCGGGAGGCGCCGCCAGCGATCGAGCGAAGGCGAATACGCGTCAGCGCGACGCGACGCGCCGCGATCGGCCGTGAACCCCCCGAGCACCATGATCTCGGGTCCGACGGTCGCGGCGACGACCTCCGTGCGCGGCACGGGCATGGGCGCACGAGACTCCCACTCGCCCGGAGCCCCCAAGACGACGGAGACGAGCGCGAGCGCGACGATGGCGACCGAGGCGGAGGCGACCCGCACGGAAGGTCACTGTAGCCCCGAGCTCGAGCCCGGGGCTACATATCTGGACGTACGCACGCGACCGGTGATCCGGCGCCGGGTCGTGACCGTCAGTCGGTCTGCGTGAATTTCCCGACAAGCATCTAGGCCGGATCGACGATGAGGGTCAGTCCCTGGACCTCGCGGACGACAATCGCCGTCCCCGGATCGCAACCACCTTCGCAGCGAGCCTTCCAGATCTCACCCGCAAGCTTCACCTGCCCCTCGGGCCAGAGCGCGTCGACGGCCACCCCGCGCTTGCCCACGAGCGAGTCGACACCGACCGTGGCGCTCCGCCGCTTCGACCACCAGATGAACACGCCCGTCTCGGCAATGTCCAGGATCGCGCCGATCGCGACCGCGACGAGCCCCCAGGGCGACGGAAGGACGAAGATCGCCAGCAAGACGCCGATGAGGAAGAGCACGCTGGAAGGGTAGAGCGACCGCCCCCGACGTGAACGCGCGACTCACCGGGAGCTCGTCGTGGACGAGGCCCTACTCGTCGGCCGGCGCTTCGTCTTCGACCTGGGCGCGGGAAACGGAGAGAGGTGTCGCCACGGGCTCGTAGTCCACGAGCTCGAGGTAGACCATCTCGGCGGCGTCGCCCTGCCGCTGGCCGAGCCGGACGATGCGCGTGTAGCCGCCCGGTCGTTCAGTGAACCGCGGCCCGACGTCGGCGAAGAGCCGGTGCACGACGTCGTTCGAGCGAAGCGCGGCAAGGGCCTGTCGTCGGGCATGGAGATCGCCGCGCTTGCCCAGGGTGATCATCTTCTCTGCGAAAGGCTTGACCGCCTTCGCCTTCGCCTCGGTCGTCTGGATCCGGCCGTGCTCGATCAGGGCGCCCGCGAGATTCGAGTAGAGCGCCTTGCGATGGGCGGAGTCCCGCCCGAGCTTCTTGCCGGACCGCTGATGGCGCATCTAGTGCTTCCTCAGGAGATGTTGCTGCGTTGCTGCCGCGCGAAAAGCGCGCCAGGCCAGGACGCAAGGAGAGCCCATATCGAGTCGAGATATGGGTGCGACCGAGGACGCCGCCTGGCGCAGCTCTGCAGCCGGCAGCGACGCAGAGGACATTGCCTGAGGGAGCACCGTCAGCCGATTTCCTCGCCCTTGAGCGTCAGGCCATGGGCACCGAGCGCCGCGCGGACTTCCTCGATCGACTTGCGACCGAAGTTCGGAATCGCGACGAGCTCGTTCTCGGACTTCGAGGTCAGATCGCCGATCGTCTCGATCCCCACTCGCTTCAGGCAGTTGTACGAGCGAACGCCGAGCTCCAGCTCCTCGATCGGGAAGTTCTCCATCCCGTGCGTGACCGGTGCCTCGGCCGCCGCCTCCGCGGCCTGCTCACCGAGGCCCTCGATCGCGTCGAGATCGGTGAAGATCGCCAGCTGACGAATGAGAATCTCCGCCGCCTGGGCGATCGCATCTCGCGGATCCAGCGAGCCGTCGGTCGTGACGTCGAGGACGAGCTTGTCGTAATCCGTCCTCTGGCCGACGCGAGCGGCCTCGACCTCGTAGGCGACGCGCCGGACCGGGGAGAAGATCGAGTCGATCGGAATGACGCCGATCGTGGTCTCGGGCCCTCGGTTCAGCTCGGCGGGAACGTATCCGCGGCCGCGGCCGACCGTGAGCGTCATCTCGAGCTTGCCCTTGTCCGAGATGTGCGCGATCTCGAGCTCGGGGTTCAGGATCTCGAGATCAGCCGGTGCTTCGATGTCGGCCGCCGTCACGACGCCCGCGCCCTTCTTCGCGATGTAGACCTCGATCTCGGGGGAGGCGCCGTGGAGACGAACGATGAGGTTCTTCAGGTTCAGGATGATGTCGGTGACGTCCTCGCGAACGCCGTTCAGTGTCGTGAACTCGTGCGCGACGCCCTCGATCTTCACTGCGGTCACGGCCGCGCCGTCGAGCGAGGAGAGCAGCACACGGCGAAGCGAATTCCCGAATGTATGGCCGAAGCCGCGGTCGAGCGGCTCGATCGCGAAGACCCCGCGATGATCGTCGGCTTCCTCGTGGATGATCCTCGGGATCTGGAACTCCATCAGACTGGTTCGAACTGCCAAAACGAATCCTTTCCTTGGGGAGGGTGAGGCAAGCCTCGCCCCTACTACTTGGAATACAGCTCCACGATCAGCGACTCCTGCACCGGAGCGTCGATCTCCTCGCGCTCGGGCCACTTGAGAACGGTGCCGGTGAGCCCGTCGTGGTCGGCCTGGAGCCAGGGCGCGACCGCCGCTGTGAGGTCGGTGGCATCGCGAACGAGCTGTTCGACCGGGCTCCCGGGCCTGAGTGAGATCACGTCGTTCGGCCGTACGCCGTAACTCGGGATGTTGACCCGACGGCCGTTCACGTTGAAGTGCCCGTGCCGGACGAGCTGTCGTGCCTGCGCGCGAGAGCCCGCGAAGCCGAGGCGATAGACGACGTTGTCGAGCCTCGTCTCGAGCATCCGCAAGAGGTTCTCACCCGGAGCGCCGTGACCGCGCGCAGCCTTCTCGTACGTCGAGCGGAACTGCTTCTCGAGGAGGCCGTAGTAGCGCCGCGCCTTCTGCTTCTCCCGAAGCTGCAGGAGGTACTGGCTCTGCTTGATCCGGCCGCGACCGTGCTCGCCCGGGGGATAGCTCCTCCGCTCGACGGCGCACTTCTCGGTGAGGCAGCGCTCACCCTTCAGGAACAGCTTCACGCCCTCGCGGCGGCAGAGCCTGCACTTCGGTCCGAGATCTCGAGCCAGTGCTACGACCCTCCTCCGCTTGCGCTGGCGCACGCCCTTCAGCCGCGAACGCTGCTGCGCACTCTTCGCGGAAGGAAGCATGGCAAAGCGACGAGGCATCAAACCCGCCGCCTCTTTCGCTGGCGCACGCCGTTGTGGGCCTGCGGCGTCACGTCCTTCACACCGAGGATCTCGAGGCCGGCGGCCTGGAGCGAGCGGATCGCGGTCTCCCGCCCGGAGCCCGGGCCCTTGACGAAGACCTCGACCTTCTGGAGGCCGTGCTCCATTCCCTTACGCGCGGCGTTGTCGGCGGTGACCTGCGCGGCGAACGGCGTGGACTTGCGGGAGCCCTTGAAGCCGGCCGAGCCTGCGGACTCCCAGACGATGACGTTTCCCTCGCTGTCGGTCAGCGTGACGATCGTGTTGTTGAACGACGTCTTGATGTGCGCCTGTCCGATGGCGATGTTCTTCCTGGACCCGGCGTCGTGTGCGACCCCGAGTCGCGGCTCTGCGAGGAGGTGCCATTCCTACGTTTTCGTGGCGGCCTTCTTGCCGCGTCCGACGGTCTTCTTCGGGCCCTTGCGCGTGCGCGCATTCGTCTTCGTTCGCTGACCGCGCACGGGGAGACCTCGCCTGTGGCGGATCCCGCGATAGCTACCGATCTCCGTGAGCCTCTTGATCGCCTGCCCGCGATCGCGGCGCAGATCGCCCTCGACCCCGAGCTCTCCGTCGATGTACCCGCGCAGCTTCGTGACCTCCTCGTCCGTGAGGTCCCGCACCTTCTCGTCCGGATCGAGCTCGAGCTCGCGAATGATCTTCTGCGCTGTCGAGCGCCCGATGCCGTAGATGTAGGTCAGCCCGATCTCGAGCCGCTTCTGCGTGGGGAGGTTGACGCCTGCGATGCGTGCCACGTGTCTAGCCCTGCCTTTGCTTGTGCCTGGGGTTCGAACAGATGACGATCGTGCGGCCGTGCCGCTTGATCACGCGGCAGCGCTCGCACATGGGCTTCACTGAGGGACGGACTTTCATGAGCTCGATCACTTCATCCGAAAGGTGATGCGGCCGCGGGTGAGGTCGTAGGGAGAGAGCTCGACCTTGACGCGGTCGCCGGGAAGAATGCGGATGTAGTGCTTGCGCATCTTCCCCGAGATCCGGGCGAGCACTGCGTGTCCGTTGTCGAGCTGTACCCGGAACATCGTGCTGGGCAGAGCTTCGACGACCTCGCCTTCGACCTCGATCTTCTCTTCTTTGACTGCCACTCGTGCCCAGCCTCAACCTCGTACAGCCGACGCCTTTCGGTCGTTGTTGGAAACTGCATCGGCGTCCGGGCTCAGCCCGACACCGACACCGCTTGGATAAACGGCGACGCAAAGCTGCGGCCCGCGCCGCGGCGGGTCATCGTAGCATAGGGCTCTGCTCAAACCTCGACGCTTCGCGACGGAACTCCTACCCGCGGAGTGAGTATCCGAGGGCCTTCGGCGGTGATCGCGATCGTGTGCTCGAAGTGCGCGGACATCGACCCGTCGACCGTACGGATCGTCCATCCGTCGTCCATGACCGTGACGTCGGACTCGCCGGCCGTGATCATGGGCTCGATCGCGATCGTCATCCCCTCCGAGAGGCGCGGCCCGCGGCCAGGCTCGCCGAAGTTCGGGATGTGCGGATCCTCGTGGTAGTGCCGCCCCACGCCGTGCCCGACGAGGCTGCGCACCACCGAGAACCCGGCGCCCTCGACGACGGCCTGGACTGCGTGTGAGACGTCTCCTACGCGGTTTCCGACGACCGCCTCGGAGATGCCCGCCGCGAGCGCGTCCTGGGCTGCGTTCAACAGGTTCTGCGACTCGGGCTCGATCTCGCCCACGCCGAACGTATAGGCGCTGTCTGCGATGTAGCCGTCGAGCGTGACACCGACGTCGATCGTGACGAGGTCACCCTCGGTGACGACGTAACCGTCGGGGATGCCGTGGACGACGACATCGTTGGTCGAGATGCAGATCGCCTTCGGGTATCCCTTGTACCCCTCGGAGGTCGGAATGCCGCCGCGTTGTCCTATGAAGGTGCGGGCGGCGGCGTCCAGCTCCTCGGTCGTCACCCCGGGCGAAAGCAGCGCTCCAACGTGCGCGATCGTTTCCGCCACGACAGCACCCGCCGCCGCCATCTTCTCGATCTCGCGGTTGCTCTTGCGGATGATCACCAGCGCGCCCCGACTCGTGCCAACGCATCCTCGATGGACGCCGAAACGTCCGCGATCGCCCGGTCACCGTCGATCGCGACGAGCGTTCCTTCGGCTCGGTAACGGTCGACAACGGGCTCCGTGAGCTCGTGGTAGAGCCGAAGCCGATTGCGAATCGCCTCGGGGGAGTCGTCGGCACGGCCCTCCGCGGCCGCACGCGCCTGGAGCCTGTCGGTGGCAACCTCATCCGAGACCTCGAGGAGGATCACGGCGTCGAGTGGCTTCCCGATCTCGTCGAGCATCGCGTCCAGCGCTTCGGCCTGCGGCACGGTACGCGGAAAACCGTCGAGCACGAAGCCGTCCTCGTCCGCGAGCCGCTCGCGGATGAGATCGACCATGAGCTCGTCCGGGACGAGATCGCCACGCTCGAGGATCGGCTTGACGCGCCGCCCGAGCTCACTGCCGTCGGAAACCGCCGCGCGGAGGATGTCCCCGGTGGCGACGTGCGGTGTCCCGTGCAGCGCTCCAATCGCCTTCGCCTGCGTTCCCTTGCCGGACCCTTGGGGCCCAAGAATGAGTATGCGCACCGGAGGCCGCCGGTTACTTCAGGAAGCCCTCGTACGAGCGCATCATCATCTGCGACTCCATCTGCCGCATCGTGTCGAGCGCGACGCCGACCGCGATCAGGACGGACGTTCCGCCGAGAGCCCCCGCGCTCGCCTGCGAGAAGCCTCCGTACGCGATGAAGAGGCTCGGGAGAACCGCGACGGCCGCGAGGAAGAGCGATCCCGGAAGCGTGAGCCGCGACAGAACCCTGTCGAGATACTGGGCAGTCGGCGGCCCCGGTCGAATGCCCGGGATGTACCCGCCATGGCGACGTAGGTTGTCCGCCTGGTCGACAGGATTGAACTGAACCGCGGTGTAGAAGTACGTGAAGATCACGATCATCAGACCCTCGATGAGCAGATAGATCCAGTCGCCGGGCTGGAAGTACTCGTTCACGAAGTCTTGGGTCGCCGGGAAGTACTGCGCCATCGTCGGTGGGAAGGCGAGGATCGCCGCCGCGAAGATGATCGGGATGACCCCGGCCATGTTCACGCGCAGCGGCAGGTACGTGGATCCACCCGTCGTCATCCTCCGGCCCACCATCCGCTTGGCGTACTGGATCGGGATTCTCCGCTGCCCCTCCTGTACGAACACGACCGCCGCACAGATTCCGAGCGCGATCAGTGGGAAGAACAGCTTCTCCATCGGCCCCCCGTTCCACCAGGCCGCGATGCCGATCGGGGCGCCGACGAGAATGGACGCGAAGATGAGGATCGAGATCCCGTTGCCGACACCGCGCTTGGTGATCAGCTCGCCCATCCACATCAGGAGGACGGTGCCGGCGGTGAGCGAGATGACGATGAGAACGAGCTCGCCGGATCCTGCGTCGAGCGCACCCTGGTTTCGGAAGAGGAACGCGTACCCCGTCGCCTGGGCAGCTGCGAGTACAACGGTGAGATACCGCGTGTACTGCGTGATCTTCGCGTAGCCCGCTTCACCCTCTTTCTGCAGCTCGGCGAGTCGCGGTATCACGACCGTCATCAGCTGGAGGATGATCGAGGCCGTGACGTAGGGCATGATGCCGAGGGCGAAGAGCGAGAACTGGGAGAGCGCGCCTCCCGAGAAGAGATTGAGCAGGCCGAGGATCGTGTCGCCGCGGCCCGAGAAGTAGTCCTCGATCGTCTGCGAGTTCACGCCCGGCGCCGGAATCCACGAGCCGAGCCGGTAGACCGCCAGGATCATCGCCGTGAAGAGGACGCGCCGACGGAGCTCCGGCACCCGCCATGCATTCGCGAGCCACGAGAACATCAGTGCGCCTTCAGGAGATGTTGGCGCCTCGCTGCCGAGCGAAAAGCGCGCCGGACAAGGACGCAGGGAGCGCTCGTATCCGAAGATACGGGTGCGACTGAGGACGCGGGATGGCGCAGCTTCGCAGCCGGCAGCGACACGGCGGACATTCCCTGAAGCACGGCAGTTACTCCTCCCCTTCCTCTGCCGGTGCTTCCTCCGTCTCGCTCGGCTCAGAGGCCTCGGCCTCGTCGGCCTCGGGCCTCGGGCTCCTCTGCGACCGGGGCAGCGGCCTTGTGCCGCTTCTTCTTCCGCGCGACCGGTTCGCGGAGCCTCGTGACCGTGCCTCCTGCGGCCTCGATCTTCTCGACCGCCGACTTCGAGAACGAGTGCGCGGTGACGGAGAGCTTCTTCGTCAGCTCGCCCTCCCCGAGCACCTTCACGTCGACCGAGAGCTTGCGCACGAGCCCGGCCGCCCGCAGCGCGTCGAGAGTGACCTCTGCTCCGCTCTCGAAACGCTGCTCGAGATCACGGACGTTGACCGGTTGCGAGTACGTGCGGAAGGGACCGATCGGCATCGCGTCCGCGGAGGTGTTACCGCGCAGCTTGCCGATGCGCATGTCGATCGGCATCTGGCCACCCTCGAACCCGGCCGGCATCTTGTTCGAGCCGGCACGGGACTTCTGACCCTTGATCCCGCGGCCCGAGTAGCGACCCTTGCCCGAGCCGAGGCCACGCCCGACGCGCTTGCGTTCCTTGCGCGGCTGAGCAGGCTTCAGGTTCGACAGGTTCAGGTCGTCGCTCACGGCTTCCTACTTTCCATCGATCTGGATCAGATGGCGAACCTGGCGCAGCATGCCCTGCAGCTGTGGAGAGTCCTTGTGCTCCGCGCTGCGTCCGATCTTGCCGAGGCCGAGTGCGCGCAGCGTTCCGAGGTGACGGTCGGACTGGCCGATCCCGCTCCGGACCTGCGTGATCTTGACGGAGCTCACTCGTCGGCCTCCTCGCCTGCCGCGGCCGACGCCTCGACGGCGCTGCCGGAAGCCTCCTCGGACTCCTCCTTGGCAGCACGTGCGGCCCGCGGGACGGGCAGCACCTCGGCGATGGTCTTGCCGCGAAGCTGCGCGACGTCCTCGGGCCGCACGAGCCGGCGCAGGCCGTTCACCGTCGCGCGCGTCATGTTGATCGGCGTCGTCGTGCCGAGGCTCTTGGCGAGCACGTCGCGAACCCCGGCCAGCTCGAGGACGGCGCGAACCCCGCCTCCGGCGATGACGCCGGTACCCTCGCTCGCCGGACGCAGAACCACGCGCGCGGCGTCGAACCGGCCGACGATCTCGTGTGTGATCGTCTGGCCGTGCTTCGGCACGGTGAAGAGGTTCTTCCGGGCGTCCTCGACTGCCTTCGAGATCGCAAGCGGTACCTCGCGTGCCTTCCCGTAGCCGAGGCCCACCCGATCGACCTCGTCGCCGATGACGACGAGCGCGGTGAACGAGAACCGCCTGCCGCCTTTGACGACCTTGGCTACGCGGTTGATCTCGATGACCCGCTCCTTGAGCTCGCGGGACTCGTGAACGTCGACGGTGCTCAAAACTGAAGTCCTCCCTCGCGTGCGCCCTCGGCGAGGGCCTTGACGCGTCCGTGGTACAGGTAGCCACCGCGATCGAACACGCAGCGCTCGATTCCGGCCTTCGATGCGACATCCGCGAGCGCCTTGCCGACGGCCGCGGCTTGCTCGGTCTTCGAGCCGGACATCTTGCCTAGCGAGGTCCAGCCCGCGGAGGCGAGCGTCCGCGCGCTCTCGTCGTCGACGAGCTGCGCGAAGATCCCGCGGTTCGAGCGGAAAACGACGAGGCGAGGACGCTCGGCCGTGCCGGCGACCTTCCCGCGAACGCGGCGATGTCGTCGCATGCGGGCCTCCCGCTTCGTCAAGACGCTCATCGGCTGGCCTCCAGCCGAGGAGCGTGGGGGGGTGTGGGGAGCCGGGAGGTTCCCCACGCTCTCAGGAAGAAGGGGGCCTCGCGGGAGGAAACATGGTTGCCGTTCGCCATTTCACTGGCGAACGCGAGCCGAAGGCGAGCGTTGCTCATGCGCGCTTCCCGACCTTCCTGCGGGACCTGCTCGTCGCGGTAGCGGATCCCCTTGCCCTTGTAGGGCTCGGGCGGTCTCACCTTGCGAACCTCGGCAGCGGTCTGACCGACCGCCTGCTTGTCGATTCCCTTGACGACGATCTGGGTCGGGCTCGGCACGTCGAAAGAGATGCCCTTGCGGGGTTTCACGAGAACGGGGTGCGAGTAGCCGACGGCGAGCTCGAGGTCGGTCCCCTTGAGCTGGGCCCGATAGCCGACGCCCTGGATCTCGAGATGCTTCTCGAAGCCCTTCGTCACGCCTTCGACCATGTTCGCGATCAGCGTTCGCGTGAGACCGTGCAGCGCACGGTCCTCCCCACGCTCGGTCGGGCGTGTCACGACGACCTCGGCCTCCGTCTTCTCGATCTGCATGCGAATGGGCACGGTCTGGCTGAGCTCCCCGAGCGGGCCGTTCACCTGCACGCGCCCGGGCGAGATCGCCACCAGGACCCCGGCGGGCAACTCGATCGGCTTTCTTCCGATACGACTCATCGTGCTCAGCTACGCGCTTGCCTTACCAGACAAATGCGATCACCTCACCGCCGACGCCGCGCTCCGCGGCCTGGCGGTGCGTGATGACGCCGCTCGAGGTGGACATGATCGCGGTGCCGAGGCCTCCGAGCACACGCGGGAGCCGGTCCTTGCGCGCGTAGACGCGGCGGCCGGGTTTCGAGACTCGCTTGAGATCGGTAATCACGCGGCGCCGGTCGCGGGCGAACTTCAGCTCGACGACGAGCGTGCGGTACGGCAGAGGCTGCCCCTTGTCGTCCGTCGCATCGACGACGCGGTAGTCCTTGATGTAGCCCTCGTCCTTGAGGATGCGAGCGATCTCTTCCTTCATCTGGGAGCTCGGCATCGACGCGGAGTCGTGCAACGCGCGGTTTGCGTTCCGGATGCGCGTGAGCATGTCGGCGATCGGGTCGGTGAGCATGTCGGTCCTCCCTACCAGCTCGACTTCGTCATTCCAGGAATGGCGCCCTGATGCGCGAGCTCGCGCAGGCAGATTCGACACACTCCGAACTTCCGATAGACCGCACGCGGGCGACCGCAGCGGTTACAGCGCGAGTACGCACGCACCTTGTGCTTGGACTCACGCTGCTGCTTGACGACGAGCGACTTCTTGGCCACCTAATCCCTTCTCTCTCCGGCGAACGGCAAGCCCAAGGCACCCAGGAGGGCGCGACCGTGCTCGTCCGTCTTCGCCGACGTCGTGATCGCGATGTCGAGGCCTCGGATCGACGGCACCTTGTCGTAGTCGACCTCGGGGAAGATGATCTGCTCCCGGATCCCGATCGAGTAGTTGCCGCGACCGTCGAACGAGCCGGGGTCGAGACCTCGAAAGTCGCGGATCCGTGGAAGCGCAATCGACGCGAGCCGGTCCAGGAACTCGTACATGCGCGCCCCGCGCAGCGTCACTCGAGCCCCCACGGGCATCCCCTCGCGCAGCTTGAAGCTCGCGATGGACTTCGTCGCGCGCCGCACCTGCGCCCGCTGGCCGGAGATGACCGTGAGCTCGTCGATCGCCGCGTCAAGCGCTTTCGCGTCCGTCTTCGCCTCGCCCACACCCATGTTCAACGTGACCTTCGTCACTCGCGGGACCTCCATGACGGAGGGGACGCCGAGCTCGTCCTGGAGCCGCGGCCGGATCTCGCTCTCGTACCGCTCCTTGAGGCGGGGCACGTACGTCTCGACGGTCGGTGCAGCCGTCACCGGTCGAGCTCCTGGCCGCAGCCCTCGCGTTTGCAGACGCGCACCCGTACGACCTCGCCCTTGATCTCCTTCTCCAGAATCCCGATCCGGGTCGGATTGCCGCAGACAGGGCAGACCACCATGACGTTCGAGACGGGCACCGGGGCCGGCTTGTCGAGAATTCCGCCCGGTACGACCTGCGCTCCGCCCATCCGCGAGGTGTCCCGAATCGGGCGCGGCTTCGTGTGCCGCTTCGCAACGTTGAGGTTCTCGACGATGACCCGGCGCTCGGACGGGCGCGCCTCGATCACCCGACCGCGCTTACCGCGGTCCTTGCCGGTGAGGATCTGCACCGTATCGCCCTTCTTCACCTTCATCTTCGTAGCCATCAGTGCTTCCTCACGTGATGTTGCCGTGTTCCCGGCGAGCGAAAGCAAGCCAGGCAAGGACGCAGGGAGCGCTCATACCTGAAGGGATGGGCGCGACTGAGAACGCGGAATGGCGCCGCTTTGCAGCCGACGGAAATACGGATGACATTGCGTGAGGGAGCACTTAAAGCACCTCGGGAGCCAGGCTGACGATCTTCATGAAGTTCCTCTCGCGAAGCTCGCGCGCGACGGGCCCGAAGATGCGCGTCCCGCGCGGGTTCGATTGCGTGTCGATGAGGACGGCGGCGTTCTCGTCGAACCCGATGAGAGTGCCGTCGTCCCGGCTGTAGGGTTTCTTCGTCCGCACGACGACAGCCCGCACGACTTCGCCCTTCTTGACTGCGCCCTGGGGCGTAGCCGTCTTCACGGTAGCAATGATCACGTCACCGACCCGCGCGTAACGACGGTGCGAGCCGCCGAGCACACGGATGCAGAGGAGCTCGCGCGCTCCCGTGTTGTCCGCGACCCTCAGGCGTGATTCCTGCTGGATCACAGGTCGCCTCTCGAGTAGATCGGGGACGCAGGCCGCGAAACGCGAGCAGCGCAAGGACGCAGGGAGCACCCGTACCTAACAGATACGGGTGCAACCGAGGACGCGGCGATGCGAAGCGCTGCAGCGCGCATGCGTCCCCGAGATGCGAGGGAGTCGACCGTCATTACTTCGCGGTCTCCACGATCTCCTGTAGGCGCCAGCGCTTCAGCCGCGAGAGCGGCCTCGTCTCCACGATGCGGACGACGTCGCCCACCTTGGCTCGGTTCTCCTCATCGTGTGCATGGAACCTGGAGCTCCGCTTGACGACCTTCTTGTAGATCGGGTGCACCTTCGCGACGTCGACGCGAACGACGATCGTCTTGTCTGCGCTCGCGGACACGACCATGCCCTGGCGCTCCTGACGGCGTCCTCGAGCGTGCTCGGGCTTGGGCAGCCGGGCGATCGGCTTCCGCTCGGCCGGCTTCTCGCGCCTGGCCTTCGTGCGCTGGCGGCGAAGCGGCCGCGGCAAGCGTTTCTGCTTCTTCTTCCTCGCGGGAGCCGCTGGAGCAGCGGTCTCCTCGGCAGGAGCTTCCCCCGTAGGAGCCTCATCAGCAGGAGCCTCATCAGCTGAAGACGCCTCTACAGGAGCCTCGTCGGCGGCCTCGGTCAGCTCGGCCTCAGCCAGCGGCGCCTCGGCCACCTCCTCGGTTTCGGCAGGCAGGTCGACCTCAGCCAGGGGCTCGGCGGCCTCCTGCCCGGCCTCTTCCTCCGAGGCTCCTTCCTCGATCTCTTCAGTTCCCTCAGTCTCGTTCACGGTCTCGTCAGACATGTGCGTGCTTTCCTCGCTCGCGCTCGTGCTGGACGGTCAGGATGCGGGCGATCTCCCGCTTGGCATGCCGCAGGCGCGCACTGTTCTCGAGCACGCCCGTGGCGGTCTGGAAGTGAAGGTTGAAGAGCTCCTGGCGCGTCTCGGCCATTTTGCGGTCGAGCTCGTCGTCGGTCAGAGCCCTCAGTTCTCTAGCTCTCAAAGAGATCGGCCTCCCGCCTCACGAACTTCGTCTTCAGCGGCAGCTTCTGGCCGGCCAGTCGAAGCGCCTCCTTGGCGAGGGGCTCGGGCACGCCAGCCAACTCGAACATCACGCGGCCCGGCTTGACCACGGCAACCCAACCTTCGGGCGAGCCCTTGCCGGATCCCATCCGGGTCTCGGCCGGCTTCTTCGTGACCGGCTTGTCCGGAAACAGGTTGATCCAGACCTTCCCGGTCCTGCGGATCTTCCGCGTCGCGGCGATGCGGGCGGCCTCGATCTGGCGGTTCGTGACCCAGCCGGACTCGAGCGCCTTCAGCCCGAAGTCGCCGAACTGCACCGTGGTCTGACCCTTGGAAGTCCCGGCGCGACGACCGCGGTGGTGCCGGCGGAACTTCGTCTTGCGCGGCATGAGCATCAGCTGTCGGCCTCCGTCTTGGGAGTCCCCTCCGGAGCGGTGTCCGGACTCGACTCGAGCGCGACCTCGGCCTGCGTCTCCGGCTCGAGCGCGACCTCGGCCTGCACGTCCGGCTCCACGACGGGGGTCTCGACGTCGACGGCCGGTTCCGCGCTCGGTTCCCTGCGCGGGCGCTGACCTGGACGGCCGCCACCGGGCCGCTGGCCGCGCTTTCTCCGGGGCGCAAGACCGAGCCCTTCACGATCGACTGCCCGGCCGCGACCCTCGCGTGACGCGCCCAGACCCTCGGACGACGCGCCTCGCCGGCGCCTTGCCTGATCCTGGTCGCCGAGGCGGCCGTCGCGGGCCCCGGGAGCCTCGTAGCCCTCGGGCATGATCTCGCCCTTGTTGATCCAGACCTTGACGCCGATCTTGCCGAAGGTCGTGCTCGCCTCCGCCTGGCCGTAGTCGATGTCGGCACGGATCGTGTGCAGCGGCACACGACCTTCCGAGTACATCTCGCGACGGCTCATCTCGCCGCCGCCCAGCCGACCCGCGGCGGTGATCTTGATGCCCTGGGCGCCCGAGCGCATCGCCGAGGCGAGCGACCGCTTCATCGCACGACGGAAGCTGACCCGGTTCTCGAGCTGCTCGGCGATCGACTGCGCCACGAGCTTCGCGTCGAGCTCGGGCCGCTTGATCTCGTTGATGTTGATGTGGACGTTCTTCTTCGTGATCGCGTGCAGCTCGCGCCGGAGCGCGTCGACCTCGACGCCCGACTTGCCGATGACGATGCCCGGCCGCGCGGTGTAGATGTCGACCGTGATCCGCTGCTTGTCCTTGCGGATCAAGATGTCGGACAACCCCGCGTGCGAGAGCTTTCCGAGGATGTGCTTGCGGATACGGACGTCTTCGAGCAAGTACTCCGAGAACTCCGCCTTCCCGGTCCACCAGTTCGACTTCCAGTCGTGGATGACGCCGACGCGGAACCCGCCGGGATGCACTTTCTGGCCCATCAGAGGTCACCTCTCGAGTAGGTCGTGGTCGCAGGCCGCGAAACGCGAGCAGCGCAAGGACGCAGGGAGCGCTCGTACCTGAAAGGTACGGGTGCGACCGAGGACGAAGCGATGCGACGCGTTGCAGCGCGCATGCGGCCACGAGATGCGAGTGAGGTGACCGACATCACGCTACCGCCTCCTTCTTCTTCCGCCGCGTCCGCGGCTTGGCGCCGCTCGGTGCCTCGTCCGAAGCCGGCGTCTCGGCCTGCTTCCGCGGGCGACGGCGTGTCGTCGGCTGCTCCACCTCCGCCAGCACGAGCGTGACGTGACACGTTCGCTTGCGAATCCTGTTGACGCGACCACGGGCGCGCGGCTTCCAACGCTTGAGGGTCGGCCCCTCGTCCGCATAGGCCGCCTCGACCACGAGGTCGTCTCCGTCGAGACCGTGGTTCGCCTCGGCGTTGGCGACCGCGGAGCGCAGCACCTTCTCGATGTCCGTCGCCGCCGCCCTGGGCGTGAAGGCGAGGATGGTGCGTGCCTCGGGAACACTCCGGCCGCGGATGTGGTCGAGCACGAGCCTCGCCTTTCGCGCAGACGTGCGCACCCACTTCGCCTGGGCGCGGACCTTCGTGCCGTCGTCTCGAGTCGCCATCACTTCCTCTTCACCTGTGTCTGCCGATCTCCGGAGTGACCGCGGAAGGTCCGGGTGGGAGCGAACTCGCCGAGCTTGTGCCCGACCATCTGCTCGGTCACGAACACCGGTACGTGCTTCCGACCGTCGTGCACCGCGATCGTGTGCCCGACCATGTCGGGGAAGATCGTGGACGCGCGGGACCAGGTGCGGATCATCCGCTTCTCCCCGGAGGCGTTCATCGTCTCGATCCGGCTCATGAGCCGGTCCTCGACGAAAGGTCCCTTCTTGGACGAGCGTGACACTAGTGCTCCTTGAGGTGATGTTGGCGCGTCTTTGCCGAGCGAAAAGCGAGCCAGGCAAGGACGCAGGGAGCGCTCGTAGTAGCAAATACGGGCGCGACTGAGGACGCGGCATGGGGATGCTTTGCAGCCGGCAGAGACACCCAGGACATTGCCTCGAGGAGCACTAACGCTTCCTCTCCTTGCCGCGGCGCCGGCCGCGGACGATCAGCTTGTCGGATTCCTTGTGCTTACGGCGCGTGCGTTTGCCGAGCGTGGGTACGCCCCACGGCGTGACCGGATGCCGGCCGCCCTTCGACTTGCCCTCGCCGCCGCCGTGCGGGTGGTCGACGGGGTTCATTGCCGAGCCACGCACGGTCGGCCGCTTGCCCAGCCAGCGGCTCCGACCTGCTTTGCCGCTCGCCTGGTTCGCGTGATCGGTGTTCCCGACTTGCCCGACCGTCGCACGGCACGCGAGGAGCACGCGGCGCAGCTCGCCCGAGGGGAGCCGCAGCACGCCGTGATCGCCGTCCTTCGCCACTAGCTGGATCGCGGAGCCCGCCGAACGGGCCATGCGAGCGCCCTGACCGGGCTTGAGCTCGACGGCATGGACGAGTGTTCCCGTCGGGATGTTCGCGAGCGGAAGCGCGTTCCCCGGCTTGATGTCCGCGTCGGGGCCCGACTCGACCACGGAGCCGACCCGCAGCCGTGCGGGAGCGAGGATGTAGGCCTTCGCACCGTCCGCATAGTGGAGAAGCGCGATCCGGGCCGACCGGTTGGGGTCGTACTCGATCGCGGCCACCTTCGCAGGGACTCCGTCCTTCGTGCGCTTGAAGTCGATCGTGCGGAAGCGCCGCTTGTGACCGCCGCCTTGGTGGCGCGTGGTGATGCGGCCGCGGTTGTTTCGACCGCCCTTCTTCGTCAGCGGTTCGAGGAGCGACTTCTCCGGCTCGGGCTTCGTGATGTCCTCGAACCCGGAGACCGCCATGAATCGACGGCCCGGGCTCGTGGGCTTGTACTTCTTCAAGGCCATTAGACGGACGCCCCCTCGAAGATCTCGATCTCGTGGCCCTCGCGGAGTTGGACGATCGCCTTCTTCCAGCCAGGTTTGGACCCGCGCGTGAAGTTGCGGCGCTTGGGCTTGGACTGCACCTTCACGATGTTGACGCTCTGCACCTTGACCTCGAAGAGCTCCTCGACGGCCTGTCGGATCTGGGTCTTGTGCGCGTCCTCGTGCACCTTGAACGTGTACTTGCGGTCGTTGATCAGCGAGTAGCTCTTCTCCGAGACCACGGGCGCCAGAAGGACCTGATTCGGGTGCAGGCTCATCGGCCGTTCTCCGGTCGATGAGCGTGGAGGGGCGTGGGGAACCGGGAGGTTCCCCACGCTCTCAGAAAGAAGGGAGCACGCGGCGGAAACATGGTTTCCCCCGTGAACGCGAGCCGAAGGCGAGCGTTGCTCATGACTCCGACTCCTCGGCAGAAGCGCCGGCTCGCCCGAGGACGAGAGGAAGCGCCGCTTCCGAGACGAGAACCGATCGCGCCCAGACGAGCGCAGCCACTTCGAGCTCGCTCGGTGCGGTCACGAGAACCCTGTCGAGGTTGCGGAACGACTTGACGAGGATCTCCTCGTCCTCCGTCATGACGACGAGCGTCGGCCGCTCCCCCCAGTCTCCGAGCAGGGCTGCGGCCTTGCGCGTGGACGGCGCCTCGAATCCGGAGCCGTCGAGAATCGCGAGCGTGCCGTTTCCGGCATGGTTGCTCAGCGCGCCGCGGAGGGCGGCCCGGCGGGCCTTGCGGTTGACCTTGACCTCGAAGCTGCGCATGCCCGGTGGAAACGCGAGCCCGCCTCCCGTCCAGTGCGGCGCTCTCGACGTCCCGGCGCGAGCGCGACCGGTTCCTTTCTGACGCCAAGGCTTCGAGCGACCGCCGGCGACGAGGCCTCGGCTCTTCCCGCCGCGCGTTCCCGCGCGGGCCGCGTTCAGCTCTGCCCGCACCGTCTCGTGGATCAGGTTCGGCTTGAGCTCGGCGGAGAAGACCGTGGCCTCGAGCGAGACCTCCTTCTTCGCGCCCCCGAGGACGCGTGCCTTGGGCGCAGCCATCACGCGCTCCTGATCTCCACGAGGCCACTCGCAGGGCCGGGAACCGACCCTGTGACGAGAAGGAGGTTGCGCTCCGCATCGACCTCGTGCACGACGAGCCCCGGCTGGGTGACGCGCACGCCGCCCATGCGTCCGGACATCCGCATCCCCTTGAAGACACGGGACGGGTACGCAGACGCGCCGATCGAGCCCGGTTTGCGGACGTTGTGCGAGCCGTGCGAGGCCGGGCCGCGGGTGAACCCGTGGCGCTTGATAGTGCCCTGGTACCCCTTGCCGACGGAGATCCCAGAGACCCTGATCTCGTCACCCGGCTCGAAGGCGTCGACCGTGACGGTTGCTCCGACCGCGAGATCGGTCTCTCCCCGCAGCTCGACGACATGCCTGTGCGGACCGAAGCCGGCCTTCTTCAGGTGCCCGAGCTCGGGCTTCGTGATCTTCCTTTCGGCGATCTCCTCGAACGCGAGCTGCACGGCGTCGTAGCCGTCGACCGCGCTCGTCTTGACCTGGAGGACCGGGCAGGGGCCGGCCTCGATGACGGTGACGGCCGTCATCACTCCCGACTCGGGATCGAACACCTGGCTCATGCCGAGCTTCTTGCCGAGGATGCCCTTCACGTCTCTCCTAGAGCTTGATCTCAATGTCGACGCCTGCGGGCAGGTCGAGGCGCATGAGCGAGTCGACCGTCTTCGGCGTGGGCGAATGGATGTCGATCAGGCGCTTGTGCGTCCGCACCTCGAAGTGCTCGCGCGAGTCCTTGTCGATGAACGGGCTGCGAATCACGCAGTAGACGTTCTTCTCGGTCGGCAGCGGTACGGGTCCGGTGATCGTCGCTCCGGTCCGCTGCGCGGTCTCCACGATCTGGGACGCGGACCGGTCCACCTGCTGGTGGTCGTAGCCCTTCAGTCGGATGCGGATCTTCTGCTGCGCCATGTGGCTGATAGTGCGTAGGGGCGAGTCGCCTCGCCCCTACGCGATGATCTCCGTGACGACGCCGGCGCCGACCGTGCGCCCGCCCTCGCGAATCGCGAAGCGGAGGCCCTGGTCCATGGCGATCGGCTGGATGAGGTTGATCTCCATGTTCGTGTTGTCACCCGGCATGACCATCTCCTGGCCCTCCGGGAGGGCGATGGAGCCCGTCACGTCCGTCGTGCGGAAGTAGAACTGCGGCCGGTAGCCGTTGAAGAACGGCGTGTGGCGCCCGCCCTCGTCCTTCGACAGCACGTACACCTCCGCCTTGAAGTGCGTGTGTGGCGTAATCGAGCCCGGCTTCGCGAGCACCTGGCCGCGCTCGACCTCCTCGCGCTTGATGCCACGGAGCAGTGCGCCCGCGTTGTCGCCCGCCTGGGCGTAGTCGAGCGTCTTCAGGAACATCTCGAGGCCGGTGACGACGGTCTTCTGCGTCTCGGGGTGGATACCGACGATCTCGACCTCTTCGCCGACCGACATCTTCCCCTGCTCGATTCGACCCGTGACGACGGTGCCTCGGCCGGTGATCGTGAACACGTCCTCGATCGGCATCAGGAACGGCTTGTCGACGTCGCGCACCGGCTCGGGGATGTACGAGTCGACGGCCTCCATGAGCTCGAGGATCTTGGGCGTCCACTCCGCGTCGCCCTCGAGCGCCTTCAGAGCGGAGACCTGGACGACGGGGATGTCGTCGCCGGGGAACTCGTACTTGGAGAGAAGCTCGCGGACCTCCATCTCGACGAGCTCGAGCAGCTCGGGATCGTCGACCATGTCCGCCTTGTTCAGCGCGACCACGATCGACGGGACCTCGACCTGCCGCGCGAGCAGGATGTGCTCCCGCGTCTGCGGCATGGGACCGTCGGCGGCGGAGACGACGAGGATCGCGCCGTCCATCTGCGCCGCGCCCGTGATCATGTTCTTGATGTAGTCGGCGTGCCCGGGGCAGTCGACGTGGGCGTAGTGCCGATTTTCGGTCTCGTACTCGACGTGCGCCGTGTTGATCGTGATGCCGCGCTGGCGCTCCTCGGGCGCCTTGTCGATCGCGTCGAAGGAGGTTTCCTCCGTGTTGGTGCCCGCCGCGGCGAGAACCTTCGTGATCGCTGCGGTGAGCGTCGTCTTTCCGTGGTCGATATGGCCGATCGTGCCGACGTTGACGTGCGGCTTGGTGCGCTCGAACTTCTGCTTAGCCATCTGCTCCTATCCCTCCGAGCTCGTCTTCCTCGATTTACGCTGTCTTGTCGCCCACCACGATCGACTCTGCGATCGTGGTCGGAACTTCCTCGTAGCGGTCGAACTGCATCGTGAACGTCGCGCGTCCCTGCGTCATCGAGCGCAGGTCGGTCGCATAGCCGAACATCTCCGCGAGTGGAACGCTCGCGCGGATCGACTGCGACCCACCGACCGGCTCGAGCTCGACGACCCGGCCACGACGACCGTTCAGGTTACCAATGACGTCGCCGAGATACTCGTCGGGTGTGACGACCTCGACGGACATGACCGGCTCGAGGAGCCTGGGCCGAGCGCGCTTCAGGCCCTCCTTGAACGCCATCGAGCCCGCTATCTTGAAGGCCCGCTCGCTCGAGTCGACCTCGTGGTACGAGCCTTCCACGAGCTCGACCTTGACGTCGACCACCGGGAATCCGGCGAGGATGCCCGAGCTCATCGCTTCCTCGATGCCCTGGTCGACGGCCGGAATGTACTCCTTGGGGATCTTGCCGCCGACGATCCTGTCGACGAACTCGTAGCCCTCGCCCGGGTTCGGGAAGAGGTTCACGACGACGTCGCCGTACTGCCCAGAGCCTCCGGTCTGGCGAACGAACCTCCCCTGAACCCGCTCCGCGGGCCGCGTGATCGTCTCCCGATAGGCCACCTGGGGCCGGCCGACGTTGCCCTCGACCTTGAACTCGCGCAGGAGCCGGTCGACGATGATCTCGAGGTGCAGCTCGCCCATGCCGGCGATGAGCGTCTGCCCCGTCTCCTCGTCTGACGAGACGCGGAAGGTCGGGTCCTCCTCGGCGAGCCGCTGGAGCGCCTGCGAGAGCTTGTCCTGGTCGGCCTTGGTCTTCGGCTCGATCGCGACCGAGATGACGGGATCCGGGAACGACATCGACTCGAGGACGATGGGTGCCGAGTCGACTGCGAGCGTGTCGCCGGTCGTCGTGAACTTGAGCCCGACGGCGGCGGCGATCTCGCCGGCGCCGATCTCCTCGCGCTCCTCGCGGTGGTTCGCGTGCATCTGCAGGATGCGCCCGATCCGCTCCGTCTTGCCGTTGGTCGTGTTGAGCACGCGATCGCCGGCCTTGACCTGACCCGAGTACACGCGGAAGTACGTGAGCTTCCCGACGTAGGGGTCGGTCATGACCTTGAAGGCGAGCGCGGCGAACGGCGCTTCCGGATCGGCCGCGCGGGTCGCATCCTCGTCCCTCTTGGGATCGATGCCCTGGACGGGCGGCACGTCGAGCGGGCTCGGCAGGTAGTCGACGATTGCATCCAGGAGCGACTGGACGCCCTTGTTCTTGAAGGCGGAGCCGGCGAGGACGGGCGTGATCCTGCCCGCGAGCGTCCCGCGGCGTAGTGCCCGCCGGATCACCTCGGGGGTGACGGCGCTCTCGTCCTCGAGGTACGTCTCCATGAGCTCGTCGTCGAACTCCGCGATGCCGTCGATCAGCGCGTGGTGCCCCGCCTCCGCGGCGGCGGCGAGCTCCTCCGGAATCTCGTCGACGGAGAGCTCGGTGCCCAGTGCGTTCGTGTACGTGACGGCTCTCATGTCGACGAGATCGACGATGCCGGCGAATGCTTCCTCGCTCCCGATCGGGACGTGGATCGGCACGGGTGTCGCGCCGAGACGATCTCGCATCGACTGGACGGCCGCGTCGAAGTCCGCTCCGACCCGGTCCATCTTGTTGATGAAGGCGATTCGGGGGACGGCGTAGCGATCGGCCTGGCGCCACACGGTCTCGGACTGCGGCTGGACGCCGGCGACGGAGTCGAAGACGGCGACTGCGCCGTCGAGCACGCGCAGGCTCCGCTCGACCTCGACCGTAAAGTCCACGTGCCCGGGCGTATCGATAATGTTGATCCGATGGTCGCGCCACTCTGCGGTCGTCGCCGCCGACGTGATCGTGATGCCGCGCTCCTGCTCCTGCGCCATCCAGTCCATGGTCGCGGCGCCCTCGTGGACCTCGCCCATCTTGTGCGTGCGCCCGGTGTAGTAGAGGATCCGCTCGGTCGTCGTGGTCTTGCCCGCATCGATGTGGGCCATGATCCCGATGTTCCGGACGCGGTCGAGCCCGACGGGTGTGGCAACTGTCGACATCTCGGCGGCTCTCGTTACCAGCGGTAGTGCGCGAAGGCCTTGTTGGCCTGCGCCATCCGGTAGATGTCGTCCTTCTTCTTGTAGGCGCCGCCCTGCTGGCTCAGCGCGTCCATGAGCTCGCCCGCGAGCTTCTCGGGCATGCCCTTCTCGCGTCGGTCGCGCGCCGCCTGCACGAGCCAACGGAGTGCGAGCGTCCGGGCGCGGCGCTGTGGAACCTCGACGGGAACCTGGTAGTTCGCGCCCCCGACGCGGCGTGAGCGCACCTCGAGAACGGGCGTGACGCTCTTCACCGCCTGCTCGAGCACCTCGAGCTGCGGCTTGCCGGTCTTCTCCGAGGCGATGGCGAGCGCGTCGTAGACGATCTGCTCTGCCACGGATTTCTTGCCGGCCAGCATTAGTCGGTTGACGAGCTGAGACACGAGAACCGAGCCGTGCACAGCGTCGGGCTCGAGCTGGCGGGGCTGGACCTCTGCACGACGCGGCATGTCTAGTGGTCTCTCCGGGAAGTCCGGTGCCCGTTCACCGGCGAGAACCGAGCAGGCCTAGGACGCAGGGAGGCCGCATACCTGAAGGTATGTGGCCGACCGAGGACGACGGCATGCGATGCGTTCGCAGCCGCGCGAAGGGGTAGCGGACTTCCCTGAGCGACCACTTAGGCTTTCTTCGCCCCGTACTTCGAGCGAGCCTGGCGTCGCTCCGAGACACCGGCGGAGTCGAGTCCGCCGCGGATCACCTTGTAGCGGAAGCCCGGGAGGTCCCTGACACGCCCGCCGCGAACGAGCACGACGGAGTGCTCCTGCAAGTTGTGGCCCTCACCCGGGATGTAGGCGCCGACCTCCGCGCCGTTCGTGAGACGCACACGGGCGACCTTTCGGAGGGCCGAGTTCGGCTTCTTCGGGGTCGTCGTGTACACGCGCGTGCAGACGCCGCGCTTTTGCGGCGCTCCCCGTAGAGCCGGGGTCTTGGTCTTCGCCTTCGGGGTCTTCCGACCCTTTCGCACGAGTTGGTTGACTGTCGGCACGCGCTGCTCCTACTGAAGGTCGAATGCTTTCTTCACACAGAAAGGCAGGCGGGCACAGAACCCCACCTACCGGGCCGCGAGATCCTAGCAGACCGTCGCCGGTGACGGCTTCGGCCATTCCAGTGCAGTGGTGCCTTTCGAGCGACCGTAGCGCGTCGACGTATCCCTGAATACAGTGAGCCGCAGGGGAGTGGTTGGATTGAGATGGTGACTGCGGTAGTCGCCGCGGCCACGGTCGCGGCAGTGCTCGTCGTGGCGGTCCTGTTGGCCCGCTGGGCCGGCGCGCGCTCGCAGCGCCGGTTCGAGGCGGTCGTCGGCCAACTCGATGTGCACATGGAGGCGATCTCGCAGAACCTGCAGCGCGCCGTTGAGCGGTCGGACGACGCGCGAGGGCGCGGTCTCGGCGACTTCGGGCTGACGCTCGACTTCGCGGATCTGCTCGAACGACTCGTGGAAGAAGCCGCGACCCGGACCGGGGCGCAGGCGGCGACTGTGCGGGTGCGCGGCGCGGGCGAGACGTCCGCTGTCGCGTCCTTCGGAACGGGCGATGGCACTGCGCTGCTCGAAGCGAGCCTCGGCCCACCGGACGCACGGCCCTTCCGCGCATTGACGCTGAACTGGACCTACCCGCAAGCCCTCGAAGGAGAGGACGTGTCGTATCGATCGGGGCTGGTGGTTCCGATCGTCGAGGAGGGTGTCGAGACGGGCGCGCTCGCCACCTATGCACATGGAGCCGCGGCATTCAGGCCCGAGCACGCACGCGCCCTGCAGGCACTCGCAGACGACGCTGCTCCCGGCATCACGAACGCGCGTCGCTTCGCCGAGGCGGAGCTCCGCGCGGTCACCGACGGGCTCACGGGTGTCCGCAACCGCCGCGGCTACGACGAGGAGCTCGAGCGTGAGCTCGCACGAGCTCGGCGCACCGCACGTCCTCTCTCGCTCCTGCTGCTCGACCTCGACAACTTCGCGGAGATCAACGCGCGCTTCGACTACCCCGGCGGCGATCTCGTGCTTCAGGAGTTCGCCGACCTTCTGGAGCGGGCCGCACGCGCGACAGATACGGTTTGCCGCCGAGGCGGCGAGGAGTTCGGGATCCTCCTTCCCGAGACGACGGGTGACGAAGCTCGCCAGTTCTTCGTCCGTCTCCGTGACGAGGTCGCCGCGACCGGGTTCTCGAACGTCGGTCGCCTGACGTTCTCGGCCGGACTTGTCGAGTGGCGGCCGAACGAGACGCGCGAGTCACTCGATGCGCGCGTGTCCGCAGCGGTCAACAGGGCGAAGCGTGCAGGCAAGGATCGCCTGGACGCCGACTGGCCCTAAGGCACGCTACGGACGCCGCGACGCAGCCCAGCGAGCCGCTTCGGCCTCGTGCAGCGAGAGGAACGGCGCGTAGGTCGACAGGGTGACCACCCCGAGCTCCGGCAGGCGGTCTCTCTCGCAGACCAGCTTTCCCTCGGCGGCCTTCTGCTTCCGCATGGTCCACACCGCGTAGGCATCGGCCCGGCGCTCGCTCTCCAGGGCGTGCACGATCGCAGACCGGGCGACCGCAGATCCGTAGGCGCCGAGCGCACCGGTGTCGTCCAGCGCCTTCACGCTGAACACGCCTTCCGCCGTCCGGATCGAAGCCCGTTGGCCGGTCGTGATGCGGAACACAGACTCGGGAGCCGAGGTGGCGAGCGCGATACCCGTCCCTCCGGGGAGCCAGCTCGGTGCCGGTGAGACGACGAGTCGGCGTGCGACCACAGGCGCATACGTCACGCGGAACCGCGCGATGTCGGCAGCCGACGGACGCGACACGGCTAGACGCGCGAGTATCTCACGAGCCCTGAGCTCGTCGCCGATGATCCCGCGGGCGACGGAGAGGCTCGCTCCGACTCTCGGCAAGCGCCGCTCGATATGCGGTCGCGCTTCCGCCGAACCGCGCGCGCACGATGCGCCCCTCGACGCCGAGCGCTTCTGTGGGAGAGACACGCGCACGTTCACGCTCGATTGCGCGTACGACGAGGGCGGTCAACGCCAGCTCGCGGTCACGCGTCAGCGTCGCGAGCGAGGTCACGCTCGAAGCGGTGAGCGCACTCGAGCCGTACACGCACCGAGCTCCAGCGGGCAGATCGAGCTGACCCGTCGTCACGTCAGAGTCGAACTCGTCTCCGAGAGCGCCCGGGGCATCGCACAGGCCTTCGTCCCTCACCCAGAGCCATACGCAGGCGGCATAAGTCTTGTCGGGATCGTTGGATCGCTCGTTGCGCTGAGCCCAGCCCCACGACCAGACGTGGCCGAGCCGGAGCTCGCGCGCAACCTGACGCACGGCGAGTGCGTGCCACTTCGCCACGCTGAACCAGCGCGAGCGCGGCGCGAGTCCTTCCCGACCGCCGGTACCCGCACCCGTCTGGAAGCCGATCATGATCCCGATTCGCGAGGACGGGATGCCGAGCGCAAGGAGCTTCGCGGCAGACTGTCGATGGCGCACCCTGAGACGCCGGGAACCGTGAATCGGGCCGTCGCGCCAGATCACGTTCGCATTCGCGTAGTTCTCGAGAACGAGATCGGAGACCGCGGCGACCGACTTCCACCAGGCCGCCGCATCACCAGCGGTGAAAGGCTCGCTCGAGACGAGGAGGGCGGGACGGCCGCCCCGGGCCGCAAGTCTCGAGACGAACTGGAGCACGTTCGCCCGATACCTCTCCGCGGTCGGGGTCACCGGCGTCGGCAGCGAAGCGCCCCAGAGCTCGTTGAGCGCGATCAACGGCTGCTCACAGCCGCTCACTGACACCGCGTAGTCGAAGAGCGAGTCGGCGCGCTTCTCGATGACGGAGGCATCGGCGGGCTCCGACGGCGTCCCGACCCGCTTTCGCAGATACATGTCCCAGTGGACGGTTCCCGCGCCCGCCCCTCGCGCTTCTTCGGCGAGCCCGGGGCCACCGGTCGCAACGACAACGCCCGGGCGCGCAAAGCGCTCGCGCCAGAAGGACACCGACGAGTCCGCGAAGTCGACCCAGACGGGCTGCGCCTCCGGGAGGCCGCAGGAGAGAGCAGCCGTGCTGCTCGCGGGCCAGGCGAGGAGCACGAGGACCGCGCCGATTGCGGCAACGAAACCCCTGAACATGGGCATCAGAGGTAGCAGAAAGTGGTTAGGAACGTGTCTGGGGTCAGACCCCGCGGGTCTGACCCCAGTGCGTTCTTACTGCTCCTCCTCGACAGGCGGCTCGAGCTCGGCCGCCTCACCGTCCCCGTCGAGCGGGAGCGCAGGCTCGTCGAACGAGAGGCCGAGCGACTCGAGGTCGAAGCCGTCGCCCTCGCCGATCTCCTCGAGTGCCGCGAGAAGCTCGGCCTCCGCCTCCGGATGAGCGAAGGTCACGGGAAGCGGCTCGGTCGGCTCGATGGTGATCTGTCGATACTGCTTGAGGCCCGTGGCAGCAGGGATCAGCTTGCCGATGATGACGTTCTCCTTGAGCCCGTTCAGGTGGTCGACCTTGCCCTCGATGGCGGCGTCGGTCAGCACCTTCGTCGTCTCCTGGAAGGACGCTGCCGAGAGGAACGACTCCGTCGCGAGCGACGCCTTCGTGATGCCGAGGATGATCGGCTCGAACGTCGCCTGCTCCTTCTTCTCCTTCTTCACGCGGGCGTTCTCGCGCTCCAGGACGACACGATCGACGAGCTGACCAGGCAGAAGAGCCGTCTCACCGGCACTCTCCACGCGGACCTTCTTCAGCATCTGCCGAACGATGAGCTCGATGTGCTTGTCGTGGATCTCGACGCCCTGCGACTTGTAGACCTTCTGCACCTCGCCGACGAGGTACAGCTCGGTCGGTGTCGCACCCTTGAGGAGCAGAAGATCCGCCGGGTTGAGCGATCCTTCGTTGAGAGCGTCCCCGGCTTCGACCGTCTGCCCCTGGGCGACGCTGAACCGAGTCCGGCGCGGGAAGCTGTACTCCCGAGGATCCGGGAGCTCGCCGCTCGCATCGAGGGCGCTCGGCGTGACTGTCACCTTGATCGTACGGTCGGCCTCCTCGATGTCGACCTTGCCGGCGACCTCGGCGAGGGTCGCCGCGCCCTTCGGATTGCGGGCCTCGAAGATCTCGACGACGCGCGGGAGGCCGTGGGTGATGTCGGCCCCGGCGACGCCGCCCGTGTGGAACGTCCGCATGGTCAGCTGCGTCCCCGGCTCGCCGATCGACTGCGCCGCGATGATCCCGACCGCATCGCCGATCTCGGTCATGCCGCCGGTTGCCATGAACGTTCCGTAGCAGGCCCGGCAGAGCCCGTACTCGCTCCGGCACTTGAGCACCGAGCGAACGGGCACGGTCGCCGTCTCGGCGTACTCGCCGAACTCCTCGACGAGCCGCCGAAGGGCGCGCATGGTGATCTCCGCCCCCTTCTCGACGATCACGGTCTTGCCCGGCTTGCCGTCCTTGATCGGCTTCGCGATGTCGAATGCGGCGACGCGCCCGGCGACGCTCTTGTTCGGGGAGTCGTCGAGGATGAGAGCGAGCTCGATGCGATCCTCGGTGCCGCAGTCCTCCTCTCGGACGATGACGTCCTGCGAGACGTCCACGAGACGCCGCGTGAGGTACCCCGAGTCGGCGGTCCGGAGCGCCGTGTCCGCGAGGCCCTTCCGGGCGCCGTGCGTGGAGATGAAGTACTCGAGAACGGTGAGCCCCTCCATGAAGTTGGCCTTGATCGGCCGCGCGATGATCTCGCCCTTCGGATCGGCCATCAGGCCGCGCATGCCGGCCAGCTGGCGGATCTGGTTAAAGGATCCACGTGCGCCCGAGTTGGCCATCATGTAGATCGGGTTCGTCTCCGAGAGGTTCGCCATCATCCGGTCCGCAACCTCGTCGGTCGCCTGTGTCCAGATGGCGACGATGCGCTCGTCGCGCTCGTCCTCGGTCATCAGGCCGCGGTCGTACTCACGCCCGACCTTCGCGACCTCCCCTTCGTAGCGGACGAGGATCTCCTCCTTGTCGTCCGGAATGACGATGTCGTTCTTCGAGATCGTGATTCCGGCACGCGTGGCGAAGCGGAACGTGAGCGACTTGATGACGTCGAGCGCCGAGGCGATCGTGTTCGGCCCGTAGTGCTCGACGAGGTCGCCGATGAAGGCGTCGAGCTCGCGCTTCGTGAGGGTCTTGTTGAGGAAGGGGTGATCCTCGAAGTCGCCGCCGGTCGCCTCGTCGAGCGCTCGCTCCACCTCGGCGTTGAAGATGACGCGTCCCGGCGTCGTCACGAGCCGCTCGCTGCTCCACTCGTACTCGATCGGATCTTGATACGCGAGAGACCCCGCCTCCAGGGCGAACTCCACGTCCTCCTCCTTGCGGAATCTCTGGAGCCCGTTCTTCCCGAGCGCTTTGGCCATGTCGGCCGCGGACGTGGAGACGAGATCGTGCTCGCAGTACGTGAGGAAGTACGCGCCGAGCACCATGTCCTGGTTGGGCGTCGCGAGCGGGCGGCCACTGGCCGGCGAGAGGATGTTGTTGGACGAGAGCATGAGCACGCGGGCCTCGGCCTGCGCCTCCGCGCTGAGGGGGAGGTGGACCGCCATCTGGTCGCCGTCGAAGTCGGCGTTGAACGCCTGGCAGACCATCGGGTGGACCTGGATCGCCTTGCCCTCGACGAGCACCGGCTCGAACGCCTGAATCCCGAGGCGATGCAGCGTCGGCGCCCGGTTCAACAGCACGGGGTGCTCGGCGATGACCTCTTCGAGGACGTCCCAGACTTCCGGGATCATGGACTCGACCATCTTCTTTGCGGCCTTGATGTTCTGGACCGCCTTGCGCTCCACGAGCCGGCTCATGATGAACGGCTTGAACAGCTCGAGGGCCATGAGCTTGGGCAGCCCGCACTGATGGAGCTTGAGGTTCGGGCCTGCGACGATCACCGAGCGGCCGGAGTAGTCGACGCGCTTCCCGAGCAGGTTCTGCCGAAAACGGCCCTGCTTGCCCTTGAGCATGTCGGAGAGCGACTTCAACGGGCGGTTGCCTGGCCCCGTCACGGCCCGCCCACGGCGGCCGTTGTCGAAGAGCGCGTCGACGGCCTCCTGAAGCATCCGCTTCTCGTTGTTCACGATGATCTCGGGCGCGCCCAGGTCGAGCAGGCGCTTCAGGCGGTTGTTCCTGTTGATGACACGGCGATAGAGATCGTTGAGGTCGCTCGTCGCGAAGCGGCCACCGTCGAGCTGCACCATCGGGCGAAGCTCGGGCGGAATGACCGGAACGGCCTCGAGAATCATCCATTCGGGCTTGTTTCCGGACTTGATGAACGCCTCGACGACCTTGAGTCGCTTGATCGCCCGCTGCTGCTTCTGTCCCTTCGACGTCTTGATTGTGTCTCGGAGCGAGAGGGACTCCTCGTCGAGGTTCAGGTCGCGGAGCAGGTCGCGAACGGCTTCGGCGCCCATGCCGCCGCGGAAGTAGACCCCGAATCCGTACGGCGACCCGAACCGATCCTTCAGCTCACGGAAGATCTGCTCGTCGCCGACGATCATCTTCGGCTCGAGCTCCTTGAACAGCAGCCAGGTCTGCTCGAGCCGGCGCACCGCCTCGACCGCGGCCTCGCGGGTGTCCTCGCGACGGAGGTCGATGTCCGCGATCATCTCTCTCACCTTCAACGCCCATTGCCCGATCGCGTCGAGGTCTTCCTTGCGTGTTCCCTCGACGAGACAGAGGTCGTACGCAAGCTCACGCACCGCCGCCCCGTCGGCCTCGGGATCGACTGCTGCCAGGACGTCCGCGAGAAGCCCGTTGCCGACCTCGCGCGCCCGCTCGAGGTTCTTGCGATCGACGTCCGCGACAAGCGCCGAGTCCTCTTCCGAGAGCTCTGCACCTGTGAGGAGGCCGTCCTGGATGCGCTTCACGTGCTTCGTGATCGCGCCCTTCTTCGATCCCGAAGCCTTCTCGAGCTCGGCCCGCAAGGGCGCCAGCGCGGCCTCGATCTGCACGGCCGCCGCGGCCACGGACTCGACCTCGCGCGGAGCGAGGCGCCGGTCGTCGCGTGTCGCCGTCTGGCGAACGAGCTCACGAACGCGTCGCGGATCCTCGTTCGTCATCTTCTTGGCGAGCTCGACGAAAACGCCGGTCCCGAGCGTCCGGATCTCCTCGAGCGTCGGAAGCACCGACTCCTCGGCCCAGTTCGAAAGCCCCCGGACCCAGAAGTCGTCGTCCTCGTCGAAGTTGCGCTCCTTGCCCGAGGCGAAGAAGTCCCGCCGTCGGGAGAACCGGTCGTCGAGACCCGAAAGCGCCTCGTCACGATCGAGATAGATCCGCTCGCTCTCGCCCGCGACCTTGTCCTCGAGGTCCGCGAGGTCGGCCTGCCGCTTCTCGCGATCGACCGCCGTGACGATCGACGCGGCGAAGTACAAGACCTTCTCGAGCTCTCGCGGAGCGATGTCGAGCAAGTAGCCGATCCGGCTGGGGACGCCCTTGAAGAACCAGATGTGCGAGACAGGAGCGGCGAGGTCGATGTGCCCCATCCGCTCGCGCCGTACCTTCTGCCGGGTCACCTCGACGCCGCAGCGCTCGCAGATGATGCCCTTGTAGCGGACGCGCTTGTACTTCCCGCAGTAGCACTCCCAGTCCTTCGTGGGGCCGAAGATTCGCTCGCAGAAGAGACCGTCACGCTCGGGCTTGAGCGTGCGGTAGTTGATCGTCTCCGGCTTCGTCACCTCGCCCGAGGACCAGTCGCGGATCTGCTTGCTCGATGCCAGACCGATCCGGATCGAGTCGAAGTCGTTGATGTCGGGACCGCGTCTACTGGTTTCCATCTAGAGCCTCGAACCTCTCTCTCTGAAGTCGGTGCAGGTCATTCCTCGACCTCGACGTCCGCGAGGTCGACCTCGAGTGGGGCTTCCTCGCCCTCGAGGTCGCCGAGCTCCTCGTCCGCTGCGAGCACGAGCTCGCCGCCTTCGTCGGCGCGCTCCTCGCCCTCCTCGACCTCCTCGGCCGTGGGCTGGCGTGCCGCGGCGCGCAACGAGCCGGGCGACAGATCGATGCCGAGCTCTTCGGCAGCCCGCAGGAGCTCGTCGTCCTCTTCGCGCACCTCGACCTCGCGGCCCTCGTCGGAGAGCACTTGGATGTCGAGTGCGAGCGACTGCATCTCCTTGAGCAGCACCTTGAAGGACTCGGGAATCGACGGCTCGGCGATGTTCTCGCCCTTGACGATCGCCTCGTAGGCCTTCACGCGGCCGATCGTGTCGTCGGACTTGATCGTGAGCATCTCCTGCAGGGTGTAGGCGGAGCCGTATGCCTCGAGTGCCCAGACCTCCATCTCGCCGAAGCGCTGGCCTCCGAACTGGGCCTTCCCGCCCAGCGGCTGCTGCGTCACGAGCGAGTACGGGCCGGTCGAGCGGGCGTGGATCTTGTCGTCCACGAGGTGCAGGAGCTTCAGGATGTACATGAAGCCGACCGTCACGTCCTGCTTGAACGGCTCGCCGCTCTTCCCGTCGTAGAGCTCGACCTTTCCGGAGCAGCGATTGCCGCGAGTCGCTGAATCGTCGACGCTCATCGTGACGAGCCCGTTCGAGCCGCCGGCACGAGCGAACTCGACGAGGGCGTCGTCCACGTCTCCCTCGGTCGCACCGTCGAACACCGCGGTCGCGACGCAGCGCGGGTCGGGCGCGTTGATGGGCGCCCGTGCGCTGACAGGGCCGCCCTCGGGGAACACACCGTGCGCCGCGGCCCACCCGAGATGCGTCTCGAGGATCTGGCCGATGTTCATACGGCTCGGCACGCCGAGCGGGTTGAGCACCACGTCCACCGGGCGGCCGTCCTCGAGGAAGGGCATGTCCTCCTCCGGAACGATCTTCGAGATGACGCCCTTGTTGCCGTGTCGACCCGCGAGCTTGTCGCCCTCGGCGATCTTGCGCTTCTTGGCGACGTACACGCGAACGAGCTCGTTCACGCCCGGCGGCAGGTCGTCCCCCGCGTCGCGGGAGAACGTCTTGACGCCGATGACCTTGCCGCCTTCGCCGTTCGGGACCTTGAGCGACGTGTCGCGGACCTCGCGCGCCTTCTCCTTGAAGATCGCGCGGATCAGCTTCTCTTCCGCCGTGAGCTCGGTCTCGCCCTTGGGCGTGACCTTGCCGACGAGCAGATGGCCGGCGTCGACGTCGGCGCCGATGCGCACGACTCCGCGCTCGTCGAGGTTCGCGAGCGACTCCTCCGAGCGGTTCGGGATGTCGCGCGTGATCTCCTCGTCGCCGAGCTTCGTCGAGCGCGCGTCGATCTCGTACTCGTGGATGTGGATCGAGCTGAGCACGTCGTCCTTCACGAGCCGCTCCGAGATCACGATCGCGTCCTCGAAGTTGAACCCCTCCCACGGCATGAACGCCACGAGCAGGTTCGCTCCGAGCGCGAGCTCACCGCCGTCGGTCGAGCTGCCGTCGGCCAGCACCTCGCCCTTCTTCACGCTTGTCGCCCAGCGATGACCACGGGCTTCTGATGGATGAGCGTGCCCTGGTTCGAGCGCATGAACTTCGTCAGCGGATACTCGTCACGCGTACCGCGGCCCTCGACGACGATGCGCTCGGCGTCGACGTCGATCACCGCGCCGTCGTTGTGCGCGAGAACGACGTCGCCCGTGTCCACGGCTGCTCGGAACTCGAGGCCGGTACCGACGAGCGGCGCCTGTGGGATCATCAGCGGCACCGCCTGCCGTCTGCATGTTGGCGCCCATCAGGGCGCGGTTCGCGTCGTTGTGCTCGAGGAACGGGATGAGGGCCGTCCCCACGGAGACGATCTGCGCCGGCGAGACGTCCATGTACTCGACGTCCTTCGGCGAGACGATGACGGCCTCGCCCTCCCGCGATCGGCACAGGACCTGCTCGTTGAGGAACCTGCCCGTCTTGGGATCGACCGGCTCCGAGGCCTGAGCGATCGTGAACTGACGCTCCTCGGCCGCGTCGAGGTAGATGATCTCGTCGGTCACCTTCCCGCCCTTGACGACCGGTACGGCGTCTGGATGAAACCGAACTCCGACACGGTCGCGAACGACGCCAGCGAGCCGATGAGGCCGATGTTCGGGCCCTCCGGCGTCTCGATCGGGCACATCCGCCCGTAGTGGGTCGGATGGACGTCGCGCACCTCGATCGGCGCGCGCTCGCGGGTCAGGCCACCCGCGCCGAGCGCCGAGAGGCGGCGGCGGTGCGTCAGGCCGGCGAGCGAGTTCGTCTGGTCCATGAACTGCGAGAGCTGCGAGGAGCCGAAGAACTCCTTGAGCGCCGCGACGACCGGGCCGGATGTTGATGATCGTCTGCGGCGTGATCGTGTCGACGTCCTCGGTGGTCATGCGCTCGCGGACGACCCGCTCCATCCGGTAGAGACCGACCCGGAACGCCTCCTGGATCAGCTCGCCGGTCGTACGCAGGCGTCGATTTCCGAAGTCCTCGTACTCGTCGAGCTCACCGCGGATCGGATCCCGCGAGAGCTGCGCCGCGTCGGCCGCGAAGTCCTTCGAGTCCTCGGGCACGCCGAGCTTCGTCGGGAGGTCGACGAGCCGCCGCACGAGCGCGAGGATGTCCTCGGTCGTGAGGACGCGCATGTCCTCGGGCACCTGCACGTTCAGGCGCTGGTTCAGCTTGTAGCGGCCGACCTTCGTCAGGTCGTAGCGCTTGGGGTCGAAGAAGAGCGACCGCAGGAGGTTCCGCGCGTTGTCGAGCGTCGGAGGCTCGCCCGGGCGCTGCTTCTTGAACACCTCGATGAGCGCCTCCTCCTCGCGCGTCGTCGGGATCCTTGTCGAGCGTGTTCGCGATGAACGGCGAGCCGCCGAAGAGCTCGAGGATCTTCTCGTTCGAGCGTCGTGTCGAGCTGGAAGCCGGTCGTCGGGTCCTCGGCCGGGAGGGCGCGCAGAAGCGTCGTGATCGGCAGCTTGCGCTTGCGGTCGATACGCGCGTAGACGATGCCCTTCTTGTCGATCTCGACCTCGAGCCACGAGCCGCGGGACGGCATCGAGTTCGCCATGAAGACCTGCTTCGTGGCGTCCTTCGGCTCCATCAGGTAGGCGCCCGGGCTGCGGACGAGCTGCGTCACGATCACGCGCTCGGTCCCGTTGATGATGAACGTGCCCCACGGCGTCATCATCGGGAAGTCGCCCATGAAGACCCGCTGCTCGCGGATCTCGCCGGTTTCCTTGTTGACGAAGCGGACCGTGATCGAGAGCGGGACCTGGTAGGTCAGGTCCTTCTCGCGGCACTCCTGGATCGTGAACTGCGGCTCCCCGAACTCGTACTCGCCGAACTCGACGGCGAGCGTCCCCGTGTAATCCTCGATCGGCGAGATGTCGTCGATGGTCTCGCGAAGGCCGTCCTCGATGAACCAGCTCGAAGGACACCTTCTGGATGTCGATGAGGTTGGGGAGGTCGAGGACATGCTTCAGGCGCGAAAAGCTCTTGCGCGCGCGCGGCGCGACAGCAACGCTGCTCAAGTGTTATTGCCTCCCTTAACTGCGTGCAGGGCTTGTGATGGGCAGGGTTGGACGAACGGGCCTCGGCGGAACCACGAAGGATAGCGCACGAGCGCACTCCACCGCAACCGCTTCGCGGCCGGTGGATTGCGTCCCGAGAAGGATAGCGGACGGCGTCAAGAGCGTGGTCGGGCCCGTGGAGTTGACCCGGTGCGGAGGGCTGTCCGACGCTGGACCAGTGGAAGAAAGCGGGGAAACCGCGCTTTCCCCAGATGCGCCGCTACTTCAGCTCGACGCTGGCGCCTGCCTCCTCGAGCTGCGCCTTGATCGACTCCGCCTCGTCCTTCGCGGCGCCCTCCTTGACAGCACCGGGAGCGCCGTCGACGAGGTCCTTCGCCTCCTTGAGGCCGAGGCCGGTGACCGCGCGGACGACCTTGATCACCTGGATCTTCTTGTCGCCGGCCGCCAGTGAGCACGACGTCGAAGGAGTCCTTCTCCTCCTCGGCGGCGGCGCCGTCGCCGCCCGCCGGCGGGAGCCGCTGCGACCGCAACCGGAGCGGCGGCGGTCACGCCCCACTCCTCCTCGATCGACGTTCTTGAGCTCGACGAGCTCGAGCACCGTCATCTTGCCGAGCGTGTCGAGCACCTTCTTCACGTCAGTTGCCATCTAGTGTCCTCCTCTTCCTCTTCTGAAGTCTTCAGTTGGGTCACATCGTGACGTCGCTCGATCTTCGGCTCGTGGTCGTCGGATTCCGGCTGCGCGCCGAATCCGACGGCTCTGTCCGTCGCCTCGGCCTCGGCGTCGGCTCGTCGCCTCGAGCCTCCTCGTCGGCAGCTGGCTCTGCCTCGACCGCCGCTTCGGCGACCGGCTCCACGACCTCGCCCTGCTCCTCGAGCTGCGCGATGCGAGCGTCGATGAGGCCGTGCAGATCGCGCAGCGGCGCCGAGACGAGCGCCGAGAAGCTGCGTGAGCGGCGCGACGATCGCGCCGACGAGCTGCGCCGCGCAGGACGTCCATCGGCGGGAGCGTCGCGAGCTCCGTCGACCTCGCTCGCCCGACAGCGTCTTCCCCTCGAGCATGCCGCCGCGGAGCGCGAGGACGTTCGTCTCCTTCGCCGTCGCGGCGAGCGCCTTGGCGACAGCCGCGGGATCGCCCGACGACTCGATGAACGCGATCGCAGTCGGGCCCTCGAGCATCACGAGAAGCGCGTCGGCGCCGGCCTGCTCGGCAGCGCGGCGCGTCAGCGTGTTCTTGACGATGCGGAATCGAGCCCCGTGCTGGAGCAGCTCGTCCCGCAGCGCCTCGAGCTGCTTGTTCGTCAGGCCGCGGTAGTCGGCGACGATCAGCGTCTCCGCCGAGCCGAGCTCGGCCGCGAGCTCCTCGACGATCCGTTCCTTGTCCGTTTTCAGCACGTCATGTCCTCCTCGAACGACGAAACCCGCACAAGGCGGGCTCGGTCGAGACGCAGACGCGCTGACGGAACCTGCCTCGGTCGGACCTACGACCTCGTGCTCGAGAGCCACGAGGCGCTGCCGACGGTCTTCGGCGGGATTCGACTGGTTGCTAGGCCGAGACTGTAGCTGCCTCCAGCTCCTCGGCGATGTCGCGGGTGATGGTCGAGTCGACGTGGACGCCCGGGCCCATCGTCGTCGTCAGCGTGATCTGCTTGATGTAGCGACCCTTCGCCGCCGACGGCTTCGCGCGGACGATCTCCTCGATGAGCGCCGCGTAGTTCTCGAGCAGCGCACGCTCGTCGAAGCTGCGCTTGCCGATCGGGACGTGGACGTTCCCGCCGCGATCGGTGCGGTACTCGAGCTTGCCCGCCTTCGCATCCGAGACGGCCTTGCCGACGTCCATCGTCACCGTGCCCGTCTTCGGGTTCGGCATGAGGCCACGCGGGCCGAGCACGCGGCCGAGCTTGCCGACGACGCTCATCTGGTCGGGAGTCGCGATCGCGACGTCGAAGTCGAGGAAGCCTTCCTCGATCTTCGTCGCGAGGTCGGCCGAGCCGACGACGTCGGCGCCGGCGTCCTCCGCCTCGCGCGCCTTCTCGCCCTCCGCGAAGACTGCGACGCGCACGTCCTTGCCGATCCCGTGCGGGAGCATGATCGTCCCGCGGAGCTGCTCGTCGGCGTGACGCACGTTCAGGCCGAGCCGGAAGTGCACCTCGACGGTCTCGTCGAACTTCGCGCGCCGGCGAGCTCCTTCAGCAGGCGGACCGCAGCGAGCGGCGTGTACGCCTGCTCGCGGTCGATCGCCTCGCGCGCCGTGCGATAGCGCTTGCCGTGCGCGCTCATGCGTCCGTCTCCACGCCCATGCTCCGAGCGGTCCCGGCGATCACCTTCATCGCCTCGTCGACGTCGCGCGCATTCAGGTCGGGCATCTTCGCCTCCGCGATCGAGCGGAGCTGCGCCTGGGTGAGCCGGCCGACCTTGTGGCGGTTCGGCTCGCCGGAGCCGGACTCGAGCGCGAGCGCCTCCTTGATGAGGACGGCGGCGGGCGGCGTCTTCGTGATGAACGTGAACGAGCGATCCTCGAAGACGGTGATCTCGACCGGGATGATGCGGCCGTTCTCGTGCGCGGTCTGCGCGTTGTACGCCTTGCAGAACTCCATGATGTTGACGCCGTGCTGGCCGAGCGCAGGACCGACCGGCGGCGCCGGGTTGGCCTGGCCGCCCGGGATCTGGAGCTTGATCATCGTGAGTACTTTCTTCGCCATTGTCTCTTCGAGGCAGCCTAGCGGCCGTCAGTCGATCTTCTTCACCTGGTCGAAGCTGAGCTCCACCGGAACCTGGCGCTCGAAGATGTCCACGAGCACCTTCAGCTTCTGCTGGTCGGCGTTGACGTCGACGATCTCTCCGTCGAAGTCGGAGAGCGGGCCGGAGGTCACCTTCACGGACTCGCCGAGCGAGAACTCGACCTGCGACTTCGGCGCCTGCCCGGCCCGGCGGGCGCGCCGTGGTGGAGTATCCGGTCGACCTCCGGCTGCGAGAGCGGCACGGGCTTCGTCCCGGCGCCGACGAACCCGGTCACACCCGGCGTCCCCTTGACGACGGTCCACGCCTCGTCCGACATGCTCATGTTCACGAGCACGTAGCCGGGAAGCACGCGCTTCTCGGTCTGCACCTTCTGCCCGTCCTTCGTCTCGATGACCTGCTCGGTCGGCACGACCACGCGACGGAACGCGGGCTGCTGGTTCATCGAGACGATGCGGTGCTCGAGATTGGTCTTCACCTTGTTCTCGTGCCCGGAGTACGTGTTGATCACGTACCAGAGAAACACTGCTTCTCCTATCGCACATGAGCGGAATCGGCTAGCGCCGACTCCGCTCGCGCGGAAATCCCTGAAGGCGTCCGCTTCGCGGCCGCGGTGCTTACGCTGATCATCTGCATTTCCATGGACTGCTCTCCTAGAGAAGAACGCGGTCGACGACGGGGCGGATGACCTGGTCGAGGCCCCAGAGGTAGGCGCCGACGATCGTGCACGCGATGATGACGACGACGACACCCTGGAACGTCTGGCTGCGGCTCGGCCAGTCGACCTTCCGGAGCTCGGCGTACGACTCGCGGACGAACTGCCCGCGCTGCTTCTCCGCCTTCCGGCCCGTCTGCTGCTTGACAGGCTGCTGAGACGGCCTGACCTGCTGCGCGCGAGCGCGGCGCGAGGTCGGCGCTCCGTCACCGGCGGCAGCGCGCGCCGCACGCCGTTGCCTGCGGGTCTCGCGCGCCAACTACCTGCGTCTCCCGATGCGGCGTGTGCCGACCGCACCAGCGGCAGTACTTCTTGAACTCCACCCGGTCCGGCGAGTTCCGCTTGGACTTCTGGGTTTGGTAGTTGCGCCGCTTGCACTCGGTGCAGGCGAGCGTGATCGCGACTCGGACTCCGGTTGCCATTCTTCTCTCGGTTCTCGTGTGGGACGAAGAATAGAGAGGCGTTCGAGTAGCGGCGGCAGGACTCGAACCTGCGACACGCGGATTATGATTCCGCTGCTCTAACCAACTGAGCTACGCCGCCGCGCGGGCCAGAGTGTAGCAAGGGTCAGACGCACCTCCTCGCCACCGGGTGCTCCGACCGACGGCCGCACTAGGATCGCCGCCGTGATCCGGATCCCGCCGCAACGAGGAGGCTGGCTCGAGGTCATCTGCGGCCCGATGTTCAGCGGCAAGAGCGAGGAGATGATCCGGCGGCTGCGCCGCGCGGAGATCGCAGGGCAACGCGTCGTCATCTTCAAGCCCCTGATCGACGATCGCTACGACGCGGCGGATGTCGTCAGTCACGCGGGAGCGCGGATGCGCGCCGTTCCGATCTCGTCGGTCGCCGAGGTCAATCGAGCATGCGGACGGCTTCGACGTCGTGGGGATCGACGAGGTGCAGTTCTTCGACTACGTGCGTCGTCCCGCGCGCCCTCGACCTCGCCGATCGCGGCGTGCGCGTCGTCGTCGCAGGGCTCGACCAGGACTTCCGGCGTCTCCCCTTCGGCCCGATGCCCGACCTCCTCTCGCACGCTGAGTTCGTGGACAAGCTCCAGGCCGTATGTCACCGCTGCGGCGGCCCGGCGACGACGACCCAGCGCCTCGTCGACGGAAGGCCGGCGCCGTACTCCGGCGAGACGGTCCTCGTCGGAGCGGCCGAGCAGTACGAGGCGCGCTGCCGCGGCTGCCATGAGCCCGGAGTCGGCGCCGCTCGTCCGCCTAGCGGCCGCGTAGCGCGCCGGCGATCGAGCATCCTCCGAACATCCCCGCCGCGACGAGAACGATCGTCCCGCCTGGTGGGAGGTCCGCGTAGTACGAGATCGTGAGGCCGACGAGCGCCGACGCCAGGCCGATCGCCATCGAGAGCACGAGCGTCGAGCGCATGCTCCATGCGATCCGGCCCGCCGCGCTGACCGGCAGGACCATGAGCGCAGCGACGAGCAGGATCCCGACCACCCGCATCGACAGAGCGCACGGTCACCGCCGCGAGCGCGGCGACCACGATGTTGAGCGCTGCCGATCGGCACGCCGGCGACACGTGCGCCTTCCTCGTCGATCACGACCCCGGCGAGCGCTCGATAGAAGACGGCCACGACGCCGAGCCCGACAGCGCCGAGCGCCGCGATGAGCGCCAGATCCGAGCGCGTGACGGTCAGGATCGAGCCGAAGAGGTACTGGAAGAGATCGACGTTCAGCGCACCAGCGGTCGAGACGAGAACCACCCCGAGCGCGATGCCCGTGTAGAAGACGAGCGCAAGGGCCTGATCACCTGCGGCCCCGCCGCGCGAGCGCAGCAGCTCGATCGCGATGCCGCCCACGACTGCGAAGACGAGCGCGGTGAGGACCGGCGCCACGTCGAGCAGGATCCCCGCCGCGACGCCGGCGAACGCGACATGTCCGATGCCGTCGCCCGTCAGCGACTGCCTGCGCTGCACGAGGAAGAACCCGACAGCAGGCGCCAGCACACCGACGACGGCGCCCGCGCCGAGCGCGAGCCGCATGAACTCAGTCTCGAACATGGACATGCGACGGGTCGTGCCAGACGCCCGGGAGCTCGGCGGTGCACCGTCGAAGACGATCGTTCGCCGGACGAGGACGATCCGCTGGACGAAGCGCTCGACGGCCCCGAACTCGTGGGAGACGTAGACGATCGTCACGCCGAGATCCGAGTGCAGCTGATCGAGCAGCGCGGCCAGGGACTCTTGCGACTCCGCATCGACACCTGTGGTCGGCTCGTCCAGAACGAGGAGCGCCGGGCCGCCCGCAAGGGCCTTCGCAATGAAGGCACGTTGCTGCATGCCGCCGGAGAGCGTCCGGACGGGAACATCTGCCTGAGTCGCCAAACCGACGCGCTCGATCGCCTCGGCGACGAGCTCGCGATCACGCCGGCGCATCGGCCCGAACAGGCCGCTCGCCAGCCGACCGGCGGAGACGACCTCGCGTACCGTCGTCGGAGCGTCACCGCCGAGCTCGGAGCGCTGCGCGAGGTACCCGAGGGTGCGCCGTCGCGAGAAGCGGTGTGCCGCCTCGCCATAGAGAGTCGCTCTCCCCTCGGAAGGGCGCTCGAGCCCGAGCAGAATTCGGACGAGCGTCGTCTTGCCGCCGCCGTTCGGCCCGGCGACCGCGACGAACTCTCCTTCCCCGAGCACGAGATCGACTTCCTCGAGGACCCGCTGTCCCGGCCGGTAGCCGAACGAGACGCCGGAGAGCTCGGCGGCTAGCGACACCCGAGCCCCTCGCGAAGCGCGGCGAGATTCGCTCGCATCACCGTGAAGTAATCCTGCCCTTCGGTGAGGTCACTGTCCGTCAGGCCCTCCAACGGGTTCAAGGCAGCTGTTCGTGCGCCGGTTTCGCGTGCAACCGTCTCTGCCAGCCGAGGGGAGACGAGCGTCTCGAAGAAAACCGTCGTCGCGCCCTCCTCGTCGACCTTCTGAACGAGGTCCTCCAGAGCCCTCGGGCTCGGCTCGGCTTCAGGCGACACTCCCGTGAGCGCAATCTGCTCGAGGTCATATGCATCCGCGAGGTATCCGAACGCGGCGTGGCTCGTGACGATCTGACGGCGGTCGCAGCGCACGAGCCCGTGCCGAAACTCTCGGTCGAGCTCGTTCAGTCGCGCGACGAGGGCATCGGCTGCGTCGGGGTCACCGAGCGCAGCCGCGATTTCGCGAACGGCGGTCGCATACCTCGTCGGGTCCAGCCAGATGTGTGGATCGGCCTCGCCCGGCTCCTCGCCCGGACGCACGTCCTGACCCGCGAGCAGGTCGACGGCGTTGCCCGCTCCCTCAACCGCGTCCTCGAGCGCCGGCATGAAACCCTTGCCGAGATAGAGCACGAGATCCGCGTCACGGACGCGCTCCACGTCTCCGGGAGTGAGCTCGATGTCGTGAGGCTCGACCCCGGGCGGCGTGAGGTTGACCACGACGTCGCCACTGCTGGCCACCTGCTCCGCCGCCCAGGCGAGTGGATAGAAGGCGGCCACGATCGTCCGCTCACGATGCGTGCTCGTGTCCGAGCCGCCGCAGCTCGAGAGGAGCAGCGCCGAGACGATGAGCGTGAGCAGGCGCACGGCGCGCACCCTACCACGTCTTTGAGAATGGGTATCATTATCTTCGATGCTTGAACCAGAATGGACCGAGGCGGCGCTCGCACGTCTGCGCGAGTCGAGCGGACGAAGCGGGAGCGCCCGCCGCGCGGTGGTCGAGCTGCTCGGCCAGCCAGGGTTGTTGCCTCTCGGCGCAGGAGATTCACGACCGGCTTCGGACGGCCGGCCCACGCGTGGGAATCGCGAGCGTCTACCGGGCGCTCGAGGGTCTCGACGGGCTAGGGCTCGTCCAGAAGGTCGACCTCGGCGACGGCGTCTCGCGCTTCGAGCCGACCCATGCAGGCGGCGACCACCATCACCACCTCGTCTGTGACGACTGCGGCAAGGTCGAGCCGTTCGAGGATTCGACCCTCGAAGCCGCGATCGAGCGCGTTGCCGACGGCCGTGGATACGCAGTCGCGGCGCACGATGTGGTCCTGCGCGGCGCATGCGAGGATTGCCGGCACGAACACTCCTGACAAGTCCTCGAAGCCGGCGCGGCGCATAACCATCGATGACCTCGTGTGCGAGGCGCGAAGCCGTCTCGAGCGACTCGAGCCAAAGGAGGCGCTTTCAGCGCAGGCCGACGGAGCGCTGATCGTGGACACGCGCTCGAATGACGAGCGACGGCGAGACGGCGTCATTCCCGGGTCGGTCCACATTCCCCGCTCGGTTCTCGAGTGGCGCCTCGATCCCGACAACGATCCCGCGTACCGAAACCCGCACGTGAAGGGTCTCGACCAGCGGATCGTCCTCGTCTGCGCGCACGGGTACTCGACGAGTCTCGGGGCGGCGACGCTTCAAGAGCTGGGCTTTATGCGGGCGACCGACATGGTCGGCGGTTTCGTCGCCTGGAGAGAGCACGGCCTACCTGTCCTTCGAGCACCGGACGTCGACGACGACGCTGTTCCAGGAATGGGTGATCCCGAGCGGTAGCGAGCGGCTTAGAGCTTCATTGCGTTATGAGCTCTTAGTCCCGCCAGGTGGTGAAGGCTTTCTCCTTGCTCTTCACGTCGTCGCCGAGGATCGGGTGCAGCGAGATGTCCGGCGAGTACCTGCTGGCCGGAGTGTGGCGTCCCAGCGCCTCGGCCATCGCACGCACGTGGTGCGGAGCGCCCCCGCAACAGATCCCGAGGTACCCCACGCCGAGATCTCGCGCGCGTGCGGCGAACTCGGCCATCTCGAACCTCGTGCACGTGAAGGGATCGAGCGCGAGCGGGAAGACACGAGCGCCCTCCTCGTCGCGGAGCGCGATGAACGCCGGCTCCTCGGGAGTCGTCCGGTAGGGCACGGGCTGCGCCGCGACGTGGCAGCCGACGGCGGAGCGCACCTGCTCGAGGATGGGCATGAGCGTCGAGGGGCCGCGCGAGCAGTTGAGGCCGACGACATCCGCGCCCGCCGCCTCGAGCTGCCGGCACGCGTCGTCGAACTCGAACCCGTCGATCGTCGTGTCGGCGGTCGATGCGAAGGTGACGACAGCGGGCAGTCCCGCGCTTTTCACCACCTCTGTCGCGATCAGCGCCTCCCCGAGATAGTCGTTCGTCTCGGAGATGACGAAGTCGGCCCCTTCCTCGGTCGCCCAGCCGACCTGCTCCTCGTACATCTCGCGAACCACGGCACCGGATCGGACCGGTTCCGCGGGGTCGTAGACCCATGTGTTGCAGATGTTGCCGGCAACGAGCGCATCGCCCTCGGCGGCCACCTCGCGCGCGATACGAAGAGCGTTGCGGTTCAACGGCTCCAGATCGTCCTCACGGCCGATCGTGCGCATCTTCTCCCGGTGGCCGTAGTAGGTGAACGCGACCATGACCTCGGCGCCGGCGCGGAGGAATTCGCGGTGCAGCTCGCGGACGGCGTCGGGGAAGTCGAGGACGACCTCCGGGACGTACGGCCCGCTCTTCAGGTAGCCACGACGCTCGAGCTCGAACAGGTACCCCTCGGCGCCGAGAACCACCCCTTCGTCGAGCCGCTCGAGCAAGCTCTTCACACGGTCAGTATCGCGGAACGGGCCCGCCGGCGTAGAAGTCGTATTCGCCGTCCCGCGCGTACCGATCCACGCACCGGGCGAGGGCGGCTTCGTCAAGCTCGACCCCGAGCCCTGGCCCCGAGGGAACGTCGACGACTCCGGCCTCCGGGGAGAACCGGCCGCCTGCGATCACATCGTCCGTCGTCCAGCGCAGCAGCGACTGGCTCGCGCGGTCGAGGTACGGAGTCGTCGCCGCGAGGTGGAGATAGGCGGCGGTCTGGATGCCGAAGTCCCCGCTGTAGAACCAGAAACCGACACCGGCCTCCTGGCACGCGGCGATGAAGCGACGCGTCCCTGCGATGCCGCCGAAGGTTCCGAGCCCGAGGACGAGCGTGTCGGGGACTCCGAGCCGCGCTGCCGCCTCGACGTCCGGCGTGTGCGCGGAGAACGGGATCGCCGTCGTGCGCCGCAGCTCGGCCTGGTCCGCGAACGCAGCGACCGGCTCCTCGACGTTCGCAATGTCGAAGGGTTCGAGCAGCTCGAGCGCACGGCGGGCAGTGTCCGGACGCCACCCCATGTTGGCGTCGAGCCGAAGCTCCGCTCCGGCCCGATGGCGGCTCGGATCTCGCGCACCAGCTCGACGTCCTCCTCGACGGGCCGAACGGCCACCTTCCCCTCGAAGACGGGCGAGTCGTGCTGCTCGATCATCCGCGCGCAGAACGCGGCGACATCCGCTGGGGAATCCTCGAGCCCGGCCGGTACGCGAAGTACTCGGAGAACGTGACCTCGGTCCGGTACGCCCCGCCGAGGAACCCGTACAGCGGTTCCTCCGCCTCCCGCGCTGCGATGTCCCAAAGCGCGATCTCGATCCCGGTCGTGGGGTTTTCGATGAGCACCTTGCCGTCGATGCGATGTATGGGCGCGACGAGCTCTTCGGGTACGAGCGCGACGCGCACGTCCTCGGTGTCACGTCCTACGAGTCCCTGTCCGAGCTCGCCTGCTACGCGAACTGCGTCGGCGGGCGACGCGCTCTCCCCCAGGCCGACGATGCCGTCCTCGGTCGTCACCCGCACGATCGTTCGGCAGATTCCCGCGACGGTTCCCGGCGCCATCAAGTACGGCGCTTCGAGCGGCGCGTTCGCCGGCCAGGCCTCGACGCACGCGATGCGGCTCACGGCCTCATCCTCGACGATCCTCGGGTTCAGTCCAGAATCCGCACATGATCGATACGGCCCGCTTCCAGGCGCTGCCGGTTCCCAACCGTGATCTCGCTCCCGAAGAATGCGCCGCGCTCGCGCGGTCAGCGGCAGAGCTCATCGACCTCGCCAGACTCGAGCGCGGCCGGGGAGGGTTCGTTCGAGCTCCTCTGGCGCAGCGAGCACTCCGAGGCCTGGCTCAACCTGTGGTGGGAGCCCCGCGACACCGGCTTCCACGACCACGGAACCTCTTGCGTCGGCGTCTACGTCCTCGAGGGTGTCGTGCGCAGTCGAAGCGCTCGTCGTCGGCGGGCCGCGTCGCGTCGACGAGTATGCGGCCGGCGAGTCGTTCTCCGCGCCTCACTCGGGGATCCACCGGGTGGACCATGAGCGCGGAGCGGTGACGATCCACGTGTACTCGCCACCACTCGGCGAGATCGGGCACTACGAGGTAGTGGACGGTGAGTTGCGACGGCATGCCGGGCGAGCGGACGAGGTCTCCCCGCCGAGTCCGGGCCTCTCGGCCGCCCTCGAGCCCTAGCCGAGAGCGCCGGAACGAACGAGCTCGGCGATTGGCTCGAGATCGGGCGGGATCGCCTCACCCGCATCTGTGAAGGGGATGAGCTCGCGGACGAGTGCGTATGCCCGGCCCGCGCCGGCGCCGAGCGCGGGAGTTTCGCGCAGGTCGACCGCCTGAGCAGCGATCGCAAGCTCGATCGCGACGACGCGCGCGCCGAGCTCGACCATCTCGGCGAGCCGTCGGGCGGCGAGAGGCGCCATCGTCGTCCGGTCCTCGATCCCCTCATGCTGCGTCGTGCTCGCCAGCTCGAAGGACACGGGATGGGCCAGAAGCCGTGCCTCGGCGACGATGCCCTGAACCGCCGCGCCGAGCTCGCTGAGCGCCGGCTCCGAGAGGTGTGCGCGGGCCCCAAGACCCTCGGGGAGACCGGTCAGCGGCGCCTGCAGGAGCTTGAGCGCGCGCTCCGCGGCACTCGTCAGCGCGGGCGCGAGCGCGATCCGCAGGAAGTCGAGCGCGGCAGCCAGCGGGACGACGTCGAAGTTGCCGGCCGCTACGACCCGACCTTCGAGAGCAACGACGACGGGGTTTCCCTGGTGGGCGTTCAGCTCGACGGCGAGAACTCGCGAGGCATAGGAAAGCGCATCGCGCGCTGCTCCCTGGACGTGTGGGAGCGTGCGGAAGGTGAGGGGATCCTGGAGGTTCCTCGGTTGCGCTTCCCACAAGGAGCTACCGTCGAGGAGCGCTCGCAGTCGAGCAATCGTGGCCGTGAGGCCCGGATGTGGACGGGCGTCGCCGACAGCCGGGTCGATGATGCTGAGATTCGCCGCGAACGCCTCGAGATCGAGCGCGCCTGCGACGTCGAGTGCGTCGAGCAGCGTCTCGCAGTCTGCGACCGCGAGTGCTGCGAGCCCAGTCGAGAACGCGTTGTTGTCGACGAGCACGAGCGCTTCGCCCGCCGCAAGCGCGAACTCACCGAGTATCCCCTCCACGAGATCCGCGTTCGCTGCAAGGTCAGCCTGGCCGACCGAACCGAGAATTCGGACGTGCGGGATCGCGCCGGTGTTCAGGGCGTCGACCAGGAGCTCCGCGAGCCCGGGCCGCACGCCTGTGACTCCCTGAGCGAGCGAGTTGGCGAGCTTCAGCATCGTCGCGCGCACGGCGTCCGCAGGCGCGGGCGGGCCCTGGCCTACGAGGTGCCCGCGAAGGAGCAACCTGTTGAAGGACGCCTGGTCCTCCTCGATCGCGAAGAGCTTGCGCATGCCGACACCGGTCGAGAATCCGTACACCTGCTCGCCACTCGCAAGCGCCGCTTCGACCAGGTCGCGGGAGGCGCGCATGCGCTCGAGAGCGGACGAAGCGAGCTCGACGCGCTCGCCACTTCGGGCGACGCGCACGAGCTCTTCGAGCGTGAGGCTCGTCCCCGTGAGGACGACTGTCATCCCCACACGTGCGCAGCCGTCTCGGCGATCGTCCTGAGCTTGGCCATCTGCTCCTCGACCGTGAGCGCATTGCCGAGCACAGAGGTGGCGAAGCCGCACTGAGGCGAGAGCGCGAGCCGCTCGAGCGGGCAGAACGCGCTCGCCTCCTCGATCCGCGAAGCGAGCTCGTCCACCGTCTCGCGCCGGCCGGTCTTGGTAGTAACGAGGCCGAGCACGGCGATCTTTTCCTCCGGAAGCGCGCCGAGGGGCTCGAACGAGCCGGAGCGCTCGTCGTCGTACTCGAGCAGCAACCGTTGGGCGCCGACGCGCGGAAAGAGGCGCTCGGCCAGCCAGTCGTAACCGCCCTCCACGAGCCACCTGCTCGCCTGGTTTCCACGGCACAGGTGCATCGAGAACGTGACACCTTCGTGCTGCCCATAGACGAGGTTGTCGAGCTCGAGGCCGAGATCGAGCCAACGCTCCGCCGGCCAGCCCCGGCTCGCATAGAAGTCGCGGTACGTCGGGTCGACCAGCAGCGGGTAGTGAGGCGCGTCGAGCTGAATGTAGGTCGCGCCGAGACGGACGAGCTCGTCGACCTCCTCGCGCAGGATCTCGGCGACCGCGCCGAGAAACTCCTCCAGGGTGCCGTAGGCGCTCGTCGAGCGCTCCGGATCCCAGAAGTTGGCGAACATGCTGGGACTGGGAAGTGTCACCTTGAGCACCCGATCGGTCCTCCCCCGCGCGTACGTGAACTCCTCGGCGGAGAGGAAGCGCCGACGACGGAGGGGCGACTCGACCGCGAGCGGCGGCCGTTCGACGTTCATCTCGCCGAGCTCGTCCGAGTGCCACTCGCCCCAGAGAAACGCGTCGAGGTCCCACTCGCCGAATCCTTCGACGGCCTCCGTCATCTGGCTCTGGAAGGAGAGGCGACGCATCTCGCCGTCCGTGACGACGTCGAGACCGGCGTCCTCTTGCAGGCGCAGCGCCGCGTCGACGGCGCCGTCCTCGACCCGTTTGAACTGGGCGGCCGTCAGCAGGCCGCGGTCGCGTCGCTCGCGGGCCTCGAGCAGATCAGCGGGCCGGAGCAGGCTGCCGACGACGTCCGAGCGGGCGTCGATCATCGGGCAACTCTAGATCGTTTCAGGACGGCGGCTGCGCGCGAGCTCACTACGCGGCTCCGTCCTCGTAGAGTCAGAAATACGACCATGGCGACGTACGACGTCCACCAGCACCTCTGGCCCGCGAGTTTCGTCGCGGCCCTTCGCACGCGAACAACTCGTCCATTCATCTCACGCGACGAGCTCGTCACGATCGAGGGACGCTTCCCCGTCGATCTGACGGCGCATGAGCCGGACGCCCGCGTCCGCGCTCTCGACCGAGACGGGATCGACGTCGCCGTGTTCTCGCTGCAATCAAGCCTTGGCCTCGATCAGCTCGAACAGGCTGAGTGTCGCGCCCTCGAGGAGGTGTGGGCAGAAGGCGTGCACGAGCTCGTCGGGGTGAGCGGTGGGCGTTTCGCCGCGCTCTCACCGACGGATGTGCGCGACGGCTTCGTCGGTGTCTCCGTTGGAGCGTCGACTCTCGTCGAGCTCGACAGCTTCGCTCACGTCCTCGACGCGGCAACAGAGGCAAACAGGGTCGTGTTCGTGCATCCGGATGTGGGGGGACCGCCCGATCCTGCCCGGCCGGACTGGTGGGAGTGGGTCGTCGACTATCCCGCGCGGATGCAGGCCGCGTACCTGTCCTGGCTCGCGTTCGGCCGCGAGCGCTGGCCGACGCTCCGCGTCCTGTTCGCCATGCTCGCAGGCGGAGGACCGTTCCAGCTCGAGCGGCTCGCCCGACGCGGAGTCGACGTCCGCTCCGCGCTCGATCCCAACGTGTACTTCGACGTCTCCTCGTACGGGCGACGAGCGATCGAGTTCTGCATCGAGACCTTCGGCGTGAGCCAGCTCGCGTATGGGAGCGACACACCGGTCATCGACCCGGCGCCGACACTGGATGCCGTCCGCGGTTTCGGCGATGCTGTGACTCACGTTCTCCAAACGGACACACCTTTGGCGCTGTTGAGATGAGCGAGCTCGCGTCCTGGCTTCGCGCCCGTGTCCCGGCCGATACGGATCTCGACCGTCCCACAATG
>CAVWTX010000019.1:0-592980 GCA_963758065.1 uncultured Thermoleophilia bacterium | reverse complement strand
AAGACCTTGACCTCCCGATACAGCGTGTCGCGCTGCACCGGCGTCTTCCCCATCGCCTTGATCGAGATGGACGAGCTCGTCGGTCGTCGTGCGGTGCGTCGTGCCCGCGGCCGAGACGACGTTCTCCTCGATCATCACCGAGCCCATGTCGTCGGCGCCGAAGCCGAGCGCGACCTGGCCGACCTTCATCCCCTGCGTCACCCACGAGGACTGGATGTGGGGGACGTTGTCGAGATAGATGCGGGAGACCGCCTGCGTCAACAGGTAGTCGAACGAGGTCGGGCGGGACTCCTCCGGAACGAGGTCGTCGAGACGATTGCCGTCGCGCTGGAACGTCCACGAGATGAATGCGCGAAAACCGCGCGTCTCGTCCTGGAGCTCACGGATCCGCCGCATGTGCTCGACGCGCTCCTCGAGCGTCTCGACGTGCCCGTACATCATCGTCGCGGTCGTCGACATGCCGAGGCGATGCGCCTGCCGCATGACGTCCAGCCACTCGTCCGACTTCGTCTTCTTGGGCGCGATGATCTTGCGGACGCGATCGACGAGCACCTCGGCGCCGCCGCCCGGAACCGAGTCGAGCCCGGCGTCGCGCAAGCGAGCGAGCGTCTCCGGGATGGTCAGCTTCGAGCGCCGGGCGATGTGCTGGATCTCAGGCGGCGAGAGCGCGTGGAGATGGATCTTGTAGCGCGCCTTGATCGACCGGAAGAGGTCCTCGTAGTAGTCGATCCCGAGGTCGGGATGATGGCCGCCCTGCATGAGCAGCCCGGTGCCGCCGATCGCGAGCGTCTCCTCGATCTTCTTGTAGATCACCGGCTTCGGGAGGAGATAGGCCTCGCGCTGGTCCCCCGGGCGCCGGTAGAAGGCGCAGAAGTCGCAGTCGGTGACGCAGACGTTCGTGTAGTTGAGGTTTCGATCGATGATGAACGTCACCCGGGAGGGGTCGGTCATCCGGCCGCGGATCTCGTTCGCGACGCGCCCCACCGCCACGAGATCACGCGAGCGAAGGAGCGCGATCGCGTCGTCATCGCTGATCCGCTCCCCGTCGAGCGCCCTCTCCAACACCTCCCCGACCGCCGGCAGGCTTGCATCAGGCCGTCGCCGGTGTCTCTGCACGGCCAAGCCTCACGCGGGCACCTCCTGCCGAACGAAGCGGAGCTCCGGGACGTGGTCGAGCTCGCCCACGTCACGGGCCATCTCGAGGAACGTGTACAGGCCGGCGCGCTCCCGCGGGCCGAAGCTGTACCGCAGCTTCTCGAAGTAGCGCGCGAGGAACCCCGGCGGATAGCCGTACGTCTCGCTCGCCTCGCGCGCCAGCCGTTCGGGCTCCGAGCGAGCAAACCGGACCGAGGCGACGAACGCGTGCTCCAGGTCGATCAGGCCTTCAGGGGCTGGATCGGGAGCAGCCCATACCGCGAACACCATCGGCAGCCCCGTCCGCTCGAGCCAGAGCCGGCCGAGGTCGTGGTGCGGCGTCGGATCCTGGAAGGCGCTCTGCAACGCCGCGTCTCCGATCAAGCAGCGTTGCGTCCGCCTGCGTTCCGAGCGGAACGATCTCCGCCCTTGGAATGAGGATCCGGACGAGGACGACGGAGGTCGCGCTCTCCGGGGTCACGGCCACCGAGCGCACCTGGCCGAATGGGATGCGGCTCACGAGCTGGATGGAGTCGACCGCGCCCTCGGACGAGACGCAGAGCCGTGGGAGGATGCGAAGGCTGTCGGCGTTCCTCGCGTACTCGATCGAAGGAATCGGCGCGATGTCGAGCTGGCCGTCGAGCAGCATCCGCGAGAGCTCCGTCGGGACGCCCGACACCTCCTCGACGTCGGCCTCCAGCCGGTAGAAGACCGGCGCCATGTTCACGTACGAGATACGCCCCAGTCGGGTCACCTCTTCCGCCTCCGACTGACCCAGAGCCCGCCGGCCACGATCATCACCGCACCCCACAGCACGATCGCGGGTGTGGAGACGTCGAAGGTCACGTCGACGTCGTCCGAGAGGATGTACGCACCCGCCGTGAAGAGGATCGAGAACACGAAGATCGCAGCGGCCAGAATGCCGAAGGAGTAGACAACCCACACCCAGATCGGCGTGCTCCCGTTCGAGGCAATCTGGCGTTTCGCACCTCCGCGACTCACGCTTTCACCATCGTTGAAGCTCGTCGATAGAGGGTGTCGCGCTGGACCGGAATTCGTCCTGCGTCGCGGACGAAACGGACGAGCTCGTCGATCTTCTGCTCCGTCTCGGTGCGAGCGCCCGCGGCATGGAAGATCTCCTCGCGCACGACGGTCCCCTGCACGTCGTTCGCGCCGAAGTGAAGCGCGACAGCCGCGAGCGGCATCCCCATCATGATCCAGTAGGCCTTGACGTTCGAGACGTTGTCGAGCATCAGGCGCGAGAAGGCGAGCATCTTCAGGTCGTCGGCGCCCGTCGTATGGCGCCAGCCGCGCCGCTCGAACACGGTGTTCTCGGGATGGAACGCGAGCGGGATGAATGCAAGGAAGCCGCCCGAGCGGTCCTGCTGCTCGCGCAGGCGGATCATGTGGTCGACACGCTCCTCGTAGGTCTCCACGTGGCCGTAGAGCATCGTGCAGTGGGTCGGGATCCCGAGTGCGTGCGCCGTGTCGTGGACGTGAAACCAGATCTCGGGACTCTCCTTGCCCGGCGCGACGAGGCGGCGCACACGGTCGGCGAAGACCTCCGCGCCACCCCCGGGGAGCGACCCGAGCCCCGCGGACTTGAGCTCTCGCAGGACTTCTTCGTGGGTGAGCCCGGAGAGCGTCGTCATGTGGTGGATCTCGGACGCCGTGTAGCACTTCAAGTGCACGTCGGGGAACGCCTCGTGCAACGAGGCGATCGTGTCGCGGTAGAAGGCGAAGTCCACGTGCGGGTTCTCACCGTTGACCATGTGGATCTCCGTGAACCCGGTGACTTCGCGCTGGCGAAGCACGTCCTCGACGAGCTCCTCGGTCGTGTACGTGTACGCGTGCTCCTGTTTCCGCGTCGCCGCGAACGCGCAGAACTTGCACTTCACGCGGCAGACGTTCGTCTGGTTCACGTACAGGTTCTGGACGAAGTAGACCTCGTCGGTCCCGCCCCGCCTGCGCCGAGCCTCGTCGGCGAGCTCGCCGAGAGCCAGGAGGTCGTCGGACTCGAGCAGCGTGAGGCCGTCCTCGAAGTCGAGACGCTCACCGGCCTCGACCTTCTCCCGGATCGGCTCCAGCGTCTGCTCGGCGAGAACGGCGATCAGGCACTCCTCTCCACGACGGCCCACGTCAGCGCCTCGAGCTCGGCGCGTCGCGCAGCGCCGTCGAGGCAGGCTCTTGCCTCCGAAGCGTAGTGGAGCGCCAGCTCGCGAGACCGCTCGAGCGCACCACTCGCCGCGACCCGCACGAGCGCGCCTTCCTTCGCGCCGCCCGCGAGCGCATCCCGTACGACCGGGTCCTCGCGCGCGGCGAGGAGGAGTGGGAGCGTCGGCGTGCCGTCGCGCAGGTCGGTTCCGGGAACCTTGCCCGTCTCGATCGTCTCGCCCGAGCAGTCGAGGACGTCGTCGGCGATCTGAAACGCGATGCCGAGCAATCGCCCGTACTCGCCGTTGCCGCCCCCGAGCACGCACGCGGCTCCGAAGAGCTTCCCCGTCTTCAGCGCGCAACGCTCGAGGTAGGCGTCGATGGTCACATCGGGGTCGTGCTGCTGCTGCCGTTGCATGGCCTCTCCGCGCGCGAGGCCGAGTGCCGCCTCCGCGAGGACCGAGACGGCGCGCGGGTCTCCCGTCTCGGCGAGCACGGAGAACGCCCGGGCGAAGAGGTAGTCGCCGGCCGACTTGGCGACTGCTCCACCGTGCTCACTCCAGGCTGAAGCGCGGCCCCGTCTCAGCGCGGCCCCGTCGATCAGGTCGTCGTGGACGAGCGTGGCCATGTGGACGAGCTCGACGGCCGCCCCGGCCGCAACGGGGGGCGTCACGTCCGGCGAGGAGGAGAGGAAGGCCAGGGCAGGTCGGAGGCGCTTCCCACCGGCCGCGAGCGCGTCCGCGCCGACCTCCGCCACGAGGCCCGGGTAGGCGGCGACCGCCCGTTCCAGATCGACCTCGACCTCGTCGAGGTACCCGTCCAGCCCTTCTGCGGCCCGAACCACCTCGAGCGCGGTCACGGCCTCATCCCGACGTGGAGCGCGACGCTCCCGCCGCCCAGGAGCCGATAGCTCACTGACTCGAATCCGGCGCGCTCGAACAGGGCCGACAGATCCTCCGGGCTCGGAAAACGGCGCACGCTCGCAGGCAGATACGTGTAGGCCTTTCCCCCGGGGAGCACTTTGCCGGCCAGCGGTACGAGCACGTCGAACCAGAGCCGGAAGAACGGTCGGAGCAGGCCGCGAGGACGGGTGATCTCCAGTACCGCAAGCTTCCCACCCGGGCGAAGGACGCGTGCCAGCTCCCGCAGTCCACCCTCGAGGTCCGCAAGGTTGCGGACCCCGAAACCGACGGTCACCGCGTCGAACTCGCCGTTGTCGAACGGAAGGGCGAGCGCGTCACCCTGCACCCATTCGATCGTCCCCGACTTTCCGCGCGCGCGTTCGAGCATCCGGGGAGAGAAGTCGAGCGCGACGACCCTCGCTCCCCGACGCTCGGCCTCGACGGCGAGATCGCCGGTGCCGCAGCAGGCGTCGAGGACGCGATCCCCGGGCCAGACGACCTCTCGAACGGCCAGCTTGCGCCAGCGCCGGTCGAGACCGACCGTCATCACCCGGTTCATCGCGTCGTACACCGGAGCGATGCGGTCGAACATGCCGCGAACCGCATCGGGCGCGAGCGTCCCGGACTGTACTCATGGCCGCTCCTTGACCATGAGCGTGGAGGGGCGTGCGGAACCGGGAGGTTCCCCACGATCTCAGGGCACTCAGGGAAACATGGTTTCCCCCGCGAACGCGAGCCGAAGGCGTGCGTTCATTCTCCCCACCGCTTGACCAGCGCATTGTCGATCCCGATCTGGTCGAGGCACCGCGCAACGAGGAAGTCCACGAGGTCGTCGATCGTCTCGGGACCGTGGTAGAAGCCCGGCGCCGCGAAGAGGATGACCGCGCCCGCGTCGTTCAGCGTCGCGAGCCCGCGGAGATGAATCGAGGAGAGCGGCGTCTCTCGCGGCACGAGCACGAGCTTGCGGCGCTCCTTGAGCGCGACCGAAGCCGCCCGGTGGATGAGGTTCTGCATCGCGCCCGAAGCGAGCGTTCCCACGGTGGCCATCGAGCACGGACAGATCACGTATGCGTCGACTCGCGCAGACCCGCTCGCATACGGGCTCCGGAAGTCGTTCTCCTCATAGACGGTGACCTGCGCCGCCGTACTTCCGACGAACCGGTCGAGCACCTCCTCGCGCGGAAGAGACGGATCGCCGTAGAGCTCCGTCGCCAGCACCTCGATCCCCGATCGCGACGCTGTGAGCCCGATCTCGCAGTCGACGGCAGCGAGTGCGCGGAGGAGGCGCTCGGCATAGGGAGCGCCCGACGCGCCGGTCACGCCGAGGAAAACGCGCACCCGTCAAGCGTAACGGCGGGTCGAGGAGGGCGAGACACGTCTCGCCCTCTACGGCGTGCCTTCGCTCCCGCCTTTCGACGCCTCCAGGAAGGCCGCCAGCGCGTCGAGGTTCTCCTGCCCCAGGTAGGCGTAGGAGCCCATGACCGTGTTGCCGAACGCCGCCGGGTTCGTCAGGTACTGGACGAAGTAGGCGGCGTCGTTCGTCTGCCCGATCTCGGAGAGATCGGGCGCGCCGAGAGTTCCCGGAGCCCTGGCCGAGGTAGGTGTGGCAGTTGAGACACCCGGACTCGGCGAAGAGCTCCGCGCCCTTCACGGCCTCGGGGTTGTCGGCGAAGCCCTGCTCCGCCGCCCAGTCCGGCACGAGTAACACGAGCTCGGAGCCGAGTGCCTCGGTCGCCGTCGCCCCCTTCCACGTGAGGACGGCCATGGAGAGGACCGTGAGGACGGCGGCGACCATGGCCACCGGGCGATGCAGCGGTCGCCGCTCGCGGCGGCGGTCGTAGAACGGAAGTCCGATCAGGAGGATGAGACAGATCGTCGGAATGCCGACCGTCGCGATGAAGACCGTCTCCGGCCACTCGAAGATCCGCAGCAGGTAGAAGAGGAAGTAGAAGTACCAGTCCGGGCGCGGGATGAAGTCCGTCGTTCCCGGATCTGCGGGCTCCGTGTACCACGGGCCGAGGATCCCCGGCTCGACGCCGTCGGCGTCGAAGTACCAGATCGCGGCCAGCGCGACGATGACGCACACGACGATGAGCGACATGACCGTGTCGTGGTAGAGCGCGAACGGGAAGAACGGCTTCCCTTCCTTCTTGACGTCGTCCTTGTAGTGGGCGAATTCCTCGCGATTCAGCTCGCCGAGATCGCGTGCCATCAGTCGCTGCCTCCGGAACCGCGGACGAGACCCTCTCGCGCCCCTGTCGGCTGGACCTCCGGACGCTCACGGCCCGCCGCCTCGCCCGACCACGGCGGAGAAGCCACCCCGAGGCGGGTGACGAGATAGATGTGGACGCCGATGAGCGGGATGAGGACGCCGGGAAGCAGGAGCATGTGCAGCGCGTACCACTTGGGGAGCGTGTCCGCTCCGATCTCGGGCCCCGTGGCCAGGAACTCGGCGAGCCACGGTCCGAGGAACGGGGCCGTGCCGTTCAGGTTGATCCCGACGACCGTCGCCCAGTACGCGGTCTGGTCCCACGGCAGGAGGTATCCCGTGAAGCCCATGAGCATGCCCGTCGCGAGGATGAGGACGCCGATGATCCAGTTCAGCTCGCGCGGATACTTGTAGGCGCCGAAGAGGAACACCCGCCCCATGTGCAGGAAGAGGAGGATGATGAAGACGCTGGCCCCCCAGCGGTGCATACCGCGCACGAGCCACCCGAGCGTGAGGTCGTTCGTGATCGCCTCGATCGACGAGTACGCGACGGGCTTGCCGGTCACGGGATCGATCGCCGCCGAAGGCTCGTAGTACATCGCCAGGATCACTCCCGTCAGCGTCTGCACGATGAAAGCGGTCAGCGCGGCCGAGCCGAGCGTCTGCGACCAGCTGATGTCCCTGGGAACGTTCCGGAAGAGGAACCACTTCGTCCCGCGAACGGCCGCCGTGCGCTCGTCCACCCAGTCGAGCGGCGCGAGAATCGCGGTCTCGACGAGGAGATCCTTCTTGGACTTCGTCGCCACGCTACCCTGTCACCTGGCTGGGCACGATCGGGTAGAGCCACGCCTCGATGCCGTCGACGTGGGTACCGGGCGTCGACCACGGGTACCTCGAGATGGTCGCGTTGGCGCCGGTTCCCGAGACGTTCCCCACCGCGAAGAGCTCGTGAAGAACGAGCCGCCCGTCCCTGATCGAGAAGGTGTACCGATCCATCGAGCGAACGGGAGGGCCGGCCTGACGGTTCCCCTCGGCGTCGTAGAGGCCGCCGTGGCACGGGCAGCCGAAGGACTGGGCGAGCACCGGCCGGAGCTCGACTCCGTCGATCTCCTTCGTCGCCGCCTCGTCGATCGGACCGTTCGGCTGCACCGGGCAGCCGAGGTGGACACAGCGGCTGTAGAGGATCGTGAAGCTCGGCTCGCCCGCATCGGTCGGCCCGTTGTTGCGGATGAAGGTCGTCCGCCTGCTCACCTCGCCCTGCCTCGGATCGGCCAGGTAGCTCGCGATGACGTACTTGTTTACGGGGAAGTTCTCGATCGGCCCGAGATCGGCTTCGCCCTCCTCGCGATTCGTGAACGAGGGGAGAATCGTGAAGCCGAGCACCGGCAATGTGACGACCGCTCCGATGGCCGCTCCAAGGCCGAGCGTGGAGGCCTCGAGGAAGCGGGAACGCGTGTAGGTGGGGAGCGTAGCCGGGGCCGCGACGGGAGCGACCGCTGCGGCCGTATCCGAGACGGCGCGCTTCTCGGGCTCGATCTCCGGCGCCTCGTCGCGCACGTCGCGCGTGACGTCACGCGCCCAGAGCAGCCCGAAGGCAACCGCCAGGACCGCGCCGATGGCCGCGACGATCCAGCTCAAGACGAGACCGAGGAGAAGGCACGCGACTCCGATCGCGAAGCCGATCGGCCAGAGGCTCGGCCCGGGAGTGTGCGGGGTGTCGTGGCCTGTCTCGGTCAAAGCGAGCTTCCGGGATTCAATCGCTCAGCCGTCCGGCAGTCAACGACGTAACGACTGTCGCGACGCGGGGATTCTGCACTTTGCGGAGGACGCGTGTTGCAGTGGAGTCAGACCCGGGGTCAGACCCCACGGGTCTGACCCCAGTCTCCGATCCCGTACTCGACCCAACGGCGAGTCACGAGGTCGCGGACCTCGTCCGACATGACGATCTCCTCCGGCCAGGGTCTCGCGTCCTCCTCGGGAAGCTTGTGCGTCGCGTCGATGCCGAGCTTTCCCCCGTAGAACTGCCGGCCGGGTGCGTGGTCGAGATGGTCGAGCGGCCCCTCGGTAACGAGGATGTCCCGCTTCGGATCGACGTTCGCGGTTACACGGAAGAAGACGTCCGCATAGTCGTGCACGTCGACGTGCGCGTCCACGACGACGATCGATTTCGAGAGCGAGAGCATCCCGAGCCCCCACAGGGCGTGCATGACCTTCTGGGCGTGCCCGGGGAACGCCTTGCGGATCGAGACGATCACGCAGTTGTGGAACGCACCGGCAACCGGGAGGTCGTAGTCGACGATCTCCGGGAGCGTCATACGAACGGCCGGCAGGAAGATCCGTTCGGTCGCCTTGCCCAGCCAGGCGTCCTCGGCAGGAGGCTTCCCGACAACGATCGACGCGTAGATCGCGTCGCGCCGCATCGTCATCGCCGAGATCCGGAAGATCGGGAACTCCTCGGCGTGCGAGTAGTAGCCGGTGTGGTCGCCGAACGGGCCCTCGATGCCGACGTCGTCTCGGGACACGTGCCCCTCGAGGACGATCTCCGCGTTCGCCGGCACCTCGAGGTCGATCGTCTTGCAGCGCACGAGCTCGACCGGCTCGCCGCGCAGGAAGCCGGCGAGCATGAGCTCGTCGAGGTGGTGTGGGAGCGGCGCGCTCGCCGAGTAGGCCGTCACCGGATCGAGCCCGATCGCAACAGCGACGGGGATCCGCCCGTCCTCGGCGGCGAGGAAGTCCGCCCGGCCGTCCTTGTGCATCTGCCAGTGCATGAAGGTCGAGCTGCGGTCGATCACCTGCATCCGGTACATGCCGACGTTGCGGACGCCCGTCTTCGGGTCCTTCGTGATGACGGCCGGGAGCGTGATGAAGGCGGCCGGGTCGCCCGGCCAGCAGCGCTGGATCGGGAGCCGTCCGAGGTCGACGTCGGCTCCCTCGTAGAAGAGCTCCTGGCACGGCGCCCTGGACACCGTCTTCGGCCGAGAGTCCGCGACCGACTTCAGCTTCAGGAGGCCGCGCACCTTCTCGCGGAGACCGTCCGGTGGCTGCATGTCGAGGATGTCGCCGAGCTTGGCGGCCGCGTCGTCGAGCCTCTCGACGCCGAGCGCGAGGCACATGCGCCGCTCGGTGCCGAACTGGTTGATGAGGAGTGGGTGCTGCGAGCCCTTCGGGTTCTCGAAGAGGAGCGCCGGCCCGCCCGCCTTGACGACGCGATCGGTGATCTCGGTGATCTCGAGGTCCGGGTCGGCTTCGACGGAGATGCGCCGCAGCTCGCCCTCGCGCTCGAGGAGCGCGATCCACTCGCGGAGGTCTCGCGGCGGCGACGCCACGGCGGGTCAGTCTATGGAGGCGAGCGCGTATTCCACTGCTTCGTCGAGCCCCAACCCGCGTCCCTCGGACGAAGCCGCCGTCAGACCCTCTGGGCTTAACCCGCCGAGTAGAGCGATTGCGCACGATTGCGAATGCGGGCCTCGAACGCCTGAAGGGTGCCGCCGACCTCCTGGAGGAAGGCGTCAGCGGCAGCGAGCAGCCGCGCCGCGCGGACGGCGTCACCGCTCGCCGTCGCGACCCATGCCAGCCCGACAAGTCCTGAGCAAGCAAGCGAGGTCTCGCGGAGGCTCGCATCCCGCGAGACTGCCAGCGCCTCGACGAACCGGGCGCGCGCCTGCTCGACGTCACCACGGTCGACCGCGAGCATTCCGAGGTTTGAAAGAGCCATGCCCATGGTTGCTGGGTCGGCGTTGCCCGTCGCGTGGGCGACCGTGAGGACCTCGAAGTACGACTTCGCGCGCACAGCATCGCCGAGGTTCATCGCGCAGTCGCCGAGATTGTTGATCGTCTGTGGCAACAGCCATGAGTAACCCGCGTCATTAGAGAGTTCCACGGACTTCTCGTAGAAGGCAGCCGCCTGGGTGAAATCTCCTCGAAACGCAGCGACAGCCCCTCGCAGGTGCAAGGCCTCCGCCTGCGCACCGGCATCGAGGCTGCCGGAGAGGACCGACAGTTCCTGCGCGAGCCATCGGCCACATCGGCGCTGCCTTGGTACAGGTCGATCATGATCGCGGACGGAAGTGCCTTCGCCCGGAGACAGAGTCCGCCGGTTCTCGTCCTGCCAATGCCTCGCCGAGCCACCGCCGCCCCTCGACGAGTCTCTCCCCGCAAGAACCAGAAACCGGTCCAAGCGCTCCGGCGAGTCGAAGCTTCAGAAGACCGAGAGACCGAGCCCGCCGCAGGATCCTGGAGTGCCGCGCGGAGGTTCCCGCGTTCACGCTCGATCCGCTCGAGCCAAGGTCGCGGGTCTCCGCTCCTTGAGATGGGGCGCAGCATCCTCAGCGAACACAGCGAACCATTCCACGTGCTGCCTCGCTGAGCTTGTCCGCCGCGCCCCCCGCGCTTCGAGTCGCTCGAGTGCGTACTCCCGGATCGTCTCCAGCATCCAGTACCGCCCGTCCGAGAAGCGGAGCAGGCTCTTCTCGACCAGCGACTGCAGGATGTCGAGGTCGGCATCCGCGACCTCCTCTGCCGCCTCGAGGGTGCAGCCGCCGGCGAAGACGGAGAGGCGGGCGAAGAGCGGCTGCTCCTCCTCGAGCAGGAGGTCGTACGACCACTCGATCGTCGCCCGGAGCGTCTGCTGGCGAGGATCGGCGTCGCGGCCGCCCTTGAGCAGGTCTAGGCGCTCAGAGAGGCGCTCGAGGATCTGCGCCGGCAGAGAGCGCCTTCGTGCGCGCGGCGGCGAGCTCGACGGCGAGGGGGAGGTCGTCCAGGCGCGCGCACAGCTCGGCGATCTCGTCCGACGGCTCGAGCTGAGCGCGCTCGCAGAAGAGCGAGACGGCTTCGGGCTCTGCCAGGGGAGGGACGGGGTACTCGACCTCGCCCTGCACGCGCAGGAGCTCCCTGGAGGTAACGAGCAACGTGAGGTTGGGGCACGCCTGCAGAAGCGCGGAGAGATCGGGCGCGGCCTCGATCACCTGCTCGAGGTTGTCGAGCAGGAGCAGGAGCTCGCGCTCGCCGATGTACTGTGGGAGGCCGTCCTTGGCGCCGAGGGTCTGGGCAATCGTCTCGGTGACGAGAGCGGGGTCGCGAAGGGTGGCGAGCCCGATCCAGAAGACGCCCGCCTTGTAGGCGGGGACGAGGGTCGTTGCCGCCTCGAGCGCGAGCCGGGTCTTGCCGGTGCCCCCTGGTCCGGTGAGCGTGAGCAGTCGTGCGCCGTCATCGATCCGCGCGAGCACCTCTGAGAGCTCACGCTCTCGACCGAGAAAGGAGCTCGCCGGGCGGGGCAGATTCGTGTTCGAGATCGTCTTGAGCGGAGGGAAGCTCCCGTCGCCGAGCTGGAAGATGGAGACCGCCTCCTCGATGTCCTTCAAGCGGTGCTCGCCGAGGTCGGTGAGCGCGAAACGCTCGTCCACGAGCGCGCGGGTCGCCTGCGAGAGGACGACCTGACCGCCGTGCGAACTCGCACCCACACGCGCCGCGAAGTGGACGTCGTCGCCGACGTAGCCCTCCTCGGTCAGAAGCGGGGTCCCGGTGTGCAGTCCGACCCGAACCTGGATCGATCCAGCTGCGAGTGCCTCGGTCAGCACCGAGGCGGCCTCGAGCGCACCGGGCGCAGTCGGGAAGGCGAAGAAGAAGGCGTCTCCCTGCGTGTCGACCTCGACCCCGCCCTGGGCCCTGCACGCGTCCCGGATCGCCCGCCGGTGCTCGGCGAGCGCCTCGGCGTACCCTTCCGCGCCCAGGTCATGCAGCAGCCCCGTCGAGCCCTCGATGTCGGTGAAGAGGAAGGTGACCGTGCCGGATGGAAGGTCATCGCGCACGCCGCAATCATCCGCCCGAACAGGGCACGCCTCAAACAGACCTTAATAGTCAGACTAACCTGACTACAATGGTCACATGCGCACCTCCTCGATATCGGAGACGAAGGCGAAGCTGAGTGCACTCCTCGAGCGCGTCAAGGAAGGCGAGGAGGTGACGATCACCGATCGCGGCAAGCCCGTAGCGCGGATCGTGCCGATCCCAGCTACGGAGGTCGACTGGGACGAGCGCCTCGAGCGCCTCGAGCGCCAGGGCGTGATCCGACGGCCCAGGAAGAAGCTCGAACCGGGCTGGCTCGCGTCGCGCCCGCTCGCGAAGTCTCGTGCAAGCGTGCTCGAGGCATTGCTCGAGGAGCGGCGCGGAGACACGCGGTGAGATTCTGGGACACCTCCGCGATCATCCCACTACTCCTCGACGAGCCGTCATCGCCGCAAACGCGTGAGCTCGCCGACGACGGAACTGAGCTCGCCGTCTGGTGGGCGACCATCGTCGAATGCATCGCCGCGATAGCGCGACATGAACGACAAGGCGAGTTGGATGCCGACCAAGTCAGCTTGGCCCGGACAACACTGAGCGCGCTCGTGTTGCGCTGGACGGAGATCCCACCGACCGACCGAATACGCAGGACCGCGCAGCGAATGGTCACCTTCCACGAGATCCGTACCGCGGACGCATTTCAGCTCGCCGCGGCTATGGCAGCAAGCGACGAGGACCCGGAGACCGTGGCCGTCGTCACGCTCGACGAGCGCCTGGCGCTAGCCGCACGACGAGAAGGGTTCGGGGTTCTGCCCTAGCGGCCGGCGTTGTGGCGCTTGCGGGCGCGCGCGTTGTAGAGGTCGCCGAGCAGGATCACCGCGACGAGCACGAGCCCGACCACGAGCATCGAGAGGACGATGTCACGACCCTCCTCCGCGGCGGTCTTGGCGAGCAGCACGAGCGCGAAGACCATCGCGCGCGACTCTACCCGACGAGCCGGGCGTGCGCAGCAAGCGCGCCGTCGACGACCGGGTCACCCGCGCTCGACCGGGCGGCGTCCTCGAGCGGGCCCGCGTCGCGACCCACTTTCAGCGCCTCGCGCGCGGCCCTGAGATCGCCTGCGCCGAGCGATGCTGCGGTCGCCGCCCATGCCGCGCCGTCGCCGTTCCGTCCTTCGGCACGCGCCTGCGAGCACAGTGAGATCAGCTCGGCGAGATCTGCGACCGCCGCCACGTCCCCGGTCGCAGCCACACGAACGAGCCCATGCGCGTAGAGGTAGTCACCGAGGAGGAGAGCGACATCGGGATCGGGCGGGGAGAACAGCCGTGAGCGGCCGTAGTGCACGAGGTACCCCTCGTAGATCGTCTCCAGGCCCAGAGCGTGTTCCGCCGGGGCGAGTCGAGAGAAGACCGGCTCGCGCACCCGCTCGGCTTCCGGCAGCAGCGCCTCGGCCCAGAGCGGGCTCTCGGCGGCAGCCTCCGCTGCGATCGTCTCCCACATGGCGCAGAAGTTAGCCCGAGCCGGAGGCCGCGCGCGGCGGCTCGGCCCGAGGAGGCTCGAGCTCGACCTCCACCGGGATGTCCGGACTCCGCTCGTCCCAGCGCTCGAGTCGCAAACGCTCCCCGAAGAACCCCCAGATCGCCCGCAGCCCGGCCATGGTCGGCAACGCGACGAGCACGCCCGCAATCCCGTACAGCTCCCCGCCTGCGAGCAGTCCGAAGATCACGAGCAGCGGGTGCAGGCGAAGCGCACCCGCCATCACGTTCGGGACGACGACATGCCCCTCCACCTGGTAGATGAAGAGGAAGAGTGCCGCCACCCAGACGACGCCCCAGGGAAAGTCCGCGAACAGGGCGTAGAGCGCCGGTGGGACGGCGGAGAGCCACGGGCCGATGTACGGGATCACCTCGATGAAGGCCGTCCAGAGCCCGAACAGGAGCGCGTACTCTTCGGCGCCTTCGACGAGATCGGTCACCCCGAGGATGTACATGCCGACCCCGGCGCTCGTTCCGATGACGGTCGAGAGGATCGCCTGGCCCTTCAGGTACCCCCAAAGCGCGCCCTCGATCTGCTGCGTCAGCGGTGGGCCGCCGTGCGGGGGGAAGCGGGAGTCGATCGCCCGCTCCAGTCGCGCCATGTCGAGGAGCATGTAGATCGAGATGACTACGATCAGGATGAGCGAGAACAACAGGAGCACGACGGAGAACGCCGCCCCCTGGACGAACGAGATCGCGTCCTGGGTGTAGCCCGAGATCTCGCCGGCGCTCAGCGAGTCGATCCACTCGTTGACCTGCTCGCGAATCTGGATCCGCTCGAGCCCATGGTCGTCCAGCCATGCCTGGAGCGAGTCGATGTCGACCTCGGCCGCAGTCTGGCCAGTCGTCGGCTGCTCGTCGGTGATGTATTCGTCGATCCGCCCGGCAGCGTTTCGCGCCTGATCGAAGGCCACGGCGCCGATGGCGACCAGGAGCGCGACGACGGCAGTGGCGAAGATCGTGTAGACGACCAGGACCGAGAGGGCGCGAGGCACCTTGAGGCGCGTAAGGTCGCGGACGAGCGGATTCAGCGTGAAGGCGATCACGCTGGCGGTCAGGAAGAGGAAGAGGACGTGGCCGAGCGTTCTCGCGAGAAGGAACGCCAGAACGAGCAGAACGGGGAGACCGACGAGCTGGATCCACCGCGGAATCTGGATCGTCGGGCCGGAGCCGGCCATGAGCGGATGCTACAACGGGGCCGCGCGGGCCTCGGGCGCAGCGGACCTTGCTACGGTCCCGCAAATGGCGACTCCGCGCTCACGTCACGCCGCGCGGCTTCGTGCGGACCGGCGGCGCGCGCAGGCGCGAGCCAGGTGGTTCGCGATCGCAGTCGTCGTCGGGATCCTCGGCGTCGCCACGCTCGCACTGACAGCGTTCGACGGCTCGAGCAGCTCCGCATCTGCCCCGTCCGTGCCGCCGTTGCCGGTTACCTCTGCTCCACCCGAGCCGCAGGTGCTCGCCACGGTCGGGAACCTACGCGTGCAGTCTCCCGTCGCCCAGGGTGGCGTGACGGCGGTCGGATTCCACGGTGCCGCCGACGGCGCGCTGGTTCTCCAGCCCGTAGGCCCGCAGTCGAACGAAGGACTGCTCGCACGGCTCTGGCACCGCATCACCGGATCGTCGCGGCGCGGCCTGGCCTGGTACCAGCTCGAGAGCGGCACGCTCCGCACGCTCGATGTCGGCGCGGTCGCAGGCACCGACGTCTACTCGCCGGTCGACGGAACCGTCGTCGCCATCCGAGACCACGTCGTCTCGGGGCGCACGGTCGGAGCAGAGATCGAGCTTCGGCCCACGTCGGCGCCGTCCCTCGTCGTCGCCATCGAGAACGTCAAGCCCGACCCCGCGCTCAGCGTCGGGGCGAACGTCGCCGCGGGATCGTCCAAGCTCGGGACCGTCACCGACATCAGCCGCTACGAGCAGCAGGCGCTCCGGCGGTACGCCACTGACGGCGGCAACAACGTCTCGATCCGGGTCTATCCCTCGGCGACCCTCGGCGTACCGTAGTCTGCCCGCCCTGCGCATCCTCTTCATCGCCGACGTCGTGGGCGCCCCCGGTCGCGGGGCCCTCGCTGCGCGACTCAAGACACTGCGGTCGGAGCTCGAGATCGACGTCTGCATCGTGAACGGTGAGAACGCGGCCGACGGAATCGGAATCACACCGCGTCTCGCCGATCAGCTCCTTGCGATGGGCGCCGACGCGATCACGCTCGGCAACCATGCCTTCAGGCGCACGGAGATCGGCGCCTACCTCGACTCCTCGGATTGCGTCGTGCGGCCTGCGAACACGTCGGCCAACACTCCCGGACGGGGTCTAGCCATCGTCCCGACCGCGAACGGCTCACGCCTCGCGGTCATCAACGTTCTCGGCTCTCTCTTCCTCCATCCCGCTACGTCGATGTTCGAGCTCATCGACGGCCTCGTCGAGCAGGCCCGGGCCGAGACACCGCTCGTCCTCGTCGACGTGCATGCGGAGGCGACCAGCGAGAAAGTTGCGCTCGCCCGCTGGCTCGACGGACGGGTGACCGCAGTGATCGGCACGCACACACACGTCCAGACGTCGGATGCGACGTTGCTGCCCCGCGGCACCGCGTTCATCACCGACGCGGGGATGACGGGCCCGCACGACTCCGTGATCGGCGTGGAGTCGGATCTCGCCATCCGAAGAATGCGCACCGGGCTCCCGGTCCGCTTCGTGACGGCTCAGGGCGACGTGCGAATCGAGGGAGCGCTCGTCGACTGCGACCCCGAGACCGGCAAGGCCTCGTCGATCGAAGCGCTGCGGTATCCGTTTCCTTGATCCTCGGGCAGCCGCGGGAGCAGGAGCCACAGCAGCACGAACGGGAGCACCCAGGGCAGGTAGAGGTAGAACCAGTGCGTCAGCGTGAGCTGGAAGGCGACGAGCACGGCGGCGGTGAGGGCCGCGAGCTCGACGGGTCCCTTCCGCCGAGGTAGCACGGCGACGACGAGCGCGAGTGCCGCCGCAAGCACCACGAGCACCGGCTGAACGAACCCGAGGTCGGGGACCCCCTCGGCGTGGTACTGCCCCCACCCCCAGAGCGAGAACGGAGAGTCGCGCCCGACCTGGAAGCCGAGCGTGCGATCCCAGAACGTCCGAGCCGCCTTCCACAGGTCGGGCTCGAGCAGGAGGAGACCGAACGTGACCAGCGTCGCTCCCGCGAACGCGACGACGAAGCGCTTGAGCCTCCGGAGGTCGATGCTCGGGTAGGTCGCCCAGAGGGGCGCAACGAGGAGCGCGCCGAACTTCGTCCAGCCGGCGAGCGCGACCGCCGCTCCTCTCGCCCACGCTGACGAGGCAAGCCAGAAGCCGAAGACGAGGAACGCCGGCATGATCGCGTCGTTCGTGTTCGCGTTGAGTGTGTACGCCGTAAAGGGATACGCAGACCATGCGAACACGAGCAACGCCGCGAGGCGACGCCCGCCGAACCGAAGGCCGACGAGCGCGAGGCCGAGGATCGTGACGACGTCGAACGCGATCGACGTGGCGTGGGCCGCCGGCAGCGAGTCCCACTTCCCACTCCAGCCGAAGATCGACGTGGCGGGCACGTAGGCGAGATACGAGACGGGCCCGTAGGTGTCGCCGCGCTCGATCGCAGCCTCGCAGCGGCCGTTCGTCTGGATGCGATCGCGGACCTGCCCGTCGGTGTCCTCGGGACCGCACTCTTCGAGCGAGCCGCGCTGCGGCATGTTCCCGTACGGCGCCTGACCGTCGAGGACCCTGCTCGCCCCCGCGACCCCTGCGAGACCGACGTCGATCACGCCGCGAGGGGTCTCGACGTTGAGACCGATCCGGAACCCCAGGAGGAAGATCGCGGCGGCCGCGAGCAGCCAGGTCGGCCACACGGAGCGAAGCGGTGATCCCGTTCGACGTCCGGAGCCGACCCAGAGCCCGCGGGCCAGGAAGTAGAGGAGAACCGGATAGACGAGCGGCACGCTTCGGAAGATCTCGCCGCGGTTGAAGAACACGAGCGAGACCGAGAAGGCGAGCAGCATGAGCAGATCGACGTTGTGTGCCGAGAAGGGGCGTCGCAGGTCGGCGAGACCGACCAGGAACACCAAGCAAAAGCCGAGCCAGACGTACGGCTCGAGCAGCGTCTTGCCACCGAAGGCCCCGTCTCGGCCGCGTGCCATCTTCCAGGCGACCTGAGGGCCCGTCCGCGCCTCTGCGACACGTCCCGTCGTGTCCTCGACGACCGCTTCTGCAACCTGGCCGGCCTCTCCTGACCAGGCTTTGACGACCCAGGTTCGGCGCTCCGGCGTGAAGGTCGCCGAGGTCGTTGGCCCGGGTGGATAGCGCGCGAGCCAGCCGGCGATCTTCGGGTGGTCGAGCGCTGTCTCGATCGCAGACTCCTCGCTCAGCCGGGCAGGATCACCGGGGAGAGCGGGCGTCGGAGGTGGAGGCCGAGGCGCGTTCGCCGTCGTGGCCGCGCTCGCCGCCTGAGCGAGAGCGAGTGCGGCAGCCGCGATGAGAGGAGCTCTTACCGTCGAGGTGCGAACGACCAGAGCTTATTGCCGACGAAGTTCACCGGAGTGACGAGCACGATTGCGATCGCCTGCGCGACGACCTCGGTGAGCCCGAGTGTGACGAGCGCGTGAAGGACGACCAGGTTCGCACCCAGCGCGAGCGTGGATACGACGAGGAACCGGAGGCCCTGGTACGCGACGTGACCTCGCTGAGCACGGAACGTCCAGAGCCGGTTCCACGTGTAGTTGTTCGTGACCGCGACCAGGAACGAGCAGACGGCCGCCGGGATGTAGTGGGTCTCGAAGCCGAGATTCGCCACCGAGAACGGGCCGACGACGACCTCCCCGAGCACGAGCGTCGAGAAGACCCAGAGGTTCACGGCATAGCCGATCGCACCGACAATGCAGAAGCGGACGAGCTGCTCCCAGTTCTTGCGGCGGCGCAGCGCGGCGCCGACGCGGGCGCGCGACAAGTTGCCGGCAATCTCGGCGTGCGAGGAGTCCACCGTCATCGCAGGGTAGTCATGAAACGGCTCATGCCCGCCCCCCATACGGTCAGTCGCCGCCAAATCCTTCGTCGCCAATGAGCGGGACGAACCGACACGGCACGGAGGCGCGCTCGACAGGCCCTGCCTCGGTACGAACGACGAGAACGAGCTCCTGACCCCAACGAGAGCCCCGCGGAACGACGAGCCGGCCGTGCTCTTCGAGCTGAGAGTAGAGCGTCGGCGGAATGGCCGGAGCCGCGGCCCCGACTGCGATCGCGGCAAACGGAGACCGCTCCGGAACGCCGAGCGAGCCATCGCCGACGAGAACCTCCACGCGGGCGTACCCGGCGTCACGAAGCGCGGTGCGGGCCCGTTCGGCGAGCTCTGGGACGTGCTCGATCGTCACGACCTCGGCTGCCAGCTCGGCGAGCACAGCCGCCTGGTAGCCCGAGCCGGTCCCGACGTCGAGGACGCGTTCGCGTCCCTCGAGGGCGAGCAGGGCGCAGATCGTCGCGACGATGAACGGCTGCGAGATCGTCTGGCCGTGCCCGATCGGCAGCGCGCCGTCCTCGTACGCGTACACCCTCCGTTCTTCGGGGACGAACAGCTCACGGGGCACTCGCCCCATTGCATCGAGCACCCGCTCGTCCGAGATTCCGCGTCGCCTGAGCTGGCGCTCGACCATCCGGGCGCGAGCCTCGGCGGCGTCGACGAGCACGCTCACTTGGCGAGCGTTCGGAGCCCGGCGAAGCGGGCCGCCTGGCGGCCGCGCATCCTGGCGGCTCCAAGCGGGATCGCGACCGCTTCGGCATACCCGACGACGGGGATCAGGGCCAGGACGCAGATCAGCAGGCCGAGCACGCCGACGTATGCCGCGATCCCAATACGGGTTCCGCCCCGGCGGAGCGCACCGTGGACCACTGCAGCCGCGGACAGGGCTCCCAGGAACCCGCCGACGCCGCCCGCGATCGACTCGGCGGTCCCGGCGATCCCGAGACCGACTGCCGCGCCGATGATCGCGCCGATGATCGCGCCTGCTCCGACCCCGAGCAGATTCGATCCCAGGATTCCAATGAGCACGACCCCGATTCCGAGGCCGATCCCGAGGCACAGGCCGATCGTGTACCAGGCACCCATGCCGGGTGAAGTCTAGAGAGGGAGGGCGGGCCGCCGCCCCGCCCGCCGGGCTCCCCCCTTCCCCCGTTCTCGGGTTACTTGATGTCGCCTCGGACTTCGCCGCCCGGGAAGTCCCCCGGCCCGGTGTTGATCGGATCCACTCCGTCGCTCGTGTGGACGTTCACGTACGCGCCGCCGGAGTCCATCAGCGATATCAGCACGGCGAGGCTCATCCCAGTAAGCGGCCCGATGAGATTCGCCGCCGTGATCGTGCCCTCGGCGAGAACTCCGTCCGTTCGGCCGGCACCAGGCGCGACCGCCCCGTAGAGGAACGCCACGATGGGCCCGTTGACGCCGGACGCGCCCGCGTGGATGTGAGCGGCGATGACGTTCTCGATGTTCGACGCGATCAGCTTGTACTCGAGCTCCGATCTGTCCTTCGAGAGGTGGAAGATCGCCTGACTCTGCGCGCTCGTGTCCCTCGGCGGAACCTCGAGCGATCCCGTCCGCGTGCGTGCTCCAGTTGGCGTTGAGACCCGCGACAGCCGTGCCGACGAGGGCCATCCCGAGAACGAAAAGGAAACCGACCAGTCGTGTGCGCATGCGCTCCCCTCCTTGACCGAAGGTCTCTGGCAGGATCTACGCGCGATCGGCGCAGGCGGTTTGCACGCTCCTCGACCGCCCTTACTTCTTGCGAACACGGCGGCTACTTCTTGCGAACACGACGGCGCTACGTTGGCCGAGCCGGGCGTGATCCGGCGAAACGAGAAGGGAGTGATCTCATGCGTAAGCGCACAGGCTTGGTCCTGGCGGTGGCGCTCGCGGGGGCTCTCGTCCTCACCGCGCTCGCGTCGTACGGAACCGCCGCACTCGGCAAGAAGGGGGAGCTCAAGGCGAGGAAGATGAGCGGCTACCTCGAGGTGCCGTCGATCTCCACGACCGGGAGAGGGACTATCGAAGCGAAGATCAACAACAACTCGACGATCGAGTTCAAGCTCACGTACTCGGGGCTTTCGGGCAACCCGTCGGCCGCCCACATCCACTTCGCCCAGCCGAGCGTGAACGGGGGCGTTGCTGCGTTCCTCTGCGGGGGCGGCGGCAAGCCCCCATGCCCCGCGCAACCGGCCACCGTGACCGGGACGATCGTCGCAGGCGACGTCCTAGCGGTGACAGCGCCGGGCACGGCCCAGAGCCAGGGCATCGCCGCCGGTGAGATTGGCGAGCTGATTGCGGCAGTGAAGGCCGGATTCACGTACGCCAACGCGCACACGGCTGCCTACCCGGGCGGAGAGATTCGCGGCCAGATCCGTGCGCGCGGCAACGGGGACGACGACTGACGAATCGAGCAGCGGCCCGGCGAGCGGTCAGCTCGTCGGGCCGTGCTGTCAGAGCCCCTAACGCAATGAAGCAGCGTGGCGCGTGGTCATTACGTTAGGAGCTCTAACCGGGCGATCACGGAGAGCCCGAACGCGGCAGCCCGAGCTCCGTCCACGACTCGGTGGTCGAAGCTGACCGCGACAGCGCCGGTCCTTCGGACGACCACGGCTCCATCGCGCACGACAGCTCGCGGTGCGATGCGTCCGATGCTGAGGATCGCGACCTCGGGGTGGTTGACGATCGGAGTCTGAAAGAGGCCGGCAAGCTTGCCGGCACTCGTCACGGTGAACGTCGAGTCCCGTAGCTCGTGGGGCTCGAGGGTTCCTTGGCGCGCGCCCTCCGCCAGGCGCTCGAGGTCCTCGTGAACCTCGTCGACCGTCCTCTTGTCGACATCCCGCACGACCGGTACGAGGAGGCCGTGCTCGGTTTGAACCGCGACCCCGATGTCGTAGCGGTCGAGATAGACGATCTCGTCACCCTCGAGTCGGGCGTTCAGCTCGGGGAACTCGGCGAGCGCTCCCGCACATGCCTTCACCGTGAATGCGACGAGCCGGTCCAGTGGCACGCTCTCGAAGTCACATTCCTCGACCCAGGTGACGGCGGGCACCTCACGATGCGCGCGAGCCATGTGCTCGGCCACGACACGTCGTACTCCGCGCAGCTTCTCGCGCCGACCGACGGTCGTCGCGCCTCCGGCTGCTGCGCGAACGTCCTCCTCGGTGACCCGCCCGCCCGGCCCCGTGCCGGCAAGGGCATCGAGCTCGACGCCGAGCTCCGCGGCGATCCGCCTGACGAGCGGCGTCGCCTGGACGCGTTGCGGCGCGGTCCGCTCGGGGGAACCGGCGACAACGACATCCTGTGACACTCTGTCGCTGGACCCGTCCGATGCGCTTCCGAGCGCGCGCTCCGTGTCCTCGCCCGGCTCGCCGATGACGACGAGCGTCGCACCGACGGGTGCGAGCTCTCCTTCGGCAACGAGAATCCGCAGAACGGTTCCTGCAAACGGCGAGGGGATCTCGACCGTCGCCTTGTCCGTGTGGATCTCGACCAGCGGATCGTCCTCGCGTATCTCCTGACCCTCGGTCACCAGCCAGCGTGCGACCTCGCCCTCCGTAAGGCCCTCTCCGAGATCCGGGAGCTTGAATGCCTGCACCTACGCGTGATTCTCGTCGATCGCTCGACGCCGAAGCTGCCGCCGGTGACCGACAGCCACGATCATCCCGAACGCCGAGAGCGAGATGAGCAGCGGAGGCGCGAGAAACCCGATCGCGGAGAGGTGGTGCACGCTCGAGCAACTCTCGTTGCAGCCCACGAAGCCGTCGGCATCGCGGTACCCGGAGACGATCGCCGCGAAGGCGGCCGCCCAGATCGCGCACGCAACGACGAACAGCGCGATCGCGGTCGCTCCCAGGCGTCCTCGGGGCCACGCGGCCGCCAGCGCTCCGCACGCGAGGGCGAAAAGCGATACGACACCGATGAGAACCGCCGTGGTTGACATCCGCTAGGCAGCTCCCAGGGAGCGGATGACCTCGTGCCGCAGCACAGCGTGCACACCCTTGACCCCGTTGACGATCTGCGTGATGCGAAGATCGACGACGACGCTCGCAAGGCCGAGCCCGTCCGACCGGTCGATGCCGAGCTCTCGCTCCATCAGCTCGATCATCCCGCTCGTGGCGGTCGCCGCCGCGACGTCGAGATCCTCGTTGAAACCGAACGTCAGCCAGGCATCGGGCGTTCGTGCGGCGGGCCATTCGAGCACGAGGTCGTCGCGCAGGTCGAGGTTGAGCTCAGCCTCGACGGGACACTCGATCGCCCACCCACCGACCTCGCCGTCCCCCTGACGCGCATGGCCGTCACCCGCCGAGAACAGAGCACCGTCGACCGGTATCGGGAGGTAGAGCGTCGAGCCGCGAACCAGCTCCTTGCAGTCGATGTTTCCGCCCCAGCGACGCGGAGGGATGGTCGAGTGGCGGCCCGGCTCCGGCGGCGGCATCCCCAGCACTCCGAGGAAGGGCTGGAGCTCGACGACGCGCCCGCGATCGTCCCGGCCGACGCTCGTCTCCGGTTCGAGCTCCCAAAGGAGGACGCGCTCGAACCCTCCGGCCGGGCTCGCACCCCAGAGGCCGGGCCGAACGCGGTCGACTCGCACCGCCAACGTGTTCCCAGCATTCGCCCCACGCACCTCGATCGGACCGATCAACGCATGGCCTCCGTCGAGCTCCGGGTCGCGCGGCTCGTAGAAGACGCCGGGCTCGGTGTGCCAACCGGACTCGAGCGCCTGAATAGCGACGCTGTCTCCCGCCTCGATCGCGAGCACCGGGTCGAGCTCTCGCGAGAAGTGCCCGTGCAGCGTACGCCGCTCCAGCGGAATCTCGTGCAGCGCCACTACGAGGCCAGCACCCGTCGAACGGCGTCGGTGACGCGCGCCTCCGAGGGAACGTACGCGTCCTCGAGCTGCCAGTACGGGTAGGGCACGTCGTAGCCCGTGACACGGAGCACGGGCCCGCGAAGGTCGAAGATCGCCTTCTCCGCGAGGACGGCAGCCACCTCCGATGCGAATCCGCAAACTCGAGGAGCCTCCTGGACGACGACCGCATGACCGGTCTTGGCGACCGAAGCGAGCAGGCTGTCCTCGTCCAGGGGCTTCAGCGAGCGCAGGTCGAGGACCTCGCACGACGCCTCGTCGGCGAGCGCCTCGGCGACTCGCTCGGCGACACCGACCATCGCCCCGTACGCGACGATCGTCACGTCGGAGCCCTCTCGGGCCACGCGGGCGTCGCCGAGCGGCACGAGGTGCTCGCCCTCGGGAACGTCGCCGCGCGCGAGCCGATAGATCAGCTTCGGCTCGAGCACGACCACGGGATCGGGATCGCGAATGGCCGCCGCCAGAAGCCCTTTCGCGTCTGCAGGCGTCGATGGAATCGCGACCTTCACCCCGGGTGTGTGGACGTAGTACGTCTCCGGCGAGTCGTCGTGGAGCTCGGGTGCGCGGACGCTCCCGCCGTACGGCATCCGGATCACGAGCGGGAACGACATCTTCCCCCGCGTCCGCCAGCGGTAGCGACCGACGTGGTTGATGAGCTGATCGAGAGCCGGATAGCTGAAGGCGTCGTACTGCATCTCGCAGACCGGACGCCAGCCCGCCATGCAGAGGCCGACCGCGGTTCCGAGGATCCCCGCCTCGGCGAGCGGCGTGTCGATGCAGCGCTCGGCGCCGAACCGGTCCTGGAGCCCGGCCGTCGCGCGGAAGACGCCCCCGAGCCGGCCGACGTCCTCGCCCATCACCAGCACGGACGGGTCGCGCTCCATCTCAACGTGGAGCGCGTCGTTCACCGCGTCGACGAGCAGTAGCTCCTTCACCCGAGGATCCTCCGCAACTCGTCCAGGTCGCTCGCCTGTGTCGGCGGCGGGTTCGCGTACGCATGCTCGAACACGAGGGAGACGTCTGCCGGAGGCTCGGCCTCGGCCTGGGCGATGCCGACCCGCATCAGCTCGAGCGCCTCGGCGCGAATCGCCGCCGACTGCTCGTCGGTCAGCACGCCAAGACGTCGCAGATAGCGCTCGTAGCGGCCGACGCACTCGTTCTCCTTCTCCTCACGGACGCGCTCCTCGTCGATGTAGAGCGACGGGTCGTCGGCAGTCGCGTGGGGGGCAACTCGATAGGTCACGGCCTCGATGAACGTTGGCCCTTCGCCGGCCCTCGCGCGGGAGACGGCCTCCCTGGTCGCCTCGTACACCGCGAGGACGTCGCCACCGTCGACGCGTAGCCCCGGCATCCCGTAGCCGATCGCCTTGTCGGCGAGCGTCGGGGCTGCGGTTTGCGCACTGAGCGGCGTCGAGATTGCCCACTGGTTGTTGTTGCAGAAGAGGACCACGGGAGCTCTCATCACGCCCGCGAACGTCGCACCCTCGTGGAACGATCCCTCCGAGGTCGCGCCGTCGCCGAAGTTGACGATCGCGACCCGGTCCTCGCCCTTCAACCGCGAGCCCCACGCGAACCCGACTGCATGCGGTATCTGGGTCGCGATCGGAACGCAGATCGAGGCGACGTTGTAGTCCTCCGGGTTCCACCAGCCGGCCGGATGGCCGCGCCACCAGGAGAGAACGGTCGAGACGGGCATGCCGCGCAGAAGGCCGATCGCCGAGTCGCGATAGCTCGGGAAGACCCAGTCTCGCTCCTCGAGCGCGAAGACTGAGCCGGCCTGCATCGCCTCGTGATTCCAGAAGATCGCGTACGTGCCGATGCGGCCCTGGCGGTGGTAGATCACCGACCGCTCGTCGTACGTCCGCAAGAGAACGAGATCGCGATAGAGCGCGAGCAGCTGCTCCGGCCCGAGTCCCTCGACCTCGCCGTCGGGGTGCGACTCGCCGTCGCCGATGATGCGGCGCAGTCCTCCCTCCGCCGGCAACACCTGGCTCATCTCATGCTCAGTCTATTGGGAACCGAGCGGCCGGCCAGCGTGTAGACGGTCCGTCCCGAACTGCCAGGAGGATGGTTCCGATGATTCGGCTGACCGCCATCTCTTTCACACTTGCAGTGCTCGGCGTCCTCGTTCCGGCCGCTGCATTCGGCAAGGGCGCGAGCGAGGCAACGATCGTAGGCCCGGGCCTGAGCGAACCGATCACCCTCGCAGGAGAGGGGCAGCCGGGTGGAGAGGCGCTGATGCAGATCGCGCAGGAGGCCGGCTTCTTTCCGGCGGTCTTCACGCAGTCTCCGGACCCGATGCTCGACGAGCGGCCCTCGGGTGCACTCGGGCCGAAGTACACGATCAGCTACGTCATGCCAGGCCCGAACAACGAGGAAGACGTTCTCGTTCAGGAGCTCTACCCCTACGCCGGCCCGGGCCCCGTCACGTACGTCGTGCCCAATCAGCCCTTCTGGACGACCGAGCAGACCCGAGGCGGCTGGTACGTCGCGAGCTCGACCCTCGGGAGCCTTCTCGTCGCAGCCGGCCTGCCGCAGAACGCACCGAGCGATGAGCCTCCCTCCGACTCTCCGTGGACGGTCGTCGGCCCGGTCCTCGTGCTCGCGATCGTGGCCGCTCTCGGTGGCTGCTTGGGAGGCTTCCTGATGCGGAGGCGTCCGCAACCGGTGTAGCTCAGACGAGCACGGTCACGGCTTCGCGTTCGGCCTCGATCTCGGCGCGCTCGATGTCCCCGAGATCCTCGCCGTCGACCTCGAGCGCCATCGGCTCGTCGCACACGACCTCGAGCCGATCTGCGTCGTGGACATACAGAAGATTCTGCGCGTTCGCCCGGTCGCCCTGCCCGAAGGCGTACCAGGCGAACAGCGGGAGCTCATGCGTCCGTAGCCGGACCGGCGCGACCAGGTCGAGGCCACTTTCGAAGCGTGCGTGCGGCGCGGGACGCAAGGCCATCCGCCCGGCATAGCTGTACGCCGGCCCGTTCGAGACGAGCGCGAACGCCGCCCGCCCGTGGCCGACCACCTCGAGCGCGGGCTCGAGCTGAAAGCGATGCCGACCGAGGGTTCGAACTCCGGTCCACGCGAACCTGACGTTGCTCGGCCGTCGTCCGTCCGAGCGCCGTCCGAGCTCGTCGACTGCGCGGACGACCTCGGCGTCGAAGCCGATCCCACACGCGAACCCGAATCGGCGCCCGTTGACACTGCCGACGCCAATCCGGTGCGTCGACCCCGTCGCCAGTCGCCGGGCGGCCGCAACCGGGTCATTCGGGAGGCCGAGCGAACGGGGCAGGACGCTCGTTCCTCCTCCCGGGATGAGACCGAGCGGCGTGGCGGCGTCGATTCCGTTCAGCACCTCGTTGTACGTGCCGTCGCCGCCGAAAACGTAGAGCGCGTCGACCCGTCCCGAGACCTCGCGGGCGATCTCGGTCGCCTCACCGCCGGCGCTCGTCATCCGCAGCTCCGTGCCCTCGGGAAGAGCAGCGCGAACGCTCGCCAGGCGGTCTTCATCGACGCGTGTCGCCCACGGATTGACGATCAAGAGTCGCTTCACGGGTGCATCATGGAGATGAGATGGCACATCCGACGACGTACTGGCACCGCCTCGAGGACGGGCGCGTGCAGTGTGACGTCTGTCCGCGCGAGTGCCGGCTGCACGAGGGGCAGCGCGGCTTCTGCTTCGTGCGGGCCCGCGAAGGCGACGAGATCGTCCTGACGACGTACGGCCGCTCGAGCGGATTCTGCATCGATCCGATCGAGAAGAAGCCGCTGAACCACTTCTTGCCCGGCACACCGGTGCTCTCGTTCGGGACCGCGGGGTGCAACCTCGGTTGCAAGTTCTGCCAGAACTGGGACATTTCGAAGTCGCGTGAGACCGACACGCTCGCGGACAGCGCCTCGCCGGAGGCGCTCGCCGAGGCCGCACTCCAACTCGGTTGCCGGAGTGTGGCCTTTACGTACAACGATCCGGTGATCTTCCTCGAGTACGCGGTGGACGTCGCCGACGCCTGCCGGGCGCGTGGGGTGAAGGCGGTTGCCGTCACCGCCGGCTACGTGAGCCCGGGCGCGCGGAAGGAGCTCTTCGCGCACATGGACGCGGCGAACGTCGATCTCAAGGGCTTCACGGAGGACTTCTACGCGAAGACGTGCGCGGGCCACCTCGAGCCCGTACTCGACACGCTCGAGTACCTCGTCCACGAGACGAGCGTCTGGGTCGAGGTGACGACGCTCCTCATTCCGGGGCTCAATGACTCGGACGAGGAGATCGCCGCCGAGACGAGGTGGTTCGTCGAGCGGCTAGGCGCCGACGTCCCGCTCCACTTCACGGCCTTCCACCCTGACTGGAAGATGCGCGATCGGCCTCACACCCCCGCGACGACACTCAGCCGTGCCCGTGAGATCGCTCTCGCGAACGGACTTCGTCACGTGTACACGGGCAACGTCCACGACCGGGCGGGTCAGAGCACGTACTGCCACGCATGCGGCGCATCGCTGATCGAGCGCGACTGGTACGAGCTCGGAGCCTGGAACCTCGACGACGGACGCTGCCGGTCGTGCGGCGAGCCGTGCGCAGGCGTCTTCGAGGACCGGCCCGGCTCCTGGGGCTCGCGGCGCTTGCCCGTTCGCCTCGCCGCGTGATCCGGAGACCTGTCGCCGCTGGGCGGTTCTACCCAGCCGGCGCGCGCGAGCTGGCAGCAGACGTGGACGCCCTGCTCGAGCGCGCGGAGAAACGTGACGTCCCCGATCTCCGTGGACTCGTCGCCCCGCACGCCGGCTATGTCTACTCGGGAGCGGTAGCAGCATCTGCGTTCGTCCTCGCGCCACGGCGTGCGAGAGTCATCCTGCTCGCCCCGTCCCACTTCGTCCCGCTGGACGGCATCGCAGTCTCGGGTGCGGACGCCTGGGAGACGCCTCTGGGCCCGGTCGCGATCTCGGCGGACCTGCGCAGCGCGGTGCTCGCAGCCGGCGCGGTCGTCGACGACGCGCCCCATACTCGTGATCACGCGGTCGAGGTCGAGCTGCCGTTTCTCCAGCGCGTCTGCACGGACGGCCTCGAGATCCTGCCGATCGCCGTGGGGCGGGCCAGTGCGGAGTACGTCGCCGCGCTCATCGCGACCGTCGACGCGCTCGTCGTCGTCTCGACCGACCTGAGCCACTATCACGACGCAGAGACCGCGAGGCGCGTCGACCGCGCGACAGCGTATGCCGTCGTCCGCCGTGAGGCCCAGGCGATCGACCCCGATGCCGCCTGCGGCATCCATGCACTCCGTGGCCTCGTGGAGCACGCACGCCGGGCGGACCTCGACGTCGAGCTGCTCGACCTGCGCACCTCGGCGGATACGTCTGGCGGGCCCGAGAGCGTCGTTGGCTACGGCGCGTTCGCGCTGCGCCGGGTCGCGTAGCCGCGGATGCCGTCGACGAGGATCGCGGTGAAGCGGTCGGCGAGCTGGTCCGTGTCGCGGTCGGGGGCAAGCCACGTGTACGCCCAGTTCGCTGCCGAGAGCACCAGGAGCGCCGCAGCACCCGCGTCCAGATCGGGGCGAAGCTCGCCGGCCGCCACTCCGTCCGTGAAGAGCGCGCGGAATCGCTCCTCGTAGCCACGGCGTTCGGCAAGGATCTCCTCGCGGTACTCGTCGTCGAGGTAGCGCCATTCGCGTGTGAAGACGGTGGCGACGTCGAGCTGGTCGGCGACGACGCCGAGGTGGCCGCGCAGCGCAAGCCGAATCCGCTCGACCGCGGGGACGTCGTCGGGAACCGCGTCGAGCGCCGCGTGAAACGCACGCGCGCCCTCGCGCATCGTCTCGAAGAGGAGCTCCTGCTTCGATCCCGTTAGCGAGTAGAGCGAGCCCTTCTGGACGCCCAGCGCTTCTGCGAGCTGCCCCATGGAGGTGCCGTGGAAGCCGCGCTCGGCAAAGAGCCGCGCAGCCTCGCGCGTGAGCTCGTCCTTCCTCGTAGCCATATACTCGATGCTAACGACCGTTCGGTAGGGAGGCCAAATCCGTGGACACGCGCACGCAGGAGTTCCTCGAGTACGTCCAGTCGGGCGGGCAGGTCGAGACCGGCGACTGGATGCCCGACGAATACCGGGCACGGCTCGTCAAGTTCATCGAGATGCACGGCAACTCGGAGCTCATGGGGGTACTTCCCGAGCGCGACTGGATCCTGCGCGCGCCCACCCTGCAGCGGAAGCTCGCCCTGACGGCGAAGATCCAGGACGAGGTCGGCCACTCTCAGCTCATCTACCGCGTCGTCGAGGACCTCGGCAAGCCGCGGAGCGCCTGCCTCGACGACCTCGTGTCCGGCAAGGCGAAGTTCCACAACGTCTTCCACTATCCGACCCGCACGTGGGGCGACGTGGGCGTCATCGCGTGGCTCGTCGATGCGGCCGCGATCGTCTCCCAGAAGGCCCTCCTCAAGTGCTCGTACGCGCCGTACGCGCGGATCATGAAGAAGATCTGCTGGGAGGAGTCGTTCCACATCCTCCACGGCCGCGACGTGATCCTCGCCATGGTCACCGGAACGCAGGAGCAATTCGAGCTCGTGCAGGAGGCACTCGACCGCTGGTGGGAGCCGCTCATGCACTTCCACGGAAACCCGATCCCGGCCGAGGACGACGCTATGTACGTCTGGCGGATCAAGAGCCAGGCGAACGAGGACGCGCGCCAGGAGTTCCTCGATGGCTACGTGCCGCAGATCCGTGAGCTGGGGCTCGAGATACCAGACCCGAACCTGCGCAAGGACGAGGAGACCGACCTCTGGCTCTACACCGAACCCGACTGGGAGAAGCTGCGGGCGGTCGTCACCGGCCACGGGCCTGCCTCGGAGGAGCGACTCGAGTTCCGACGGCTGTCGCGGCAAGACGTGGCTTGGGTCGAGCGGGTGGTGCTCGCGGAGGCTGCGTAGTGATCTACGAGATCTTTCGCCAGGAGCGCAAGGGCCAGCCGCTCCAACATGCGGGGACCGTCACCGCACCGAACGAAAGATTCGCCGAGATCTACGCGCGCGAGCAGTACGCACGGCGGCAAGAATCGGTCGCGCTCTGGCTCGTGCCCCGCGATGCGGTGAGCGAGATCGACGAGTTCCCCGACGAGTTCGACCTCAAGTACCGGCGTGTGGACGGCTACTCGATCAAGGCACGGCTGCGGGAAGCCCGCGAGAAGGCGGGGACGCTCGAGCCGGCGCCGGAAGCGAATCGATGAGCAAGCGAACCGACCTCCTGCTGTCGATCGCCGACGACGAGCTTCGCGGTGAAAAGTGCGACGCGCTTACGCGACGCACTTTTCACCGAGGAATCAACCGATGACCTCCGACCGTGTCGAACTTCTCCTTGCGTTGGCCGACGACGAGCTGATCCTCGGGTGGCGAAACTCGGAGTGGACCGGGATCGCGCCCTTCCTCGAGGAGGACGTGGCGTTCTCCTCGATCGCGCAGAACGAGATCGGCCACGCGCGGGCGCTCTACGAGCTCGCGGCGGCCGAGCTCGGAACGACAGCGGACGAGCTCGCCTTCGACCGCAGGCCGGAGGACTACCGCTCGGCACCGCTCGTCGAGCTCCGCCGCCTGGAATGGGCGCGCACGATCGCGCGCCACTGGCTCTACGAAACGGCGGACGAGATCCGACTCGCGGCGCTGAAGGCATCCGACGACACCGAGATCGCCGGCATCGCGGCAAAGATGGATCGCGAGGAGGCGTATCACCGCATGCACGCGGAGATGTGGATCGACCGCCTGCTCTCCACGGAGGACGGCCGGTCGCGGCTGAACGAGGCCGTCGACGAGCTCTGGCCGTATGCCCTCGGCGTGCTCGACAGCGAGCTCAGGCCCGAGCTTCGCCGCCGAGCCGAAGAGCGGTTAGGCCGTGACCTTCCCGATGTCGAGCCTGTCCCGCGCGGAGTCCACGAGGCCGAGCTCGCAGAGCTCTGGGAGGAGATGACGATGGTTCGCCGCTCGGCTCCACCGGGAACGCAGTGGTAACCGAAGACGTCGTCTGGGCGGTACTTGCCGAGATCCCAGATCCGGAGATCCCGGTGATCTCGCTCGTCGACCTGGGCGTGATAAAGGAAGTCCTCGTCGACGACGGTCGTGTCCGAATCGACTTCACCCCGACATTCATGGGCTGCCCCGCGCTCGAGACCATGGAGCGCGAGATGCGCGCGAAGAGTCGCGCAGCTCGGTGCGGACGTCGACGTGCGCGTCGTGCTCGACGACTCGTGGACCACCGATCGCATCTCGCCGGAAGGACGCGAGAAGCTACGGGCAGCCGGCTTCGCCCCGCCGACCCCACGGAGGGCCGGCAAGCTCGAGCTCGTCCATCTGCAACGGGGATTCCGGTGCCCGTACTGCGGCTCGACCGACACGAGGCTCGAGAACATCTTCGGCCCGACGCCGTGCCGCTCGATCCGCTACTGCAACGACTGCCGCCAGCCCTTCGAGCAGTTCAAGACGATCTGACCGACGCCGCGCGGTGGTCAGGTCCTGCGCCGTAATGGACAACCATGAGCCGCGGTGATATATCAGCGGCGCGCGCATGACGGAGACCGCCGAGACCGCCCCCGCACTCGGGCAGCACCATGACGACGGAACGAGCCCTCCGGTCATCCGTGCTTCGGGAGTCTGGAAGGTGTTCGGGCCGAACCCCGAACGCTTGGTCGGCTCCCCTGACGCGTTCCTTCCCCGAGGAGAGCTCCGCGAGAAGACCGGCTGCGTCGTCGCGGTTCGGGATGTGTCGATCGAGGTATGGCCCGGCGAGGTATTCGTTGTCATGGGGCTCTCGGGCTCCGGCAAGTCGACGCTCGTACGAACGCTCATTCGTCTTATCGAGCCGACTGCGGGGACAATCGAACTCGCCGGGCACGACGTCATGCAGGCGGATCGTGCGGAGCTCAGAGAGCTACGCCGCCATTCGGTTTCGATGGTCTTCCAGCACTTCGGGCTTCTTGCCCATCGACGCGTGATCGACAACGTCGCCTTCGGTCTCGAGGTCCAGGGAGTGGGAAAGCGCGAGCGCCAGGCGCGCGCCCACGAGGTGCTGACACTGGTCGGCCTCGAGGACGTCGCGAACCAGTTCCCCGACCAGCTCTCGGGCGGGATGCAGCAGCGAGTCGGCGTTGCTCGTGCGTTCGCAGCGAACCCGGAGGTCATGCTCTACGACGAGCCGTTCAGCGCACTCGATCCCCTCATCCGTCGCGACATGCAGGACGAGGTGATGCGACTGCAGCGCGAGATCGGCAAGACCACGATGTTCATCACGCACGACCTACCGGAGGCGCTCCGGCTCGGAGACCGGATCGCGATCATGCGCGACGGCGCGATCGTCCAGCTGGGGACTCCCGAAGAGCTCGTCGGCTCGCCTGCGGACGACTACGTCGAGAACTTCACGCGCGACATCCCGCGCAGTCACGTCCTGACTCTGCGCTGGATCATGCGCGAGCCAGGCCCGACGGATCCGACGGACGGCCCGAAGCTCGACGTGGCGACGACCATGCGCAGGGCGGTCCCCGTGCTCGCCGCCAGCGAGAAGCCCGTGTGCTGCATCGAGGACGGGCGGGTCGTCGGGATCGTCGATCGCACTGCCGTGCTCGAGGCGATCGCCGAAGAGGGAGACGACTAAGGCATGACGACCGTCACTGTCGAGCAACTCTCAGCCGGCCCGGTCATCATCCATCGACCATGGTGGCGGGGGAAGATGGTGCAGACCGCCGGAATCGTTGCGCTCATGTACATCGCGTATCGAGCTTGGCAACTCGAGTATCCATGGCCCACGGCGCTGACGTGGAACGCGCTCCCGGCTCACTTCGACGATTTCCAGACATGGCTGCTCGACCAGCGCAACGCGGAGGATCCGAGCTTCGTGTTCGCGATCTTCGACGCCTTCGCGACCTTCGTGGACAACCTCGTCGGCTGGTTCGACAGGCTGCTGCTCTGGCTGACGTGGATCGGGACGACGGTCGCAGGGACCGCGGTGGCACTCCGCTTCGGCGGTTGGCGTGCGGCCGTGTGGATCGTAGTGGCGTTCGCGGCATTCGCGCTCATGGGCCTCTGGGAAGAGAGCATGCAGACGGTTGCGCTGATGCTCGCCGCCGTCGGCCTCTCGCTCCTCGTGGGCGTCCCGCTCGGGATCGTCGCGGGACTGTCCGACCGCTTCCTGCGCGCGATCACCCCTGTGCTCGACGCGATGCAGATCGTGCCGGCGTTCGCATACCTGATGCCGGTCGTCATCCTCTTCTCGGTCGGGCCAGGCGCCGCGGTCGTCTCCACCATGATCTACGCGATCCCCCCCGCGGTGCGAATCACCGCACTCGGCATCCGCAGCGTGCCCGCGAACACAGTCGAGGCGGCGGCCTCGATGGGCTCGACCCGCGGGCAGCTGCTGGGCAAGGTGCAACTGCCGCTCTCCCGGCGAATGATCTTGCTCGGCGTCAACCAGACGATCCTCTTCGCCCTCTCCATGGTGGTGATCGCGGGTCTCATCGGTGGAGGTGGGCTGGGCGACGTCGTCACGAGTGGGCTGTACTCCAATCCAGCGCTGGCCATCCTGGCCGGGGTTGCGATCGTGATACTGGCGATGGCTCTCGACCGCTCGACCGAGGCAGTCGCCGACCGCACCGACCCCACGCGCCGTCACCTCACCGATTCGGACCGACGACGACTGCGCATGACGACGATCGCGCTCGGCGTTGCGGTCTTGGCGGTAGTCGTGCTCGCGAAGGCCTTCGGAGCGGCGGCGATCTACCCGGCGACCGCGACCGCCCAGGAATGGCTCCTCGAACGGGTGCAGGCGTGGCTCGACTACGTGACGGATCCCGCCAACTTCGTCTTCAACATCTCGGAGCCCATCGGGACGTTCATCCTCGTGGACGTCTTCCAACCGCTCCAGGAGTTCCTCATCGAGGCGCCGTGGTTCACGACGGTAGCCGGGCTCACGGCCATCGCATTCGTCGTGAGTGGCCTACGACCCGCCCTGACGACGCTCACGATGTTCGTCTCGATCGGCGTCATGGGCATGTGGGAGCCCGCGATGGACACGTTCTCCCAGGTCCTCGTAGCGACTGCGATGACCGTTCTCATCGGCGTCGTGCTCGGAGTGTGGGCGGCCGAGAGCAAGACCGTGTCCCGTGTTCTTCGCCCGGTGAACGACGTTCTTCAGACGATGCCCCAGCTCGTCTACATCATCCCGTTCGTCTACCTCATGCCGGTTTCGATCGTCCCGGGCATTGTGGCCAGCGTGCTGTACGCCTTCCCTGTCGTCGTTCGGCTCGTCGAGCGCGGCGTTCGAGACGTCGCTCCGGAGACCGTGGAGGCGGCGAGCGCCTTCGGCGCCACGCGGCGGCAGGTGCTCATGAAGGTCAAGCTTCCGCTTGCCGGCGACGCGATCATGCTCGGCGTCAACCAGGGGATCATCATGGTGCTTGCTGTCGTCGTGATCGGCGGGTTGGTTGGCTCCGGTGGCCTCGGCTACCTCGTCGCGCAGGGCCTCGTCCGAGGCGAGTTCGGCCTGGGAGTCGTCGCGTCCCTCGCGATTCTCGCCCTCGGAATCGCGCTCGACCGCGTGACGCAAGCGACACGACGTGCACAGAGAGGAGCAATTGGATGAACAACAGAGGATCCGTCGATAAGGAGGAGGGTTCGATGTCCAAACGTGTCAGAGCACGGTTCACACTGCTGCTCGGCGCTTCGCTGGCGGCGGTGATCGGCCTCATCGTGTCGGGGAGCGCGCTGGGTTCTGCGGCTCAGTCGTGCGGGACGGTTACCCTGAACGAGCAAGCATGGGCCGGCTCGACGGCGAACACGTACGTCGCGAAGTACGTGCTCGAGGAGAGGCTCGGCTGCACCGTCAAGATCACCAAGGTCACCGAGATACCGGTCTTCCAGGCGATGGCCGACGGCAAGGTCGACGCCGTGCTCGAGGACTGGAACCACGTCGACCAGTACAAGCAGTTCGTCACGAAGCAGAAGTCGGTCGTCCTCGTCCGCGCGAACGGCCTGGTCGGCCATATCGGCTGGTTCATCCCGAAGTACCTGCTCAAGCAGTACCCGCAGTTCAAGACCTGGCGGGGTCTCAAGGGCAAGGAGTCGGTGTTCAAGAGCCCGGAGTCCGGCTCACAGGGGATGTTCCTCGGCGGCGACCCTTCGTACGTCCAGAAGGACAAAGAGCTGATCGAGTTGCTCGGGCTCGACTTCAAGCACGTGACGGTCGGCGCGGAGCCCGCGGAGGTCGCACGGTTCACACAGCAGATCAAGCAACGCAAGCCCGTCATTTTCTACTGGTGGACGCCGCAGTACCTGAACCAGCAGCTCAACCTCGCCGAGGTGAAACTGCCCGCGCGGATCAAGAGCTGCCAGGACGATGCGAGCGCCGGTGGCGACATCAAGAAGTACCGATGTGCGTACGCGGCGGATCCGCTGAACAAGCTGCTCAGCAAGAAGTTCATCCAAGGCGGCTCTCCCGCGGTCAAGGTGCTCCGGAACTTCAAATGGTCGAACGCGGACCAGAACCTCGTCGCCAAGTGGATTGCGGGCGACAAGGTGAAGCCGGAAGTCGCGGCGGCGAAGTGGGCAAAGGCAAATCGAGCAAAAGTCAACGCCTGGCTCAAGTGAGCTGAGGCAAGCGACGGGGGCGGTTCTCCGTCCCCGTCCGCTCTTTTCGAACCGCGATGAGCACACCAACGCTCTCCATCCACCAGCCCGAGGCAGCGGACGCCCGGTCGCTGTCCGACCAAGCGTACTACCGGCTTCGAGAGCTGATCGTGACGCTCGAGCTTCCGCCCGGCTCCCTCGTCAGCGAGCGCGAGCTCATGGAGCGGCTCGAGCTCGGCCGGACCCCGGTGCGGGAGGCGCTGCGCGCACTCGCGCGCGAGCGCCTCGTCGAGGTGTATCCGCGACGCGGGATGTTCGTCTCGAGCGTCGACGTCCGTGATCTTGCTGGGCTCTCCGAGGTGCGGCTGACCCTCGAGCCACACGCGGCACGTCTCGCGGCCGAGCGCGCAACCGCGTCCGACCGAGCGCAGCTCGAGCTGCTGCTTCACGAGCTGGCGCAGGTCGGCGACGAGCTGCGGGAGCGAGAGCTCATCGACCTCGACCAACGCGTGCACCGGCAGATTTACCGAAGTGCGCACAACCCGTTCCTCGAGGAGACGCTGAACGAGTACTACGTCCTCACGCTCCGCATCTGGTTCCTCGCGCTCGATCGAGTCGCTCGTCTCGACGACGCGGTGCAGGAGCACCGCGAGCTCCTCCAGTCGATCCGCGACGGCGACGCGAATCGGGCGGAGGAGGTGATGCGGCGACACGTTGCGGGGTTCGAGAGCGCGATCCGTCGCGTGTTCTGATCTTTGTATATTCCTGAGTCGCAAACTCATATATCAGTAGGAGCTGCCCTCCCTTGAGCACCCTCCCCCGCCAGGCCCGCGCCGTCGTTATCGGCTGCGGGATCGTCGGTAACAGCGTCGCGTACCACCTGGCCGACCAGGGCTGGTCGGATGTAGTCCTCCTCGACAAGGGCCCACTCCCGAACCCGGGCGGCTCGACCGGACACGCCTCGAACTTCATCTTCCCCGTCGATCACTCCAAGGAGATGACGCAGCTCACGCTCGAGAGCGTTCGCCAGTACAAGGAGATGGGAGTCTTCACTGAGCCGGGCGGCGTCGAGGTCGCACGAACCGAGGAGCGCATGCAGGAGCTGGCGCGGCGCATGAGCTCGGCAAAGTCCTGGGGAATCGAGCCGGTCTCGCTCGTCACGCCGGCAGAGGTCAAAGAACTCGTCCCGTTCATCGACGAGAACGTGATCCTCGGCGGCTTCTACACGCCGTCGGTCGGGGTCGTCGACTCCCTCCAGGCCGGCACGATCATGCGCGGACGAGGAGTGGAGTCAGGGCGGCTCTCCGTGTTCGCGAACACCGAGGTGCTGGGGATCGACGTCGAGGGCGGCCACGTGCGCCGGGTGCACACGACCGCGGGCGAGATCGAGGCGGAGGTCGTCGTGATCGCCTGCGGCGTCTGGAGCCCCATGCTCGCTCGCATGGCGGGCGCGTCGATCCCGCTCACGCCCGCGGTGCACCAGATGATCGATGTCGGACCGACGCACTGGTTCGCAGACACGAAGGAGGCGATCGAGTTCCCCATCGTCCGCGACATGGACACGAACATGTACGAGCGCCAGGAGGGAACCGGCCTCGAGATCGGCTCGTACGCCCACCGGCCGATCCTGTACGACCCCGAGGACCTTCCTTCGGTGGAGGAGGCCGCGCTCACACCGACCGAGTTCCCCTTCACGCAGGAGGACTTCACACTGCAGATGGAGCACGCGCTCGAGCTGATGCCGTCGATCGTCGGCGACGAGACCGTCGGCATCAAGTACGCGGTCAACGGGATCCTCTCGCTCACGCCCGACGGGATGCCGATCCTGGGCGAGCTGCCCGAGGTGAAGGGGCTCTGGTCGGCCGCTGCCGTGTGGGTGAAGGAGGGCCCGGGCGTGGGTAAGTCTCTCGCCGAGTGGATGGTGCACGGCGAGTCGCACATCGACCTCCACTCCTCCGATGCGTCGCGCTTCTGGGAGCATCAGAAGACATCGGCGCACGTGAAGACCCGCACCGCCGAAGGCTTCAACAAGACGTACGGGATCGTCCACCCGCTCGAGCAGTGGGCCTCGAACCGCGAGGTACGGCTCTCCCCGTTTCACGAGCGGGAGAAGGAGCTGGGCGCTGTCTTCTTCGAAGCCGCGGGCTGGGAGCGGCCGCAGTGGTACGAGTCGAACGCGCCGCTGCTCGAGGAGTTCGAGGACCGCGTCGGGCACCGCGAGGCCGAATGGGACGCGCGCTGGTGGTCGCCGCTGATCAACGCCGAGCACCTCGCCATGCGCGACCGGGCCGGGATCTTCGACCTGTCGGCGTTCGCGATCTTCGACGTCGTCGGTCCCGGGGCGCTCGCAGTGCTCCAGCTCGTGTCGATGCGCCAAGTGGACACGGCCGTCGGTCGCGTCGTCTACACGCCGTGGCTCTCGCCCCGAGGAGGCTTCAAGTCGGACCTCACGATCATGCGCCTGGGCGATGAGCACTTCCGTGTCGTCACGGGCGGCGCGCACGGCATGGGCGACCACAAGTGGCTCTCCGACCATCTCCCGACGGACGGGTCGGCGCAGCTCGTCGACCTCACCTCGTCGTGGTCGACCCTGGGACTGTGGGGACCGCGTGCGCGGGACATCCTCGCCTCCGTGACGAGCGACGACGTCTCGCACGAGGGCTTTCCCTTCGCGACCTGCAAGGTGATCGAGATCGGCCCGATTCGCGTCCTCGCCTCGCGGATCTCGTACGTGGGCGACCTCGGCTGGGAGCTGTACGTCCCGATCGAGCAGGGCGCGCGCGTGTGGGACGTCCTCTGGGAGTCGGGCCGCGAACACGGTGCAGTGCCGTGCGGCATCGGGGTCTACGGCACGACCGGCCGGCTCGAGAAGTGCTACCGCGCCTTCGGCACCGAGCTCGAAAGCGAGTACACCGTCGTCGAGGCGGACATGGCCTGGGGAAAGGTGAAGGAGCAGGACTTCGTCGGAAAGGACGCACACGTGCGCCACCGCGAGGAGGAGCCCGCAGCGCTCCTGTGCACGCTCTCGGTCGACGACCACACGTCGTCGTCAGGAGTGGCGCGGTATCCGATGGGCCGTGAGCCGATCGTCAGCCGAGACGGCACTCCGCTCACGGACGCGCTGGGCCGCCGCTCCTACGTCACGAGCGCGGGCGCAGCCCCGTCGGTCGGAAAGCACGTTCTCATGGCGTACCTCCCGCCCGAGCAAGCCACGGTCGGCACGGAGCTCGCGGTCGAGTACCTGGGCGAGACGTACCCGGTCACGGTCGACGTGGTCGGCTCCATGCCGATCTTCGACCCCGAGAACACGAGAATCCGCTCGTGAGAGTTCTCGCGTGCGTGAAGCGCGTGCCGCTCACGGGCGGCAAGATCGTCCTCACGGAGGACGCACAGGCGATCGAGACGCGGCACCTCGGGTTCACCATCAGCCCGCACGAGGAGTGTGGAGTCGAGGAGGCGGTGCGGATCGTCGAGTCGGCGGGAGGCGAGTCGGTCGTACTCACGCTCGGCCCGCCGGAGGCTGCTGAGCAGTTGCGCGACGCGATGGCGCTCGGGATCGACCGGGCGATCCACATCGTCTCGGACGATGAGGAGTGGGACCCCCAGGCGACCGCGGGCGCGATCGTCGAGAGAATCCGCACGGACGAGGCCGCCAACGGCCCCTTCGATCTCGTGTTCTTCGGCAACGAGTCGGCCGACGCCGGGAACTACCAGGTCGGAATCCGGGTCGCACACGCGTTGGGCCGGCCGGTCGCAACGGGCCTCAAAGGGGTTTCGGTCGAAGGCGCCACGGTTCGTTGCGAGCAGGAGGTCGCAGGCGGCCGCGACGTCTACCTGCTGTCGCTACCGGCCGTCGTAGCGGTCTTGGAGGGCCTCAACCTGCCGCGCTACCCGTCGGTCCCGGCGAAGCTCCGTGCGCAGAGAAAGCCCCTAGATTCGTACTCACCTCCTCGACCCGACTCACGGCTCGAGAAGGTACGGCTGGTGGTTCCGGAGGGCCAGGGCAAGGCGGTGGTCGTCCTCGGCCAGGGCCCCGAGGCGGCGCCGGCGGTCGTCGAAGTCCTGCAGCAGATCGGAGTCGCCTAGATGGTCATCGCCTACCTCGCCGATTCCGCGGAGCTCACCCGGCAGACACTCGCATTCGCGCGCGGACTGGGGGACCCGGTTCACGCGTTCGCGGCGGGTACGGCACCCGAGCTCGGAGGAGTCGAGACATTGCACATGGCCGAAGGCGAAGCGTTCGCTGCGTACGCGCCCACGGCCATTGCAGCGGCCCTCGTCGAGCTGATCGACCGGCTGTCGCCCACAGCCGTCGTCGCGGCCGGCACGGAACGCGGGAACGAGGTGCTCGCGCATGTCGCGGCCCGGCTCGACCTTCCCCTCTCGGCGAACTGCGCCGCGGCGACGGCGGGAGATCCAATGCTCGTCACCCGTGTTCGCTGGGGTGGGAGCCTCCTCGAAGAGGCGCGGCTCCACGGAGGCCCGAAGCTGCTCACCGTCCAGCCGCACGCGGTCGAGGCCGAGCCGGAGATCGAGGGGCCGCCTTCCGTCGAGCGATTCACGCCCGCGCTGTCCGAGACGGATCTCGCCGTCCGCGTCGTCGAGCGAGTCGAGGCCGCGGCAGGAGGCGTGTCGCTCGCGGAGGCCAAGGTCGTCGTCTCCGCCGGGCGGGGCGCGGGCTCGGCGGAAGGCTTCGGGATCATCGAGGAGCTCGCAGGCTTGCTGGAGGGCGCAGTCGGATGCTCGCGAGCGGTGACGATGGCCGGCTGGCGGCCCCACACCGACCAGGTCGGTCAGACCGGCACGAAGATCGCGCCCGAGATCTACATCGCCTGTGGCATCTCGGGGGCGACGCAACACATGGCCGGCTGCAAGGGCGCGAAGGCGCTCCTCGCAATCAACACCGACGCTGACGCGCCGATCCTCGCGAGCGCCGACTACGCCGTGGTCGGTGACCTACACGAGGTCGTCCCAGCGATCTCGGCCGAGCTCAGGAAGGCGAGAGGAGGCTGAGCACGACGACGAGCGTCGCCTCCGCGGTCGCGCTCGTCGCTGCGATTGCGATCGCAGGCGGGCTCTTCGCTCGACGCGCACTCTTGCTCACGCGGCTGGTCCGGATGGGCAAGCCGGTGGCACGCATGTCGGAGATCCCAGCCCGGGTGCGGGCAGAGGCGACGATCGTCCTCGGACAACGCAAGCTTCTGCAGCGACTCGTCCCCGGGCTCATGCATGCGTTCATCTTCTGGGGCTTCCTCGTGCTCTTTCCGACGATCTTCATCGCGATGGTCGCGATCGTCGACCGGGAGCCGTCGCTTCCGGCGGGATCGCCGCTTGGCTGGCTCGAGAGCCAAGGGTGGTACGCGCTCCTCGTCGACGTCTTCGTAGTCCTGGTGCTCGGAGGAGTTGCAACGGCGTTCTTCATCCGCAAGGTGCAGCGCCCTCGTCGCTTCGTGGGGAGCCACCTGGGAGAGGCCGATCTCATCCTGGCACTGATCGCCGGAATCGTGACGACGCTCCTCCTGTGGCACGCGTCGCTCATCGCGCTCGGCCTGAACCCGTGGCCGGCGGAGTGGTCGCCCGTCTCGAATGCGGTGTCCAACGGCTTCGGTGACGGGAGCGCGACGGACGCGCTCGAGCGCGTCTTCGTCTGGGCCCACGTGCTGATCATCCTCGGCTTCCTCGCGTACCTCCCGCACTCGAAGCACCTCCACATCGCGACAGCCGCGATCAACGTCTTCTTTCTGAGCACACGCGCGCGCGGGCGCCTCGAGCCACTCGACTTCGAGTCCGAGGACGAGGGCGCTCTGCGCTTCGGCGCCGGGACTGTCGCCGACCTCACGTGGAAGCAGATGCTGGACGCGATGTCGTGCACCGAGTGTGGCCGCTGCCAAGACGTCTGCCCGGCGTACGCGACCGGCAAGGCTCTCTCGCCGAAGCTCCTGATCATGGGCATCCGGGACCAGCTCTTCGCGGAAGGACCGGTGGCGCTGGAGGGCGGCGAGGTCTCGGCACTTGTCCCGAACGCGGTCACGGACGACGTCGTCTGGGACTGTGTGACCTGCGGCGCGTGCGTCCACGAGTGCCCGGTGTCGATCGAGCACGTCGACCACATCGTCGACCTCCGCCGCCATCTGGTCATGGTCGAGTCGCGTCTGCCCGGTGACACGGAGACGATGCTGCGCGACGTCGAGCGCGGATCGAACCCCTGGGGGAAGCCGCAGACCGAGCGCGCGGCGTGGTCGGAAGGGCTCGGCGTGCGCGTTCTCGAACCGGGAGACCCGGCGCCCGAGGTCCTGTACTGGGTCGGGTGTGCTGCCTCCTTCGACGAGCGCGCGCGGGCCTCGGCGATCTCGACCGCGAAGCTCCTCCTGGCGGCGGGACTCGACGTCGCGATTCTCGGTCCGCGCGAGTCGTGCACGGGCGATCCCGCGAGACGTGCGGGGAACGAGTACGTCTTCCAGTCGTTCGCCCAGGCCAACGTCGCCACGCTCGAGGAGGCCGGGGTGACCAAGATCGTCGCGAGCTGCCCGCACTGCTTCAACACGCTCGCGAACGAGTACCCCGACTTCGGCGGCCGCTACGAGGTGTTGCACCACTCGGAGCTCCTCGCCGAGCTCGTGCAGGACGGGCGGCTGTCCCCCGTCGCCGGCGATGCGACGATCACGTACCACGACTCTTGCTACCTCGCGCGTCACAACGACGTGCTCGCGGCGCCGCGCGAGCTCGTAGGGCGGATCGGGCGGCCGCTCGAGATGGCGCGGAGCGGAAAGAGGACCTTCTGCTGCGGCGCGGGCGGTGCTCACATGTGGATGGAGGAGCGCGGGAGCCAGATCAACGAGGAGCGCGCGCGGGAAGCTGCGGCGACGGGCGCGGACACGCTGGCGGTCGCGTGCCCCTTCTGCACCATCATGCTGGACGACGGCGTTCGGCAGACGGGCGGCGACCTCCGCGTCGCGGACGTCTCGACGCTCCTCGCCGAGACGCTCGATCATGGCGAGTCCGAGTCGGCGTAAGCAGAATCTCGTAGGCTGTGCGAGGGATGAAGGGGAGCTGCGGCGGATGGGGACGGTGGATCTACGCGTCTTCTGCCGTGGCGCTCACTGCGGTCGTCTGCCTAGCCCTCGCACAATCGCCCGCCCTCGGCTCGGCGTCCGAACTTCGTCAGGGTGGCATCGTCCGCCTCGCCCTGCAAGGCGACGATCTGGACTCGCTCGACCCCGCGCTCTCGTACTCGGTCGCGGCCTGGAACCTGGTGGACGCGACGTGCGCGCTCCTACTGAGGCCTGCGCACGAGGCGCACGGGCTGGGCCTCCTTGCGGCCGGAGGTGGCCATCAGCTATCCACGTAGCTCTCGCGATCGGAAGACGTATACGTTCACGCTCCGCCGCGATTTCCGATTCAGCGACGGCGCCCCCGTTCGGCCCAGTGCGTTCGCCCGGGCGATCAACCGCACGCTCGCTCGCGGCGTCGACTCGCCGTGGGCGGCCTACACGCGCGAGATCGTGGGAGCGGAGAAAGTCCTGAAAGGGAAGGCGGATGCGGCTGCGGGTGTGGTCGCCCGCGGAAACACCCTTGTCGTCCGGTTCAAACGACCCGTGCCCGACTTCCCCGCGCAGGCGGCGAGCTTCCTATGTGCCGTGCCTCCGACGTTGCCGTCCGATCCTGAAGGAGTCGCCGCTTATCCGGCCGCAGGGCCCTACTACGTCGCGGAGTACCGCGCGAGGGAAAGGGTGGTGCTGCGGCGCAACCCGTTCTATCGAGGAGACCGGCCGCAGCACGTCGACGGCTTCACCGCCGATCTTCGTCTGGCGTCCCAGGAGAGGGTGCTCGATCGCATCGAGAGCGGCGAAGCCGACTGGGGCTGGGCGCTTCCCCCGGTGTACTTGAATCCCGCTCGCCGGCTGGCCGAGAAGTACGGGATCAACAGGACACAATTCTTCCTCCAGCCAGGATCGACGTTTCGCGGCTATGCCTTCAACACCTCGCGCCCGCTGTTCCGCGACAACCCGCGGTTGAGGCAGGCCGTGAACTTCGCGATCGACCGCCCAGCGCTGCGGCGTGCTATCGGCGGTCCATTCTCGAGCAGGCTCACGGACCAGTACTTGCCACCGAGCATGCCGGGCTTCAGGGACGCCCGCATCTATCCGCTCGAGAGACCCGACCTTCGCCGAGCTCGAGCCCTGGCTCGCGGAAACACACGCAGTGGAAAGGTGCTGCTCTACACCATCGACTTTCCCTTCCACGTGTCGTTCGCCCAGAGCATCAAGCAGAACCTCGCGAAGATCGGGCTGGACGTCGAGATCAAGGCGATTCCGCTCCAGGCGTACTTCGGCCGGCTCATGGCCAGCGGCCCCTATGACCTCGGATTCGCGACTTGGACACCCGACTTCAACGATCCGTACGGCGTTCTCAACATCCAGCTCGACAGGGAGTTCATCGGGAGCACGAACTGGCCCCGGTTCGACTCGCCGAGGTACAACCGCCTCCTTCGGCGTGCCTCTCTCCTCCAGGGTGCGGCACGCCAGCGTGCGTACGGCGCGCTCGACGTGCGGCTTGCTCGGGAAGAGGCCCCGATGGTGGCGGTCGACTACCTGAACGACCCGACGCTCGTCTCCAAGCGGATCGGCTGCATCGGCCGGTCTTTCGACCTCGCTGCCGTCTGCCTCAGAGTAACCGCTACGGGGACTGTACGGCTACCCAGACCAATCCGTCGGCGACGGCGACTCCGGCAGGAGCGTTTCCGACGTCGATAGTCGCTGCGACCATGTTCGTGGAGGGGTCGATCCGAGACACGGTACCGTCACCCGAGTTCGCCACCCAGACGGCGCCAGCACCCACCGCGACGGCGGCCGGTTCGTCCCCGACACGAATGTCGATCGTTCCTGGCGTCCCTGGATCGATGCGCGTGACGGTGTCGTCGCCGCGGTTCGTGACCCATAGCGCTGCCTCGCCGTACGCGATCGCTGCCGGCCGTCCTCCCACGCTGATCGTCCGGATCGCGCCCTCCTGGAACGTGAACGGACTGAAGCGCTGAACGGTCGCATCTCCCGAATTGACGACCCACACCGATCCGCTCCCCACGACGACGGCGACCGGGATGAACCCAGCGAGCACCGATCGGGAGAGACGCACCGACCTGGGCCGGATCCGCGCTAGCGTGGAGTCACCGAAGGCCGCCCATACGTTCCCCGCGCCAACCGCAACGCTCCCGGTGGGAGACCGGTCGGTCACTACGATCGTCCGGGCAACCCGGTTGAACCGAGGCTCGACACGCGCGAGCTCCCCTCGCAGCCCGTATGCCACCCACACCGCCCCGGCGCCGACCGCAAGTCCCGTCGGCGTTCGGTCACCGAGCGAAACCGCAGCGACAGGGGAGCGCTGAATCGGATCGATCCGCGTCAAGTTCCGATCCTCCAAGTTTGCGACCCAGACAGAGCCGGAACCGGCGGCAACCGGGCCCGGCCGGATCCCGACCGGGACCGCGGCAACGATCGTTTGCGTCTCCGGATCGATCACCCCGACATGGTTCGGGCGGACTTCGTTCAGGCCGTCCGAGGAATCACGTGCCGCGGCGATCGCGGCCGCTACTACCGCGACCAGGACGAATGCGGCGACACCGAGCACCATCGCGCGCCGCGGGCCGGAAGCCGCTGTGGCCGGTATCGGGACCGCCGTCGGCCCTTCGAGGGCCTCGTCCTGGTTGAGGATCTTGCGCTCGAGCTCCCGAAGCGCCGGTCCGGGTTCAATACCAAGCTGCTCGTCGAGATTTCTCCGTGCCCGCTGATACACCTCGAGCGCGTCGGCTTGCCTTCCCGAGCGGTAGAGCGCGAGCATCAGCTGCCCATAGGGACGCTCCCGAAGCGGGTGCTGCTGTACGAGCCGCTCCAGCTCCTTGATCACACGTTCGTGCAAGCCGAGCGCGAGCTGCGCGTCGACGCGCGCCTCGACCGCAGAAAGGCGAAGCTCCTCGAGACGCAGGATCTCGCTCTGGGCGAACGGCTCGTACGCGAATTCGGAGAGGGGCGTTCCACGCCAGAGAGCGAGCGCGCTGGTCAGGTTCTCGAGACCTCCATTCTCGACCGCGTGCTCGAGGCGCTCGCTGTCCAGCTCTCCCTCCTCGACGCGCAACAGGTACCCGGGCGGGCGAGTGACAATCCGATCACCGAGCTCCTTCCTGAGCAACGAGGCGGAGTTGCGGACGATCTTGGCCGCCGTCGGCGGCGCCGAATCACTCCAGAGCTCGTCGACGAGCCGATCGACGGACACGACTTCGTTGGCGTGCAGAAGGAGAACCGCCAGCAACGCGAGCTGCCGGCCGCTGCCGAGAGGGAGCGTCCGGCCGTCGTCGACGACCTCGACCGGGCCGAGGATGCGGAACTCCATTCAGTCAGCGCCTCCAGCGGCGACGGTAACACCTGGAGATGCGCGCAATTGGACGGCGATTGGCCCGAATATGGACGACTCGTGGCCGCTCTCCCCCAATGTCGAGGACATGCACGAGACCTATCGCATGTTGGGCAAGGAGCACGAGGCCAACCTCGAGCGTGAGGCCGAGAGGTTGAACCGCGTGGGCCAGATCAGGCGGCAAAGGCGCACGACCGCATCCGCGTCTTCGGACGGCCGGCTGCGGAAGCCGCAACGCTTCGCTCGAATGAGGATCTTCTCCTTCCTGGCGCGTACGGCCCGCGACGCAAGCTAGGCCGGAGAACCGAGCCGCTCAGCGCACGCGGCCGTTTTCGAGCAGCGCCCCCACGGCTTTCGCCGCGGCCACGACCTGCTTGGAGATCGCCTCCGATGTCCCCGCCAAGGGAAAGCGGTACGCGGGTCCGTGGACGTGGATCGCCGCTATTGCCTTGCCTCGCCCATCGCGCACCGGCGCCGCGACGGAGTCGATCCCCTCGGCGAACTCCTGAAGTCCCCATGCGTGGCCTTGCCTGCGCACATCCGCCAAACGCTTTCGGAGCTCGTTCGGGTCGGTGACGGTGCGCGGCGTCAACGCGGAAAGCCCACCGCGGATGTACGCGGCCAGCGCATCGTCGGGCCACTCCGCGAGCAGGACGAGGCCCGACGGCACGGCGTGCATCGGCGCGCGCGTGCCGGTCCAGTCGCGCACCTGCACGGGGTTATCCGACTCGATCTGGTCGACGTAGAGGATCTCGTTGCCGTCGGGGAGGCCGAGACCCGCGTCCTCACCCAGTTCCGCGACGAGGTCCGCGAGGGACGGCCTGGCGATCGTGATCAGGCTCCGCTCGGGAGACGCCGCCGAGGACAATGCCGCCACTCCCGGCCCGATCCTGAAGCGGGCGCCGTCGAAGCGCTCGACCGCGTCGACCTCCTCGAGCGTTGCGAGGAGTCGCGCAACGGTCGACTTCGGCAGGCGCACTCGCTCCGCGATGGCGGTGACACCGGCCGACCTCTGGGCCACCTCGTCGAGGATGGCGAACGCGCGCTCGAGCGACTGCACCATTGCGAAACCCTCCAGGACTGCGTTAGGCTTGTTCCAGCATACAGCACAGTTCCACGATACGGAACGCAGGAGGTGACGGACTTGACGAAGATCAACGAGAACCCCGGCGTCCTCTTCTACTCGCGCATCCGCAGGTCGCCGTTCTTCTACGCGTCGCGCCGGCACGGCGTGCAGCTCTACAGCTTCTACAACCACATGTACCACCCCCGCCACTACGGCGATCCGGTGGAGGAGTACTGGCAGCTGCTGAACGGCGTGACCCTCTGGGATGTCGGCGTCGAGCGGCAGGTCGAGATCAGCGGGCCGGACGCGTTCACGTTCACCAACATGCTCGTGCCGCGCGACCTGTTGAAGTGCGAGGTAGGCCAGTGCAAGTACGTCTTCGTCACCTCACACGAGGGCGGCATTCTCAACGACCCGGTCCTGCTGCGCCTCGAGGAGAACCGCTTCTGGCTCTCGCTCGCCGACAGCGACATCCTGCTCTGGGCCTGGGGCGTCGCGCGGAACGCGGGCCTCGACGTGACGATCTCGGAGCCCGACGTCGGGCCGGTGCAGGTTCAGGGCCCGAAGTCGAAGGAGGTGATGCTCGACCTCTTCGGCGAGAGCATCGTCGAGATCCCGTACTACTTCATGCGCTCGTACGAGCTCGACGGCATGGACGTCGTCGTCTCGCGAACCGGATACACGGGCGAGCTCGGCTACGAGATCTACCTGCAGAACGCGAGCCGCGACGGCGTCAAGCTCTGGGACGCGGTTCTCGAGGCCGGAAAACCGCACGGGCTGACTGTCATCGGGCCGTGCCACATCAAGCGCATCGAGGCGGGCATCCTCGCGCTCGGCTGCGACATGTGGTTCGACACGAACCCGTACGAGGTGGAGATGGGCTACGAGTGGATGGTCGACCTCGACCAGGAGGCCGACTTCATCGGCAAGGAGGCGCTCAAGCGGATCAAGGCCGAGGGCGTCTCGCGCAAGCTCGTCGGCGTCGAGATCGGCGGGCCAGGACTCGGCAGCTACAACGACAGCGCGATGATCGACTACTTCGCGGTCTCGAAAAACGGGACGCAGGTCGGCAGGGTCACCTCTGCGTGCTACTCGCCACGGCTCGAGAAGAACATCGGCTACGCGATGCTGCCGATCGAGCTCACGGAGTTCGGCACCGAGCTCGAGGTGGAGGCCCCGACCGGCCGTCAGTCGGCGGTGGTCGTCCGGAAGCCGTTCATCGACCCCAAGAAGGACACGCCCAAGCAGGAGGTCGCGATCGGCGCGGCCGGGGAGACGTCGCACGTCGGCTAGCTGGCTCGTCGAGCTCCTCGCGCGGCCCCGCTACGAGGTGATCCCGCTCGGGGGGGCCGAGGAGGCTGTGCTCGAGCACGTCCCGACCGAGGTCAAGGTGACGATCACGACGTCGCCGAGGAAAGGGCTCGAGCCCACGCTCGGGCTCGTCGAGCGGATCGCCGGACACGGCTACGACGTCGTGCCGCACCTCGCGGCACGGCACGTCCGTGACCGCACCCACCTCGCCGAGTTGGTCGAGCGCCTGCGCACGGCGGGAGCGAGCGACGTGCTCGTGATGGCCGGCGACGCCGAGGAGCCCGCGGGCGAGTTCGACGGATCCCTCCCGTTGCTCGAGGCGCTGGCCGAGCTCGGGCACCCGTTCCGAGAGGTCGGGATCACCGGCTACCCCGAGAGCCACGCGTTCATCACGGACGAAGACGACGATCAGGTCGATGTTCGCGAAGGAGCAGTTCGCGACCTACATCGTCAGCCAGATCTGCTTCGACCCGGCGGTGACCGCAGCCTGGGTCGGAGCGGTGTGGGAGCGAGGAACCCGCCTTCCCATCCACATCGGGCTTCCCGGGCCCGTCGCGCGTACGAAGCTCCTGCGCGTGTCGGCGCGAATCGGCGTAGGCGACTCGATGCGCTTCCTTCGCACGCACGGAGGCTGGCTCCGCCGCACGCTCAGCGGCGACTTCGACCCCGATCCGCTCGTCCGCGGGCTCGACGAGAGCCTCGACCACCCGCGGCCGAATGTGGCCGGCTTCCATATCTTCACGTTCAACGACCTCGAAGGCACCGAGCGCTGGCGGCAACGGACTCTCGAGGGAGCCCTGAGCCACAACTGAAGGGAGTCTCGTGAGCGTGACGACGCAGGACTACGGCATGGTGGTGGGCGGCGCGTGGGCCGAGTCGGAGTCGGGCGAGCGCTTCGAGGCGACGAGCCCGGCGACGGGCGAGTCGCTGGGCACCGTGCCCGAGGGCACACGCGCCGACGCGGGGCGGGCGATCGCGGCGGCGAACGAAGCCTGGCGAGAGTGGGCCGCGAAGTCCGCGTTCGAGCGTGCCGCCGCGATGGGGCGGGTCGCCGAGCTGATCGAGGAGCGCCGAGACGAGCTCGCGCGCACGCTCACCCTCGACCAGGGAAAGCCGCTTCGGGCGGAGGCCTACGGCGAGGTCGAGGAGCTCGTCGTGTACTGGCACATGGCCTCCGCGGACGCGACGCGCCTCGCGGGATCGATGCCCCCTTCGGTCGACGCGTCGAAGCGGATCCTCGCGTATCGCGTGCCTCGTGGCGTCGTCGGCGTGATCACCCCCTGGAACTGGCCGTACACGATGCCCGCCGAGCTCATCGCGCCCGCGCTCGCAGCGGGCAACGCCGTCGTCTGGGTGCCCGCTCCCTCCACGGCGGTCTGCGCCGTGAAGCTCGCCGAGTGCGTCGTCGACGCGGAGCTTCCGGCGGGTGTCTTCTCCATGGTGACGGGACCCGGCCCCGTTGTCGGCGACGAGGTCGCGTCGAGCCCGGGAGTCCACGGGATCGGCTTCATCGGCTCGGTGCAGACCGGGCTCACTGTCGCCGCGCGTGCCGCCGGAAAGGCAACCCTGCTCGAGCTTGGCGGAAACGGGCCGATGGTCGTGCTGGACGACGCGGACGTCGAGGGCGCCGCCGAGGCCAGCGTCACGGCCTCGTTCCTCTGCGCCGGCCAAAGCTGCACCGCCGGTGAGCGCTACCTCGTCCACGAGAACGTCTACGACGAGTTCGTCGAGTGCGTCGATGCCGTCGTCGAGCGTGCTGTCCGACTCGGCGACCCGCTCGCCGACGAGACCACCATGGGCCCGCTCAACAACGAGCCGACCGCGGAGAAGATGGATCGGCACGTGGCCGACGCAGTCGACAGGGGCGCGGAGCTCGTCGTCGGCGGGAGCCGCGCGGCGGGATTTCCCACCGACCTCTACTGGCAGGCGACCGTCCTCACGGAGGTGACCGAGGAGATGGAGGTCGCGCGCGAGGAGACCTTCGGACCGGTCGTTCCCGTTACGCGTATCTCGAGCGACGAGGAGGCTCTGCGGATCGCCAACGCGTCCCCGTACGGGCTGCTGACCGCGGTCTGGACGCGAGACCTCGCGCGCGGCCTGCGCTTCGCCGAGGCGGTCGACGCAGGGTGGGTCAACATCAACGAGTCGACGAACTACTGGGAGAGCCACCTCCCCTTCGGTGGCCGCGCCGGCTCGAGCTCGGGCGTTGGACGCGTGGGCGGAAGCTCGGTGCTCGAGGCGTTCACGGAGCCGAAGACCGTCGTCGTATCGCTCGGCTGACGTCTAGACCCCCACCCTCATGCGCGCTCTCGCTCCGTCGCGCAGCGGCACGAGCTTGCGCCTGAGGCGAATGGGAGACTGACGGACGTCATGCGCCGCACGGTCGCGCCGATCTACGCGCTCTTCCTGCTCGAGACGCTCGTGTGGATCGCGATGATCCCGCTCGCGCCGACCTTTGCCGACGAATTCGGGCTCTCCGGCGTCGAGACCGGCATGATCCTCGCCGCGTCCAGTCTCGCGGCACTCGTCGTCGCGCTGCCGCTCGGAGTGCTCGCGGACCGCTTCGGCGCACGCAGAGTTACGATCGCCTCGGCGTGTCTCTTCACGCTGGCGACTCTCGGTCAGGGGCTCGCCACCGACTTCTCGACGCTGCTCGCCGCTCGCATCGCGTTCGGAATCGCGTTCGGAGCTCTCTGGGGCGCGGGCGCGTCGTGGCTCTCGGACTCGCTCTCGGAGGAGCGTCGCGCCGGGGCGCTCGCCCTCGCCACCACGGTGGCGGGGCTGGGCTTCACGATCGGGCCGGTCTTTGCCGGCGTTCTCGCGGATCGCTACGAGACGGGGACGCCGTTCCTCGTGCTCACCATCGCGGCAGCTGCGGTGACCGCCGCGCTCTTCGTAACGGCGCCTTCGGCGACCGCCGAGGTTCCACAGCAGCGGCTGCGGGAAGCGCTTCGGCTCGCACGTCGGGACGAGCTCGTGCTCGCCGGCATCGCGATCATCGTGCTCATCGGCCTCGTGGGCGGAGGCGTCAATCTCCTGGTACCGCTCCAACTGCGTGAGAACGGTGCCTCCGCAGCCGAGATCGGGCTCCTGTTCTCGATCGCCTCGGCCGTCTACACCGTCGTGAGCGCGGGCGTCGCGCGGCTGGGTGCACGATCCGCAACGCTTCGCGTCGGCGGTTATGCCGCCCTTCTTTCCGGCATGACCGTCTTCCTCGTCCTGGCGAGCAGCTCGACGGCGGCCGCGGTCGCGTTCGTCCTCCTGCGTGCTCCGCCCTGGTCGACGATGGACACGATCATCTATCCCCTCGCCGCGGCTGGTGCGCATCGCTCGGCGATCGGCCGTGGCTCGGTGATGGGCCTCGTGATGCTCGGCTGGGCCGCGGCGTCGACGGTCGGCCCGCTGCTCGCGGGCGCGATCGCAGACTCCGCCGGGGAGCGCGCAGCCTACGTCGTGATGATCGCGTTCTGCGGGCTCGTCGGCGGCTGGCTCCTGTACACGCACTCACGAGTGGCGCGGCAAGGAACGAAAGTCGACCTCGATCGCCTCTACGGCGCCCGCGATCTCGCTGAGCTGCGCTCCGAGTACGACCGCATCGCCACGGCCTACGACAGGGAGCTGGTCGACCACATGGGGTACCGCTCGCCCGAGGCCGTCGCGACCGTGGCGCGGAGGCTGCTTCCGGCCGACGCACGCATCCTCGACGTCGGCGCAGGGACCGGACTCCTCGGCGTCGCGCTGGCCTGGGCGGGTTTCTCCAGTCTCGACGGACTCGACCTCTCTCCGCGGATGCTCGCCGAAGCGCGCCGCAAGGAGATCTACGGAGACCTCCGCGAAGGGACGCTGGGCAGCGGGCTCGACTACGAGACCGCGGCCTACGACGCCGTGATCGCCGTCCGGCGTCCTGACGACCGGGCACGCGCCGGCAGCCAGCCTCGACGAGCTCGTCCGGATCACCCGCCCGGGGGGACACGTCATCTTCACGCTGCGCTCCGACGGGGGCGGGCCACCGGAATTCGACGAGAAGATCGACGCCCTCGCGAGCACAAGCCGCTGGGAGCTGGTCGAGCGAGGCGACGAGTTCCAGGCGATGCCGCTCGGCGAGCCGAGCGTGCTCGTTCGCATCTGGGCCTTCCGCGTCCTCTAGCCGATGGAGCTCCGGCCCGTCGACCAGATCGTCCGCTAACCCGAGGCGGCGAGCGCCGCCTCCATGCTCGGGGTGTCCGAGAGCAGCCTCTTCGTGTACTCGGCCTGCGGGGCGTCGAGCACCGCGTCGCGAGGCCCCTCGCTCGACGATCCGCCCGTCGCTCATCACGACCACCTCCTGCGCGATCGTCCGGATCAGCGCGAGGTTGTGCGTGACGAACAGAAGGCCAAGCCCGAGCTCGCGCTGCAGATCCGCGAGCAGGTCGACGATCGCCGCCTGGACGGAGACGTCGAGCGCCGAGGTCACCTCGTCGCAGATCAGGAGCTGCGGGCTGGCCACGAGCGCACGCGCGATGGCGACGCGCTGGCGCTCGCCGCCCGAGAGATGGTGCGGGTATCGCTCGACGACCGACGCGCTGAGCTGGACCTTCTCGAGCGCCGACACCGTCGCGGCTCCGCATCTCCCGGCCCCCGAGATCGAAGAACAGGCTGAAGGGCTGCGCGATGATCTGGCCGATCGTCTTGCGCGGGTTGAGCGAGGTGTACGGGCTCTGGAAGACGTACTGGATCTCCCGTCGCGTCTCGCGGTCGCGCGCGCGCGCGCCGGGTGGCAGCGGGCGCCCGCGAAACGTGATCTCGCCCTCGAAGTTCGTGTGCAGCCCCGCGATGCAGCGTGCGAGCGTCGTCTTGCCCGAGCCCGACTCGCCGACGAGCGCGACGCACTCGTGCGGACGGACGGCGACGTCCACGCCGAAGAGGACCTGCCGTGGGCCGTGCGACGCGTCGACGCCGCGCGACGGCGACGAGGGCATCGCCGTCCGGCACCTCGGGCGTGACGACGGCCGCGGTGCGGGCTGCGAGCGAGTCCGCGAGCACGTGCGTCGTGCTCCGCAGCAGCGCACCTCGTGCCCGTCGGCGACGCGCGGTCGACCGGCGGGAACTCGGCCCGGCACCGATCCGACGGCGTAGGAGCAGCGCGGCGCGAAGAAGCAGCCCTCCGGGCGATGCCCGGGTCGCGGCGCGGAACCGGGAATCCCGACGAGCGCGTGCGCGCCCCGACAGCTCCGGGATCGCCTCCACGAGGCGGCGCGCGTACGGATGTGCCGACGCGCGGAAGAGGACGCTCTTCGGGCCGATCTCGACGATCCGGCCCGCGTACATCACCGCCACGCGGCGGCAGAGCGTCGCGACGACGGCGAGGTCGTGGCTGACGTAGAGCGCGGCGACGCCGTGCGCGCCGCACAGGTCCCGCACGGTCGTCGAGCACGTGCGCCTGCGTCGTGACGTCGAGGCCCGTCGTCGGCTCGTCGAGGACGATGACCCGCGGCCGGTTGGCGAAGGCCATCGCGAGCGCGACGCGCTGCTGCTGGCCGCCCGAGAGCTGGTGGGGATAGCGGGCGAGAAAGGCGTCGTCGCGACGGAAGCAGCACCTCGGCGAGCGCCTCGCCTGATGCGCGCACGCCGCTCCTCGTCCGAGGCGCCGAAGCCGTGCTCCGAGAGCGTCTCCGAGAGCTGCTTGCCGATACGGAGCGCGGGGTTGAGCGCAGCGGCAGGATCCTGCGGGACGTAGGAGACGAGCTTGCCCCGCAGCGACTGTCGCTCGCAGCGGAGCCGAGGTCGAGGATGTTGCGCCCCTCGATGACGCACGGCGCCGTCGGTGACCCGGGCGCCGCGCCGCGTGTGGCCCAGGACGGCGAGGCCGACGGTCGTCTTGCCCGAGCCCGACTCGCCGACGAGCCCGAGCACCTCGCCGGCGTCGACGCGGAACGAGACCTCGTCGACGATGTCGATGCCCTCCCCCTCGAGCTCGACGCGGAGACCGTCGACCTGCGAGCGCGGGAGCGTCATTCCCGTGTTCTCCCGCGGTCGATCCCGATCGCCGCACGCGCGAACCCGTCCCCGATGAGGCTCGTGCCGATCGTGAGCAGGCCGATCGCGATGACGGGCATGACGACGCCCCAGGGCTGGCCCGCGAGTAGTCCCTGCCGGTTCTCGTTGATCATCAGGCCCCAGTCGGCGGCGGGCGGCTGCAGGCCGAAGCCGAGGAAGCTCAGCGCCGCGATGACCGCGATGTTGAACGTCAGCCGCAGCGTCGACCTCGACGACGAGCGGGCTCGTGATGTTCGGCAGGACCTCGCCGAAGAGGATCTTCCGGCGCGGGACGCCGATGCCCTCTGCGGCGCGGACGAAGTCGCGCTCGACGACCTCGAGCGCGGCCGCGCGCGCGTGACCCGCGCGATGCGCGGCACGGTCGTGATGCCGACGGCGAGGACGAGGAGCCAGAGCTCGGGGCCGACCGTCGCCACGAGGACGAGAGCGAAGACGAGCTGCGGAAACGCGAGAATGACGTCCTGCGCGCGCATCAGAACGTCGTCGAGGACGTCCGCGCGAGTAGGCCGCGAGGAGACCGACGACGATCCCGAGCACTGCCCCGAGAGCGGTCGCGGCCGCCGACAGCGCGAGCACCGAGCGACCGCCCCAGAGGAAGCGCGACTCAGACGTCGCGGCCGAGGTTGTCGGTGCCGAGCAGCGCCTCGTCCGAGGGCGGCTCGAACCGCGAGACGAAGCCTCCCGCCCGGGTCAAGCCCTCGTCCGGCGCATACGGCGCGAAGAACGGACCGAAGAGCGCGACGGACGACGAGGAGGACCAGATCGCGACGCCGATCTTCGTGCGCGTCTGCCGCCATGTGGCCTTGCGAGCAGCACGAGCCATGGGCGGCTGGTGCGCGCCGACGGGACCTGCTCGAGGGCGAGCGCCGTCGGTCACCTGAGCGATGTCCGGAGGCGCGGGCTGACGAGGATCGTTGCGAGGTCGGCGAGCAGGTTGAGGACGACGTAGAGCGGCAGCGATCAGCAGGGCGAGCGCCTGGACGACGGGCATGTCGCGGCGCGTACGGCGTCGACGAAGGCGAGCGCCGATGCCCGGGTAGTTGAAGACGGCCTCGACGACGACGATGCCGCCGGCGAGGTACGCGAGGTTGATGCGCGATCACCTGGAACGTCGGCGCGATCGCCGTTCGGGACGGCGTGCCGCCAGAGGACGATGCCGCTCCGGCATGCCCTTGAGCCGCGCCATCTCCACGTAGTCGCTCTCGAGGATCTCGACCATCGAGGCGCGCATGATCCGCGCGATGTACGGGGTCACGGCGATGACGAGCGTGAGCGCCGGAAGCACGAGCTCCTTCGGGTAGCTTCCAGGGCGCGCTCCGGGCTCGATCAGCGACGACGCCGGGAGCACGTGCGAAGACGGTCGTCGAGAAGACGACGACGAGCGCGATGCGCGACCACGAACTCGGGCAGCGCGCGCGAGCGCGAGCGTGCAGCATCGAGATCGTGTGGTCGAACGGCCCGTCGCGGCGTCGCGCGCTCACCGCCCCGATCAGGATCGCCGAGCGGGACGCTGATCGAGCGCGGCGAGCGAGCATGAGGAAGGCCGAGTTCACGATCCGCTGCCCGAGCAGCTCGCTCACGGGACTCCTGCCGCGAGCGAATTGCCGAGGTCCCCGGTGAGGACGCCCGCGATCCAGTCGCTGTACTGCTCGACGACCGGCTTGTCGAGGCCGAGCTGCTCGCGGAGCTCGGCGAGCGACTCCGGCGTCGCGCCCCGGCCGAGGATCGCTCGCGCGGGATCGCCCGGCAGCGCCTGCGTCGCGGCGAAGATGACGAGCGAGCGCGACGAACAGCGTGAGGACGCCGAGCAGGATCCGCCGCACGATGAAGCCGGTGATGCCTCGGAGGATCCGAGCCCGCCGCCGGCCGCAGCTCGACCGGTGCTCGGAGAGGCGGGCGCGCGGGCCGGAGCCCTCGATGACGGAGCCCCGGCGCCTCGACCCGAGCTCTTCGCTAGACAAAGTAGATCGTGCGGAAGTTGTTCCCGTACTTGTTGAGGTTCAGCGTGCCCGCGGTCGATCTTGAAGCCGCCGACCTTCGCGCTGTAGCGCGTCGAGCTGAGGCTCTTGAACCCCCAGATGATGTAGGCCGCCCTCGTCGTACTCCATCCGCTGCATCTCGCTTGATGAGCTGCGCACCGCTTCTTCTTGTCGACGGTCCCGAGGGCCTGCCTGTAGAGCGCGTGAACCTCGTACTTCGGGTGCGTCCCAGTGCGTCTCGTTGAACGGTCGCCGTCGGCAGCGTCGCCAGCGCCGACCTGCGGCGAGGTAGTTGCGCGTGCCCCAGAAGTCCGACCGCGAACGTCCACTTGAGGTACTGGTCGCCGTAGAAGTGTCGGCTGTCGACGTTCTTGACGTTGACGGTGACGCCGCCGGCCTTCGCGTTCTGCGCGAAGATCTGCGCGCCCTCGACCATGCCGGTGTCGCGCGGGGTCGTGACGAGCTCGATCGTGAGGCTCGTCCTGCCCGCCTGCTTGCAGCAGCGACCTCGCCTGCTCGGGGTCGTACCTGCGCTGCGGGAACTCGTCGCCCGCGTAGCAGGGATCGAACGGCGAGTAGATGTCGTTCCCGACACGGCCGTAGCCGGAGAGTGCCCTGCGCGACCATCTGCGGCCGGTTGGCGAGCAGCCGGAACGCCTGCCGCACGCGCACGTCCTTGAACGGCGCGACGTCGACGCGCATCGTGATCGGCGTCCAGCGCGCCGCGGCGGCAGACTCGAAGATCTTCAGGTCCTTGCGGCCGCTTGATGACGGGCACCTGCGCGAACGGGACGTCGGCCATCGCCTCGATCTGGCCGCCGAGAAGCGCGTTGACCTCGCGCCGTCTCGTCGCGGGAAGTCGATGATCACGACCTCGTCGAAGTACGGCTGGCCGTCGCGCCAGTAGTTCTCGTTGCGCACGTGGACGCTCTGCCGTCCCGGCAGTGAAGCTCTGGACCTTGAACGGCGCCCGTCCCGATGTACTGCAGCGGGCCCTTGCCGCGGCCGCTCGTCGGCGAGTAGCCCTCCGGGACGATGCCCTGGAAGTACTGGGCAGAAGGCGTCGATGCAGCGTCACGTCGGGCCGCTTCAGGAAGAGCGCGCACCGTTCGCTTGTCGAGCTTCCTGATCCTGTTCGGGTCGATCGCGCCGAACGCGGCAGTGCCGAAGAGACCGAGCTTCGCGTTCGTGGTCCGCCGGATCGAGTAGATGACGTCGTCGCGCGGTCAGCGGTCTTGCCGTTGTGGAACTCGACGCCCTCGCGGACGCGGATGAGGTACTGGTTGGCCGTCTCCGCCCTGAGCTCCTCGGCGAGCCCGTCGATCTTCGGCTTGTACTTCTCGTCGAAGTACGCGAGCCCCTCGAACGTCGACGACGAGCCGGACGATGTCGGGCTTCGCGACGATGTGCTGCCCGTCGATGAAGTCCGTCGTGCCGCCGCCCGCGATGCCGATCCGGAACGTGCCGCCCCGCTTGATCTGCGTCGAGGCGAACGCCGCCTCGGTGAGCGGGCCGAACGTGCCCCCTGCGACGACGATTCCGAGCGCCGCTGCTCGGCGGAGAATGTCCTGCCGCGTCATGCCGCGTTCGATCTCGCGGCTCAGTGCTTCGTCGGCCGTTGTCATCGGCGCCCTCCTCGAGCAGTAGTCCGCGACCTCGGCGAGGTCATCGGGGCCATTGAACCCCTGCGGTGCAAAGAAAGCAAGCATGCGGTTCGCCATAGAGTTGCGGCGTGGCCGACTGGAGCAGCATCGTCGTCCCGGAGCTCGAGCGAGCTCGATCAGTTCGCGCTCGGACTGACGATCGCCGAGGTGAAGGAGCTCTACGGCCTCGACGAGGTCGTCAAGCTGAGCTGGAACGAGAACCTCTTCGGACCGCTCCCGGAGTCTCGAAGCGGTGCACGCGGAGCTCGAGAACCTGTGGCTGTACCCCGAGCAGCCGTACCTCGACTTCCGGAACGAGGTCGCCGGCGGCGTACTCAGGGACGAGCCGCGACGAACGTTCGTCCCGGGTCACGGCAGCCTCGCGCTGATCGGGCCACGTTGCGAGCCGCGCTGCTGCGCCGCGGCGAGCACGTCGTCGTGCCGGCGCTGACTTACGGCCTGTACGCGCAGATCTCGGCGACCCGCGGCGCGACGGTGCATCGCGTGCCGATGCGCGGGCTCGCGATCGACCTCGACGCGCTCGCCGAGACCGCCCGGCGCGTGGACGCCCGCATCGTCTGGATCTGCGACCCGAACAACCCGACCGGCGCCGCGCTCGAGCGCGGACGAGTGGCCGGCGTTCCTCGACGCGCTGCCCGAGCGGTGCGTCGCAGTCGTCGACGAGGCGTACGCCGACTTCGTCCCGCCGGATCGCCGGGTCCGCCGGGAGCTCGACGTCGAGGAGGGTCGCCGCGTGATCGTCCTGCGCAGCTTCTCCAAGCTCTTCGGGCTCGCCGGGCTGCGGCTCGGCTACGCGCTCGTCGACGAGCCGCTCGTTCCGTACTTCGACCTGCTCGAGGAGCCGTTCAACGTGAACTGCGCTGCGCTCGCCGCGGGCTGCGCGTGCCTGCGCGCGACGAAGGCGGTCGACGCGCGGCGCCGGGAGGTCGCGGCTGCGCGCGACGCGCTTTCAGACGGGCTTGCGCGAGCGCCGGGCTGGAGCCGCTCCCCTCGGTGACGAACTTCGTGCTCGCTCGAGTCGACGTCGACGACGTGGTGCTCGGGGATCGGCTGGCCGAGCGCGGCCTCCTGATCCGTCCGGGCTCGGACTACGGGCTGCCGGGATACGCGCGCGTCACCGTCGGCCCGCCTGCCGCTGATGGAGCGGTTCAGCGCCGAGCTCGCCGAGGTCTGCGCCTCACTTCGAGGCTGACAGGTCGTGACCCGCGTGCTCTGCGACGCGTCGATTCCGCTCGAGCGTGGCTCGAGGTGCCCTGACCGGGCTAGACGTCGTCCGTCGAGACATCGGCGCCGCCGTGGTCGGGCGACGACGTCGTCGGCGCTGCTGTCGTGGGAGCCGGTCACGGCCGTCGACCTCGACGCGCCTTCCGCGACTCCGCGTCATCGCGACGCCGAGCGTCGGCTTCGACCACGTCGACGTCGAAGCGGCGACCGAGCGCGGTGTGTGGGTGTGCAACGTCCCCGACTACTGCGTCGACGAGATGGCCGATCACGCGCTCGCGCTTCTGCTCGCCCTCGTGCGCGGTGTCGTCGAGCTCGACCGGAGCGTGCGCGCCGGCAGCGTGGGACTACCGAGGCGGCCGGTCCGCTGCGGCGCGCCGCTGACATCCGGCTCGGAGTCATCGGCTTCGGACGGATCGGTCGCGCGCTGGCCTCGCGTGCGCAGGCGCTGGGCATGGACGTCGCGCGCGCACGATCCGCTCGTCTCCGGACGACGAGATCGCCGCGGCGGGCGTCGCGGCCGGCGACGCTCGACGAGCTGCTCGAGTCCTGCACCGCGGTCTCCCTCCATGCGCCGCTGACGCCCGAGACGCGCGGGCTCCTCGGCGCGCGCGAGCTCGAGCTGCTGCCGCGACGGCGCGCTACGTCGTCAACGTCTCGCGGGGAGGGCTCGTCGACACGGAGGCACTGCTCAGCGCGCTCGAGAGCGGCCGCCTCGGCGGTGTCGCGCTCGACGTGCTCGAGGTCGAGCCGCCCTCGGACGACGTCGCCCGCGCCGGCGGCGCCGCGGCTCGTCGTCACTCCGCACGCGGGCTGGTACAGCGAGCGGGCGGAGGAGGCCGCCTTCGCGGCGCGCGACCGAGTCGGTGCGCGACGTGCTCGAGGGCCGAGAGGCCTCGACGACGCGGTGAACGAGCCGCTCGTCTGACGGATGTGCTAGCGTCAGCGCGCGCCATGCGCGACCGGCCGCACATCCTCCTCGTGATGGTCGACCAGCTCTCGGCGCTCTTCCTTCGCGCGCACGGCCACGCGCGTCACGAAGACGCCGGTGATCGATCGCCTGGCAGCCGAGGGCGTCCTCTTCGAGAACGCGTACACGCCGAGCCCGCTGTGCGCGTCCCGCGCGGGCAGCGTTCATGACGGGCTCGCTGCCGATCGCGGACGGGTGTGTACGACAACGCGTCGGAGCTTCCGTCGGCCGTCCCGACGTTCGCGCACTACCTGCGACTCGAGGGCTACCGGACCTGCCTAGTCCGGCAAGATGCACTTCGTCGGCGCCGACCAGCTGCACGGCTTCGAGGAGCGGCTGACGACGGACATCTTCCCCGGAGACTTCGGCTGGACTCCCGACTGGAACCGGCCAGGCGAGCGAATCGACTGGTGGTACCACAACATGACGTCCGTGAAGGAGGCCGGAGTGGCCGAGATCACGAACCAGCTCGAGTTCGACGACGAGGTCGCCTTCCACGCCGTCCGGCGCCTCTACGATCACGCCCGCTTCGAACGCGACGTGCCGCTCTGCCTGTGCGTCTCGTTCAGCCACCCCCACGATCCGTACGTCGCCCGACAGCGCTACTGGGACCTGTTCGCGGAGGACGACATCGACCTTCCGGCCGCGCCCGCGCTCCCGCCCGAACTCCTCGATCCGCACAGTCGCCGCCTCTGGAACGACTGCGCGATGGGCGAACTCGAGATTACGGACGACGATGTCCGCGCCGCACGTCATGGCTACTACGCGAACCTCGCGTACGTCGACGAGAAGATCGGCGAGGTCCTCGCCGCTTTCGAGGCGTGCGGACTCGACGACGACACGATCGTGGTCTTCACCTCGGATCATGGCGACTTCCTCGGCGAGCACGGGCTCTTCTACAAGATGTCCTTCCGCGAGCACCCCGCCCACGTACCCCTGATCGTTCATGCTCCCGGTCGGTTCGCGCCACGCCGGGTGCAGGAGCCCGTCTCACTCGCCGACCTCGTGCCGACCCTCGCCGATCTCGCCAACCCCGGCCTCTCCGACGCGACTCGCCCGCGCGGTCGACGGCCGCAGTCTCGTCCCGCTGTTGGAGGGTGAGCCCGAGAGCCCGGACGCGACGGTATTGCGGCGAGTACCTCGCCGAGAGCGTCCTCGGCCCCATGGTCATGATCCGCCGCGGCCGCTGGAAGTTCATCCACACGCCGAGCGACCCCGATCAGCTCTTCGACGTCTCGACGCGATCCGCTCGAGCTCGTCAATCTCGCCGAAGATCCTGGAGCACGCGACGATCGCGCGTGAGTTTCGAGACGAGGTCGCCGAGAAGCTGGGATCTCGAGACGATCGAGCGCTACGTCCGGGAGAGCCAGCAGGCGCGACTCGCGGTCTTCCGCGCGCTCCAGCTCGGCGCGCACGAGTCCTGGGACTTCCAGCCAGTCGCGCCCGGCGGAGTCGCAGTACACGAGGAACACCATGGACGTCGCCGCCCGCGACCAGCAGTCGCGCTTTCCGCCGGCGCCGGCGCCGTGAAAGCCGCAGTCTGCCGGGCGTTCGGCGCGCCGCTCGCGATCGAGGACCTCCTGCTCGACCCGCCCGAGGCCGGTGAGGTCCGCGTCAAAGTCGCCGCCTGCGCGATCTGCCACAGCGACATCCACTTCGCCGAAGGCGCGTGGGGCGGCAAGCTTCCTGCCGTCTACGGCCACGAGGCGGCGGGCATCGTGGAGTCGGTGGGCGTGGGCGTCGAAGCCGTGCGCCCCGGCGACAGGGTGGTGGTCAGTCTGATCCGCACCTGCGGCCGGTGCTTCTTCTGCATGCGAGGAGAGCCGTACCTGTGCGAGGCCGAGTTCCCGATCGACGCACGCGGACCGGCTCCACACGACGGACGGCGAGCCGGTGCACGTGGCCATGAACACCGGCGCCTTCGCCGAGCAGGTCGTCGTCGACGTCTCGCAGCTCGCCGTCGTGCCGGACTTCGTACCGCTCGACGTAGCCTCGCTGCTCGCGTGCGGTGTCATCACGGGACTGGGCGCGGTCGTCTCGACTGCGCGAAGTCCCCGTCGGCTCGAGCGTCGTCGTCATCGGCACGGGCGGCGTCGGCCTCAACAGCGTGCAGGGAGCACTCATCTCGCGGTGCGCAGCCGATCGTCGCTCTCGACTCTCGCCGGCCAAGCTCGAGGCCGCGACCGCCTTCGGCGCCACCCACACCCTCGATCCCGCGGCGTGCGACCCGGCGGCGGAGGTGCGCGCCCTCACGGGAGGGCGCGGCGCCGACTACGTCTTCGTCACGGTCGGCTCGACCCAGGCGGTCGAGCAGGGACTCGGCCTCCTCCGCAGAGGCGGCACCCTCGTCGTCGTCGGCCTGCCGCCCTCCGGCGCCACCTTCGGCGTCGTCGCCGTCGACTTCGCCGGCGACGGACAGCGGATCCTGGGCAGCAACATGGGCTCCACGAGGCTCGGGATCGCGGTGCCCGCCCTCGTCGATCTCTACCGGCGCGGGCGGCTCAAGCTCGACGAGCTGATCACCGCTCGCTACCCGCTCGAGCAGATCAACGAGGCGATCGCGCGCTGTCGGGGACGGCGCCACCCTGCGCAACGTGATCGTCTTCGACGTCGAGTGAAGATCCAGAGCGTCGAGACCTTCGGTAACGCGGACGTTGCCCTCGTCCGCGTACAAACCGACGACGGAGCGGAGGGCTGGGGTCAGGTCGCACCTTACAACGCCGACATCACCGCGCAGGTCCTCCACCGGCAGGTCGCGCCGCACGCGCTCGGTCGGGACGCGCTCGACATCGAGTTTCTCGTCGACGACGATCCCCGAGCGGGAGCACAAGTTCCCGGGCTCATATCTCTACCGCGCGCTCGCCGGTCTCGAGACCGCCCTCTGGGACCTCCGCGGCAAGCTCGAGGGAAGGAGCGTCTGCGAGCTCCTCGGCGGCCGACCGCGCGCAGCGTGCGCGCCTACGGCTCGAGCATGCGCCGCGACATCTCGCCCAGGGACGAGGCCGAGCGGCTCGTCCGGCTCCGCGACAGCGACGGGTTCGACGCGTTCAAGTTCCGCGATCGGCAAGGAGTGCGGCCACGACGAGGACGAGTGGCCCGGGCGCACGGAGGAGATCGTCCGCACGGTCCGCGCCGCCCTCGGTGACGACGCTGCCCTGCTCGTGGACGCGAACAGCTGCTACACGCCTGCGAAGGCGATCGAGGTGGGCCGGATGCTCGAGGAGCACGGCGTCTCGCACTTCGAGGAGCCGTGCCCGTACTGGGAGCTCGACTGGACGCGCGAGGTCGCGGAGGCGCTCGAGCTCGACGTCACCGGCGGCGAGCAGGACTGGGACCAGCGCGTCTGGCGCGAGATGGTCGGGACGCGAGCCGTCGACGTCGTGCAGCCGGACGTCTGCTACGTCGGCGGATTGACGCAGGCGCTTCGTGTCGCCGCGCTGGCCGGCGCTGCAGGTCTCCCGTGCACGCCGCACGCGGCGAACCACTCGCTCGTGCTCGTCTTCACGCTGCACCTTCTCGGCGCAATCGAGAACGCGGGCCCGTACGTCGAGTTCTCGATCGAGCCCGATCGAGACTATCCGTGGCAGGTCGGCATGTACGAGCCGCGCCAGGAGGTCGTCGACGGGATGGTCTCCATCCCTACCGGGACCGGGTTGGGGAGTCGAGATCTCTCGCGGCTGGCTGTCGCGATCCGAGCACCGCGTCGAGCACGCTCGACTGAAGCCCTGGCCCTGCCTTCCCCGCGTGCACGTCGTAGAGTCAGCGGCCGGTGAACACCGAGGTCTTCATCACCTGCGCGGTGACGGGTGTCGGTGCGACGACCGACCGCTCGGAGCTCGTGCCCGTGACGCCCGCGCAGATCGCGGACGCCGCGCTCGAGGCGGCGCGAGCCGGAGCCGCGATCGCCCACATCCACGTGCGGAATCCGGAGACAGGCGGCCCGTCGCGCGATCCTGCGCTCTACCGGGAGGTCGTCGAGCGGATCCGCGCGTCCGAACGTCGACGTCGTCCTCAACCTCACGGCCGGGATGGGCGGCGACCTCGTGCTCGGCGGCGTCGAAGTCGCCCCTTCCCGCCGAATCCGACGGGCACCGACATGGCAGGCGCGACGGAACGGCTCGCGCACGTCGCAGAGCTCCGGCCGGAGATCTGCACGCTCGACTGCGGGACGATGAACTTCGCCGAGGGCGACTACGTGATGACGAACACGCCCTCGATGCTGCGGGAGATGGCGCGGCAGATCCAGGCACTCGGCGTGCGCCCCGAGATCGAGATCTTCGACACCGGCAACCTCGTTTTCGCCAAGCAGCTCCTCGCCGAGGGCCTCGTCGACGAGCCCGCGATGTTCCAGCTCTGCATGGGTATTCCCTACGGCGCACCGGACGACCCGTCGACGCTTCTCGCCATGGTCAACCAGCTTCCGCCGGAATGCGTCTTCTCCGCCTTCGCGATCGGTCGCATGCAGCTTCCCTACGTCGCGCTTGCGCCGCTCGTCGGAGGCAACGTCCGCGTCGGGCTGGAGGACAACATCTGGCTCGAGCGGGGCGCGAAGGCGACGAATGGCGCGCTCGTCGAGCGAGCGGTGACGATCCTGGAGGCGATGAACGTGGGTGTCCTCGGTCCGGCCGAGGTGCGCGAGAAGCTCCGGCTGACACGCGCCTGATGCGCGTCGCAATCGTCGGTGGCGGTGTGATCGGCGGCGGCTGGGCAGGTCGTTTCGTCGAGAACGGGGTCGACGTGATCGTGTCCGACCCTCATCCGGACGCGGAACGGCGGGTACGAGACATGCTCGAGAACGCCGAGCGCGCGTGGGCCAAGTTGACGCTTGCGCCCCGTGTCCGCGGCTCGGTCTCGTTCGCCGCCTCCCTCTGCAGAGGCTGTCGGCGACGCCGACGTCGTGCAGGAGAGCGCACCCGAGAACGAAGCGCTCAAACGGCGACTGCTCGCGGAGATCGACGAGCTCGCGCGACCGGACGCACTCGTGTGCTCCTCCACCTCGGGCCTCTTGCCGTCCCGGCTGCAGGCCGACATGACCCACCCCGAGCGCTTCGTCGTCGGGCATCCCTTCAACCCGGTGTACCTGCTGCCTCTCGTCGAGGTCGTCGCGGGAGAGCAGACGTCGGAGAACACGGTCGAGCGGGCGCTCGGGCTGTACACGTCGCTCGGCATGAAGCCCCTGCGCGTGCGCAAGGAGATCGACGGCTTCGTAGCCGACCGCCTGCTCGAGGCGCTGTGGCGAGAGGCGCTGTGGCTCGTGCACGACGACGTCGCGACGGTCGAGGAGGTCGACGACGCGATCCGGTACGCGGCGGGCCTGCGCTGGGCGCAGATGGGCACCTTCATGACGTACCGCATCGCGGGCGGCGAGGAAGGAATGCGTCACTTCCTGGAGCAGTTCGGACCGGCGCTCGAGTGGCCGTGGACGAAGCTCACCGATGTTCCGGAGCTCACGGACGAGCTGATCGAGAAGCTCGCCGCACAGTCGGACCACCAAGCGGGCGGCCTTTCGGTCCGCGAGCTCGAGCGGATCCGCGACGACAATCTCGTCGCCCTCCTACACGCTCTACGGTCGCGCGAGTACGCGGCGGGCGCCGTGCTCCACGCGCACGAAGCCAGGCTGTTCACGGAGGCTGCGCCCGCAACGACTCGACCTGGACCCGACGCGACCCCTGCCCCTCTACGAGACGACCGTCGATCCCTCGTGGGTCGACTACAACGGCCACATGACCGAGGCCCGCTACGGCGACGTCTTCGGCTATGCGACGGACGCGTTCCTGCGCCATGTCGGCCTCGATGCGCGTACCTCGAGCGCGGCCACAGCGCGTACACCGTCGAGACCCACGTCCGGTACCTCCGCGAGGTCGCCGCGCTCGAGCCTCTCTCCGTGGAGACCCAAGTGCTCGGATCGGACGAGAAGCGCGTGCATCTCTTCCACACGATGGCTCGTCCAACCACAGGCGAAGCGGTTGCGACGGGAGAGCACATGCTGATCCATGTCGACACGAAAGCGGAGCCGCGCCTGCGCATGGGTCGAGCCGATGGCGGAGACAGGTCGCGGCCGCAGCCGCCGCACACGCGAAGCTGCCCGTCCCGGACGGCGCCGGAAAGGCGATCTCGCTGCGTGCCGCTAGACGCCGAGCAGCACGACGCCGACGACGACGAGCACAGCGCCCGCGAGCCGAGGCGCGCTCACCCGTTCGTGAAGGAGCGGGATGGCGAATGCCGTGGCGATGACGATGCTCGTCTCGCGCACGGCGGCCACCGATGCCGCGGGCGCTCGAGCGAGAGCCGCGAGCACGAGGATGTACGCGCCGAAGGTCGCCAGCCCGGCGGCGACGGAGGCAGGCCCGACAGCTTCTCTCACTGCCCGTCTCCCACGGCGCCGGAGCGTCAGAAGGAGGAAGCCTGCGGCTGCCGGGATCATGGACAGCTCTTGGTACACGACCGGAGAGGCGTACTGGATACCCCTCTGGTCGATCAGCGTGTAGGTGGCGATACACGCGCCGATCGCGAGCGCGAGCGCCAGGTCGGCGGCGCTCGCGCTCCCGCCGATCCCGCGCACGAGGAGCACACCGGCCGTGATCGTCAGGATTCCGGCCACCTGTGCGGCCGAGGCCGTCTCCCCGAGCACGATGAGCCCTGCGACCAGTACGAGCACCGGAGCCGATCCGCGGGAGATCGGGTAGACGAACGAGAGATCCGCACGACTGTACGCGGCGGTCAGAAGCACGAAGTACGTCAGCTGGAGGAGTGACGTGATGACGAGGAATGGCCATACTTTCGGATCGGCATCCCAAGCGAGCACGGCTACGGGTGCGAACGCGATGATGCCGACGGGAAGGGCGACGGCGGTTGCGGATTCCACGTCGGGCGCCCGCGCCAGAAGCAGATTCCAGAGCGCGTGCAGGAAGGCTGCGCCGAGGGCGAGCGCCAGTGCTGAGAGCGGCATCCGGCCGCAATCCAACCAGGACGAGGAGTTCGACGGCACGTCGCCCGTCGGCCATTTTCAACTTCGACAGGCGGGCCTTTAGGCTCTCCCGGCGATGGTCGACTCGGGAACGACCCACGGCAGGGAGCAAAGCATGGGCGAGCCCGCTCCGGGTCTGACTCGCCGTCGCACGCTCGAGCAACTCGCCACACGACGCTTCGACGTGCTCGTCATCGGCGGCGGGATCATCGGCGCCGGAATCGCCGCTCACGCCTCGCGGGCAGGTCTCGCCGTCGCGCTCGTCGACAAGGGCGACTTCGGCGGCGCCACTTCGAGCTCGTCCTCCAAGCTCATCCACGGCGGTCTCCGTTATCTCCGACTCGGCGACGTGCGCCTCGTGCGCGAGGCCCACCATGAGCGACGAGTCCTGGCGAGAATCGTCGCGCCGCATCTCGTCCACCGAACGCCGTTTCTCTTTCCCCTCTACCGTGGAGGCCCTTATCGCCCGGCCTTCGTGCAGAGCGGGATCGTGCTCTACTCCGCGCTCGCCCGGTCGCGGATCAACTGGCTCGTCGACCCGCGTGAAGCCGGTGAGCTGGTGCCGCCGCTACGGCTCGACGGGCTGCGCTCGTGTGCGCTCTACACAGACGCCACCACGAACGACGCCCGCCTGTGCCTCGAGAACGTCCGTGCGGCCGTGGAACGGGGAGCGTCCGCGCTCAACGGCGCCGAGGTGGTCGGGCTCCGCTCGTCGAACGGGCGGGTCTCGGGCGCCGAGGTCCGCGTCGACAGTGAGGAGATCACGGTCCATGCGCGCGCCGTCGTCAACGCCGCAGGGCCCTGGGTGGATCAGGTGCGACGACTGGAAGACCCGCGCGCTGGTTCGTCCGTGCGGCTGAGCAAGGGGGCGCACGTGCTCGTGACACTCGACGAGGCGTGGGCCGCGGCTCTGACGATCGTCCAGGACGACGTGCGGGTGACGTTCGCCGTTCCCTGGCACGACATGCTCCTGCTCGGCACGACCGACGAGGAGCATTCCGGCGACCCGGGCGCTTTCGCCGTCACTCAGACGGACATCGAGCAGATCCTCGACGAGGCGTCCGTAGCCCTCCCCCCCGAGGTCGTCGCCCGCGATCGCGTGAGGGCCGCATACGCCGGGCTACGCGTGCTACCGGCAGGCGACGGCGAAAGCGTGAGCGCGAGGCGGGAGACCGTGTTCACTCGCAGCCCGGGAGGAATGCTCAACGTAGCCGGCGGCAAGCTGACGACCTACCGGAAGATCGCGCTCCAGGCACTCGACAGGCTTCGTACGGACCTCGGCCTGCACCGGCTCGACAGACGGCCGTGGCAGCTCCCCGGCGCAGGCGGGTTCGACCAGATCGTCCTGCCGAAGAGCCTCGACGCGCACGTGCGCGAGCATCTCCTGCACCTGTACGGAAGCCTCGCGGCGGAGGTGCTCGCTCCCGCAGCCGAGGATCCTTCGCTCCTCGAGCGGCTGCACCCCGACGGTCCTGACATCGAGGCCCAGGTCCGCTACGCGCTTACACACGAATGGGCACGCAGTGCGGACGACGTCCTGCGGAGACGAACGACGTGCTTCTACCGCGGCCTCGTCGACGACGCGCTCCACGATCGGGTGGAGCGCGTCCTCTCCTCAGAGGTCGGGCGGGCTAGCCTCTAGCCCCACATGGGAGCCGTTCTCCAGTGGGTCGTCATCACGCTCGCCGTGATCGGGGCGATCGGAATCGTCGTGGCGATCTGGGAGGAGATCGGTCCCCGCATCCGGCGCGACGAGGGCTGGGACGTCGGCGGCGAGCTCGGGAGTGACGACGTACGTGGCGCCGCGGCCGAGCTGGAAGCCGAGCTCGATTGGTGGCAGATGAGCGTCGAAGCCCTGGAGGTACAACCGGCGTTCGAGCGGATTGTGGCCGCGCTCGCCGACGACGACACACCGGTCGACGACGTCGTCCTGCTGAGCCGCGACAGCGACGGCTGGGTCGCGTCGATGGCGCTCGCGGCGCTCGCCGAGCGCGACGACGTTCCCGAGGAATGGGTCGCCTGGGCAAAGCGAAATCCTGCTCGGCCGTCCAACTGCGAAGACACCCTGCTCCTCCGTGCGCTCGCAAGACACGCCGCGACACCCGTGATCGGCTCGGTCCTGCCCGCGCTCGAGTCGATTCGACACGAGCTCGTCGCCGAGTTCGTGAGCGATCGCATTGCCTCGGGCGAAAACGTCGACATCGATACATTCGCAAAGGTCTCGCCCGAGAACATCGACGCCCTCGAGTCGTTCGTCGATCGTTTCGAGGCCGAGCTCGGACCCGCGTTTCGGGCGAGCTTCGAGAAGTGGCGGGCGCTGCGACAGTTGGGAGACGTCGGGCGGGTCTGGGAGCGGCCGTTCGACGACCCACCTGCGCTTCTCGCGGGCCGACGGCGCGAGCTCGTGGAGCTCGTCGTCTCGGCGCTCGAGCAGACACCTCCGCGATCGGTGCTCCTCGTGGGCGAGCACGGAGTGGGAAAGACGGCGCTGGCCCGGGTCGCGCTCGACTGGATCGACGACACGACGATCGTGTTCGAGACGACAGCGGCTCAGCTCAATGCCGGCGCCGTGTACATCGGCGAGCTCGAGGGTCGCGTCAAGACGCTCGTGGCGTCCGTCGCCGGACAGGGCGTGATCTGGGTGCTCCCGGAGCTCCAGGAGACGCTCTTTGCCGGACAGCACTCCCGCAGCCCTTTGGGCTTGCTCGACGCGCTGCTGCCCCACATCGAGTCGGGGGCGATCACGATCGTCGGCGAGGTGACTCCCACCGCGGCGGAGCTTCTGGTCTCCACGCGGCCGCGGGTGAAGAGCGCCTTCGAGATGGTGCGCGTGCGCCCGCTCGACCAGGCCGACACGATCGCAGTCGCACGGCATGCGCTCGAGCACGATCCGCTCGACGTCGAGACTGACGACGAGACGCTCGCGGAGGCGTTCGAGCTCGCCCAGCAGTTCCTGCCGAGCATCGCACCGCCTGGAAACCTTCTGCGGCTCCTCCTGGCGACCGCCGCCGAGGCCGCCGAGCACGGCGCCGAGAGCTTCGACGGCCCCGACGTGCTCGCGACGCTCGCAGCGAGCTCGGGGCTTCCTCTCGCGCTCCTCGACCCTGCAGCGCCTCTTCCTCTCGAGGAGGTGCGCGCGTTCTTCGCGCGGCGCGTGCTCGAGCAGCCGGAGGCCGTCGACTGCATCGTCGAGCGCATCGCGATGGTCAAGGCAGGTGTTACCGATCCCACCCGGCCGCTTGGTGTGTTCCTCTTCGTCGGGCCGACGGGCACCGGCAAGACCGAGATCGCCAAGGCGCTCGCGGAGTTCCTGTTCGGCTCGGCGGACCGGCTCGTCCGCCTCGACATGAGCGAGTACCAGACGCCTGAGTCGTTCGACCGGCTGCTCTCGGACACGGCCACCGACGCGCACGGCGCAGCGTTGATCTCCTCGATCCGGAAGGACCCGTTCGCGGTGATCCTGCTCGACGAGTTCGAGAAGGCTGCTCAGCCCGTTCTCGACCTCTTCCTCCAGGTCTTCGACGACGGACGGCTCACCGATCTCCAGGGCCGCGTCGTCGACTTCCGCCGCAGCGTGATCGTGCTCACGTCGAACGTCGGCTCGCCGCTCGTGCGTGGTCCGAGCGTCGGGTTCGAGCCTCCGGAGCGGTCGTTCTCGAGCGCCGGCGTCGAGCGTGCGGTCCGTGCCTCGTTCCGCCCGGAGTTCGTCAATCGGCTCGACCGGATCGTCGTCTTCCGCCCGTTCGAGCGTTCCGCCATGCGAGCGCTGCTCGACAAGGAGCTGGCGGACGCTCTCGCTCGACGTGGGTTGCGTGGGCGGCCGTGGGCCGTCGAGATGGACGACTCAGCGTATGCGTTCCTGATCGAGAAGGGGTTCAGCCCCGAGCTCGGCGCCCGCCCGCTCAAGCGCGCTCTCGAGCGCTACCTCCTGGCGCCGCTCGCGGCAGCCATCGTCGAGCAGGCCGTTCCGGACGGCGACCAGTTCCTGTTCATCACCGCGGCCGGCGGCGATCGCATCGAGGTCACATTCGTCGATCCCGATGTCGAGGAGCAGCGAGCCGAGGATGCGGAGGAGCCCGCCGAGCTCGACCTCCCCGCCCTGCATCGCTCGCCCCGCGGGGACGAGGCGTCGGTGGCGTTCTTGCAAGCGGAGCTCACCCGGATCGTTCGAGCAGTCAGCGCGCTAGAGGAGCGCAAGAGTCGGGCCCTCTTCACCATGTCCGAGCCCGGGTTCTGGGATCGCTCGGACCGCTTCTCGATCCTTGCCGATGCCGAGTACCTCGACCGGCTCGACGCAGCCACGCGAACCGCTGAGCGGCTAGGTGTGCGCGTCGCCAGGAGCGTCAGGTCCGGCGGGCGAGCGAACTCCGAGCTCGTCGAGCTCCTCTCCGGCCGGTTGTACGTGCTCGACCGCGCCCTCGCCGGCGTGGCCGCGGGCGCGCCGACGGACGTCCTCGTCCACCTACGCGCCTCGGGCACGGATCCGGGCGCCGAGGCTGAGCCTTTCGCGGCGCTCCTCGCCGAGATGTACGTGGCCTGGGCCGAGGATCGAGGCATGCATGTCGACCGGCTGGACGCGCCGTCGGGAGAGCACCTGCTCTCGATCTCGGGGCTCGGATGTGGAGAGATCCTCGCTCTCGAGTCCGGCTTCCACGTCCTGGAACAGGTGGACGAAGAGCGCGACGGAGCGAAGGTCGTCGACCGCGAGCACGTCCGCGTGCTCGTGCTCCCGCGCCCCGAGGGGCCCGAGGCCGGGGCTGGCTCGCTCACACGCCTGTCTCTGCACAGGGTCGAAGAGGCGGGGCCGTCCACAGTCGTCGTCAGGCGCTACCGCCCGGGCCGCGCGCCGCTCGTGCGCGACAGCGTTCGTGGATACCGGACCGGCCGCCTCGATCGAATTCTCGCGGGCGACTTCGACCTGTACGGCGACGCGCGGTCCGGCCGGTAGAGTCCTCGCGCGTGAGGGTCGAGATCTTCTACTGCCCCACCTGAAGCGGGTATGACACACGGGCCACGAGTCTCGCGGCCGAGATCGAGTCCAGGACGGGCGCCGAGGCGAAAGCCACGCCGGGCGGACACGGCCAGTTCGACGTCCTCGTCGACGGCGAACTCGTGTTCTCCAAGCACGTAGTCGGTCGGTTCCCCGAAGACGGCGAGATCCTCACGAAGCTCGCGACGTAACGTTGCCTAGTCCTCGTGGCCCTTCTTCCGGCCACGACCGTTGCCCTTTCCGTTGCCACGACCTTCCTCGTCAGCGTCGCCGCACGTCGCGTCCCACTCGCTCCGAAGCCGGTCGATCTCGGAGCGCTCGCCCTGAATCCTCTCGGAGCGGTCGAGCAGGCCGATGACACCGTCGCAGCGCCCGAGCGCGAATCGCGTGGAAGCGAGGTTGTAGCTCGCATACGCCTCGGTGATTGAGCCCGAGCCGCGGAGCGCGAGGACTGCGTCGCGGAGGAGCGGTAGGGCGCCTTCGTAGTCGCCAGCCTGCATCCGAGCGAAACCGGCGTCGTTCAGGTCGGCGCCGCTCGGCGCGGCAGGCGCGGGCGCCTCGGCTTCGGTGGGCAAAGACGTCGTCGTCGCCTGAGGGCTCCCGGCGGGTCGCCTCGCCTGGGGCCCGGCGTCCCTGGTCGCGTCGAGCAACACGGCGGTCGCGACCCCCGCCGCCAGGACCACGACAGCGACGAGGGTGAGCGCGGCGCCGTTGGACCGACGCCGAGTTCGGCGTACGGGCGGCGTTGGAAGCACACGCTTCGTCGGCGTGCCGGCGGCGGGCAGGAGAAGGGTGGGCGTCTGCGCTTCATGGGCGGGCTCGGAACGTCCGCCGTCAGACGCGAAGGCAACCCGGAGATCGGCGACGAGCTCACCGCAGGACGCTGGTCGAGCGGCAGGATCCTTCGCCAGGGCGCGCTCGAACACAGCGTCGACCGCAGGAGGGAGCGAGGAGTCGAGTGCGGTCGCGCTCGGCACGTCGGCGTGGAGATGCGCGAACGCCTGCGTAGCGGGCGTGTCGCCTGCGAACGGGCGCCGACCGGTGAGGAGCTCGAACGCCACGACGCCGAAGCCGTACCGGTCGCTCGCGGGGGTCGCGGGCTCGCCCCGCGCCTGCTCGGGGGAGAGGTACCCGGCCGTACCCAGAACCATCCCCGGGAGCGTCAGCGTGTCGAAACCCGTTGCCGACGCAATCCCGAAGTCCGAGACGCGCACGCTCCCGTCCCGGTCGAGCAGGAGGTTCGCGGGCTTCACGTCCCTGTGCACGATCCCATGAGAGTGAGCGTGATCGAGCGCTGTAGCCGTCTGCGTCAGCCATTCGAGAGCCTGCTCCCGGGTGACTTGTCCACGCTCGAGACGATCGAAGATCGACCCTCCGTCCAGGTACTCCATCACGATGAGCGGCCGTCCGCGATGCTCCCCGACGTCGAAGACGGTCACGACGTTTCGGCGACCGGAGAGGCGTGCGGCGGCCAACGCCTCGCGCTGAAACCGCGCCCGGGATTCCGGCTCGCGCGCGAAGCGGCCCGAGAGCAGCTTCACCGCGACAGTTCGCTCTAGAACGGAGTCGGTCGCACGGTACACCTCTCCCATTCCCCCGCGCGCGACGAGCGTCGGCGCGGAGTATCTCTTCGGAAGCACGTTCGTGGCGATCCCGAAGTAATACCCGCACGGGCGGGTCTCGACACGCCCTGGGAGCTTCGAACGCGATGATCGCCCGTCGCTGTGCGGATGCTGGACGCCGTGAGGCAAGGGCGCAGGGAGCGCCCCATATCCGCAGCGTTATGGGTGCGACTGAGGACGCGGCATCAGGGCGTCCAGCGCCGCACGGCGACATGGCCGTTCATTGCGTCAGGAGCTCTTGAAGGGTCAGCGCAGCAGGAAGCCGTCTCCCAGTGGGTCGTCCGGGTCGAGCGTGAACACGTGCTCGCCGGTCCGGAACGCACTGCCTTCGACATCCGTCACGACGGCGGGTATGCCGGCGACCTCGTCCTCGCCCACGACGCGGGCGCGGAACTCGGAGCCGACGATGCCGCGATGGACGAGCTCGTGTCCGCGCGGCAGACGCCCCGAGCGATCGAGCAGCGCGAGTCGCGCCGAAGTGCCGCTACCGCATGGTGAGCGGTCGACCTCGCCGTCGGCGAAGACCGTGACGTTGCGCTGCGTCAAGGGCCGCTCCGCCTCCTCCTGCCAGAAGATCACCCCGTAGACGTCGCGAAGCTCGGGCTCGAGCGGATGGACGACGTCCTGCCAGGCCTCGACCTCGCGCTTGAGCTCGCGGCCGAGCTCGATCAGACGCGGTAGCTCGCCTGGCTCGACGCGCTCTTCAACGGACGCGTAGAAGGCGCCACCGAAAGCGACGTCCACCGTACGCTCCTCGAGCTCGACGCCTTCCGCCCAGACGAACGCCGGGACATTCCGGAAGCGCACCGAGCGCACGCGACCGTTCTCGACCTGCGCCCAGGTGTCGAGGCGCCCCGACGGAACGTCCACGACGACGTGGTTCTCTCCTTCCGAGCGCTCGACAATGCCCTCGTCGAGCGCCCACGTGACGAGCGCGATCGTCCCGTGGCCACAAGCGGTCGAGTAGCCCGCGTTGTGGAAGAAGACGACGCCGAGGTCGGCACGATCGTCGTCGGGCTCGACGACGAAGCAGCCGTACATGTCGGCGTGGCCGCGAGGCTCGTGGACGAGGAGCCTCCGCACGTGATCGAGGCGCTCCAGCGCGCCGCGGCGCTTGTCGAGAATGGTTGCTCCCCGCGGAGCTTCGACTCCTCCCGTGACGATCCGAAACGGCTCGCCCCCGGTGTGGTAGTCGACGGTCGTGATCGGCGTCACAGCTCGAGCCCGCCTCGGCACTCGAAGCCGGGGCCAGACCCGTGGGCTCTGGCCCCATGCTGGCAGCAGGAGGGGGTCAGACCCCACGGGTCTGACCCCATGCCGTTACCGACCTCTGAAGTCGGGAGGTCGCTTCTCGAGGAAAGCCTGAACACCCTCGGCGAAGTCCTCCGTCCCGGTCGCAGCCTGCTGGAGCGCGGCCTCGAGCTCGAGCTGCTCCTCGAGTGACGCCGTGTGGGCGTGCTCGAAGAGCTGCTTCGTCATCGCCACGCCACGCGTCGGCAGCGCCGCATACCGGCCGGCGACCTCACCCACACTCGCCTCGAACTCCACCGCCGGCCGGACCTCCGAGACGAGGCCCCAGCCGAGTGCCTCTTCGGCGCTGAGTCGCCGATTCGACACCATCCATTCGAACGCGCGCGAGAAGCCGAGGAGCCGGTGGATGAACCAGGTGCCGCCGGCATCGGGGACGAGCCCGATCCCGATGAAGCCAGGGACGAACGATGCCTCATCCGACGCAATGCGAACGTCGCACGCGCATGCGAGCGAGAGCCCGGCGCCCGCACACGCGCCGTTGATCGCCGCGATCACCGGCTTCTCGAGCGCCCGGATCGCGCGGATGTTCGGGTGGTACGTCTGCTCGAGCGCCTCGCGGACACCACCCGGAAGCTCCTGGAACTCGCGCAGGTCCTGTCCCGAGCAGAATCCACGCCCCGCCCCTGTGATCACGACCGCGCGTACCTCCGGATCGGCCGCCTCGCCGAGTGCCGCGCCGAGCGCATCGTGCATCGCCCGGTTGATCGCGTTGTAGACGTCCGGCCGGTTGAGGGTGATGGCGAGGACGGCGCCGTCGCGATGAGTGAGCACCTCGTCGGCCACGGCCGCAGCCTACTCCGCCTTCCCTCGATCGAGGAACGCCCGCACCGCGCCCTGGGCCTCCTCGCCGAGCATGGACATGGCAAGCCAGTCGCGCGCATGACCGACCGTCTGATGCCACGCCAGATCGCGCCACACGTTGAGCTGTTGCTTGGCGTAGCGAGTGGTCTGCGGCAGCCTCGCCGCGAGCTTTTCGACCCACCCGTCGACGACCGCGTCGAGCTCTCCCTCGGGCACCGCGCGGTTGACGAGTCCCCAGTCGGCCGCCTGCGGGGCCGGAATCTCGTCGCACAGGAAGACGATCTCGCGCGCTCGCCGGTCTCCCACCATCAGCTGAAGCCATTGGGTCGCTCCACCCGCCGGGACCGAGCCGTGCTGGAGACCGACGTGGCGGATGAACGCCGTGTCGACGATCACCGAGAGGTCACACGCCATCTGCAGCTCGTTCCCCCCGCCAACAGCGATCCCGTTGACCCGCGCGATCGTCGGCTTTCCGATCTCGCGCAGGCGGTCGTGCATGTCCTTGAATGCGCCGAACCACTTCCAGTACTCGCTCGAGTTGCCGAGAAGGTCCTCGCCCCACGAGCGAAGATCGGCGCCCACACAGAACGCGCGGCCCGTACCGGTGACGACGACCGCGCGCACGTTGTCGTCCCAGGAGGCGTCCTCGCACGCGCGCGCGATCTCCCGGAGCATCTGGAAGTCGAACGCGTTCAAGACGTCCGGCCGGTTCAGCCGGATGGTCGCGCGTGGCGGCGCCTTCTCGTAGACGATCGTCTCGAATCCGAGCTCGGCTGGATCTCGCGGACGCGGGTGGGTCGGCTCGGTCACTCGATCGACGCGAAGTGCACCGTGAACGGGATGCCCATCGCCATCGCGTCCTTGCCCGAGGCCGCGAACGCCTCCGAGTTGACGGCGGCCTTGAACGACTCCATGTCGTCCCACTCGAACTCGGCGACGTAGCGGTATGCGGGCTCGCCGAAAGGGGAGCCGAATACCTTGCCGTGCCGGAACACCGAGCACTCGATGGGCCGAACGAACCCGGCGATGTGCTTCGCGTAGCGCTCGGGGTCGGGCTCGGACTCGTACTGGATTGTCGCTCGGATCACGTTGTCTCCTTCGTGGGTGGCGCCGGGGAGCGTATAGCGTGCCGCCGTGAGCTCGACTGCCTTCACCGCAGTGCTCGCCGCCGCGGCGGGTCTCGCCGGTGCTGTGCAGATCGCCGTTCAGGGACGACTGAACGAGCGCATCGGAAGCATCGAGGCCGTCGCCACCGCTTCCGTGATCGGAGCGTTGCTGGCAATTGGAGTCCTGCTCATAGCGACCCGCTCGCTCGGCGGACTGGGCGACGCCGCTACCGGCGCCGAAGTGGCAATTGCTCGGCGGTGTCATGAGCGTCTTCATCATCCTCGCGATCACCATCGCGGGCCCGCGGATCGGAGTCGTTGCGACGACGGCATTCATCATCGCCGCGCAGTTCGCGCTCGCCGCGGTCATCGACCGCTACGGCTGGTTCGGCGTCGAGCAGGTCGCGTTCTCATGGCCGCGCGTGCTCGGAATCGGGTTGCTCGTCGCCGGCGCGGCGCTCACGCTGCGCCGGTGAGCGGCGGCGGCGTTCTCGACGGCCTCGAGCCCGCACTCGTCTGGCAACGCTTCGGCGAGCTGACCCGGATTGCGCGCCCCTCGAAGCAGGAGGACGAGGCGCGCGCGCACGTCCTCGGGTGGGCCAGAGCTCGTGGCCTGGACGCGAACGTCGATGCGGCCGGCAACGCCGTCGTTCGAATCCCGCCATCCCCCGGACGGGAGGACGCTCTGATCGTCGTCCTCCAGGCGCACCTCGACATGGTCTGCGAGCGCGATACGGAGAGTCCGTACGACCCGCGGGAAGGACGAATACACGTCGTCCTGGACGGCGACTGGGTGGTCGCCGAAGGGACGACGCTCGGGGCGGACAACGGGATCGGGGTCGCGGCCGCGATGGCTGTCGCTGACGACTCCGCGATCGAGCACGGCCCCCTGGAGCTCCTCTTCACGATCTCGGAGGAAGAGGGCCTCGACGGTGCGAAAGCTCTCGACCCTACGCTCGTCGCGGGGCGCATCCTGGTCAACCTCGACGGCACGAGCGACGATGCGCTCACCGTCGGCTGCGCCGGGAGCGCCCACACGTTCGTACGCCTACAGCTTCTTCCAGAGCCCGCCCCGGAGCGCGCGCTCGCGCTGGAGATCGAGCTGTCCGGCGCGCGCGGAGGTCATTCCGGAAACGACATCGCCAGCGGTCGGGTCAACGCGATAAAGGCGCTCGGGCGGGTTCTGGCGGCCGCATACCGGGCCGCCCCCGTCCGGCTCGTCCGTCTCGACGGCGGTGTCAGCCGCAACGCGATACCTCGCGACGCCAGGGCGGCGTTCGTCGCTGACGAAGGGTCGGAGCCGGCCCTCCGTGAAGCATCCCTCCGAGAGCTGAACGTGCTCCGCGACCAGCACGCGGACGAGGCCGGTCTCTCGCTCTCGCTCGAAGCCGGCGAGCCGACAGACGCGGCCTCCGACCTCGTGACGCGCCACGCGCTCGATCTTCTCGCCGCGATTCCCAGCGGTGTGCTCGCGCTGGCGCCGGGCGAACGCCGAGCCGTAGAGACGAGCTCGTGCCTCACGGTCGCGACGACGGAGAACGGCGTCCTGACGCTCTCCTCGATGCCGCGGAGCTCGAATCCGGCTGCACTCGAGGATGTCGTGGCGACGAACGAGTCCGTCGGGCGCCTTGCGGGGGCGAACGCCGAGTCCGTTCGTTCGTATCCGCCGTGGCCGCCCGATCTGGACTCGCAGCTTCTCGCGACTGCGCGTATGACGTTCGAGCGCCTGCTCGGGAGCCCCCCACGCCTCGAAGTCGTCCACGGCGGGCTCGAGTGCGCCGTCATCGGCGAGAAGCTGCCCGGGATCGAAATGATCTCGATCGGGCCGGCGATCGCGGGTCTGCACGCTCCAGGCGAGCGGCTCGGGATCTCGAGCACGCAGCGTTTCTACAGACTGCTCGGCGCCCTCCTCGGCGACCTCTCGTCGTAGAGGCGACCTTCGGGCGCCCCGCGACGGCGAGCTCGATCGGACGACTACAGCCCGACGATGTCGTCTGGCCGGACGGGAACGCGCGCGAGCTCGCGACCGGTCGCGTCGCGCAGCGCCGCGACGATCGCTGCCGTGGAGACCACCGTCGGCGGCTCTCCGACGCCCTTGATGCCGTACGGCGCGCTCGGCTCCGGCTCCTCGACGAGCTCGGACACGACCGGCGGCATATCGAGGAACGTCGGGATGAGGTAGTCCGTGAAGCTCGCGTTCGCGATCACGCCGTCGCGCGTCTGGATCTCCTCCATGAGCGCGAGTCCCAGCCCCTGTGCGGTGCCGCCCTCGATCTGACCCTCGACCGCAGTCCGGCTGAGCGCGTTGCCGACGTCCTGCGCCGTGCCGATCCAGACGACGCGCGTCAGACCCAGGTCGACGTCGACCTCGACGACGACCCGCATCGCCGCGACTGCAAGCGCGACGTGCGCCTGCCCGTCGGTGATCTGGCCCGTCTCCGGATCGAGCGGGAACGTGCGCGGGTGCCGGTAGATCCGCTCGACATCGACCTCGGCGCCCTCCAGCCGCTCCCGTTCGTCGAGCGCCGCACGGCAGGCAGCCTGGACGGCCCCCGCCGCCATCCACGTCATCCGCGACGCAGACGCCGAGCCCGCAGAGCCGACCTCGGCCGTCGAACCCGACGAGACCACGACGTCCTCCGTCCCGAGCTCGAGCCGTGCGACCTGCAGGATCACGTCGGTCACGCCCTGGCCGACCTCGGCGGATGCGCAGTGCACCTCGGCGCTGCCGTCGGCCCTGATCCGGACGCGTGCCGCGCAGTAGTCGTCGAAGCCTTCCGAGTAGCAGATGTTCTTGAACCCGACGGCGAAGCCGACACCGCGGCGGATGCCCTCTCCGCGAGTCGTGTTCCCCGCTCCGCCGGGGAGCCGAATCGCGTCGCGCGGGAGCTCCTCTGCCTCTGGGACGGGCATCGCGGCGGCGCGTCGAATGACCTCACGCGTCGGCAGCGAGCCTGCGATGACCTGCCCGGTCGCGAGCACGCTTCCCGGCTCGAGTGCGTTCAAGAGCCTGAGCTCGACGGGATCGATTCCGAGCTCGGCCGCGAGCCTGTCCATCTGCGCTTCCGACGCGAAGCACGTCTGCACCGCTCCGAAGCCCCGCATCGCTCCGCACGGAGGGTTGTTCGTGTACACCGCGAGCCCTTCGACGAGCGCGTTTTCGACGGCGTAGGGCCCCACCGCGAAGGAGCATGCGTTCGAGATGACTGCGTTCGAGCTCGAGGCGTACGCTCCGCCGTCGATCAGGATTCGCATGCGGACCGCCACCAGCTGCCCCGCGCGGGTCGCCCGGTGCTCCGCCCAGATCCGCGCGGGGTGGCGGTGGATGTGGCCGACGAAGGACTCCTCCCGGCTGTAGACCATCTTCACCGGGCGGTCGGTGTGCAGCGCGAGCATCGCGGCGTGAATCTGCATCGAGAGGTCCTCACGCCCCCCGAACGCGCCGCCGACTCCGGCGAGGTGGATCCGCACCATCTCGGGCTCGAGGCCGAGGCAGGGCGCGATCTGATCGCGATCGACGTGCAGCCACTGGGTCGCGACGTGGATGTCGATTCCACCTTCGCCGTCGGGTATCGCGATCCCCGACTCGGGACCGAGGAACGCCTGGTCCTGTTGTCCGAGCTCGTAGAAGCCGGAAACCGCCACATCGCCCGCCGCCTCGGGGTCGCCGTGTCGAATGACCATCGAGCGAACGACATTCGGGCGTGGATCGTCGCGGTACCCGTGCCCCGCTGTCGGCCGGTCGGGGTGAAGCGGCGCCATCTCCGTGGCACGCTCCGGATCCGTGACAAGCGGGAGCGGCTCGTACTCGACGCGGACGGCCGCGGCAGCGCGTCGAGCCTGCTCAGGCTCCTCCGCTGCAACGATCGCGACGGGCTCGCCGAAGTAGCGCACCCGCTCTGACGCGAGCACGGGCTGATCGGCGAACTCGAGGCCGTACGTCTTCTGACCGGGTACGTCTTCGTGCATGAGCACGGCGTGCACGCCCGCCATGCCGACCGCGTCGGAGACGTCGATCCCAAGGATGCGAGCATGCGCGTGAGGGCTGCGGACGGTCTGCCCCCGGAGCATCCCGGCCGCGTGGAGATCGCTCGAGTAGGCGAACTCCCCCGTCACCTTGGGAATCGCATCGGAGCGACGAAGAGCGGGCGTCGCCCGTCCTCGCCGAAGCGTGCGTACGGCGGTGCTCATCGTCCGGCCGCCACGTGGACGGCGTCCAGGATCTTCTGGTACCCGGTGCAGCGGCAGAGATTCCCGGAGAGCGCCTCTCGGATCTCGTCGTCGCTCGGGTGGGGAACGCGCCGCAGGAGATCGGCCGCCGCGACCACGAACCCCGGGGTGCAGAAGCCGCATTGCACCGCCCCCGTCTCGGCGAATGCCTCCTGCACCGGGTGGAGAACGTCGGCCGCAGCGAGCCCTTCGACGGTGACCACATCGTGACCGTCGGCCTGGGCCGCAAGCACGAGGCACGAGCAGACGAGCTCGCCATCCAGCAACACGGAGCACGAGCCGCACTCGCCCTGCTCGCACGCGTTCTTCGAACCTGGGAGACCGAGCCGGTCGCGGAGCGTCGTCAGCAGGCTCTCTCCCGCCCAGATATCGGTCTCGAGGAGCTCGCCATTGACAGTCAGCTCGATCCTCATGGCGCAGTCTCCAGCGCGGCGTGGCGGCAAGTGACAAGTTGTAACCTGTCGTCGAGCGCCCGGTTCACGCTGCCACCAGAACGGATTGGCGAGTTCGTTACAGCGTGTAACTTGTCGCTTCTCACGCGTGGCACCTCTCGAGCGCACGCTTGGTGAGGACGCGCAACGCGTGCCGACGGTAGGCGGCGGTACCACGCACGTCGTCGATGGGACTCGCTTCCGCAGCGACGGCCTCGGCGAACGTGCTCGCCTCATCGATCGGGCGAATGACGAGACCTGGCACCGGTCCGGCGGAGCCGAACGACGCGCGCAGCTCACCGCGCCCGCGATCGGCGACGACCGCCAGCGAGACGACGGCGATCACCATGGCGTTCCTCGGGCCGACCTTCATGAACGTCTGCGGTTGCCCACTCGGACTGACCACCGCAGCGACGATCAGCTCGTCCGCTGCGAGCGTGTTGCGCTTCGGCCCGACGAGGAAGTCCTCGAGCGGCACGCGCCTCGGCTCCGCGCACGCTCGCGAGCTCGATCTCCGCGCCTTCGACGAGGAGCGGCGGGAGGGCGTCGCCTGCCGGCGAGGCCGTCCCGAGATTGCCACCGATCGTGCCGCGGTTGCGTATCTGCGGCGAGCCGACCGTCCGGGACGCCTCCGCGAGTGCCGGCATCTCCTCGGCGAGCGAGCCGGTCATCGCCTCGGCATACGTGAGCCCGGCACCGAGCCGAAGGGAGCCGTTCTCGCGCGTCCAGGAACGGAGCTCGGGCACCTCGCCGAGGTCGAGGAGCACGTCGGGCCGGCTGCGGTCGAAGTTGAGCGCGACCATGACGTCGGTTCCGCCCTGGATCGGGAGCGCATCCGGGTGCTCGGCCTTGAGCCGGAGCGCCTCGTCGAGCGAGCGGGGTGTCAGAACCTCCATCTCGACCGTGTTCTATACGACAGCGTCGGCCGAGACGAGCGGGCTGCGGCGACCGTATTACGCTAGGCGGATGGAGACCCTCGAGCGCCGCCTCGCAGTCGCCCGCGGAGACCAGCCGGCCGACCTCGTCGTACGCGGTGGCCGCGTGCTCTCGGTCTTCACGAAGGAGTGGCTCGACGCCGACATCGCGATCGTCGACGGAGTCGTCGCGGGGCTCGGTGAGTACTCGGGCGACGAGATACTCGACGTCACCGGGAAGTACGTCGTACCGGGCTTCGTCGACTCGCACATGCACCTCGAGACGGTGAAGCTGATGGTCGACGAGTTCGCCCGGCTCGTGCTCCCGCTCGGCACGACCGCTGTCGTCGCCGACCCGCACGAGATGGCGAACGTCCTCGGCGTCGACGGCGTGCACTGGCTGCTCGACGCGTCGGCGGGGCTGCAGCTCGACGTCTTCTTCATGGCTTCGTCGTGCGTGCCGGCGTCGGCGTTCGAGTCGCCTCGGAGGCCGCTCTCTCCTGGAGATCTCGAGTCCCTCATGCGGCGGCGACGGGTGCTCGGGCTCGCTGAGATGATGAACTACCCTGGCGTTGTCGCCGGTTCGCCGGCGGAGCTCGAGAAGCTGACGCTTGACGGCGCCGAGCACGTCGACGGACACGCTCCGGGTGTCCTCGGGAAGCAACTGCAGGCGTACGCAGCCGCGGGCATCGGCTCGGACCACGAGGCCTTGACCGTCGAGGAGGGGCGGGAGCGGTTACGAGCCGGAATGTGGCTCCTGATACGCGAGGCTTCGATGGCGAGGAACCTTCTCGACCTGCTCCCGCTCGTTCGCGAGCTCGGCCCCGGTCGCATCGCGTTCTGCACGGACGACCGCGATCCGGAGGACATCGCCGACGACGGCCACGTGAACGGAATGGTGCGAAAGGCCGTGGCTGCAGGGATCGAGCCCGAGGACGCGATCGTCATGGCGTCCTTCAATCCGGCTCTCTGGCACGGCCTGCAACACCACGGCGCGATCGCACCCGGCTACCAGGCGGACCTCCTCGTCCTACCCGACCTTGTGAGCTTTGCGCCCGAACTCGTGCTCAAGCGGGGACGGCGAATCGAGGAGAGCCCCCCGGTCCAGGTCCCGGACTGGGTGCGCCAGTCCATGCGTGTCGCACCTGTCTCGCCGTCAGATTTCACCATCTCGTCGAGCGGCGGGAGCATTCGTGCCATCGGGCTGATCGAGGATCAGGTCGTCACCGAGTCCCTCGTGCGCGAACCCCTGGTCGAGGACGGGAAGGCAGTCTCGAGCCTTGAGCGCGACCTCGCGAAGATCGCGGTCGTCGAACGCCACCTCGCAACGGGCCGCGTGGGTCTCGGCTTCGTCTCCGGCTCGGGGCTGCAGCGCGGTGCTCTCGCTTCGAGCGTCACCCACGACGCGCACAACGTCATCGTCGTCGGCATGTCGGACTCCGACATGGCGTTCGCGGTTGGGCGCCTGGTCGAAATCGGCGGAGGCATCCTGGCTGTCGAGGCCGGCCGCATCCTCGCAGAGTGCCCCCTGCCGATCGCCGGACTCCTCTCCGACGCTCCTCTCGCCGACGTCATCGCGCAGAGCCGCGCGTGCAACGAGGCTGCGCACGGGCTCGGCTGGACGGGCGCAACGCCGTTCCTCACACTCTCGTTCCTCGGCCTCTCAGTCATCCCGCACCTCAAGATCACGGACCGCGGACTCGTCGACGTCGACCGATTCGAGCTCGTCCCGCTCGCCGCCTCGTGAGCAGGCTCTACGCGAACGGCTGGATCGTCACCTGCGACGACGCGGGCACTGAGTACGCGTCCGGGTGGCTGCTCGAGGACGAGCGGCTTCGTGAGCGCCGCCGGAGAAGGCGCGGAGCCAGAGGCGGACGAGCGCGTCGATCTTCGTGGCGCCGTCGTCACGCCCGGCCTCGTCAACACGCATCACCACCTGTACCAGACCCTCACCCGGGCGCGGGCCCAGCAGGCCGACCTCTTCTCGTGGCTACGCGAGCTGTACCCCGTGTGGTCCCGCATCGACGCCGAGTCCGAGCACGCGGCAGCCCGCACTGGGATCGCGGAGCTGGCGCTCTCGGGGTGCACCACCGTCTTCGACCACCACTACGTCTTTCCGCGCGGACGCGAAGGCCTGATCGAGGCCGAGGTGCAGGCGGCACGCGAGCTCGGCGTGCGGATCGTGGCGTCGCGCGGCTCGATGGACCTCGGCGAGTCGGACGGCGGTCTTCCTCCGGACGAGCTCGTCGAGGACGTCGACTCCGTGCTCGCGGACACCGAGCGGCTCGCGGGCGCGCTGCACGAGCCGGGCACCGGTGCTCGAGTACAGATCGCTGTCGCACCCTGCTCCCCGTTCTCCGTGACGAAGCGACTGATGATCGAGTCCGCGACGGTGGCACGGAAGCTCGGCCTCGTGCTCCACACCCATCTCGCCGAGACGGTCGAGGAGGAGGCGTACTGCATGCAGCTGTACGGCTGCACCCCGGTCGAGTACCTCACCGACCTCGGCTGGCTGGGAGACGACGTCTGGTGCGCGCACTGCGTCCATCTCTCGGCCGACGGCATCGCGGAGTTCGCGAGCTCGAGCACCGGCGTCGCGCACTGCCCGACGTCGAACCTCAGGCTCGGGGCAGGCGTCGCGCCCGTTCGTCAGTACGTCGATGCGGGAATCCGCGTCGGTCTCGGCGTCGACGGATCGGCCTCGAACGAGCGCAGCGACCTTCTCTTCGAGGTGAAGCAGGCGCTCCTGGCAGCCCGAGGGCGCGGCGGGCCGGGAGCGCTGACCGTACGCGAGGCGCTCCGACTCGGGACTCGCGGGGGCGCAGCCGTGCTCCGTCGCGCCGACATCGGATCGCTCGAGCCCGGGAAGTGCGCAGACTTCGCGGTCTGGCGAACGGACGGGCTGGAGTTGGGCGGAGCCGAGGATCTCCCGGCAGGCCTCGTGCTCTCGGCACCACACCGCGTCGATCGCCTCGTGGTCGGAGGTGAGGACGTCGTGCGCGACGGAGCGCTCGTCCGCGCCGACGAGGCCGAGATCGCGCGCGCCCATCGGGCCGAAGCGCGAAGATTCGCGGCATGAGCAACGCTCGCCTTCGGCTCGCGTTCGCCAGCGAAAGGGCGAACGGAAACCATGTTTCCTCCTGCGAAGCCCTCTTCTTCTCGAGAGCGTGGGGAACCTCCCGGTTCCCCACGCCCCTCCCCGCTCATGGGCGAGCATGTCGCCCATGAGCATCTCCGTCTCGACCCACGTCCTCGACACGGCCCGTGGGGAGCCCGTCGAGCGGCGTGCACGTCGAGCTCTTTCACGGGCCGCGGGTCGTTGCGGCGAGTCGAGACCGACGACGTACGGCCGCATACACGAAGCTCGCGAGGGCCTCGACGCGGGCGCTACACACTCGTCTTCCGGCCCCCGTCGCCGTTCTTCACGCGCGTCGAGCTGGAGGTCGAGCTCGTCGAGGGCCATTACCACATCCCGCTCCTCGTCTCGCCCTACGGATGCGCGAGCTACCGCGGAAGCTGACCGCCGAGTGAGCTCGCGGAGCTGTTCGAAGGGCGCACGCGCGTGGTCGAGGTGCTCGCAGAGATCGACGACCCTCTGGGCCGCGCCGAGGACGTCCTCACGACCCTCACCGACGAGGACAAGCTCGAGGCGCTGAACGCGCATCCTGCAATCGGCCGCCAGGAGGGGCTGTCGGCCCGCTCGGCGCTCGAGCAGGGATCCGACACCGATCCTGCCGTCCTGGCCGAGCTCGCGTACCTGAACCAGGTGTACGAAGAGAAGTTCGGCTTCCGTTTCGTCGTCTTCGTGCAGGGTCGCCCGAGGAGCGAGATCCTCGAGGTTCTCCGGGAGCGCATCGGGCGGACGCGAGAGGAGGAGCTCGACACCGGCTGCCGCGAGCTGGTCGCGATCGCGAGGGACCGGTGGACCCGTACCTGAGGGACGTCCTCGACGTCTGCCTGCGGATGCTGCACGTGATCGCAGGCATCGCCTGGATCGGCGCGTCCTTCTACTTCGTCCGGCTCGATCTCGCGCTCCGCCCGCCGAAGAAGGCGCGTGATGCGGAGGCAGGTGTCGCGGGCGAGTTCTGGGGCGTCCACGGCGGCGGCCTCTACCACTCGCAGAAGTACCGCCTCGCGCCGCCGGAGATGCCCGCGCCGCTGCACTGGTTCAAGTGGGAGGCCTACACGACGTGGCTCTCCGGATTCGGCCTGATGGTCCTTCTGTACTACGTCGATGCAGACCTGCGCCTGATAGATCCGGCGGTCGCAGATCTCGAGACGTGGCAGGCAGTGTCGCTCAGCGTCGGGGGCATCGTGCTCGCGTGGCTCGTCTATGACGCGCTCTGCCGGACGCTCGGGGAGCGACACGAGGAGGCACTCGCGGTCGTCGGCGTTGCCCTGGTCGCGCTCGCGGCATGGTTGGCCGGCGAGCTCTTCTCCGCTCGTGCAGCCTACCTCCAGGTCGGCGTGATGCTCGGGACGATCATGGCCGCGAACGTCCTCGTCGTGATCATCCCCGCGCACCGGAAGCTGGTCGCCGCGATGGAGGAGAAGCGCGAGCCCGATCCCGCCTCGCTCCTGCGCGCGAAGAGCCGGTCCGTTCACAACAACTACCTCACGCTCCCCGTGCTCTTCACCATGCTCGTCGGGCACTTCGCGTTCACGTTCGGCGCCGAGGACGCGTGGGCTGTCTTCGTCCTGATCGCGATCCTCACCGCGCTCATCCGCGTGTTCTTCAACCAGTGGCACGCGGGTCGCCGTCCATGGTGGATTCCGGCGGTCGCGGTCGTGGGCGTCGTCGCGCTCGCGATCTGGCTCGAGCCCGATTCGCCTGCCCCGGCGCAGGTGGAGCCGGTGCCGTTCGCCCAAGTGCAGAGCGTCATCGCTGCGCGCTGCGCGCCCTGTCACTCGGGTGCTGCGGCGCCTCTCGGGATCATGTTCGAGACGCAGGCGCAGATCGAGGCGTGGGCAGGCGCGATCGAGCAGCAGGCCGTGCTCACGCGTGGGATGCCGCCGGGGAACACGACCGGGATGACCGAAGAGGAGCGCGAGCTCCTGGCGGCATGGATCTCGCAGTCGAGGTAGGCGTTCGTCGCGCCGCCCAGTGCAGTTCGGCTACGGCTGGTACTGCTGGTCGAGTGCGCAGACCGTGTCGATGTTCACCCGAATCCACATCCCGGTGTCGAGCGGCTCGAACAGCTCGAGCGAGCTCTGCCCGTCGACGAGCTGCGCCAGTTCGGCGACGGTGATGGGAGTCGCCCCGAAATTGGGAGGGTCGCCCTGCCTGGTCAGGACGGTGACGTGCGCATCCGGAGGCACGAGGTACGTGAGGAGGCGATGTCCTTCCTCGATGCGGTAGTTGTCGTTCGGAACCGGTTCACCTGGCTCGACGACGCCGTCCTCGGCAGCCGCGGCATTCGCCGTGGCGCCACTCGTGAACCACGCCGGGTCGAACCGCATCTCATAGCGATCGTCTCTCCGGGTGAGAGAGGAGATGTGCCCGAATGTCCTGTCGCCGCACTGCTCCGCGGCGACCGGCTCGCCCGAGTCGGTGGTGAAGTACACCCCGGCAAACACCGCGGCCGCGATGGTCGCGACAACCGCTATGACGGCAAGAGCTGCGTGCGTCAGTTTCATGCTGCCTTCCTCCTACGGACGAGCCTGCCGTGACGACGACATCATGGCAGCGACACCGTTCGGGCGAACGCCTCGACCCAGCACCGCTGCGGTAGATTCGGCCGATGCTCGAGATCACGGCCGGCGGCTTTCGAGTTCAGCGCGCGGTTCGAGGAGGACGCCGCGCCCGAGACGGTTGCTGCGTTCAGGAGCATGCTTCCGCTCGACTCGAAGATCATCCACGTCCGCTGGTCTGGCGAGGGCGGCTGGATCCCGATGGGCGACCTCGACGTCGGGATCGGGCCCGAGAACGCGACGACCTATCCGAGCCCGGGCGAGCTGATCTTCTATCCCGGCGGCGTGAGCGAGACGGAGCTTCTGCTCGCGTACGGCTACGTCGCATTCGCGAGCAAGGCGGGCGCGCTCGCCGGAAACCACTTCGCGACGATCGTCGAGGGGAACGAGAACCTGCGCGAGCTCGGACGCCGCATGCTCTGGGAAGGCGCTCAGGACATCTCGTTCAGCGAGACGTAGGAGCGAGGCGCGCCCTCAGACGCCGCAGCGCGTCCGTGAGCACCTCGACGGCGAGCTCGATGTCCTCCGGGCTCGAGAGCTCGTCGGGTGAGTGACTGACTCCGTCGTTGAGGCTGCGGACGAACAGCATCGCCGCGTCGACACCGGCCGCCGCCAGCACACCGGCGTCGTGGCCGGCCCCGGAGGGAAGCTCCACGACGTCGACCCCGCACGCCTCGATCGCAGCGCGTAGCGCGAGCCGGGCAGGACCGCCGAGAGGCACCGGCTCCGTCCGTTGCATCGGCTCGAACCCCACCTCGCTGGATCAGCGTGTTCAGCCGTTCGACGTCAGGAGCGCGCACGTCGACACTCATGCGAACGCGCGACGCGATCACGTTGATGCCTCCCGGCTCGACGTCGACCTGTCCGACCGTGGCGACGCCTCCAGGAATGGAGAGCGCCGCGTCCCGGATGCGGAGCATCTCCGTCGCAGCAGCGACGATCGCGTCGGCTCGGTCCTCCATCGGTGTCGTTCCGGCGTGACCGGATCGCCCCTCGACCACGAGCTCGCCACGGGCATAGCCGACGATCCCCGTCACCACTCCGAGCGGAGAACCCATGTCGGCCAGCACCGGTCCCTGCTCGACGTGAAGCTCGAGAAACGCTCGGGGCAAAGCGGCGCCTCGCGCCGACGCAGCGCGCGGCTTCCGATGCACCCCACTTCCTCGCCGCGAAACGCTACGACAGCCCCGACGCCGGTTCGCTCCACTGCCTCGATCGCCGCGACGACACCGAGCGCTCCATCGAAGCGACCGCCCTGCGGGACCGTGTCCAGATGAGACCCGATCCAGACGTCACGGTGCTCCGCCCCTGGCGTGTCCGAAGAGGTTGCCATCAGGATCGACCTCGACGTCGAGGCCCGCCTCCGCCGAACCAGCCGGCGACAAGCGAGTGCGCCTCGTCCTCACCGGGAGACGGATGCGGCCGGTTCGCGCCCGGCCCACCTCCGATCGCATAGAGCTCGTCGAGCCGCTCGAGGATCGTCATTCGAGTCGCTTGCCCATGTGTATGGATTCCTCGACATACCCCAGCGAGCGGTACAGGGAGCGCGCGACCTCGTTACCCCCGAAGACGTTCAGTGTGATCTTCCTCGCGCCGAGCTCACGCGCACGCTCTTCGAACGCGACCATCGCCTCTCGGCCCAGTCCGCGGCCGCGGACGTGCTCGTCGAGCTCGATCTCGTACAACCAGACCCCGGCTGGCCGCTCCGCGAAGAGGAGGCGCCCGATCGCCTCGCCCTGCTCGTCCTCGATCGTGAACAGATGCAAGCCGTCCGCTGGCTTGCCGTCGGGGAACAGCTCGCGGTGGTCACGGCTCGCCTTCTCATCGGCCTCCGCCCTGGTCAGGCCTGCATGTCGCTCCAGATCGGTGACGTAGAAACGGCGAGCGGCCTCGAGCCAGGCCGGGAGCTCGTCCTCGCCGAGCTCTCGCAGGCGAACCGTCATCTTCGACGCGGAATCTAACGACTGGCCGGCTCCAGGCGTTTGAGCAGGCCTAATGGCCGCGAAGCGGGCGAAGCATGAGCGAGCCTGCGATCGGAAAGAGTGCCGCGATCACGAACGCTGCCGACCACGATCCTGCGGAAACCGTCGTAGCGAAGACGGGCGGGCCGATCATCCCGGAAGCGGAAAGTACGGTCTGCTGAAGCCCGATTGCGGCTCCGCTCCTCGCCGCCCCGGCGAGCTCGGCGACGGCCGTGAACGCGAGCCCGTTCCACGCCATCGACAGGCCTCCGGAGATCGCGACGCCGGCCACGAGCAGCCCGAGCGGGCCTCCGGCGAGCGCCGCGGTCACGACGAAGGCGCCGGCGACCGCGAGCCCGAGCTGACGGAGTGGCGCGATCCGAGATCCGATGACGTCCGACCAGCGACCGGCGCCGATGCGCGAGACGACGCCGAGAACCAGCGCGACGCCGATGACGAGAGCGGCGTCGGCGTCGTCGAGGGCGTGCTCGTCATGCAGAAAGAGAACTCCGAAGCCGATGATCGCCACCTGCGGGTAGCCGTAGAGCGCGCTGACGAACGAGAGCCGCCAGATCCTCCGATCGCGGAGCGTGCGCCGGACCGGCTCGAGCTCGAGCTCGATCTCGTCTCCGGCTCGGTCGACGCAACACGAGGCCGCCCGCAGCCGCACCGACAGCCGAGAGCCCCGCGAGAAACAGGAATGCGGCCTCCGAGCCACCCTCGGCAGCGAGCGGCGGAACGACGATTGCGACAAGGAGGGCGCCGAGCGGAACCGCAGTCTGTCGGATCCCGAGCGCGAGGCCTCGCTCGCTCGGCGAGAACCAGAACATGACCGCGCGCCCACTCGCCGAGTTCACGCTCGCCCCAGCGGCACCCGCCAGGACGAGCAGCCCGAACAGCACCTCGAACGATCCCGCATGCGCCGCACCGACGAGGCATGCCGCGGATCCCGCGAGACCGAGCGTGAGAACGAGACGCTCCCCGTAGCGGTCGGCGGCGAGCCCCCAGGGAAGGAGCGTGACGCACGCGCCGACCCACGCCGCGGAGAGAAGAGCGCCTACCTGGCCGAGCGAGAGGCCGTACTCGTCGCGAAGAACCGGCGCCATGACACCGAGCCCGACCGTGCTCGCGGAGAAGCTCGCCTGCGCGACCGTCCCGGCCGCGAGAACCGCCCAGCGGTAACGCGTCAGCGCTACAGCCCGAACGGGTTGATCGGACGCGCGCCCGTCGAGACGATGACGCTCTTCGTCTCGAGGTACAGCTCGAGCGTCTCGATCCCGAGCTCCCTGCCGAACCCCGACTGCTTGTACCCGCCGAAGGGGATCCCGGGGAACGCCGTGTACGGCATGTTGATCCCGACCGTCCCCGATTTATCCGCGCCGCGACACGATGCCCTCGCGCCGGATCGCCCGTCCACACCGTCGCCATGAGCCCGTACCGCACGTCGTTCGCGAGCCGGATCGCGTCCTTCTCGTCCTCGAACGGAATCACCGTCACGACCGGCCCGAAGACCTCGTCCTGGGCGATCTCGAGATCGTTCGTCGCCGCGACGACGGTCGGCGGATAGAACGCGCCGGCGCCGTCGGGCACGGCTCCGCCGGCGACGATCTCTGCGCCTTCGGCGGAGCCCCGCTCCACGTAGCCGTGCACGCGCGCACGGTGCGCGGTCGAGATCAGCGAGCCCATCTGCGTCTCGGGATCGAGCGGATCACCGACCTTGATCGCGCCGGCGAAGTCGCTCATCTCGAGAGACGACCTCGTCGTAGAGCGGTTTCTCGACGAGGAGGCGCGAGCGCGCCTCGCAGCTCTGACCCGCCGCGTAGAAGATCGCCCACGCGGAGCTGGGGATCGCGCTCGCGAGATCGGCGTCCGCGAACACGAGGTTCGGGCTCTTCCCGCCGAGCTCGAGCGTGACCCGCTTCACCGGATCCGAGGCGAGTCGCATGATCTCTCCACCCGTCCTCGTCGAGCCGGTGAACGCGACCTTGTCCACCCCTGGGTGGCGCACGAGGTAGGCGCCGGTCGTCGGCCCGTCACCCGGGACGACGTTGACGACCCCCGCCGGGAAACCGACCTCCCGATGCGAGCTCAGCGAGCCGAATCGCGGTGAGCGGCGTCTGCGGATCGGGCTTCAGAACCACCGAGCAGCCCGCCGCCAGCGCCGGCGCGAGCTTCCAGGTCGCCATCATCAGCGGGTAGTTCCAGGGGACGATCTGCGCGGCGACGCCGACCGGCTCCTTCAGCGAGTAGAAGAGGAGCGACCCTCCGATCGGATTCGCGCGGCCGCCGATCGTCGCGACCGCGGAGCCGTAGAAGCGAAAGTTCTCGACCGCCTGGTGGAGCTCGGCCTTGACGGAGGAGATCGCCTTCCCGACGTTCCGCGCCTCGAGCTCGGCGAGCTCGGCGCGGTTCGCGACGATCGCGTCCGCGAGCGCATGGAGGAGGCGCGCGCGCTCGGTGCCAGGCGTCCTGCCCCAGTCACCGTCGAGCGCAGCGCGGGCCGCCTCGACTGCTCGGTCGACGTCGGCCTCGCCGGCGATCGCAGCGCGAGCAAGGGGCTCGCCTGTCGCGGGCTCGGTCAGCTCGCGCACCTCGCCCGACACCTGCTCCGTGGACTCCCCGCCGATGAAGAGTCCGAACTCGCGGTCGGCAGCGATCGCCATCGGCCGGAATCTACCCGGCGGCGGGCTCTACGGGCGCGACGGTGAGCAGCGACGGGTTGGTCCATGGCCCGCCTGCGCGCGCGGCGAGATCGGCGAACGTGACGCCGCCGAGCAACGAGATCGTGGCGTCCCGAATCTCCTCCCAGACGTCGCGCAACGTGCACCCGACGGTCATCGGGCAGGGCTCTGGATTGTGCCGCGTGGCGCAGCCGATCGGCGCGAGCGGCCCCTGGAACAGCCGGACGACGCGCTCGAGCGTTATCTCCTCCGCGGCCTTGTTCAGCCGGTAGCCCCCGGCGGGCCCCCGCTCGGAGCGAACGATGCCCGCCGTACGAAGCGTGGGCATCACCTGCTCGAGCACCGACTGGGGAACGGCCGTCCGGCCCGCGAGCTCCTCGAGCTTGAGCGGACCGCCGCCCTCGAGCGACAGCACCAGCAGGGCGCGGGTTGCGTAGTCAGTTCGGCGGGATACCCACATCTAAGTCCTCCTGAGTCGGTTCCTCTTGACAGTTCGTTTTCCGAGGAATACCTTGTGACCTTCTTGGATTATGTTGACACATGTTGTCAACAAACCTCGAATCAGCTTGACAAACCATCTGGACATCAATAGGGGGAGGTAGGGATGCGACATCTCTTGCTTGGCATCATCGCTGTTTTGGCCGCGATCGCAACCGCTCTCGGCGCGGCGATCGTGGCGCCGGCAGCTCCGGCGAGGAGCTCTGGACGCCGAGCTCAACCTCGTCGCGTACTCCACTCCGCGTGAGGCGTACGGAAAGCTCATCCCGATGTTTCAGAAGACGCCCGCCGGCAAGGACGTCGACTTCACGCAATCGTACGCCTCCTCGGGTGAGCAGACGCGCGCGGTGAAGGCAGGCCTCGAGGCCGACATCGTGGCCCTCTCGCTCGCTCCCGATCTCGATGAGCTGCGTCGCGGCCGGCCTCGTCGACGCGGCGTGGAAGAGGCAGTCGTACAAAGGCATGGTGACGAACTCGGTCGTCGTCTTCGTCGTGCGCGACGGCAACCCGAAGAAGATCAAGGGCTGGAACGACCTCCTCCGTCCCGACGTCGACATCGTCACCCCCAACCCCTTCACCTCCGGCGGTGCGCGCTGGAACGTCATGGCCGCCTATGGCGCGTGGCGGAAAGCGGGCAAGACCGACAAGCAGGCACAGGCCAACCTGCTCAAGCTCTTTCGAGAACGTCGTCGTCCAGGACACGAGTGCGCGCGCCTCGCTCAACACCTTCAACAGCGGGAAGGGCGACGTCCTGCTCGCGTACGAGAACGAAGCGCTCTTCGCCCGCACGCAGGGCCTGAACCTGCAGTTCGTCATCCCGAAGGCGACGATCCTCATCGAGAACCCGATCGCCGTCGTGAAGAGCAGCCCTGACAAGTCCAAGGCGAACGCGTTCCTCCGCTTCCTGCGGACCCCGGCGGCGCAGCAGGTGTTCGCCGACAACGGATACCGGCCCGTCGTCAAGAGCGTCGAGAACGCGAACCGCAAGAAGTTCCCGGTCCGACCCGGTCTCTTCACGATCGACGAGATGGGACTCGGGGGCTGGGAGAAGGTGCAGAAGCGCTTCTTCGACCCGAAGTCGAGCATCATGGCGCACATCCAGCGGCAGATCGGCGGTAGCACTGGCTGAGATTGCGGTCAGTACACCCCGGCGCGCCCGGCTGTCGAGAGACAGGGCTTCCACGGCCCTGTCTCTCGGCTTCGTCACGACCTTCTTGATGGTGATGGTCGGCCTGCCGATCGCTGCGCTCATGTGGGAGGCCACGAGCGAGGGCACGCAATCGTTCTGGGACGCCGTCTCGAGCCCCGAGGCCGTCGCCGCGTTGAAGCTGACGCTCGTCGCCTCACTCGCCGTATCCCTCTTCAACGCAGTCCTCGGGACGATCACGGCGTGGGTTCTCGTGCGAGACGACTTCCGTGGGAAGTCCGTCGTGAACGCGATCATCGACCTGCCGTTCGCGCTACCCACGATCGTCGCCGGGCTGACGCTGCTCGCGCTCTACGGGCCGACGTCACCGTCGGGATCAACGTCGCCTTCACCAGGACCGTCGATCGTGCTGGCGCTGATGTTCGTGACGCTCCCCTTCGTCGTACGAACGGTGCAGCCCGTCCTCCAGGAGCTCGATCCCGAGGTCGAGCAGGCGGCACACTCGCTCGGCGCGTCACGCCTGACGACGTTCAGGAGGATCGTCTTCCCGACCATCCTTCCCGGGATCCTCTCGGGCGTCGCGCTCGCGTTCGCGAAAGCCGTCGGCGAGTTCGGCTCCCTCGTGATCATCACGGGCAATGTCCCGTTCGAGACCGAGGTCTCGTCCGTCCACATCTACGGGCGGATCGAGAGCGGCGACTCGGCCGGGGCGCTCGGCGGTCGCCGTCGTCCTGCTCGCGATCTCGTTCCTGACCCTCCTCTCGATCGGTGTCATTCGCCACTTCGCCACGAGGCACGACCATGACTAGCGTCGTCTCGCGGCTGAGAACCTCTTTCATGATGATCGCCCGCCGCAAGGCGGATGCTGGAGGTCACGAGGCAAGGACGCAGGGAGCGTCCATATCAAGCCGATATGGACGCGACCGAGGACGCGGCCTCGTGGCGTCCAGGGCCGCATCGCGACCTGGTCGCTCGTCATGAAAGGGGTTCTAAGCCTGCGCTTCGCTCGCGCTCTTCTATCTCGCCGCCATCCTCGTCGGGCCGCTGGCGATCGTCTTCTGGCGCACGTTCGAGGACGGCTTCGGGCCCGCCTGGGATGCACTCACCACGCCCGAGACGATCAACGCGTTCAAGTTGACACTGATCATCACGGCGATCGCCGTTCCGGTGAACACGGTGTTCGGAATCGTCTGCGCACTCGCGATCGTGCGCAAGAGGTTCGCCGGGAAGAGCATCCTCAACGCGCTTCATCGACCTGCCACTCGCCCTCTCGCCCGTCGTCGTGGGCCTTTCGCTCTTCCTGCTCTACGGCCAGGACGGCTGGTTCGGGAGCTGGCTGTCCGAGCACGGTATCGACGTGCTGTTCGCCCTGCCCTCGATGGTGATCGCGACGATCTTCGTCTCACTTCCGTTCGTCGCCCGCGAGGTCGTGCCGACGCTCAAGGAGATCGGCGACGACCAGGAGCAGGCCGCGCAGGACGCTCGGAGCGAGCGGCTGGCAGACGTTCTGGCGCATCACGCTCCCCTCGATCCGGTGGGCGGTGATCTACGGGGTGATCCTCACGACCGCGCGCTGCCTCGGCGAGTACGGCGCCGTCGCCGTCGTTTCCGGTCGTCTCCAGGGACAGACGGAGACGGCCACGCTGAGGGTCCAGGAGCGCTACGAGGCGTTCGACCTCGCCGGGGCATACGCGATCTCGATCGTGCTCGCGCTCATCGCGATCCTCGTCCTCGTCGCGATGACGGTGATCAGACCAAGAGGAGAGGGGGCCGCCTAGCCATGTCCATTCTCGTTCGCAACATGTTCTCGCCGCTTCGGCGACTTCGCCGCGCTCGACGACGTGTCCCTCGAGGTCGACAGCGGATCTCTGACCGCGCTGCTCGGACCCAGCGGCTCGGGCAAGTCGACGCTGCTCCGGATCATCGCCGGGCTCGAGCGCGCGGATTCGGGTCGGATCTTCCTGTCCGGAAAGGACGCGACCGCCCTCACTCCGCAGAAGCGGAACATCGGCTTCGTGTTCCAGCACTACGCGGCCTTCAAGCACATGACCGTGCACGACAACATCGCGTTCGGGCTCAAGGTTCGTAGGCGACCCAAGGCTGAGATCCGAGACCGCGTCGACGAGCTCCTCAATCTCGTGCAGCTCGACGGGCTCGGCGATCGCTATCCCTCCCAGCTCTCGGGAGGGCAGCGGCAGCGGATGGGGCTCGCGCGCGCGCTTGCCCCCGAGCCCGAGGTCCTGCTTCTCGACGAGCCCTTTGGCGCGCTCGACGCTCGAGTGCGTGCCGAGCTTCGCGAGTGGCTGACCCGACTTCACGACGTCGTCCACGTGACCACGGTCTTCGTCACGCACGACCAGGAGGAGGCGATGGAGGTCGCCGATCAGATCACGCTTCTCAACGAAGGACGGGTCGTACAGGTCGGCGCGCCGCGCCAGCTCTACGACGAGCCGGAGAGCGAGTTCGTCATGCGGTTCATCGGCGACGCAAGCGACATCGGAGGCGTGCTGGTGCGGCCCCGGGACGTGGAGCTGCTGCAGGAGCCGGCAAGCGGCGCGGCGGAGGCCATGATCGTGCGGATGACGGTCCTCGGCCGCGACGCGAAGGTGGAGATCCACGACTCGACCGGCGCCGAGATCGTCGCCGTGATCACGCGCGAACGGTTCGACGAGCTCGACCTCTGGCGCGGCCAGACGGTCTGGGTGCGCGCCAGGCGCAAGCGGGTCTTCGCCGCATGAGGCACATGCTGGGGAGCCTCCCGGTTCCCCGGACCCTGTCTGGGCCGATACCTGACCAGGCGCTTACGCGCCTCGCTCGAAGAGCGCGGCCTGACCCTGGCCGACGCCGACGCACATGGTCGCGAGGCCGTATCGACCGCCGCGCCGGCGAAGCTCGTGCAGGAGCGTGACGACGAGCCGCGCGCCGCTCGCTCCGAGGGGATGGCCGAGCGCGATCGCGCCGCCGTTGACGTTCACCTTCGCTTCGTCGAGACCCAGCTCACGTATGACGGCGAGGCTCTGCGAGGCGAACGCCTCGTTGAGCTCGACGAGGTCGAGCTCGTCCGCGGAGACACCAGTCCGCTCGAGGAGCTTTCGCACGGCGGGAATCGGGCCGATGCCCATCACCCGCGGGTCGACACCGGCCACGGCCGACCCGACGAATGCTCCGAGCGTCTCCTTGCCGAGCTCTCGCGCCTTCTCCTCGCTCGCGATCACGAGAGCCGCAGCTCCGTCGTTGATTCCGCTCGCGTTGCCCGCAGTGACGGTTCCGCCCGAGCGGAAAGCGGGCTTCAGCCCGGCGAGCGCCTCGGCAGTCGTCTGAGGGCGCGGGTGCTCGTCGACTGCGACCTCGCCGACCGAGACGAGCTCGTCGCCGAACCGTCCCGAAGCATTCGCGTCGGCCCACCGCTGCTGCGAGCGGAGAGCGAACCCATCCTGATCCTCGCGCGTCACGCGATAGCGCTCGGCGACGTTCTCGCCCGTCTCGCCCATCGACTCGAGCGGAAACATCTCTTCGTGGCGCGGGTTCGGGAAGCGCCAGCCGAGCGTCGTGTCCCACACGGTCTGGTTCCCACGCGGAAAGGCTGCTCCGGCTTCGCCATGACGAAGGGGGCACGGCTCATCGACTCGGCACCGCCCGCGATGGCCACCTCCGCGTCTCCGGCGATGACGGCGTGGCTGGCCGAGACCACCGCGGACAGGCCCGAAGCACACAGTCGGTTGAGGGTGACGCCGGCCACCGAGTCGGGCAGTCCGGCGAGCAGAGCGGCCATGCGTGCGACGTTGCGGTTGTCCTCGCCGGCCTGATTCGCACAACCGAAATAGACGTCCTCGACCGAGCCGGGCTCGATCCTTGCCCGTTCGATCGCCGCGGCAATGGCGACCGCCGCCAGGTCGTCGGGCCGAATCTGCGCCAGCGCGCCCCCGTAGCGGCCGATCGGCGTTCGAACAGCGGAAAGGACGACGGCACGCGCCACGAGCCGCGACGTTAGCTGACGAAGTCGATCCGAACCGGTTCCGGAAACGCTCTCAGCGCCTCGCCGCGCCGCAGGAGCTCGGTGACCGCCTTGCGGCCCTCGTTGCCGTAGTCCTGCGTCAGCTCGTTCACGTACATCGAGACGAAGCGGTCCGCGACCGCAGCGTCGATCCCGCGTCCGAACTGCAACGCATACTCGAGCGCCTCCGCCCGGTTGTCGAGCCCGCACTGAATCGCAGCGCGAAGCACCTCCGAGACGTCCTCGAGCACCCGCTCGCCGAGATCCCGCCGAGCGACGTTCACGCCCAACGGAAGCGGGAGCCCTGTCTCCAGGAGCCACCACTCGCCGAGATCGAGCACCTTCACGAGCCCGTAGTCGGCGAACGTGAGTTGTCCCTCGTGAATGAGGAGACCGGCGTCCGCGCGTCCGGAGGCAACCTCGTCGGGAATATCGTCGAACGCGAGCTCGCGATGCCGAAAGTCCCCGAGAACGAGGCGAAGCGCGAGAAACGACGTCGTCATCGTCCCGGGAACGACGATCTCGTGACCGTTGAGCTCATCCCGCGTCAGCGACTCCCGCGCGACGACGACCGGCCCGTAGCCTGAGCCGATGCTCGCCCCGTGCGGGAGCAGCGCGTAGTCCTCCTGCACGAACGGATACGCCGCGAGGGAGAGCGCCGTCACCTCGAGGCGCGCCGCCCTCGCCCACTGGTTCAGCGTCTGGATATCGCCGAGGACCTGCTCGAACTCGTGCCCGCGCGTGTCGACGAGGTCCGTCGTCAGCGCCCAGTACATGAATGCGTCGTCTGGGTCGGGGCTGTGACCGACGCGGATCCGCACGAGGGCGGAGACGCTAGCACCGGCCCCGTGGCTAGCGGTTGAAGAACCAGCGCTCGAGCAGCGGGAGCACTTCCTTGCGCGTGAACGGCTTCGCGTCGGCTGGTAGCCCGTCCGCCTCGAGGACGCTGACGTCGTCCTCGAGAGCCTCGTTGGCGCGGTCGAGCGCGTCCTCGAGCTCGTAGCCCTCGAAGACGAAGTCTTCCGGCCGAGGCTCGTCGGAGTCACGGAGCTGCGGATTGACTACGCGGCCTACCGCCCACACCGCACCCGGCCGGCGCTCGATCCAGATGACGATCCGCTCCTCGACGCCGACGTCGTCGACTCCCGTGAGCGTGCGCTCGGCATAGCGGCCTTCCCGCGAGCTTCGCCTCATGCACCGGGATACAATCGTTTCTCGTGTCTTCGTTCAAGAACATGTTCTCGTTCCTCTTCTCGCGGGGGTCTGCAGAGGAGCACGTCGCGAGGTACGTCGTGCGCGAGCACGACCGGGGCAGGTCGCTGAACGACATCCTCGCGGACAAGTACGTGCAGAACCGCCTGACGCCCGAGCAGCAACGCCGCCTCCTCGATCGGCCGGAGGTCATCGAGGCGTTCTCCGGCGACACGCTCGAGGGCGCGAAGGCGTCGCTTCCGGGCTGAGCATCTAAAGCATCCGCCCGAGACCGCGCTTCCGCGCGAGGCGCACGGCTTCGGCGCCGAGAGCGACGTCCCACGCGGCGATGCCGTTCGACTTGAAGAGAACGACGTCGTCGTCCGACTGTCGGCCGGCGATCTCGCCCGACACGACCTCGTGCAGCTCGTGCACCTCGAGCCAGTCGAGCACCGAAGCCGCCACGGGCTCGATGAGATCGCCTGACTCGATACGGGCCTGCTCGAGCCAGTCGCAACACACGAACGTCGAACGCTCGAGAACCGCGTTGTCGAGCTCGCGCCGAGTCGCGACGTTCGCACCGGCGGCGATGACGAGCGCACCGCGGGCGAGCCACTCGCCGCGGAGGACGGGGTCGCGCGAGCTCGTGATCGTCACCACGACGTCCTGCGAACCCGCGTCGCGATGGCTCTCTCCCGCCTCCGCACCGGTGCGCTCGCAAAATGCCGCGAGCCGCTCCGGGGTCCGGCAGTAAGCGACGACGTGCTCGATGGACGGCAGGGCTGCGACGATGCAGGCCACCTGCGTGACGGCCTGGTGACCGCACCCGATGATCCCGAGGGTTCGCGCTCCGCTCCTCGCAAGATGCTTCGCGGCCACGCCACTTGCAGCCCCGGTCCGGAGAGCAGCCGAGCTCGGTCCGCCTCGATCACCGCGACGAGCTCGGATGTCTCCGAATCGAAGAGGCAGACCACGAAGGTCGCACCTTCGGCGGTCGCGGCGTAGAGCTTTCCCCCCGCGAGGCCGAGTCCGTGGTCTGACGCCGCCATGTCCGCGAGAGCGCCCTCGGGCAATCCGAGCCTGCGACGCGGGGCGATCTCGACCTCGCCGGCGGCCATGCGCCGAAGGCACGTCTCGATCGCCTGGACGGCGTCCGCCGGCGCGAGGAGCGCGCTCACATCGCCTTCGCTCAGGTAGTGGGGCACAGGGGCGAGAAGTGTACGAACGCCGGCGCAGCCGTCGTAGACTCGTCCCGTCCGATGCCCGACGACTACCTCGCATTGCGGCTCGAAGAGCTCCTGGCGCGCGTCGCGAGGATGGTCGAGCGCCCGGTAGCGGTTCCGCTGCCGCACTCACCGTCGCGTTCGCAGCCAGCCTCGTCTCCATGGTCGCTCGCTGCTCCCAGGAGTCGTGGGCGGACGCGCGCGGCGTCGTCGCGCAGGCAAAGGTCATCGGCGAGCGGGCGGCGGAGCTCGCCAATACGGATGGCACTGCCTGGGAGGAAGCGCTCGAGGCGCTTCGCGAGGCCGAAGCCGGGAGCTCGAGCGATGATCGACGAGATTTCTCCCTCGAGCAGAAGCTCGAACGGGCGGCCGCTGCGCCACTCGAGATCGCCACGCTCGGCGCGGACGTCGCGGCACTCGCGGCCCTGACCGCAGAACGAAGCGACGGCAGATATCGAGCCGATGCCGCCGCAGCGGCCGCGCTCGCGGCAGGAGGTGCGCGCGCAGCCGCGCACCTCGTGCTCGTCAATCTCGGAGTCCGCAGTGACGACCCGCGGCTCGCGCGCGCCCTGGCCAGCGAGCAGGTCGCGAGCGACATCGCCGCCCGACTGCTCGCTTCCGGCCGTTGAGCGAGCCCGGGTGACGCGCCTCGAAGCTCTGTCGGACGCCGAGCTCGTCCAGCGGTGTCGGGCGGACGACCCCGCAGCGTGGAACGAGCTCGTCGAGCGCTACTCGCGGTACGTCTATGCCATCGCCGTTCGCGGCTTCCGCCTCAGCGACGAGGACGCGGAGGACGCGTTCCAGGACGTCTTCACGCGCGCCTTCCTGCGCCTCGAGACACTTCGCGACGACTCCGCGTTCCGGCCGTGGATCGCACAGCTGACGCGCCGCCGATGCATCGACTTCCTTGCGACAAGCGGTCGTGAGCTGCCCGTGGAGGATCCCACCACCGACGAGGGAAGCGACGATCTCGGCAAGGTCGAGGAGGCGTTTGCAGTTCGGGAGGCGCTGGCGGGCCTCTCCGAGGCATGTCAGGAGATCCTCGATCGCTTCTTCGCGCAGGACCAGAGCTACCGGACGATCTCCGACGAGCTCGACATCCCGACGGGGACGATCGCGAGCCGCATCGCTCGCTGCCTGAGCAGGCTTCGGGACGAGCTCGAGGCGAAGTCGTGATCCGCATGCTGGGGGAACCTCCCGGTTCCCCCAGACCCCCTCCACTGGTCCGCTTCGCGGACGGTCGGTGGCTGTCGCTGAGGGAACCTCCCGGTTCCCTCAGACTCCCCTCCTCTGGTCCGCTTCGCGGACAAGACGCTTCGCGTCTGGGAAGAAACGAGCCGGCGAGCGGTCTAGGAAGTAGATGACGCCGTCCTACGACGAGGAACGCCTTGGGGAACTCCTCCGCCTCCTGCGCCCCGCCCCCGCCGCCTGGGTGCGGGCTGCGCAGGAGTTGCCGTTCGCCCGGCGCGCGTTCGACGAGATCGTCGCGCGTGCCGAGGCGGACCGCATCTTCCGCGACGCACTGATCGCCGACCTGGAGAAGGCGCTCGCGGGCGAGGGCTACGAGCCCGATCCTCGCGTCCTCGACGAGCTTCGGACGCGACTGACCGAGCGCTGAAAGGGGTCAGACCCGTCGGGGTCTGACCCCGTAGAGTCCGCTTCCGTGCAAGACGTGACCGGCCACGGCCCGCGATGCGAGCTCCGCCGCGCTCCCTGCCTGGAGCCTCCCGAAGGACGCAGTCGACCGGATCGACCTTCCGGCCCACTGGCCCGAACGCGTGACCCGAGACTGGGCGTTCGGAGGCTCGGCGGGAAAGGGCGCACGAGTCTGCATCCTCGACTCGGGCGTCGAAAACGGGCACCCGCTCGTCGGTGAGCTCGAGAGCGCCGTGGTGATCTCGATCGGCGACAACGACGAGGTCCTGGCCGAGGAGGACCTGGAAGGCGACGTCTCCGGCCACGGCACGGCCTGCGCGGGAATCGTTCGCGCGCTTGCACCCGAATCCGACATTTCGAGCGTGCGGGTGCTCGGATCGACGTTCACCGGCAGTGGTGCGGTCCTTCTCGCAGGACTCCGCTACGCGGTCGAGCAGGGCTTCGACGTGATCAACATGAGCCTCTCGACCACCAAGAAGCCCTTCGCGGGTGTTCTCCACGAGCTCGCCGACAACGCGTACTTCAAGCGCACGGTGCTCGTGGCATCGGCGCACAACATGCCCGTCGAGAGCTACCCGTGGCGCTTCTCCTCGGTCATCTCCGTGGGTAGCCACGAGGAGTCGGACCCGCTGACGTTCTTCTACAACCCGAACCCGCCGGTGGAGTTCTTCGGCCGCGGAGTCAACGTCGAGGTGCCCTGGCTCGGCGGCCGCTCGCTCAAGGTATCCGGGAACAGCTTCGCCACGCCGCATCTCAGCGCGATCTGCGCTTTGATCCTCGCCAAGCATCCGGAGCTGACACCGTTCCAGCTGAAGAGCGTCCTCTATCTGACTGCGACGAACGTAGGGGGTGGAAGATGACCGAGAAGGCCGAGCTCCGAGCCGCCGTCGCCGCCGGCGTCGTCGGCTCGGAAGAGTCGTTTCGCGCGCTCCTCTGCGGCGATCGTCGAGGTCGGCTCGCTCGATCTTCGGCGCCGAAGGCCTCGTCGATTCGTCCTCCTCGACGAGGAGACCGAGGAGCTCGTCTTCGAGGCGGTCGTCGGGCGAGGGCGAGGACACGCTTCTGGGAACGACGCTACCCCGCCGGGAAGGGCATCGCCGGCTGGGTGCTCGCCACACGGAACGCCGCTCGTCATCGAGGACGTCCAGCAGGATCCCCGTTATCGCGCAGTGACGTCGCCGAGGAGACGGGCTACGTGCCGAAGCGGCCTCATGGCCGCCCCGCTCCTCCACGAGGAGCGCGCGCTGGGCGTGCTGTCGGTTCTCGACCGGCCCGAGCAATCGTTGTTCAGCCTCCAGGAGATGGAGCTCCTCGGGCTCTTCGCCAACCAGGCGGCGATCGCAGTCGACCTTCTCCTTCGGGCGCGACGCGCCGAGCGTCTCCTGGACTCGGACCAGGACGAGCTCGGAGCCGTTGCTCGGCTGGCGGCTGCGGTGGACGCGCTCGAGGGGGAGAGGCGCGAGGCCGGGCTGCGGCTCCTCCGCGAGCTCTCGGACACCCTCCGCACGAAGAACTAACACGTCGCCAAAAAGAGGCCCGGACGGCTGCACATCCCGTCCGGGCCTCGAAATCGCTATCCGCTTGCCTACTCGGCGGCTGGGGGGATCCCCTCTGCGGCCGGCGGCACGCCTCCTGCGAACAGGTGCGCCTCGACCTCGTCGGAGTCGTCGTCGTGCGCGCCGGGGATGGCGCCAGGCGGCACGCCTTCTGCGGCGTCAGCCGGGCGAAAACCGTGGCCCTCGACCTCGTCGGAGTCGTCGTCGTGCGCGCCGGGAATGGCGCCAGGCGGCACGCCTTCTGCGGCGTCAGCCGGGCGAAAACCGTGGCCCTCGACCTCTGGCTCCTCGCGAGTCTCCTCGTCTGGCATGTCTTCCTCCTCTTGCACGTTGGACAGACGTTCCAGCCAACAAGACGTGTGAATCCACGAGAATCTTCCCACAACTCTTCACTTCCGCAAGTCCGGCTGAGATGCTCCTCCGAGTGGACGTGGTACGAAGTCGGATAGCGGAGTCGACCGCGGCCTTCCGCGACGTCGTCAAGAACGAAAGCCTCCGGCGTCTCGAGCTTGCGTGGACCGCCTCGATCATCGGCCAGTGGGCCTATCTCGTCGCGGTCTCGGTGTACGCGTACGAGGTCGGGGGCGAAGCAGCGGTCGGTCTGATCTTCCTCCTCCGGCTCGTGCCCGCAGCGCTGCTCGCGCCCTTCACGGGGTTGCTCGCAGACCGCTACCGACGCGAGCTCGTCCTGCTCGGCTCGCTTCTCGCCCGCGCAGTCCTGATCGGCTTGGCAGCGGTAGGCGTGTATCTCGACGTCAGCCCCGCAGTCGTCTACGCGCTCGCGATCGGTGCGTCGATCGCGACGACCCCCTTCAGGCCCGCGCAGGCAGCAATGACGCCCGCGCTCGCCCAGTCGCCGCGGGAGCTCACGGCTGCCAACGCCGTCGCGAGCACGGTCGAGAGCCTGGCGGTCTTCCTCGGGCCGGCGCTCGCAGGGCTCCTCCTGGGAGTCACGAGCATCGGAACGGTCTTCCTCTTCAACGTCGCGCTCGTACTGCTCTCCGCGTATTTCGTCATCCGGCTCCCCGAATCGCGACCCCAGCGCGGACGCGAGACCGAGGCTTCGACGATCGCCTCGGAGGTGCTCATGGGGTTCCGCACCATCGCCCGCGAGCCCTCACTACGTCTTCTACTAGGTCTCTTCACTGCCCAGACCTTCGTCGCGGGCGCCCTGGCCGTGTACATCGTCGTCATCGCGATCGACCTGCTCGAGCTGGGAGACGCCGGAGTCGGCTACCTCAACTCCGCGCTAGGTGCGGGAGCGATCGTCGGCGGCGTGCTTGCGCTTGGACTCACCGGAGCGCGACGGCTCAGCCCGGCGTTCATGATCGGGGTCGTCCTGTGGGGCGCTCCGCTCATCCTGCTCGGGATCGTCCCGACTACGGTCGCAGCCCTGCTGCTGCTCGCGCTCATCGGGCTCGGGAACTCGTTCGTCGACGTCGCGACGTTCACACTCGTCCAGAGGGCTGTCCCGGACCACGTCCTCGCCCGAGTGTTCGGTGTCATCCAGATGCTCTGGTTCGGCGCGGTCGGGGTCGGAGCGATCGCGGCCCCTCCTCTGATCGGCTGGCTGGGTCTCGAAGGTGCCCTCATCGTGACCGGCGCCGCTCTGGTCGGCCTCGTCCTCGTGTGCTGGCCAAGCGTCGCGAAGATCGACGCAAGGGCGGTCGCTCCCGAAGTCGAGGAGCTCAGGGTCTTGACGTCGGTTCCGATCTTCGCCCCGCTGCCCGGGATGACGCTCGAGCATCTCGCCGGACGACTCGTCCCACTCCGACTCGATCCCGACACGGTCATCGTCCGGGAAGGCGACGCCGGCGATCGCTTCTACATCGTCGCCGAGGGTGTAGTGGAAGTCTCCGAGTACGGCAGGCCGATCTCCGAGCTCGACGCGGGAGGATACTTCGGGGAGATCGCGCTCATCCGTGACGTCGCCCGCACGGCAACGGTCACGGCCAAGACGCCCGTCGTCCTCTACGCGCTCGATCGCGAGGACTTCCTCGCTGCCGTCACGAGCCACGAGCCCAGCGCCGAAGCGGCCGAGGAGGTCGTCAGCGCGCGACTGGCGGGGATCCCAGTCGCCGGCGCACGTATTCCGTCGGTCTGAACAACGCTCATTACGGGACGCTGATCGGGGGCGCGCACGCCGGGATCATCGGTCGACAGGACGCGCTCGGGGCCACGCTCGAGCATGCCGCCGCGGCCGACGCGAGGGAGGTACAGCATGACCGATTATTCTGGGCGTTTCATCGTTCACGACATCAGATCTGGCAGAGGAGAGAACAATGGCTGAGAGCAAGCCTGCAAAGAAGGGCACGCAGAAGTCCGCCAAGAGCACCACCGCGATCGGCAAGGAGTCCAAGGGATTCACGGACGAGGAACGAGCCGCGATGAAGGAGCGCGCCCAAGAGCTGAGGTCGGAGGCGCGCCGGAACAAGAACAAGGCGGACGGGGAAAGCGACGTGCTCGCGAAGATCGCCGAGATGCCGGGACCGGATCGCGCCATGGCCAAGCGGCTCCATGCGATCGTCAAAGCCAGCGCGCCAGACCTCTCGCCGAAGACCTGGTACGGGATGCCCGCATATGCCAAGAACGGCAAGGTCGTCTGCTACTTCCAAAACGCGGAGAAGTTCAAATCGAGGTACGCGACGTTCGGCTTCAGCGACGAGGCGAACCTCGACGAAGGTGCCATGTGGCCGACCTCCTTCGCGTTGACGGAGTTGACCGCCGCCGACGAGGAAAGGATCAGCGCGCTCGTGAAGAAGGCGGTGAGCTGAGGGCGGACGTTTAGGGCACTAGTGGGGCACGACCGATAGCGGCGGGATAGCGTCATCGGCCGCAAACCCGCATGAATCCTCGATGCGCCCGGCAAGATTCGAACTTGCGGCCTCTGCCTCCGCAGGGCAGCGCTCTATCCCCTGAGCTACGGGCGCGGGGAGGGCAAGTCTAGCTGCCTCGCGGTGCGGTCTCCGAGACGGAGACTCGCATCCCGCGGGACCTCGACCCGGACATAGGCAAGCGCGACGACGGTGCCGCCGTCGAGAGCGGCGCTCGTCACCCGGCCGATCGCTTTGTCCTCGTACGTCAGCTCGGCGTCGTACTCGGGCAGCTCCTCACCCTCGATCTCGAGCGCGCGCAGCGTCCTCAGCACCCGCCCGCGGTAGTGCTGCCGTGCGATGGGCTCCTGCCCTGGATAGCAGCCCTTCTCGAAATCCACCGCCCGGCGATCGAGACCGGCCTCGGCAGGAAGGATCCTGTCGTCGACCTCGCGTCCCCATCTCGGTGTGCCGGCTCTGATCCGGAGGAGCTCGAGCTCCACGTCGCCGACGGTGTGCTCCAACTCGGCGTCGAGCACCTCGACCGCCGCCACGCCGTAATCCGCGTTCGGGATCCCCTCGCTCTCACCGAGCACGACAGAGGACGTGTGCTCCTCGATGGAGATATCGCACTTCGCCGAGAACCGCGAGCGAAGCAGCGTCGAACGCACGCGTTCGGCAAGCCCGGCCTCGGTGAGTAGGAGGAAGTCGTCCGGGCTGCGCCGGAGAACGACCAGCGGCGCGATCACCCGCGCTTTCGGGGTCAGGAGCAGCGCCTCGCATGCGTCGCCGACTGCGAGCGCCTCGACGTCGTTGGACACCATCGCCTGGAGATACGCGGCGGCGTCGGGCCCACGCAAGCCGACGAACTCGCGTGGACGGCTGCGCGACACGTAACGCGGTAACGGACATCAGGACTAGTGTAGGAACGTGTTCCGGGGTCGCGCAGAGAGGAAGGTGGCAGAGGCCGGGTACGACCCTGCGCGGCTGCCGCCGGGCCAGTACCTGACCGAGAAATGGCCCGTTCTTCACGCAGGCTCGATCCCGCGTACCGACCTTGCGACCTGGGACTTCTTCGTGGAGGGCGAGGTCGAGAGCCCAGTCAGGCTCTCCTGGGACGAGCTCAACGCTCTTCCGCGCACCAGCCATACGCAGGACATCCACTGCGTCACCCGCTGGAGCCGCTTCGACGTCACGTTCGAAGGGATCCACTGGAGGGCTCTCGAAGAGCTCGTGAAGCCTCTGCCGTCCGCGCTGTTCGTCGTCGCGCACGCCGAGGAGGCCTATACGGCGAACGTGCCGATCGCCTCTCTTCGCGAGCCGCTGTCGCTCCTCGCGACCCATGCCGACGGCGCGCCGCTGACGCCGGAGCACGGAGGCCCACTCCGTCTCGTCATCCCGGGCAAGTACTTCTGGAAGAGCGCGAAATGGCTGCGGGGAATCGAGCTCACGGCGTCCGATCGCCCGGGTTTCTGGGAGCGCTACGGCTACCACAACGAGGCTGACCCGTTCAAGGAAGAGCGCTACGGCTTCTAGGGCCGTCCGTCAGAAAGTAGTGTGCTCCCCCACCGAGTCGGACGGCCTCGTCTTCGGGATTCAGAAGCTTGCAGCGGTCGATCGAAAGGCACCCGCAGCCGATGCACGTGGTCAAGCGCTCGCGCAGGCCCTCCAGGAGAGCGATCCGCCGATCGACGTCCTTCCGCCAACACCGCGACAGCCGGTCCCAATCCTTCCGCGTCGGCACGCGATCCTCCGGGAGAGCGGCAAGCGCCGATTTGATCTCCCCGAGCGGAATGCCCGCGGCCTTGCCGGCCTGGATGACGGCGATCCGGCGAAGGATCGCCCTCTCGTACCGGCGCTGGTTCCCGGTCGTCCGGCTCGAGGCAATGAGACCTGCGAGCTCGTAGAACCGTAGAGCGGAGGGCGCGACTCCGCTCCGTACAGCGACCTCGCCGATGGTCAGTTCCGCTGCCACCTTGACTTCAACATTACTTGAGGTTCTAGGCTTTCGTCCACATGCTCGAGTGCCTCGTGCGAGCCTGTCCAAAGGAGGAGACATGGCAGTGACCGAGATCGACGGACTCGTTCGGGCAGCATCGCTCTCCGAGCTTCGGGCCGCAGGACGCCTCGTTGCCAACGCTGGTGGGTACACGCTCTGTCTGTTCGCAGACGGTGACGCGGTGCACGCCGTCGACAACCGCTGCCCGCATATGGGCTTCCCGCTCCATCGCGGCTCGGTGACAGACGGCATTCTCACCTGCCATTGGCACCACGCCCGTTTCGACCTCTCCTCTGGTGGCACGTTCGACCAGTGGGCGGACGACCTCCAACGCTTTCCGGTCGAGGTCCGCGGCGACGATGTCTACGTAGACGTAACTCCGCGCGAAGATCGCGTTGCACACCACCGCAAGCGCCTGCGTGACGGGCTCGAGCGGAACATTCCGCTGGTGCTCGCGAAAGCGACGATCACGCTGACCGAGTCCGACCCGACCGGCGTTGAAGCGTTCGCGGCGGGACTCGCGTTCGGAGTCGAACGGCGCGGAGGCGGTTGGGGCCGCGGCTTGACGACGCTCACCTGCTTCATGAACCTCGCGCCATGGCTCGAGGTCGCCGATGTGCCGGTCGCTCTGTATCAAGGACTCGCCGACGTCAGCTCGGAGGCCGAAGGCGACCCGCCGCGCTTTCCACTCGATCCTCTTCCGACAGCGGGTCCGGAGGTTGCGGCGCTCGGGCGCTGGTTCCGCCAGCTCGTCGAGGTGCGGGACGCGGAGGGGGCAGAGCGCGCGCTCGTCTCAGCGGTACGGGCAGGCGCGTCGCCCACCGAGCTCGCCGACATGCTCTTCGCGGCCGCGACCGATCATCGATACCTCGACAGTGGCCATGCGCTCGACTTCGTGAACAAGGCCCTGGAGGCTCTCGATGTCGTCGGCTGGGAGCACGCGGAGGCGGTACTTGCATCGCTGCCGATGCAGATCGCTTCGGCTCAGCGCATGGAGGAAAGCAACGCCTGGCGCAATCCCGTCGACCTGGTCGGCCTACTGGACGGCGCCTTCGAGCGGATTTCCGACGCGGTGCTTGCGGGGGGCGCACACAGGGGTAACTGGCCCGGCAGATCGGAGCTCGTCGAGCTCGTGCTCGGAGACGACCCGACCACGTGCATCGACGCAATGCTCGAGGCTCTCCGCGAGGGCGCTTACGAGGTCGAGCTGGCGGCCGCCGTGTCGTTCGCCGCCGCAACTCGCATCGCGCGCTTTCCGACGACGAACGAATTCGGCGACTGGGACACGGCATTGCACACGTTCACCTTCGCGAACGCCGTCGAGCAGGGCCTGCGACGCTCGCCCTCGAGCGAGCTGCTCCGAGGAGTGTTCGACGCCGCGATGAGCGTCTACCTCGACCGCTTCCTCAATGTTCCGGCGAAGCGACTACCCGAACCCGAGCCGGTTGCGGATGCCGGCGTACTCCTGCTCGAGCTGCCTGCCCTCCTCGACCGTCAGCAGCAAGTGGACGAGGTCGGTGGACTGGTCGCCTCGTACCTGGCGTCCCCTGCAGACCCTCGGGGTCTCGTGGCCGCACTGGGCTCGGCTCTGGTTCGCGAGGACCGCAACTTCCACACCATCCAGTGCGTCGAGGCCGCAACACGCCAGTGGACGCTCCTCTCGGGCACCGAGTCTGCCTTGCCTCTCGTCGCAGCAGGCCGCTACCTCGCCGCCCACGCCACGACGACCCGATCGCAGCGCCAGACGTTCGACATCGCGCGCCGGCTCCACCGTGGAGAGCGGCTGTACGAGGAAATCGCCTGATCTGCCGGAGCAACTGCGATCCAACTGCAAGTCCCCCCAAACGGGGGACGAGACAACGGGGCGTACCGACGAAAACCTGAGTACCCAATCCTCCCCAGTTCTTCCCCCTCTGAGCGGCCGTACCCAGCGGCCGCTCTTGTTTGTCGGGAAGGTCTCCAGAACGACGAAGGGCCGGCAAATGCCGGCCCTTCTCTTGGATCTAGGGGAAGGAACCGATCCCTTAGAAGTCCATCCCGCCGCCCGGCATGCCTGCGGGCATCGCCGGCTGCTTCTCCGGCATCTCCGCGACGACTGCCTCGGTGGTGAGGATGTTCTTTGCGATCGACGCGGCATTCTGCAGCGCCGAGCGTGTCACCATGGTCGGGTCGATGATCCCGGCCTTGACGAGGTCCTCGATCTCGCCGTCCTCGACGTTGAGCCCGAAGCCCTTCTTGGCACCCCGGACCTTGTCGATGACGACCGAGCCCTCGAGGCCCGCGTTGGAGGCGAGCTGGCGGACGGGCTCCTCGAGCGCACGAATGACGATCTGTGCACCCGTCTTCTCGTCTCCCTCGAGCGCGTCCACCTGCTTCTTGACCGCATCGCCCGCGTTCACGAGCGCGACGCCGCCGCCCGGAACGATGCCCTCCTCGAGGGCGGCCCGTGTGGCCTGCAGTGCGTCCTCGACGCGATGCTTCTTTTCCTTCATCTCGGTCTCGGTCGCTGCGCCGACCTTGACGACCGCAACCCCGCCCGACAGCTTCGCGAGGCGCTCCTGGAGCTTCTCGCGGTCGAAGTCGGAGTCGGTGTTCTCGATCTCGGACTTGAGCTGCTTGATGCGGCCCTTGATCGCGTCCGACGAGCCGCCGCCGTCGATGATCGTCGTCGTGTCCTTGTCGATGACGATCTTGCGGGCCTTGCCGAGCTGAGAGATCTTCGTGTTCTCGAGCTTGAGCCCGAGCTCCTCCGTGATGACCTCGCCGCCCGTCAGGATGGCGATGTCCTCGAGCATCCGCTTGCGACGGTCGCCGAAGCCGGGCGCCTTGACGGCGACGGCCGAGAACGTACCGCGGAGCTTGTTGACGACGATGGTCGCGAGCGACTCGCCCTCGACGTCCTCCGCCACGATGATCAGAGGCCTCCCGGCCTGAATGACCTGCTCGAGAACGGGGAGCAGATCCTTGACCGCACCGATCTTCTGGTTTGCGATCAGGACGTACGGCTCCTCGAGCACGGCCTCCATGCGCTCGGCGTCCGTGATCATGTACGGGGACAGGTAGCCCTTGTCGAACTGCATGCCCTCGGTGAACTCGAGCTCGAGTCCGAAGGTCTGCCCCTCCTCGACGTTCACGACGCCGTCCTTGCCGACCTTCTCGATCGCGTCCGCGATCACGTCGCCGATCTCCCGCTCGCGCGAGGAGATCGTGGCGACCCGGGCAATGTCCTCCTTGCCCGAGACCTCGGTCGACTGCGTCTTGAGGTTCTCGACGACCGCGTCGACGGTCTTCTCGATGCCGCGCTTGAGCGCCATCGGGTTCGCGCCCGCCGCGACGTTCTTGAGTCCCTCGCGTACGATCGCCTGCGCGAGCAGAGTCGCGGTCGTCGTGCCGTCGCCGGCGACGTCGTTGGTCGATGTCGCGACCTCGCGTACGAGCTGCGCGCCCTGGTTCTCGAACGGATCCTCGATCTCGATCTCTCGAGCGATGGTGACGCCGTCATTCGTGATCGTCGGCGCGCCGAACTTCTTGTCCAGGACGACGTAGCGCCCCTTCGGACCGAGCGTCACCTTGACCGCGTCGGCGAGGATGTTCACGCCGCGCTCGAGCGAGCGGCGCGCGTCCTCGTTGAACTTGAGCTCTTTGTGAGCCATCTATCTACTCCTCCTCGGAAAATGAGCTAGGCGGCGGCGCCGGCAAGCTTGCGCTTGCCCTTGCCGCGTGTTGTTACGACCTTCGCGAGCACGTCCGACTCGCGCAGAATGAGAACGTCGTCAGCACCGACCTTGATCTCCGTCCCGCCGTACTTGGAGAAGATGATCTCGTCGCCGACCTCGACGTCCATCGTGATGTACTTCCCGTCCTCGTCACGCGCGCCGGGGCCGACAGCGAGGACGGTGCCGCGCTGCGGCTTCTCCTTCGCCGTGTCCGGGAGCACGATTCCGCTGACCGTCATCTCCTCCTCATCGAGGACTTCGACGATCAGGCGGTCGCCCAAAGGCTGCAAATCCATACGAGAGACCTCCTGGAATACCGAGTTTGTGACAGGGCTGGCACTCAGACCGTCTGAGTGCCAGGACAACCATAGCACCCTCGGCACGTCTCGCGAAGCCGAATTGAGTCGATCAGGCTCAGATTTGAGAGAATTCATGCTACTTGGTGTTACAAAGTCCTGATGCGCCGTGAGTTCTCGGCGGGAGTCGTCGTCGTACGCCGCATGCGCGGGCGCTGGTGGCTCGCAACGGTTCGGCCCCAGGGCAAGCCGGAGGATGTCTGGGTTCTCCCGAAGGGACTGGTCGACGCGGGCGAATCGCCCGCGGATACGGCGCTCCGCGAGGGCTACGAGGAGACGGGCCTGCGCGCACGGCTGTCCTCGAAGCTGGGAGACGTCCGCTACGTCTACACCTGGGAAGGCGAGCGGGTCTTCAAGATCGTGAGCTTCTACCTTGCCCACGCCACCGGCGGGCGGATCGGCGCCTTGCCGGCGGGCATGGAGGTCGAGGTGGCCGACGCACGCTGGTTCCCGCTCGACGATGGAGCACGGCTTCTCGCCTACAAGGGCGAACGGGAGATGTCCGCCAAGGCGCTCGAGCACCTGGGAGCAAACCCGGCCGGGTCTGACCCCATATGATTCCGCCGCCGCCGATGCCGACCTTCGCCCTCAACTTCTACAACCCCGCAGTCGCAGAACAGCTCCGCACGAGCCGAAAGACGGCCACTATCCGTCTCGGCGACAAGTCGGCGAAGTACCGCAAGGGGATGATCGTGACCGTGCTCTGCGGCGCGCGCTACGGGCAGAGAGAGCGAATATTCGACGCGGTGATCGACAAGGTCGAGGTCAAGGCGCTCCGCGAGTTGTCACCGCGCGAGATCGAGCACGACAACCCGCAGATCCGGCGGGTCGAAGAGATGGTGTGGTTCCTGAGCCAGCTGTACAACCGCGACGTGAGCGAGGACGACATCGTGACCGTCATACGGTTCTCTCAGATCGCGTAGAAGCTCCAGAACCTCTTTCATGATGAAAGAGGTTCTTAGGCCAGCCACCATACGAGACCGGCGACCGCGAGGACGGCGATCGCGACGATCCCGATCTTCCACGCGAGCGAGAGCGCTTTCACGCGATCCCAGAGTCGCGCCACCGGGACGTAGGCCCGGACCGCCCATTCGTACTCGAGCGCAAGGAGGCGGAGTCCCATGAGCAGGAGCGGCAGGCCGAGCTCGGGCACCGGAAGGACGAAGACGGCTCCCACGAGCCCCGCGAACCCTCCGCCGGCGACAGCCAGCGTGCGGACGAGGACCGAGCGCTCTCGATGGCGCTCGCGCGCTGCCTCGAGCCGGGCCCGAGCGTCCTCAGAGGTCACCTGCCGGGACGACGGATCTGAACCCCGAAGAGCTCGGTCGTGCGAACGGGGATACCGCATTCCTCGCATTCGACCGCGAACGCCGAGGCGATCGGCGCGTCGCAACCCGGGCAGCGATGCCGAAGCTCGCCTCCACACTGCGGGCAGCCGGCCGGCAACTGGCCCTCGCCTTCGAGAAAGTAGCGCAACGTGTGGCCGCACTCCAGACAGAACGCCACCCAGTCGCCGAGCGTCCTGCGACGCTCCTCCTGGATCCAGTTGCGCTTGCGCCTGGCCATCCGCATGCCCATCGTAGGTGCAAGCCGTATCTCACTCCTCGCATGCTCCGCACGGCCCCTGATCCCACATGTGCAGTCGTTAGAGTGAGGTGGCGATGGCCGTACGCGAAGCCGAGCCCGTGGGCTCGCTCCAGGAAGTGAAGGAGGCAGGGCTCGACCGCGAGGACCTCCTCGCCATCTACCGCCACATGCTGATGACCCGCGCAATCGAGGAGCGCGGTCACATCCTCTACAAGCAGGGGAAGATCCCGGGCTCGTTCTACACGGGGCGCGGAAACGAAGGAGCGGCAGTCGGCATCGGCACCGCGATGGGACCGAACGACGTGGGAACTCCCCTACAGCGCGACATGGGCGTGCACGTCAGCCGGGGCCTAGAGCCCTGGCGCATCTTCGCCCAGTACATGGGGCGCGAGGACGGGCCCACGAGAGGACGGGACGGAAACGTCCACATGGCTGCGTCCGAGCTCGGACTGCACGCGATGGTCAGCCACCTTCCGGCCATGCTCCCGGTCGCGACAGGTATGGCCTTGGCGTTCAAGATCCGCGGCGACCGGCGGGTCGCGGTCGGCTGGTTCGGCGAGGGGGCGGCCGCTCGCGGCGACGCGCACGAGAGCATGAACATGGCCGGGGTACGACAACTCCCGATCGTGTACGTGTGCGACAACAACCAGTGGGCGTACTCGACGCCGACCTACCTCTCGTACCCGATCGAGCACATCGCCGACCGAGCGGCCGCATACGGGTTCGAAGGCGTGGTGGTCGATGGAACCGACGTGCTCGCGGTCTACCGCGAAGCGCGCAGGTCGATCGAGAAGGCACGCGAGGGCGGCGGGCCCACGCTCGTCGAGTGCGTCACCCTTCGCATGGAGGGACACGCCGTCCACGACGACGCCTTCTACGTGCCGAAGGAGATGTTCGAGCAGTGGGCTGCGCACGACCCGATCGAGCGCTACCGCAGCTGGCTGCGGGACCACGCAGACATGAGCGATGACGAGGAGAGCGAAATCACCGCGACCGTCAAGCGAATCCTGAACGAAGCGCTCGACCGCGCCGACCAGTCCCCGATGCCGGATCCCGCAACACTCGAGGCAAGCGTGTTCGCGTCTCCCGAAGACCTCGACACGCCGCATCACAAGTGAAACTGAGGTGTGACGCTGGCTGAGATGACCTACATCCAAGCGATCTCGGACGGGCTGCGGCTCGAGATGCGCCGCGACCCGCGCGTCTTCCTCCTGGGCGAGGACGTCGGCGTGTACGGCGGCGCGTTCAAGGTGTCACTCGGCTTCCAGGAGGAGTTCGGACCCTGGCGCGTGATCGACACGCCTCTCTCCGAGACGGCGATCGTCGGTGGAGCGACAGGCGCCGCGCTCATGGGTCTACGACCCGTCGCCGAGATGCAGTTCGCGGACTTCATCTCCTGCGCCTGGGACCAACTCGTGACCGTCGCGGCGAAGCAGTTCTTCCGTGGGCAGACGCCGATTCCGATCGTCGTCCGGCTGCCGTCCGGCGGCGGGTTCTCGGGCGGGCCCTTCCATTCGCAGAATCCGGAAAGCTCGTTCGCGCACATCCCTGGCCTCAAGGTCGTCTGCCCGGCCACGCCGCACGACGCGAAAGGCCTCCTGGCGGCTTCGATCGAGGATCCGAACCCGGTCCTCTTCTTCGAGCACAAGCATCTCTATCGACGGATCAAGGGCGAGGTGCCGGAGGATCGCTACACCGTCCCGTTCGGCTACGCAAACGTCCATCGGCCCGGAGACGACGCCACGATCGTGACCTGGGGAGCGATGGTGCACACGGCGACCGAGGCCGCCGGCGAGCTCGCGAAGGAGGGATTCGAAACCGAGGTGCTCGACCTCCGGACCTTGATCCCGTGGGACAAGGAGCGCGTTCTCGAGGGCGTCCAGCGGTGCTCCAAGGTGCTCGTGCTGCACGAGGACACTCGCACTGGAGGTTTCGGTGCGGAGATCGCGGCGACGATCGCGGAGGAGGCATTCGAACACCTCGACGCGCCCGTCATGCGCGTCGCAGCACCCGACACGCCTGTCCCGTTCTCACCTCCGCTCGAGAAGGCTTTCATCCCGCAGGTAGAAGATGTGGTGACAGCGCTACGACAGTTGGCGGCCTACTGAGGGCGAGGCAGGAACTCGCCGTACGAGGAGGAGATGGTGTCGACAGGTACGCAGACCGAGGTCGTGATGCCCCAGATGGGCGTTTCCGTCTCCGAGGGCACGATCACGAAGTGGCTCAAGCAAGTCGGCGAGCCGATCGGCCGCGACGAGCCGCTGCTCGAGATCTCGACGGACAAGGTCGACACAGAGGTGCCGAGCCCCGCCGAGGGAGTCGTGGCGCAGATCCACGTCGCCGAGGGCGAGACAGTCGAGGTGGGCACGGTGCTCGCGGTCATCGCCCCCGCCGGTTCAGTCGTTTCCGAGCCTGCCGACGAGCCGGCGCCCGCACCTGTGGCGGCGCCCGCACCCGAACCCGTCGATGCCGACGCGCCGCCTGCGCCGGTTGCCGCGGAGCCGATGGCCGCTCGAGAGACGCCTGCCGCACCCGAGACACCGGTTGCCGCGTCCTGCGCCCGAGCCGATTGCCGCTCCAGCTCCTTCGGGCAACGGGAAGACGTTCGTGTCCCCGGTCGTGGCGCGTATCGCGGCAGAGCACGGCGTCGACCCGGCGGTCGTACCAGGCACCGGAACGGGTGGACGTGTCACGAAGAAGGACATCCTCTCCTACCTCCAGTCCTCCGCCCTCGCCGCCGCGGCACTGCCCACCGCGCCGGAACCCCCAGTGGCGCCCGTCACACCCGAGCCCGAGCCGGTCGCTCCTGAGCCTGCCGTCGCAGCAGCAGCACCGCCGCCCGTCGTACCCGTCCCGGCCCCCGGAGCGCCATCCCCGCCCCCGCTGCCTGCGGCGCCAACCACCGGTCCCGCTGCGGCCGAGCCGGCCGTGCGCTTCGTGCCGGGCGAGGCGCTCGAGCCGATGACGGCGATGCGGAGGGGCATCGCCGAGCACATGCGCCGCTCGCTCGACACCTCTGCGCACGTCACGAGCGCGGTCGAGGTCGACATGTCGCGCGTCGTCGCCGTGCGCACGAACCTCAAGCCCGAGTACCAGGCGAATCACGGCGTGAACCTCACGTACCTCGCGTTCATCGCCCGCGCGGTGGTGGAGACGTTGAAGGACTACCCGTGGATCAATGGCGAGATCCGCGGCGAGCAGATCGTCACGCGTGGCTACGTCAACCTCGGGTTCGCGGTCGAGCTCGCCGACGGCAAAGGCCTCATCGTCCCGGTGCTGCGAAACGCGGAGACGTTGAACCTCCTGGGAATCGCGAAGGGTGTCGCCGACATCGCGCAGCGCGCGCGGGACAAGAAGCTCCTTCCGGACGAGGTTCAGGGCGGGACGTTCACCATCACGAACCCCGGCGGGTATGGCACCTTCCACGGGACCCCCGTGATCAGCCAGCCGCAGGCCGCGATCCTCGGCACGTACGCAGTCGTGAAGCGCCCATGGGTCGTCCAGGACGAGATGGGGCAAGACGTGATCGCGATCCGGCCGATCATGAACCTGACGCTGACCTACGACCATCGCCTCGTCGACGGCGCGCTCGCCGGTCGCTTCCTACGCGACCTGCGCGAGCGCCTCGAGACCTGGGACGAGGCTGCGTACTAGTGGTCTCTCCGGGAGACCACTAGATGAGCATGCAGGGGAGCTGCCTCTGCGGAGGCGTCCGGTTCGAGATCGCAGAGCCGTTCATCACCGTTTCCCACTGCCATTGCGCGAATTGCAAGCGGATCTCCGGAGGCGTCGGCACGACGAGCGGGCGAGCACGGACAGGAGCGATTCGGATTCTCGATGGCGAGGAGCTTCTGCGCCCGTACACGCCCGCGGAGGGCTCCGCAAAGACGTTCTGCTCCGTCTGCGGCTCGAACCTGTTCGGTGGAGGGTGGCCCGAATCGGAGATGTGCAGCGTGCGGCTCAGCGCGATCGACTCGGGCTTCGACGGAAAGCCGGAGGCGCATATCTTCGTCCGCTCCGTCGCACCCTGGGAAACGCTGCCCGACGACGGGCTTCCACGGTACGAGATCCGCGCCACGTGACGCAACGGATTTTTCCGATGATCGCGTACGAGGACACAGCGGCCGCTATCGACTGGCTCACGCGGGCATTCGGATTCGAGGAGCACGGACCGCGCTACGTCATGGAGGACGGGACGATCGGTCACGCCGAGCTCGAGATCCACGGCGAACGCGTAATGCTCGCAACCCCGAACCGGGAATACCAGAGCCCCCGAACGCACCGCGAGAGTTGCGAGGCCGCGCGTCGCTGGCTCGACAACCCCTGGGTGATCGACGGCGTCCTCATCGAGGTGGACGACCTCGAGGCTCATCACGCACGTGCCGTCGAATCCGGCGCGAACGTGATCCGACCGCTTGCCGACGGGCCGGACGGCCGCCTCTACACGGCGGAGGATCTCGAGGGCCACCGCTGGATGTTCCAGCAGCGCTGATGAGCCGCGGCGCGTACCTCATGAGCCTGGGTCTCGTCCCGTACGGCGAGGCGTTCGACCTGCAACGGTCGCTGGCGGGGGCAGTCTCGCAGGACGCGATCCCCGAGACGGTGATCCTCCTCGAACATCCACCGGTCATCACGATTGGGCGCCGCACCGAGTCCGACCGCGAGCTCCACGTTCCCGAGAACGCCGAGGTCGAGATCGCAGAGACCGATCGCGGCGGGAAATCGACGTTCCACGGGCCAGGGCAGCTCGTCTGCTACCCCATCCTCGACCTCCGCAATCACGGTAGGGACGTGAAGCAGTACGTGCGTGACCTCGAGAACGCGCTGATCGGCACGCTCGCCGCGCTCGACCTCGAGGGCACGCGGTACGAAGGTCTGACGGGCGTTTGGATGCCGCCGGGCGGGGGTCAAGGGCCGCGGAAGATCGCCTCTATCGGCGTCCACGTCTCGCGGTGGGTGACGACGCACGGCTACGCCCTGAACGTCGATCTCGATCCCGCGCCGTTCACCGAATGGATCACGGCCTGTGGGCTCGAGGACGCGACGTTCACGACGATCGCCCGCGAGCTAGACCGGCCGATCACCGTCGACGACGTCAGGCCTTCTGCTATCGATGCCATCTCGGAGGTCTTCGGACTGGAGCTCGAGGAGCTACCCGCAGACGACGGCGCCGGTCTTTGGCCTCAGACGCTCCACGCCTCGCTCGCGGCCCGTTGAGCGACGAGCTCGAAGCTGCAGCGCGCCTCTACGAGGAGGCCGCTCGAGAGCTCGACCGCGCAGCCCGGCACCGTGAGGATCCGCGGAGCACTTCCGCAACGACGAAGTTCCGCGCGGAACTGCGCACGCGTGGGCCGCACGAGGACATGTGCTCGAAGCCGAGTCTCGACTCAACGCGCAAGCTCGCCGGCACAGCGAGAAGTCGAACGTCTAGGCCGCCTCTAGACTAGCGCTGCGATGCAGAGGTCACTTCCCGTAGCCGAGCGCCCGCGCCGCCCCGAGTGGATGAAGGTGCGCGCGCCGAGCGCCAACTCGCGCTACTTCGAGGTGAAGAGCCTCATGCGCGAGGGCCACCTGACGACGATCTGTGAAGAGGCTCGCTGCCCGAACATCGGCGAGTGCTGGGGGCGAGGTACCGCGACGTTCCAGATCCTGGGCGAGACCTGCACCCGTGCCTGCCGCTACTGCTACGTCCACTCGGGGAAGCCGGAGTCCCCGCCCGACCCGCTCGAGCCACTCCGTCTCGCACACGCAGCCGCGCAGATGGGACTGTCGCACGTGGTCGTCACGTCCGTGGATCGCGACGACATCCCCGATCGGGGAGCGGGGCACTACGCGGCGACGATTCGAGCTCTCCAGCGGAAGTTGCCCCAGGCGACGGTCGAGATCCTCACTCCGGACTTCCTGGGCGTCGAGGAGGAGGCGCTCGCGACCGTGCTCGAAGCCTGTCCGGACGTCTTCGGACACAACATCGAGACGGTCCGGCGGCTCCATGCGCGCATGCGCGGCGCGAAGGCGAGCTACGACAAGGCGCTGTGGCTGCTCCGGCGGGTGAAGGAGCTCGCCGGCTATCGCGTCATGACGAAGTCCGGGATCATCGTCGGCCTCGGCGAGACGAACGACGAGGTCGTGGGCACGATGAGCGACCTCCGCGAGCACGGGGTCGACGTCGTCACGATCGGTCAGTACCTGCAGCCGTCACCGAAGCACGCCAAGATCGACCGCTGGGTTCATCCGGACGAGTTCCGCTGGTTCCGCGAGCAGGGCGAGGCGCTGGGGTTCGGCTCCGTCTTCGCGGGGCCGCTCGTGCGCTCGTCGTATCGCGCCGACGAACAGCGCCACGCGGCCGAAACCGGCCGCGGCGCCGTCGCGTACTGAGAGACATGCGCGTCGGAGCCGCCGCGATCCTGCTCGCGGCCGCGTGCGTCGCAACGGCGAGCGCGTCTCCCTCGCGAGACTCCCAGCTCACGGTGCAGGAGTACCCCGTGCCTGCGGGCACACATCCACATGACGTCGCGCCGGCCGGTGACGGTGGCGTCTGGTACACGGCGCAGCACTCGGGCCAGCTCGGCTGGCTGAACCCGAAGACGGGCAAGTCGCGGCTGACCGCGCTCGGCTCGGGCTCCGCCCCCCACGGCGTCATCGTCGGTCCCGACGGCGCACCGTGGATCACCGACGGCGGCCTCAACGCCATCGTTCGCGTCGATCCACGGACGAGGAAGGTCCGTCGCTTTCCGCTTCCGGCAAGCACGGGCTACGCAAACCTCAACACGGCCACGTTCGACCGCCGCGGTGTCCTCTGGTTCACGGGACAGAGCGGGATCTACGGCCGGCTCGACCCGAAGGTCGGAAAGGTGCGCGTGTTCCGCGCCCCACGAGGCGAAGGGCCGTACGGGATCACGACGACCCCCGCAGGAGAGGTCTACTACGCCTCGCTCGCGGGCAGCTATCTCGGCAGGATCGACGTCCGGACGGGAAAGGCGACGGTACTTCGTCCGCCGACGCCCGGACAGGGAGCACGCCGAGCGTGGTCGGACTCGCGCGGGCGGATCTGGATCAGCGAATGGAATGCAGGCAAGGTGGGGATGTACGACCCGCGAAGCAAGCGCTGGCGCGAGTGGCGCGTGCCGGGCGCGAACCCGATGATCTACGCCGTCTACGTCGACGAGCGCGACAAGGTCTGGCTGACCGACTTCGGCTCGAACGCGCTCATCCGGTTCGATCCGGCGACGTCCAGGTTCACGAACGTCCGGCTTCCGAGCGCAAACGCAGAGGTGCGCCAGCTCCTGGGTCGGCCGGACGAGGTATGGGGCGCAGAGTCAGGCACGGACAAGCTGGTCGTCGTGCGCACACGCTGACGCAAGAGGCGGCTCGCCGCAGCTCGCCTCGCCGCCGAGACGACGAGGGGACCGCCAGCGGCGGTCCCCTCGTACGTCGACAGTCTTACGCGAGGTCTACGGCAGGAACCCGTTGACGAAGTCGAGCACGTTCTGCCTGTCCATGCGGAACACGCCTCCCGTGCCGGCGCAGTTGCCGTTGAGGCCGAACGACGTCACGGCGGCGACGATCATGCTGTCGCCACGGAAGTTCGGACCCCCGGAGTCACCGAAGCACGTGCCTCCGGTCGAATGGTTGTTGGACAGGAGAAGCGAGAAATCGCCGACGATACCGCCGTTGATCTGGATCAGGTGAGGACGAGCGAGCATGCGAACCCGATCGGCCTGGACGTGGACCGGGTTGATCCGCTGCAAGCCGTAGCCGACCGACGTGAACGTGCGGTCCTGTAGGCCGCGTTTCGTCTTCAACGCGTCGAGCGAGTTCACAGCGGGGAGAACACCGTATTGATTCTGCGGGAGAACCACCCCCGGCGGCTCCGAGGATCACGACGCCGACGTCGTGGACGAAGAACGGCGCGGTCTCGTAGAGCGGATGAGCCGCCCACGACACCGCCTCGACGGCGTTGGGGCCCGCGAACGGATAGTTGTTGGTGATTCCGATGCCCGCCTGGACGTTCGATTCCGTGAACACCCTCATCCCCGTGAACGGCGCGTCGGGGAAGTTGTTCGTGCAGTGCCCGGCGGTCAGAACCACTGTCGCGGACAACAGCGTCGCACTACATCTGAACATGGGCTGCCCGCCGACCTCCATCAGCAGGAGCACGACACCCGGATGGCGGTTGCCGTCCAGCTCGCCGTCTGTGACTGCGCCTGCCGGTACGACGGTGATGGCGAATGCAGCAACGAGCGCCGCAAGCAGAGTCATGAGTCTACGCACCTGTACCCCCCCTTTCGGTTGCGGAGCATGCGTATCCGCTACTCCGTCCTCTTCCCTTCATAGTTTGCGGGCAAACTCCTCCCCGATCAAACGGCAACCGTCGGAACCCGATGGTTATGCGCGACGCGAGGTCTCACAGAGGCTTGTGAATGCTCCTGAACACCGTTCAAGAGCGCACGATCGACGACCAGCGACGGAAGATTCGCCACTGGAGCAGCACTACGACGACCGTCAACGCAAGCATGACGAGCGTCGCGGCGGCCGCGTACCCGTAGCGCAGGTACTCGAATCCCGTTCGATAGACGAAGAGCGGCAAGTACGTCGTCGCATACGGCGGCGGGCCGCCGTCCGTGACGATCAGCGCCGGCACGAAGTTGAGCTGGAAGCTCAGAATCCAGTCGCGCAGGAAGAGCAAGAGCAGTACCGGCGCGATGAGTGGCAACGTGACCCGTCGGAACACGTCCCACCACGTCGCGTCCTCGACGGCCGCGAGCTCGTATAGCTCGCTGGGCGTACTCTGGCGGGCGACAAGCAGCAGGACGACGCCTTCGCCGATCGTGAACAAGCTCATCAGCACGATCGCCGCACGGGCATCGTTCGGGTCGGTGAGCCACTGGGGCGGCAGCTGCCCGAAGATCGTCAGCCCGCCCTCTCCGCCGGACCGGAGGAGAAGGTTGATCGGCCCGTACAGCGGATTGAAGAGCCAAAGCCAGATCAGCCCGTACGCAACTTCCGGGACGATCGTCGGGAGCATGGCGGCCGTCCGCGCCGGTCCGACACCGGCAGCGCGGCGGTGAAGCAGAAGCGCCAGCCCCAGCGCCCCGAGCACGCGCAGCGGCACGGCGATCGCCGCGAAGACGAGCGAGTTGACGAGGGCGGTTCGGAACACCTCGTCGTCGACGAGCTCACGGAAGTTTGCGAGGCCAACCCAGCGCGCGGGCCCTATGAGGTCGTACTCGGTCAGCGAAAGCGCCAGCGTGACCGCTGCGGGCGCACCGACGAGCACGGAAAGCCCGACGACGAACGGCGCAAGCATGATCGCGAGCTCGCGCCGTTCCCTCACGTCCATGAGACCCGCTTCCCGCTCTGGGCATCGAACAGGTGCAGGTCTTCGGGACGCGCCTCGATCCGAACGGTCTCGCCTGCGCGTGGCCGGCCCTCGGCTGAGACGCGAGCGACGAGCTCGTGGCGGCCGGCGCGCATGTGCACCACTGCGTCCGCGCCGACGACCTCGACGAGCACCACTTCAGCTTTCACTCCACCGTCCGCGACCAGCCGAAGCACGTCCGGCCGCACACCGATCTCGAGCTCGCGCCCGGCCGGGAGTGTGGCCACCTTGAGCGGCCCGTCCGCGGGCATGAGATTCATCGGGGGCGAGCCGACGAATCGAGCGACGAACCGGTTGGCAGGGGCGTGCCAGAGCTCGTCGGGCGTCCCGACCTGCTCGAGCTCGCCGCTCCGCAGCACTGCGACGCGGTCGCCGAGTACGAGCGCTTCGACCTGGTCGTGAGTGACGTAGACCATCGTCCCGCCGACCCGCTCGTGCAGCGCTTTGAGCTCGGAGCGCGTCTGTACACGCAGCTCGGCGTCCAGGTTCGAGAGCGGCTCGTCGAGCAGGAAGACGTCGGGCTCCCTGACGAGCGCGCGCGCAAGCGCGACCCGCTGACGCTCGCCACCGGAGAGCGCACCGGGGCGTCGCCCGAGCACGCCTTCACATCCGACGAGCATGGCCGCACCGCGTGCCCGTTCGCGCGCCTCGCGGCGCGGCACGTCCCGCACTTCGAGACCGAATGCGATGTTTTCTTCGACGGTCAGGTGCGGGAAGAGCGCGTAGCTCTGGAACACCATCGACACGTTGCGTCGCCCCGGTGGGAGGTCCGTGACGTCGTGCCCTCCGATCAGGATGCGGCCTGCCGTAACCGCCTCGAGGCCCGCGACGACCCGCAGCAACGTCGACTTGCCAGATCCTGAAGGGCCGAGCACGGCAAGCAGCTCGCCATCCGCTGCTTCCAAGTCGACGGCGCGAAGCGCCTCGAGCAAACCGTATGTCTTCCCGACTCCCTCGAGGCGGAGCCCGCTCACGGGCTTTCGCCGCGCGCGAAGAGCGGTCGCGTCACCCGGTCGAGCTCTCGGACCACACGGTCCACGGGTTGGCCCAGGTACAGACCGTTCTCGAGCACGCCCGCGGTCGCATCCTCGATCTCGGGCCAGGTCGAAATCGACGGAACCTGACGGATGGTCGGAATCGCATCGAGGAAGACCTGGGCGCGACGGGGCGGCTGCGACGGGTCGAGGAATGCTCGCGAGCGCGAGACCGAGATCAGCGACGGAACCGTACGCCCTGTCCGCGCGATGACGCGCTGGCCGTCCTGTCCGAGCGCGAACTCGACGAACCGCCACGCCGCGTCCTTCCGTTTCGCGGCGGCCGTCATGCAGTAGGCGTCGGAGTGGAGGATCCCAGCCGGCTCGCGATGCCGTGGGAGCGGCGCCACGTCCCAGTCGAGCTCGTCGATCGTTCGGAAGGTGGTCGTCGAGCGTCGCGAGGAGAGCAGCATGCCGAGCCGGCCGTTCGCAAAGCGGCTCTCGTCGTCTTCTGCCTCCACGTCCTCGTCCGTGGGCACGACACCTTGCGCACGCAGGTCGAGGAAGGACTGGACGGCCTGACGAGCCTGAGGCGTGTCGAGCGTCAGGCGGGTCGGGTGCCGCTCGTCGTCCACGAGCTCGCCACCGTTCGACCAGACGAAAGGTGCGAGCCGGATCAGCGTCGGCTCGACGCCGAGCCCGTAGATGACCGGTCTGACGGCACCCGCGTCAGGATCACCGCCGAGCGCGACCCGGCCCTGCGCGTCGCGCGTCAACTGTCCCGCCTTTGCGACCAGCTCGGTCCACGTCCAGCCCGCGAGCGGCTCGGGGACGCGAAAGCGTCGGAAGAGGTCGCGGTTGTAGTAGACGACGAGGCTGGAGACGTTTTGCGGCAGGCAGAGCTGCTCGCCACGCCACTGGAAGGCCTGAAGCGCCTGCGGGTAGAAATCGCTGCCGTCGAAGGCGTCGGTGGCGCGAAGTCGCTCGTCCATCGACTCGATCGCTCCCTTCGCGGCAAACTGGCCGTAGAAGCGGTAGTTCATCAGGAAAAGATCCGGTGGCGATCCGCCTGCGATCGACGTCGAGAGCCGCGCGATCAGGTCGGTGCGATCGCTCGCCTCGACGAGCTGCACGTCCGCGTTGGGCGCCTCCCTCTCGTAGGCGTCGACGAGCGCCCTGTACGCGGCAAGCTCCTCGGGGTCACCGAAGACGAGGAAGCGTACGGGGCCGCTCTCCTGGTCGCTGCAGCCCGCACCGAGCACGAGCGAGGCGACGAGGACGAGCAAGATCAGCGCCCGAGCCATCCCGGACCCCTGTACTCGTGGAGGAACCAGCGCTGGGCCACGAGGAAGACGGCGACGACCGGCACCGTGGCGATCACCGCCCCGGCGAGCAACAACGGGTAGTTCGTCGGGTCGAGCGCGGCCAGCGATCGGAGGGCGAGCGGCACGGTGAAGAGCTCCCTTCGGTAGATATAGACGAGCGGATCGAGGAAGTTCGCCCACGTCACCACGAACGCGAGAGCGGCGACGGCAGCCGTGACGGGTCGCACGAGCGGCATTGCGACACGCCGCCAGGTTCGCAGCGGCGACATACCCTCGAGCCTGCAGGCGTCCCACAGGTCGCGAGGGAGCTGGCGGAAGGAGACGTAGTACACGAGCACGTAGATCGGAGAGGTCGCGACGAGAGCGGGCGCGATCAGGGGAACGAACGTGTCCGTCAGCCCCAGCGTCCGAAATATCGCGAAGCGGGGGACGACGAGTGCGGTCAGCGGCACCATGAGCGCGACGAACGACGCGCCGATCAAGACCCGAGCGAGGCGACGCGGAAGCTGCGTCAGAGCAAAGCCGGCCCAGGAAGCGACGAGAACCGAGAGCGGCACGGCGATCGCCGCGACGATCAGCGAGTTGACCGTCGCACGCCCAAGGCCTGCCAGGTCGACCGCGCGCTCGTAGTTCGAGAAGACGAGAGGATCCGGAAGCAGCTCGGGCGTTCGGGGTGGTGGCTGACCCGGCTCACGCAGGGAGCCCGGAAGCATGATCAGCAGAGGCGCCGAGAAGAGCACGAGCACACCCAGAGCCCCGAGTGTCCGCCACCGCCGCCCGCCTCCCATGACACGGAACTCTAGAGAGACGAAGGGTCGCGGCATTGCAGCCCGGGAAGACAGCGAGGGGCCGCGCCAGCGGCCCCTCGCGATCGTTCACGGATGACGGATTAGTTGAGGTTCAGCCTCCACGTGCTGAGCCCGTGAGTGGCGGCGTAGAGGATCCGGGCACCCACCACGATCTCCAGGCTCGTGACCTCCACGTTCGGCAGTCCCGGAGCGGCGTTCGTCCATGTTGTCGTGCCGCCCGCGAGCCGCGACACCCCGAAGTCGGAGGCGGCATAGAGATCGCCGGTGACGTCGTCCCGCACGAGGTCGTTGACCGGGAGGTCGCCGAAGTCATGCGAGAGGTCGGTCCACGTCGACGTGCCTGTCCCCGGGTCGTAGACGACCTGGAAGACGTGACCAGGCGTTCCCGGCGTGTTCACGCCGTAGCCGCTGTAGGAGATCCATGCGCGGTTCCCGTTCGCCGGGTCGACTTGGATGCCCGAGACGAAGCGGTTCGGATCGATCATGGTGTCGTCGTCGAGCCGCGTCCAGGTCACCGCGCTGGCCGGGTCTGCGCCGACGTTCTTCGTGATGAAGACGCGGCCGGTGGTCGTCGCCGCCCACGCCGACGCGGAGTCTGCGGCAGTCCGCTCGATCGCGGACACGGCGCAGGGAAGTGGCGGCGTGGGGCAGGATCGATCGCCCCAGAACGCGCTGGTTAGGCGGTCGGGCCCCAGCTCGGCCCAGTCGCCGCAGACCACGGCGAAGTCACCGGTCCACGTGTTGCAATGCTGCTGGGCCTCCGCCATGGTCATCGTCCCGAGACCGTGCGTCTTCGTACGGTACGCAGTGCGGCCGGTGCCGGCGAACATCCACTTCGTCTCCTTCGGGTCGCTGATCACCGGCGAGTAGAACTGCGAACCCGCGTGGCCGAAGACCGGGTCGGCGACCCAGATCCACGTCGCGATGTTCCCGCCTTCGAAGTTCACCTCGGGCGTGACGTCGAAGAAGTCGTGGAAACGGAAGTTCGGCATGGCCACGTCGAAGCCTTGCCAGCCCCCGTCGCCGATCATGGTGTTCTCCCACTTGACCGGGTTCCCCGGCGTCTCCCACGTGCCGTTGTCCTGCGTGCCGCCCGTGAGCAGCTGCGGATTGTGCGGGCTCGCCTTCACCTTGATCCACTGCAGCGTCGAGAGGCCCTCGTTTATGCCTTCGAGCTTCGACGGGATCGCCGAGAGCATTTGCTGGCAGCGAGCGGTTTGAGTGGCATCCAACCCGCGGTTCGGCGGGCTCGTGCACCAGGAAGAGCGGTCGACGAGTTGCCCGCTCGACCGCATCACGCCACCGTCGTTCGTCTCGAAGAACTGGAACGGGTTGTTCGGATTGGTGACGATGTCGTGCTGGTCGGGATGGAGCCCGTTCGGATGGAGCGGGTCGGTCCCGTCGAACGTCATGTCCGTCCCGCTGACGCCCGCGTCCGTCGAGAGAATCACGCCTCGCTTGTTGGCGATCGTCTCGCCGTACGAGTACGAGCCGCCCGCGTAGACGATGTCGGGATGGCCCTTGGGCGTGTGGACGAAGGCGTCGTACCAGCACTGCCCGGTGCACAGGTTGAAGGAAGCGAAGCCCGGTTGCGCGGGATCCGAACTCGTCAGGTCGGTGAACACCGGCGCGCCGGTCGCGACGTCGTCGCTCCGGAAGAGCCGCGAGGGCGGAGCACCGATATTGCCCTCGTACACGTACATGCGTGTCTTGCCATTGGCGAGCGTCGTGACGGCCAGATTCGGGCGCGTCTGGATGATGGCCGCGTTCAGCGACGGCTTGATCTGTGTCCAGGTGGCGCCCCCGTTCGGCGAGCGCCAGACTCCTCGTGCGTACGAGCCCGCATAGACGATCTCCGGATCTGACGGGTCGAGCGCCAGAGGAACGGACGCCGCGCGGCGAGCAGACGCCCCCGTTGTTGAACTCGGTCAGGTCCCCCGTGCAATCCGCGACGTTCGCGGATCCGTTGTGGATGAAGCTCCAGGTCGCACCGCCGTTGGTCGACTTGTACAGGCCCCACTTGGCCGCGCCCGGAACAGGCCGCGTGACACCCGAGCAGCAGACCTCGGACATGCCGCGGAGAGCCGTCGTCGTGGCCACGTAGATCGTGTTCGGTGAACCGGGCTTGATGAGTATCTCGCCGACGCCCTTGCCGCCGAGCTCCGCCTGGCCGATGGGGCCGATCCACGTCTGGCCGCCGTTGGTCGACTTGTAGATTCCCACGCCGGCGACACATCCCGAGCCGCAGATGTTCGCCTCGCCGGTGCCGACGTAGACCGTGTTCCCGGACGGGTCGTTCGCGTCGATCGTGACTGCGCCGGCCGCGTTGATCCCGAGCGGACCGCCCAGATACTCCCATTGCGGCGTCCCGTTCAGGCCGTTCTTCGTCGTCCAGATGCCGCCGCCCGCGGGTGTGATGTACAGGCGGCAGTTCCCGGGGTTACACGTGTCGCTGATCGCGATCGACGTCGTGCGGCCGCCCGCGATGTAGGCATTCGGCACGTACAGGAACGAATTGAGGAACGGCGAGTCCGGATAGAGCGCTCTGCTCGGCCCCACGCTCACCCAGGTGCCCTTCGTGCCCTTCCCCGTCGGGAAAGGCCGCCCTTTCGAGGCGGTGAACGCCGTCGCCGCGCCCGCCGCCTGGGCGAGCGAGATCGTGTCGCTCGGGTAGGCGCGCTGCAGGAACGCGGCCTCGGCCGCGCTGGCGGGGCCCTCCTGTGCCATGCCTTGGTTGCCCGGCACGGCTTGTCGCAGCTTGTCCAGGTGCGCAGCGAGCGCACCCGGTACCTCCCCTTCGCCGGCGTTTACACCCTTTGCCACCGACGCGCCTGATGCGACCATCAGCGTCGCTACCGCGGCCGAAGCAAGAACGGCGATCGCCAGCGCGGCGAATCCGTGCCTCTGTCTACGAGTCATCTGTCCCCCTTGCCCTTGTGAGTTCGCGCACGCAAACACGCGCGCGGGCCGGCCGGCATGCCCGGTGCCCACGCATTGCCAAGCCGCGGCCCGCGGCTCGCTGAGCACGCTGGAAGAAGCCGATAGAACCTGGTCTCCCCGGCCAAGCGGCGCAGAGCTTGACATACCGAGACCATCGTTGCAACCGCCATTCGGGTGTCCCCCGTCCTCGCACGAGCACGGTGGACGTGAGGATTTTGTTTGGAGGGGATCCGCGACGTTCACAGGAGGCATACTCATGATGTGAGGCTCAAACCCGCGCTCTTGTTTCTCAGCCTGCTGGTCGCGTTGGTCGCGCCACTTTCACCGGGAGCCTCAACCTCACCACAGCCCACGCTGCGTGTGCTCGACAGGCGCCGCTCGTCCTACGCGGCACCGGGTTCAAGCCCACAGATCGGGTGAGGGTGTCGGTCGTCACCGAGTCCGTCCAGCTCGTCCGCGTGGCGCGTGCCTCACGATTCGGTACGTTCGTCGTCCGGTTCGACATAGCCGTCGACGCGTGCCACGGCGCCAGGGCGGCGACCGCGATCAGCAGGCGCGGAAGCAGGGCGGCAATCGTGCTCGCGCGCCCGCTCGATCGGTACTGCGTGGCACCTGGCGGCGCCCCCTAGACCGGGGAGCTCAGCTGCCGTGCGGCTTTGCCATCGCGTGGTAGTCGAGCGCCTCGTCGAGAATGGCCTCGTCGACGCCCGCTTCGCGGGCGAGCTCCCGTAGCGAGCGGCCGGTCGCAGCTGCTGCCTTGACGAGCTCCGACGCCTTGTCGTAGCCGATGTACGGGTTGAGCGCTGTCGCTGCGGACAGCGTGGCCTCGGCGTAGCGCTCGAGCTGCTCGCGATTGGCCTCGATGCCGTCGACGCACCTCTCGGCCAACAGCCGCGACGCGCTCGCGAGGAGCTTGATCGAGTCGAGGAGGTTGCGCGCCATCATCGGGACGAAGACGTTCAGCTCGAAGTGACCCTGCATGCCTCCCACCGCGATCGCCTGATCGTTTCCGATCACCTGCGCCGCGACCTGGGTCACGACCTCGGGAATGACGGGGTTGACCTTGCCGGGCATGATCGAGCTGCCCTTCTGGAGCTCGGGGAGGAAGATCTCGGCGAGGCCCGCACGCGGGCCGGAACCCATCAGCCGGAGGTCGTTCGCGATCTTGGTCAGCGAGACGGCGACGACCCTGAGCGCGCCCGAGGCCTCGACGAGCCCGTCGCGGGCCGCCTGCGCCTCGAACGGGTCGGCCGGCGCCGAGATCGTAAGGCCGCTCTGCGCTGCGAGCAGCGCGCGTACGCGCTCGGCGAACTCGGCGTGGGTGTTCAAGCCCGTACCGGTCGCCGTGCCGCCGAGCGGGATCTGGCCGAGCCGCGGCATGGCGTCCTCGACGCGCGCGATTCCCTGCCGCACCTGCGCGGAGTAGCCTCCGAACTCCTGGCCGAGCGTGACCGGGACCGCGTCCATCAGATGCGTGCGGCCGGACTTCACGATGTCGTCGAACTCGCGGGCCTTCGCCTCGAGTGAGTTCGCGAGCTGCGAGAGCGCCGGCAGGAGGTCGTTCGCCAGCTCGTCGAGCGCCGCGAGGTGCACGGCCGACGGGAACACGTCGTTCGACGACTGCCCCATGTTCACGTCGTCGTTGGGGTGGACGTCGTCGCCCGCGAGCGCAGCGATGACCTCGTTGGCATTCATGTTCGAGCTCGTTCCGGAGCCTGTCTGGAAGACGTCGATCGGGAACTGATCGTCGAACTCCCCGGCCGAAACGCGGTCTGCCGCCGCAGCGATTCGCGCGGCCTTGTCCCCGTCGAGCAGGCCGAGCTCGGCGTTGACGCGCGCCCCCGCAGCTTTGATCCTGCCGAGCCACCGCGCTACCGAAGCCGGGATCGGCTCTCCGGAAACCGGAAAGTTGGTCACTGCTTTCTCCGTCTCGTCGCCCCAGAGAGCTCGCTTCTCATCCGCCCCCGTCACCGCGGCGAGTCTAGCGCCGCTGCTAAGACTGCCCCGTGGCGCAGCTCGCGATCGCCAAGGCACAGGCCCTCTGGGAACCGGTCGGCACGTATCTGAACACCGCGTCGTACGGACTGCCCCCGCGACCGGCCTGGCGCGCGCTCCAGGAGGCACTCGAGGACTGGCGAGGCGGGCGCACGAGCTGGGAACACTGGGGTGCTCCCGGCGAGGAGGCACGCGCGTCCTTCGCACGCATGGTCGGGGTTCCCACGGAGACGGTCGCGATCGGCCCGAACGTCTCGACCATGATCGGTCTCGTCGCCTCCTCCATCCCGGACGGATCGCGTGTGCTGGCACCGGACGTCGAGTTCACCTCGCTTTTGTTCCCCTTCCTCGTGCAGGACCATCGGGACGTCGCCGTTCGTCTCGTGCCTGCGGAGGAGCTCGCGAGCGAGATCGGACGAGACGTGGACGTGATCGCGTTCAGCGCGGTGCAGATGGCAACCGGTGAGGTCGCGGACCTGGATGCGATCGCCCGAGCGGCGGCGGAGCACGAGTCGATGACCGTCGTCGACGCGACGCAGGCCGTGGGCTGGCTCCCGCTCGACGCACATCGCTTCGACGTGGTGGTCGCGCACGGCTACAAGTGGTTGTTGTCTCCACGCGGGACCGCGTACATGGCGATTCGTCCAGAGCGCTTGGAGACGGTCGTCCCACGGACGGCCGGCTGGTACGCGGGCGAAGACCCGCTCGCCACCTTCTTCGGGCCGCCTCTCCGACTGGCCGCGAGCGCGCGAAGGCTCGACACGTCACCGGCCTGGTTCATGTGGGTGGCCTCCGCCCCGGCACTCGCCGTGCTGGAGCAGATGGGCATCGACGCGATTCACGCTCACGACGTCGGGCTCGCCAACCGCTTTCGAGCAGGTCTCGGTGAAGATGCTGGGAACTCTGCCATCGTCATGTCCGATGCACGCGGCGCGGCAGAGAAGCTCGAGCGCGCAGGGATCCGGGTCGCCGTCCGCGGCGGACGCCTACGGACGTCTTGGCATGTCTACAACACCGACGAGGACGTGGATCGGACGCTCGACGTGCTCACGAGCTGACGGACGGACTCCCTTCAGCCGCGCGCTGCAGCAAGAAGCTCGTCCCAGGTCGCGAGCTTGACGCGCGGGCGTCCCTGCGGCTCTCCTCGAGCACGCTCAGCGGCGTCGATCGCCCCCCAGCCTGCATAGGAGACCACGTCGACCCCTCGTTCTGCGAGGAGCCCGTCGACGCTCCCTCCTCCCTTCGCACCGAGCTTTCCGGCCCTCGCGTCTTCCAGCAGCAGGTCCACCGTCTCAGTCGCGTCCTTCTTGTTCGTTCCGATGACGCCCGTGGGCCCACGCTTGATCCAGCCCGCGCAGTACAGGCCGGGAATGACGGCCCCGCGCCCGTCGAGCACCCGGCCACCCTGGTTCGGGACGGTTCCGCTCGTCTCGTCGAACGGCACCCCTGGAAGCTCGACCCCGTGGTAGCCGACACTCCGGAAGACGATCCCGCACGGGATGACTTCGCGCTCATCTGTCGGAACGGCCCGCACTCGCCTTCGTTCGTCCGCCTCGAGCCGGTTGTGGACCACCTCGACGCCCTCGACCCGGTCGTCGCCGAGAATCGCGACGGGCGAGACGCGAAAGCGGAGCCGCACGGTGCGCGCCTTTCCCGACGGGTGACGCGCTGCGAAGCCGCGGAGGATCTCGACGTTGCGTTGGACGATGTTCGAGCTTGCGGCGAGCTCGGCTTCGCTCGCCTCGTCGAGCTCGAGCTCCCCCGGGTCGACGAACACATCCGCCCCGGCAAGTTCGCCCATCTCCTGGAGCTCCGTCGACGTCCAGGCCGCCTGCACGGGACCACGCCGGCCGAGCACGACGATCTCGCGGATGCCGGAGGCCACGATCGACGCGATCGACGCGTTGGTGGCGTCGGTCGGAGCGAGCTCCTCGTGCGTGAGCGCGAGCATCCGGGCAACGTCCAGCGCGACGTTCCCGTTGCCGATTACGACCGCGCGCTCGCCCGAGAGGTCGAACTCGAGCTCCTGGTAGTCGGGGTGGCCGTTGTACCAGGCGACGAGCTCTGTCGCCGCCCACGACCCCGCGAGGTCCTCACCCGGGATCCCCAGACGTCGGTCGGTTTGTGCCCCGACGGCGTAGACGACCGCGTCGTACACCGCCCGGAGCTCCGCGTTGGAGACGTCGCGCCCCACTTCGACGTTGCCGAGGAAACGGAAGCCCGGACGCTCCGCGATCTTCTCGTATGCCCGCGAGACGGTCTTCAGGTTCGGGTGATCGGGAGCGACGCCGAGCCGGACGAGCCCCCACGGCGTAGGGAGCCGCTCGATCATGTCGACCTCGACGCGCGGATCGTCGCTCGACAGGAGGTGACCGGCCGCGTAGAAGGCCGCCGGTCCGGAGCCGACGACGGCAACGCGGATCACGTCACTCACGAGCGCGATGCTATTGGCCGCGCGAGGCCGGCCTCGCTCCTAGATGTGGGCGCGCCTCAGTGCGAACAACCCGACCCGCAGCCGCCCACGTGGGTGCCCTCGGGCAGCTCCTCGTCCTCGGCCACCTGGAACGAGTGGCCGCACCCGCACGAGGAGACGGCGTTCGGGTTGTCGATCTTGAACCCGGCCTCCTGAATGGAGTTCAGGAAATCGATCCTGGTGCCCTGGAGGTACGGGGCGCTGTACGGGTCGACGACGACCGGAATGCCTTCGAGCTCGAGCTCGACGTCACCCTCCGCGGCGCCGGCGTCGAAGCCGAGGCCGTACTGGAAGCCGGAGCAGCCACCACCCTGGATCGCCACGCGAAGGACGAGCGTTGCCGCATCCTCCTCCTCGGCCATGAGCTCGCGGATCTTCGCCGCCGCGACGGGCGTCAGCGAGATCAGCGTGTCGGTGGGGTGCTCGACGGTTGCCACGGGCTCATGGTAGCGCACGAGGTCTCGGATTCCTGGCCCGAGTTTGTAACACTCGTATCGCTCGTTCTGTGCGGGATTCCGGATCCCTTCGTGCGCCCAAAGGGGGAGTGCTACGTTTCGCGCCGAGACAGACGTCCGAGCTCCACGCGGGGGTACACCCGTGCTTTCGAACTGGCTGCCCTTCCTCTTCTACGCCCTCTTCGCGGCAGCCATTCCCGCGACCATGATCGCAGCGTCGTTCGTCGTCCCGCGGCGCCCGGTCGCGCGCACGAGGCAGAAGATGCTTCCGTTCGAGTCCGGGGTCGCGGAGCAGGCGCCGAGCCAGCAGCGTCGGTTCACGGTGAGCTTCTACTTGACGGCGATCCTGTTCATCCTGTTCGACATCGAGATCGTCTTCCTCTACCCGCTCGCCGTGCAGCTCGACGCGCTCGGCTGGTTCGGGTTCGGTGAGCTCCTGGTGTTCATCGCCATCCTCGGCGTGGCGTACGTCTACGTCTGGCGGAAGGGAGCATTGAACTGGCACTGAAGAAGGAGCTGCCCGTCGTCAGCGATCGCCCGCTCGCGCGGGCCGGCCTCCGGTCCGAGCGCGTTCTCTGGCCGGACCGCGGGCCAGGGGTCTTCGAACGAGAGGTCGCCGAGATCGAGGATGCGCTTCTCCTCACGACGGTCGAGAAAGCGGTCGCCTGGGCGCAGTCGAGCTCCGTCTGGCCGGACACGTTCGGGCTCGCGTGCTGTGCGATCGAGATGATGTCGATCGTCTCTTCGCGCTACGACATCGCGCGCTTCGGCATGGAACGGTTCTCGTCGTCGCCACGCCAGGCGGACCTGCTCATCGTCTCGGGCCGCGTCACGCACAAGATGGCTGCGCCGCTTCGTCAGGTCTACGACCAGATGCTCGAGCCCAAGTGGGTCATCGCGATGGGCGCCTGCGCAAGCTCGGGCGGGATGTTCAACAACTACACGGTCCTCCAAGGGGTCGACAAGATCGTCCCGGTCGACATCCACGTCCCGGGTTGTCCACCGCGCCCGGAGGCGCTGATCGAGGGCGTCGTGCGGTTGCACGAGAAGATCCGTGGCGGTGTCCCGCCCGCGTACCAGATCCGCGGAGTCGCCGAATGACCTACGCGGGCGTGCCGGGAGTCGTCGAGACACGCGAGGCGCTCGGCGAGACGACGCTCGTCGTCGATCCCGCCCGGCTGGTCGAGGCCTGCACGTTCCTCCGCGACGAGCACGGCTTCAACTTCCTGAGCGACATCGCCGCAGCCGACTACTTGGGTTGGGGGGAGCAGGAAGTCGCGGGCTACATCGGCACAGCCGCAGGACGCGACCTCAACGCACCCGGCTCACAGGGGAGCGCACGTGTTCCAGCCCCGAAGCCGAACCGGTTCTCGATCTCGTACCACCTCCTCCGCGTCGGCGAGGAGGCGGTGCGCGTCCGGGTTCAGGTCTGGCTCGACGACGGAGAGCCCGTCGCGAGCGTGCTTCCGCGTCTGGCCCGCGGCGGACTGGTTCGAACGGGAGGCGTGGGACATGATGGGGATCCCCTTCGAGGGGCACCCCAACCTCGTGCGGATCCTGATGACCGAGGACTGGGAAGGCCATCCCCTGCGCAGGGACTACCCCCTCGGTGGCGAGCCCGTTCGTTTCTCGGACGAGGAGTAGGTAGGTGATCCTCCCGGCAACATCCTCTGGATCGTGGGCGGCTGCAAACCGTCGCTATGCGTCGTCCTCGGTCGCGCCCGTATTAGGCAATACGAGCGCTCCCTGCGTCCTAGCCCAGCTCGGTTTTCGCGCGCCACGATCTCAGCCATGTCACCGGGAGAATCACCAGTGACGGTCCTTCCCTCGACCCGCATCTACGAGGGCACTCGGATCCCGAGCCCCGTTCCCACGATCCTCGAGGTCGATCCCGAAAAGCACTCACTCGAGGACATCCTCACGGTCAACTTCGGGCCGAACCATCCCTCCACGCACGGTGTCCTGCGCCTGATCGTCGACCTCGACGGTGAGACGGTCGCCGGGATTCGCGCGGTCATCGGCTATCTGCACACAGGGTTCGAGAAGAACATGGAGTCGAAGTCGTGGTGGAAGTCGGTCACGTACCCGCCGCGGATCGACTACGTCTCGTTCCACGCGAACGAGCTCCTCTACGCCCTCGCGGTCGAGAAGCTGCTTGGCATCGAGGTGCCCCGCCGGGCGATCTGGGCGCGCATGGCCATGGCCGAGCTCAACCGCATCCACTCGCATCTCGTCTGGCTCGGGACCTCTGCCCTGGAGCTCGGCGCAATCTCGTTGTTCTGGTACGCCTTCGACGACCGCGACCAGATCCTCGACCTCTTCGAGATGGCCGGTGGCGCGCGTATGCACACGCGCTACGTCCAGGTCGGTGGCCTGGCCGAGGATCTCCCGCCCGGTTTCACGACCGAGGCGCGGAAGTTCTGCGAGTCGATGCCGAAGTCCGTCGACGAGTACGAGGCGATTCTCGACCGCAACGCGATCTGGCTCGAGCGGACGAAGGGGATCGGTCTCCTCTCGGCCGACGACGCGCTCGCGCTCGCGCAATCGGGCCCCATGCTGCGGGCGTCCGGAGTCGACTGGGACCTGCGGAAGAACCTTCCGTACCTCGCCTACGACGAGGTGGAGTTCGACGTCCCCGTGTACGAGAACGGCGACGTCTACGACCGCTACAAGGTGCACATGGACGAGATGCGCGAGTCGGTCCGCATCGTCCGGCAGTGCCTCGACCGTCTCGACGAGATGGACGGTGAGCCGTGGGTGGCCGACGACCGCAAGGTCGTCCTCCCTCCGCGCCACGAGCTCCACACCTCGATGGAGTCGCTGATCCACCACTTCAAGATCGTCACGGAAGGCTTCACCGTTCCCGAGGGGGAGGTCTACGTCGTCGTCGAGTCGCCGCGCGGAGAGGCGGGCTGCTACCTGGTCTCGGACGGAGGTGCTCGCCCGTGGCGCGTTCACTTTCGGGCTCCGAGCCTCGCAGCTCTGCAAGCGACGGCCACGGTCGTACAGGGCTGCCTCGTCGCCGACCTGATCGCCGTCGCAGGGTCGCTCGATCCCGTCATGGGGGACGCGGACCGCTGATGGCCTCGGTGCCGACGCGCATCCAAAAGCTGCGCAAGCAGTACCCGGAGTCGACGTCCGCCGTCCTGCCGGCGCTCCGGCTCGCGCAGGAGGAGCACGGCGGCTGGCTTCCGCCTGAGGCGCTGAGAGAGGTAGCGGAGGCGCTGGAGGTCACGCCGGCCTACTGCCTGTCCATCGCGTCCTTCTACGACCAGTTCCGCCTCGAGCCGGTCGGCCGCGCCCTGGTCGAGGTGTGCACGAACGTCTCGTGCGCGCTCTCGGGTGCCCAGCAGGTCGTGGAGGCCTTCGAGCGCGAGCTCGGCATCGACGCCGGGACGACCTCGGACGACGGCTCGTTCACGCTCGGAACCGTCGAGTGCCTCGGCGGCTGCGGTTGGGCGACGGTCGTGGCGATAGACAACCGGCACCGGCTGCGCGTGCAAGCAGATGACGTGCCCGCGATCGTCGAGGAGCTGCGTGCCTGAAAGTCCACAGATCGTCTTCGCGGGCACCGACGGCGGCGCTCTCACACGTATCGGGGACTATGAAGCAGCCGGCGGCTTCGCACCGCTTCGCAAAGCACGGTCCATGGCTCCCGACGACGTCATCGCCGAGCTCGAGGCCTCGGGCCTGCGCGGGCGCGGCGGCGCGTTCTTCCCGACCGGCCGGAAGTGGGCGTTCGTGCCGAAGCCGGACCAGCTCGCGAAGCCGCACTACCTGGTCGTCAACGCGGACGAGTCCGAGCCCGGAACGTTCAAGGACCGGGAGATCATGCTTCGCGTCCCCTTCCGCTTCCTCGAGGGCTGCCTCATCGCCGCTCACGCGATCCAATCGCAGCACGTCTTCGTCTACATCCGCGGCGAGTACGAGCAGGAGTTCGAGATCCTGCGCGACTCCCTCGACGCGATGCGCAAGGCCGATCTCCTCGGCGGCGTCACGGTCGTTCTCCATCGCGGCGCAGGCGCCTATATCTGCGGCGAAGAGACAGCGCTCCTGGAGTCGCTCGAGGGCAAGCGCGGACAGCCGCGCACGAAGCCGCCGTTCCCGGCGATCGCAGGGCTCTACGCGGCGCCGACCGCCGTGAACAACGTCGAGTCGATCGTGACCGTGACGTCGGTTCTCGAGCTCGGCGCCGCGGAGTACGCGAAGCTCGGCGTGGAGAGCTCGACGGGGACGCGCGTGTTCTCGCTCTCGGGCGACGTGGTGAGTCCTGGCAACTACGAGCTTCCTCACGGCATCACGCTTCGCGAGCTCGTCTACGACGTCGGAGGCGGCGTGCCCGGCGGTCGCGAGCTGAAGGCGATCATCCCCGGCGGCTCGTCGACCTCGGTGCTGACCGCATCCGACATCGACACGAAGCTCGACTTCACGTCACTCGTGGAGGCGGGGTCCTCGATCGGCTCGGCCGGTGTCATCGTCATCGACGACCGCTGCTGCATGGTGCAGCTCGGGATCCGCGTCTCGCAGTTCTACGAGCACGAGTCCTGCGGCAAGTGCACACCATGCCGGGTGGGGACGCGCTGGCTGACCCAGATCCTCGAGAAGATCGAGGACGGCCGGGCGTCACAGCCCGACCTCGATCTCATGCTCTCCGTCTGCGACGGGATCCTCGGGAAGTGCCTCTGCCCGCTGGGCGACTCGGACGCGATCGCGGTCTTGAGCTACGTCGACAAGTTCCGCGACGAGTACCAGGCGCACATCGACCTCGGCCGCTGTCCCTTGGGCGGCGACTCGTCGCTCGAGGGGATCCTCGCCCCCTCCGCGATGCACGCGGGCCACGCGCACGAGGCCGCGCATGCCTGAGCTCGTCTCCGTCACGGTCGACGACCGCCCGGTCGAAGTGCCGAAAGGCACGGGACTCGTGGAAGCGGCCCAGGCGGCCGGCATCGAGATCCCGGTGTTCTGCTACGAGCCCCGCCTTGGGCCGCCGGTCGGCGCGTGCCGCATGTGCCTCGTCGAGATCGAGGGCATGCCGAAGCTGCAGGCAGGCTGCACGCTCACGGTCTCCGACGGCATGGCGATCAGGACCGCGGCGACCTCGGCGAAGGCGGCCGAAGGCCAGGAAGCAACGCTCGAGTTCATCCTCCTGAACCACCCGCTCGACTGCCCGGTCTGCGACAAGGGCGGCGAGTGCCCGCTGCAGGATCTCGCGTTTCGGTACGGGCCCGGCAACACCCGGATGACGTTGCCGAAGCTCACGGTCGACAAGCCGATCCCCGTGTCGCCGCTCATCGCGCTCGACCGGGAGCGCTGCATCCTCTGCTATCGCTGCACGCGCTTCTCCGAGGAGGTCGCAGAAGACGGCCAGCTGATCGCGCGCAACCGGGGCGCGCGTACAGAGATCGCGACGTTCGAGGACGAGCCGTACCGCTCCCCGTTCTCCGGCAACGTGATCGAGCTCTGCCCGGTGGGCGCCCTCACGTCGACGCTGTACCGGTTCGAGGCGAGGCCCTGGGAGATCCAGAACGTGCCGACCGTCTGCACCGCATGCCCCGTGGGCTGCAACGTATCGGCCACGATCCGTGAGGGAAAGGTCAAGCGAATCCTCTCTCGCAACCATCCCGAGATCGACCGCGGTTGGCTCTGCGACAAGGGGCGCTTCACGTACCCGCACCTGCGCGCGGAGGATCGCGTGACAGCGCCGTTGCGCCGAGGGCCCAAGGGTCTCGAAGAGATCACCTGGGACGCCGCGCTCGAGTTCGCGGAGGAGATGCTGCGCGAGGCCGGAGACGCAGTCGTCACCGCGCTCTCCGGATCGGAGACGACCGAGATCGCGTACGCGCTGGGGCGCTTGCTGCGTGGAGGGCTCGGTGCGCACTCGGCCGTCATGCCGGAGGCGACGTCGAGCGCACTCGCGGCGTTCCGTCTGCCTCTGAGCGCGATCGGAGAGGCCGAGATCGTCGTCGTCGTCGGTGACGACCCGGTCGTCGAGCGCGCTCCGATCGTCGATCTCTGGATCCGAGAGGCGGCGCGGCGGGGTGCCGAGGTCGCCGTGTGCTCGCCCACGGGTGACGTGTCGACCGAGCCTGGCGGTGCCGCGACGCTCTGTGCCGAGCTGGCGGCTTCCCGCAACGCACTCGGGAGGAAACTGCGCGCCGCCGAGCGGGCGGTTCTGGTCTGGTCGGGCCCGGGAGGCGGGGGTGGCGCACGCCTCGCGGAGCTGGCGCACGCGCTCGGACTCGGCGACAAGCCGGGCAGCGGCGCATTCCACCTGCCCGCCACCGCCAATGCGCTCGGTGTCGCGGCGGCCTGGTCGGCCGCTGCGGACGCGGACGAGGCGAATCCCGAGCCGATCAAGCTGCTGGTCGTCTCGGGCGACGGCGCCGCTGCTGACCCCAGCGTACGCGCCCTCGCCGAGCAGTCGGAACGGACGCTCGTGCTGACGATGTTCCACGAGCTCGCGGGCGGTTGGGCGGATCTGATTCTCCCCGTGACCGGGGCGCTCGAGCGCGACGGCACCACCCTGAACCTGGAGGGTCGTGTGCAGCGCGTGCGCCGCGCTGTGCTACCCCCCTGTCCGGACGAGCTCGCCTGGATCGCGAAGCTCGCCGCCCGCTTCGACGTCGGGCTCGCGCCGCAGGCGACCGGAGTCTTCCAGGAACTCGCGAGACACCTGTTCCGCGATCTCGCCCTCGAGGACATCGGCCTCCACGCACCGCTTCCGGCGCGGCACGAGTACGAGGCGCCCGAGCCGGCGACAACGCCCTCGTCCGTGCTGCCCACCCTCTCCGACGAGCACTACGTCGGCGCGTTGCGTCTGCACCGCTATCGACCGCTGTTCTCGGGACCGACGGTCGAGCGCGTGCCAGAGCTCGACTTCCAGCGCCCTCGACCGGAGATCGAGATCGCGACCGTGGACGCCAAGAGGCGCGGAATCGCGTCAGGTGACGTCGTCCTCGTTCGTTCGAACGGCACCTCGGTCGAGCTCCGGGCTCGAGTGAATCGCAGGCTCGTCGAGGGGGTCGCACGGGTCGCCGAGGAGCACGCGGCCGATCTGCATGCCGCAGTGGAGGTGGTGAGAGTCTGATGACGGTCGAGTGGTACGTGAGCCTCATTCAGGCGTTCGTGGTCATCAACCTCGTGATGGTCACCTTCGCGTACCTCACGCTCGCGGAGCGAAAGGCGATGGCGCGGATGCAGCTGCGCTACGGGCCCAACCGGGCGGGGCCGTACGGTCTCTTGCAGCCGATCGCGGACCTCCTGAAGCTGCTGAACAAGGAGAGCTTCCAGCCGACGGCTGCGATCGACTGGCTGTACGTCCTCGGACCCTTCCTCGCCGCGTTCACGGCGCTCACGACGTTCTCGGTCATCCCGTTCGGTCCCGGTTGGGAGATCGGCGGCGTCTACATCCCGGGTCAGGTGGCCGACCTCGACATCGCGCTGATCCTGATCTTCGCGATCGGCTCCGTCGGCGTGTACGGGTTCATCATCGGCGGCTGGGCGTCCGACTCGAAGTACGCGCTCCTCGGCTCGATGCGGACCTGCGCGCAGCTCGTTTCCTACGAGGTGTCGCTCGCACTCTCCGTCCTCGGGGTGGTGATGATGGCCGAGTCCCTGTCGCTGACGGGCATCGTCGCGGCGCAGGCCGACACTGTCTGGTACGCGGTGCCGCAGTTCGTAGGCCTCGTGGTCTTTCTCTTCGCCGGCACGGCGGAGACGGCACGTGCGCCATTCGACCTCCCCGAGGCCGAGCAAGAGCTCGTCGCGGGCTACCACACGGAGTACGGGGGGATGCGGTTCGGCCTCTACTCGATGTCGGAGTACATCAACCTCATCACGCTCTCCGGTCTCTGCGTGACGCTCTTCCTCGGCGGCTGGCACGGGCCCGGCTGGGACGGTCCAAGCTGGGCGGGGCCGCTTTGGTTCGTCGGCAAGCTCGCGCTGCTCCTCTTCGTCTTCATCTGGATGCGAACGACGCTCCCGCGCCTTCGCTACGACCAGCTGATGCGCTTCGGCTGGAAGATCCTTCTGCCCGTGGCGACCGTGAACGCTGTGGTCACGGCGATCCTGGTGGTGGCGCTCTGATGCCTCAGCCCACCGACACTCTCAAAGGCTTCGCGGTCACATTCCGCCAGATCTTCCGCAAGCCGATCACGCAGCAGTATCCCGAGTACAAGCGCCCGGTGTACCCACGCTTCCGCGGCCGTCACCGGCTCTGGAAGCACGAGAACGGGCTCGAGAAATGCGTCGGCTGCTCGCTCTGCGCCGCCGCGTGCCCCGCCGACTGCATTCGGGTCGTCGCCGAGGAGAACACCGCGGAGAACCGCGTCTCGGCGGGCGAGCGCTACGCGCGGATCTACGAGATCAACATGAGCCGCTGCATCTTCTGCGGCTACTGCGAGCTCGCCTGCCCCTTCGACGCGATCACCCTCGGCAACGAGTTCGAGATCGCCGAGTACTCGCGCGACGACCTCATCTACACGAAGGACATGCTTCTCGCGGAGCCGATCAAGCGCGTACCGGTTGCCAGCAGGGAGCAGTTCGACACGCCCGAGCCCGCATACAAGACCCGGAGCTGAGCGTGGCCATGATCACCACCGACGCAGCGGCCGCGAAGCGGACGCCTTTAGGGAAGGCGCGACAGCGCCTTGTCCGCGGAGCGGACCAGTGGAGGGGGTCTGGGGGAACAGGGAGGTTCCCCCAGCATCAACCAGTCGGAATTCCGCGCGAGCGGATTCCGCTCTGCGGAGAGTGATGGGGAACTTCCTCGTCTGGGTCGTCTGGTTCCTCGCCGCGGGAGGATGCCTCGCGACAGGCATCGCGGTCGTGAGCGTCACGAACCCGTTCTACTCGGCCCTCGCGCTCATCGGAAACCTGGCCTCGCTCGCCGTTCTCTACCTCCTGCTCGCAGCCGAGTTCCTCGCGGCCGCGCAGGTGCTCGTCTACGCGGGCGCGGTCATGGTCATGTTCCTCTTCGTCGTCGCCTATCTCGGCGGTCGAGCGGACGCGCCCTGGGCGGGTGGACCGCCGCTCCTCCGCACGGCGGCGGTCGTCGCGGCGGCCGCGCTCCTCGTCGAGGTCGTCGTCGTGCTCGGGCTCGCGTGGGGAGACAACCTGCAGGATCCCGCACAGGTCTCGGACTCCTTCGGCAGCCCGGCCGAGATCGGCGAGCTCTTCCTGACGGACCACCTGCTGGCGTTCGAGATCACCTCGATCGTGCTGCTCGTCGCCGCGGTCGGCGGCGTCGTCCTGGGGACGACGCCAGAGAAGGAAGACGACTAGGTGGACGGCCCGGACATCGGCTGGTACCTGATCGTCGCGGCGATGTTGTTCGGGATCGGCGCGCTCGGCGTGATGCTCAGGCGGAGCCCGCTGATCGTCCTCCTCTCGCTCGAGATCATGCTCAACGCCTCGAACCTCACGCTGATCGCATTTGCGCGGCAGCAGGGTGACCTCACCGGCCAGGTCTTCGCGCTGGCGGTCATGGCCGTGGCGGCCGCCGAGGTGGCGATCGGGCTCGGCCTCATCGTCGCCATGGCACGTCGCCGCCTCGTCCTCGACGTCGACCAGGCGAGCGCGCTGCGCGGCTAGTGGTCGCCGGCGCCTGGATCTGCCTGTTCGCGCCGCTCGCCGGAGCGCTCGGGATCACGCTCGCCGGCCAGCGCATCTCGCGGCGCGCGGCGGGCTGGATCTCGACGCTCTCGACCTTCGTCGCCTTCGGAGGCGCACTCGTTGCGTTCTTCGGGCTCTGGGCGGCTGACCCCTCCGACCGCGAGCAGGTATCGACCGCGTACACGTGGCTCGCGGCAGGCGACTTCGAGGTCGAAGTTCAGATCCTCCTCGACACGCTCTCGAGCACGATGATGCTCGTCGTCTCCGGCGTAGGCGGGCTCATCGTCTGGTACTCGATGGGCTACATGGCCGGCGACGACGAGGAGCGTCGCTACTTCGCGTACATGTCGCTCTTCGTCTTCTCGATGCTCTTGCTCGTCCAGGCGGGGAACTTCCTCCTGCTGCTCGTCGGCTGGGGGCTCGTCGGTCTCGCCTCGTACCTCCTGATCGGGTTCTGGCACCACCGCCCGGAAGCGGTCGCCGCGGCGAAGAAGGCGTTCGTCATGAACGCGATCGGCGACGCGACGTTCGCGCTCGCCTGCGTCCTCCTCATCTGGGAGACGGGAACGCTCGAGCTCCTCGGCGTCTTCGAGCAGGTCGACGGGTTGTCGACGACGATGGTCAGCCTCGTCGCACTCGGCCTGCTCGGCGGAGCCGTGGCGAAGTCCGCGCAGATTCCGCTCCACACGTGGTTGCCGGACGCGATGGAGGGTCCGACCCCGGTGTCGGCGCTGATCCACGCGGCCACGATGGTGACGGCGGGCGTCTACCTGCTCGTACGCGCGAGCCCGATCTTCGAGGCCGCGCCCGACATCCAGCATCTCGCCGCCGCGCTGGGGGCGGTCACCCTCCTCGTCGCCGGCGCAATCGCGCTCGTGCAGTGGGACATCAAGCGCGTCATCGCGTATTCGACGATGTCGCAGATCGGCTACATGTTCATGGCCGCAGGCATCGGCGCCTACGGATACGCGATCTTCCACCTGATGACGCACGCCTTCTTCAAGGCGCTGCTCTTCATGTCCGCCGGGCTGGTCATCCACCACCTGGGAGGTGAGCAGGACATCCGGCGGATGGGCGGGCTCAAGGACGTCATGCCCCGAACGCACGTCGCATTCCTCGTAGGCGCGCTCTCGCTGGTGGGGATCCCCATCTTCGCCGGCTTCTGGTCGAAGGACGGGATCGTCTCGTCCGCTCTCGCACTGGGCGGAGGCCTCGGCTGGTCGCTCTACGTCGCCGGTCTCGTGGGCGCCCTCCTCACGGGCGCGTACGCGTTCCGGATGTACTTCACGGTCTTCCGCGGCGAGCAGAGCGACTTCGCGCGCGAGCATGCCAACGAGGGGCACGGCGAAGGACCGCTCTCCATGCTCGCCCCCGTGGGCATTCTCACCGTGCTCGCGACCATCGGCGGGCTCGTCGTCATTCCGGGCGTCTGGGAGCCGTTCATCCACTGGATCGACGAGACCGCCGAGTCGCTCGTCGTGCCAACCGTCGCGCAGGAGTACGCGACGAGCGCGGTCGCGGTCACGCTCGGGCTCGTTGGAGCAGGATTCGCGCATCGGGCGTTCCGTGAGCAGCGTCAGCTCGTACCGCACCCCGAGCCCTGGCGAACCTTCGAGCGCAAGTTCTACTTCGACGAGCTCTACGACGCGCTCTTCTACCGTCCCGCGGTCGCGGTCTCGGCCGCGCTCCGCCGAAACGTCGAGGAGCCGGTGATCGAGCGCTCGCTCGACGAGATCGGGTCCGGGACGATCCAGGTCGGCGGCGAGGTCGCGCGCGTCCAGTCGGGCCTCCTCCGTACGTATGCCATTGCGATCGCATTCGCGGTCTGCGTCCTCGTGGTCGTGTTCGTGGCGGTGCGGTGACGAGGTGCTGACGACTGCGCTCATCCTGCTCCCGATCGCCGGCGCGCTCGTCGTCGCGCTCCTCCCGCTTCCGCGCGAAACGACAGCCGGGCTCGCCTTCCTCGTCGCACTCATGGAGGTCGGCCTCTGGATCGTCGCAGCAGGTCGGTTCGACTTCGACGACGGCAGCCTCCAGCTCGGAACCTCGCGCGAATGGGTCGAGAGCCTGGGGATCTCGTACTCGGTCGGCTTCTACGGGTTCTCGCTCTGGCTCACCGGCGCCGCGGTCATCGCGTCCGCGGCCGCGATCGGATACGCAGTGTGGGTCGGGCGAGATCGCCCGCGTGCGTACCACGCGCTAATGCTCTTCCTCACGGGCGCGATCGTGGCGACGTTCGCGTCGCAGGACCTGCTCCTCTTCTACATCTCGTTCGAGGCGATGCTGATCCCGCTCTACGTCCTCGTCGGCGTCTGGGGCGGTGCACGACGGCAGGCAGCCACGCTCACTTTCGTGGTGTACACGATGGCGGGCTCGCTCCTCATGCTTGCGTCGGTCGTCGCGTTCGGTGTCACCCAGGGGACGTTCTCGCTCGTCGACTCGGGCGCGAGCGACAACGTCTGGATCTTCCTCGGTTTCGCGGTTGCGTTCGCGATCAAAGCGCCACTGTTCCCCTTCCACGGCTGGCTTCCGCTTGCGTACCGCGAGGCGCCGGTCGAGGTCGCGGCGATGCTCTCCGCCGTCGTATCGAAGACCGCGATCTACGGATTCCTGCGGATCGGCCTGCCGAAGTTCCCCGAACCGGCGGATGATCTTTCGGGCGTGATCCTCGTGCTCGCCGGCGCGGGCCTCGTCTACGGATCGTTGCTCGCGTTCCGCGCGCCCGATTTGCGCGGAGTGGTCGCCTACTCGTCGATGGCGCAGATGGGACTCATCACGCTCGGCGTGTTCGCGTTCGACGACCTCGGCCTCGACGGAGCGGTACTCCAGTCAGTGGCACACGGCCTCATCTCCGCGAGCATGTTCCTGCTCGTCGGAATGGTCGAGCACCGCTGCGGGACGGGTGAGCTCGCCTCGCTCGGCGGCATGGCGCGCGGCCGCCCCGTGCTCGCGACCGTCGTGCTGGTGGCCGGGATGATCGCCCTCGCCGTGCCAGGCTCGGCCACGTTCGCGGGTGAGTTCCTGATCATGGCCGGCGTGTACGACCAGGGCTGGGGCTATTCGGTCGTGGTCGCCCTGGGAGTGGTGCTCGCCGCGATGTACACGCTCCGTGTCGTCTCCGCGATCCTGCACGTGAAGCCGGGGTCAGCCGTTCGCGAGGAGGCACTCGACTTGCGCTCGGGCGAGCTCGCACTCGTGCTGCCGATGATCGTCGCGCTGCTCGTCCTGTCGGCCTGGCCGGCTCTCGTCAGCCAGAGCTCGTTCCCCGGGAATGACGCCGCGCGTGCGATCTCGGAGGGCTTCCGGTGATGGACACGCGGGCCTTGCATGCGGCCGCGGGGTCAGACCCGTGGGGTCTGACCCCGGAGCGTCTGCCGTGATCGACACCCCCAGCGTCGACTGGCTCGCGCTCTCGCCGACCGTGGCACTGCTCGCAGCGTCGGGCCTCGCGCTCGTCGCGGCGGTCGTCGTTCCCGAGTGGATGCGCAAGGCCGTCGCAGCCGCGGTCGCGTTCGCGGGCTTCGTGACCGCCGCCGTGCTCGCCGGCGTCGTCTTCGACGAGACCCCGACGCCGGAGGTGCTCCTCTCGGGATCGATGGCACGCGACCAGCTCGCCGCATTCGCCCAGGTCGTCCTCGCGGTCACCGGTGCCGTCGTCGTCCTCGTTTCGTGGACCGAGCGGCGCCGCGACAACCATGGCGAGTACTACTCGCTGCTCGCAGCTGCCGGCGCGGGGATGGTCTTCTTCGTTTCCGCCGAGAACCTGATGACGCTCTTCCTCGGGCTCGAATGGTTCTCGCTCTGTCTCTACATCCTCGTCGCGCTCGACACCGAGCGCACCGCCTCGCTCGAGGCGGGGCTCAAGTACCTCGTCGTGGGCGGCTTCGGGTCGGCCGTGCTCCTCTTCGGATCCGCGTTCGTGTACGGCGCCACCGGCGAGATCGGCTTCGCCGAGATCGCGGCCGCCGAAGCGACCGACGACACGTTCCTCCTCGCCGGGCTTGCGATGATCGTCGCGGGCCTCGCGTTCAAGGTCTCCGCCGCCCCGTTCCACATGTGGACGCCCGACGTGTACCAGGGCGCACCGACCTCGGTGACCGCGTTCATGTCGGCGGCGACGAAGACCGCTGCGCTGGTGGTCTTCCTTCGCGTGCTCGTCACCGCATTCCCGAGCGAGGCGGACGTCTGGACGATCGCGGTGGCCGTGATCGCGTGCGTCTCCCTCGTCTGGGGGAACCTCGCCGCACTCGCCCAGCGCGACGTGAAGCGGCTCCTCGCGTACTCCTCGATCTCGCACGCCGGGTTCATGTTGATGGCGATCTCCGCGGATTCGGCGCGTGGCGGCGAAGCGCTCCTCTACTACCTCGTCCCCTACTCCGCGATGTCCGTGGGCGCGTTCGCCGTCGTCGCCGCGCGCGAGCGAGAGCTCGGCCGGCCGGTGAAGCTCGAGTCGCTCGCCGGGCTCGGCTGGGAGCGGCCCTATCACGGCATCGCGATGTGGACCTTCATGCTCGGCATGGCCGGCTTCCCGCTCACGGGAGGCATGTTCGGGAAGCTCTTCGTCTTCTCCGCGGCCTACGAGGCCGGCGACTGGTGGCTCGTGCTGATCGGAGTCGCGGCGACGGCGGTCTCGCTCGCGTACTACCTGAACGTCGTCCGCTGGCTGTACATGCGCTCGGGAACCGAGCTTCAGCTCGCGCCCGCGGGAGGCTCCCCCCCGCGCGATCTCGCACTTGGGACGGCGGTCGGAGCCGCGGTCGTCGTGACGGTGGGCTCCTTCTTCGCCGTCCAGCCGATCCTGGACGCAGCGTCCGACGCTGCGGCGTCGCTGCCGTTCTGAGGGTTGCGGTCGTCCGCCCGGTCCGGAAGGATCGCCGGCGGCAGGCCCTCGAGAGAGGAGCGGGGAATGAGACCACGCCTGATCGCCACGACGATCGTCATGGGTGGTGTCGCACTCGCGGTGGGGGGCGCGATGGCGCTCGCTGGCAAGCCTCCGCCCGCGGACACGTCGAAGTACCCCGACCTCAGGACAGTGGTGCCGACGCACCTGAACCTCGTCAACCAGCAGCAGCACGAGTTTCTGCGCTTCTCGAACGGAATCGGCAACACGGGCGGCGGGCCCTGGGCACTCCGTCCGGACCCGCCGATCGGGACCGCGCTGATCACCAACGCGATGCAGCAGATTCGGTCGAACGACGCGGAGTTCGAATGCGGCACGCAGCCCAAGCCTTCCGATCCCTGTTTCACCGTCCTTCAGGAGAAGCTCGTCTCCATGTTCGAGTATCACCCCACGCACAACCACTGGCACACGGCCCGGGTCGCGGGCTTCGAGGTGCGGAAAGGAAGCCCGACGGGCCCCGTCGTCGGCGATAACTCGATCAAGGTCGGCTTCTGCCTGATCGACGCGTACAAGCTCGACGACAACTCGCCGACCAGCGAGAAGGTGTTCTGGGACTGCGAGACGAGCTTCCAGGGGATCTCGGTCGGCTGGGTGGACCAGTACCACCACGCCCTGGACGGGCAGGAGCTCGATCTCACGGGTATCGCCAACGCGAGCGACTACTACCTCGTCTCGACCGTCGATCCGACGGGAGTGTTCCTGGAGCAGTCGAAGACGAACAACACCGCCTGGGTGAGGTTCGCCCTCTCGACGGAGTCGAACGGGAACCGCAAGGTGGCGGTCACGGACCACTCGCCGTGTGAGAGCCCCGGCATGTGCGGCGAGCGCTCGACGAACCGCTAACGCAATCGTCCGAGAACGGCCGGCTCGAGGCGCACGGGCGTTCGCAGATCGTTCAAGATTGCCGGATGGCCACCGAACTCACCTGGCTCGGGCACTCGGCATTCCGTGTCGACTCCCCGGGCGGAAAGCGCATCTACGTCGATCCCTTCCTGAACGGCAACCCGAAGTGCCCGGAGAGCGAGCTCGAGCCGGAGCGCTGTGATCTGATCCTCCTCACGCACGGCCACGGCGATCACATCGGGGACACCGTGGCGATCCATCAGCGATTCGGCTGCCCAGTCGTCGCGCAGGTCGAGCTCCGTGGCTGGCTGACGGCCCACGGAGTCGCAAACGACGGCGGAGCGCACGCGATCAACAAGGGCGGCACGGCCGCGGTCGGCGAGGTCAGAGCCACTCTCACCGACGCCAATCACTCGGCGAGCACCCCGGACGGCGGCTACGGCGGCGAGGCGTGCGGTGTCGTCCTCCAGCTCGAGGACGGGTTCACGATCTACTTCGCTGGTGACACGAACGTCTTCGGCGACATGTCTCTGATCGGTCGGATCTACTCCCCAGCAGTGGCCGTCCTCCCGATCGGAGATCACTACACGATGGGCCCGCGCGAGGCCGCGGTCGCGCTCGAGCTTCTCGGCGTCATCCGCTGCGTTCCCTGTCACTACGGGACGTTCCCTCTCCTCACCGGAACGCCCGCGGCCCTGCGCGAGCTCGCCCCGCCCGGCGTCGAGATCCTCTCGCCAGAGCCGGGCGGGACGCTCACGTTCTGATGCGCGAGCGCTGGTTCGGCGCGACCGGCCGCAAGGTTCCGGAGATCGCGCTCGAGGGGACGATCGACCTCGAGGGTGCCCTCGTCCTCGACGACGTCTCCGATGTAGCGGCGATTCAAGCGGCGCACAAGGCCGGAACTCCGGTCGTCGTTCGCGCCTCGACGGCCCAGGAGGTGCATGCAGCACTCTCGCTCGGCTCGGTCGCCTGCGCTCTCGTCCGCGACGAGGCGCTCCTCGAGCTCGACCTCGCCGAGATGACCTATGGCTAGTGGGGTCGTCGCGACGTACTCGATCTGCGCCTGCGACCTCGAGGCACGGCAGTGGGGCGTCGCCGTCCAGTCGAAGTTCCTCGCCGTCGGCTCGGTCGTGCCGTGGGCGGAGCCTCTCGTCGGCGCGGTCGCGACCCAGGCGTACGCGAATCCACGGTACGGGCCCGATGGGCTCGCACTCCTCCGCGAGGGGCTCTCGGCGGAGGAGACCGTTCGACGGCTGACCGACGCCGACGCGGATCATGCGCAGCGCCAGCTCGGGATCGTGGACGGCGAAGGTCGGGCCGCGAGCTACACGGGAGTCGACTGTAACGAGTGGGCAGGCGGCCTCACGGGAGCGGGGTTCGCCGCTCAGGGGAACATCCTCGTATCAGCCCAGACGGTCGATGCGCTTGCCGAGACGTTCGAGGCGACCGCGGGCCAGACGCTAGTCGAGCGCCTGCTCGACTGCCTCGACGCCGCCCAGGCGGCTGGAGGAGATTCAGCCGCGGCCAGCAGTCCGCTTCGATCCTCGCCGTCGGACCGGAGCAGGGCTATGCGGGGCTCTCCGATGTCTTCGTCGACCTGCGTGTGGACGACCACGAACGACCGCTCGAGGAGCTCAGACGCCTCTTCGGGATCCACGAGGAGCTCTTCGGCCAGACGCCCCGCTCGCAATGGATCGAGGTCGACGACGCACTGCGCAAGGAGATCGAGGATCGGCTCGCCGTCCTCGGCTTCGAGCGGCTCGAGGACTGGGCAGGCGTGGAGAACCTCGAGGAGCGCGTCGACGGAGACGACGCTATCGACCCGTTCGTGCTCGAGCGCTTGCGCGACCGGTCGAGTTAGGCAGGACGCGGCCGCCGCCCTTGCCGGGGTGCCCGTGTCCTTCCCGGAATGCCCGTTACCGCTCAGCGCGCCACAGGCTCGCGCCCTCGTGCGCTGGCCGACGACCAGGAATGCCGCAGGCCGCCGAGAACCAGGACGATACCCATTCCGCCGCCCGCGCCGATCATGCGCATCGCCCCAATCGAAGCCGCCGGGCTCCACAAGCGCGACGGACGTCGCGGGGGGCGGCGACCCGACGATCGTGTGCATCGGCGACGACCATCGCCATGGCCGGTGTCACGGTCGAGCCGCTTCGGTCCTGTGTGCCTCCGGCCGCGGTGCTGCTGGCCTGTTGCCGCTGATGTGCGTCGACGGGGCTCTGGGCCTGTGCCACGGGTACGACCAGAAAGGCCGCCGCCACGACTCCGACGAGCGCCGTTCGAGTCACCATCACGTCTCCTTCCATCGGGGACCGCCAGCTCGCGGTCCCTTCGGGCAGGAGCATCGGCGACGGCGGCTGAGCCGGACCTAACGCGCGGTTAAGAGGCGTTCCGGCACGGAGTACGCTCCGCGCGTGGATTTCCGGGTCCTGGGCTCGCTCGAGGTGGCAGACGGAGACCGCCGCATCGATCTCGGCGCGCCCCGCGAGCGCGCGCTCCTTGCGCTGCTTGCGCTGAACGCGAACCGGGCCGTCTCGAGAGACCGGATCGTCGAGGAGCTCTGGCCCGATGGCGCTCCGCGCACGGCTCCGAAGGTGGTCCAGGTGTACGTCACGCACCTCCGGAAGGCCTTCGGTGCAGCGCGCGAGATCCTCGAGTCGCGCGACTCCGGCTACGTCCTGCGCGTCGAGCCGACGAGCCTGGACCTCACCCGCTTCGAGCGGCTCCTCGAGCGCGCCCGGAGCGAGGAGCCGCACGAGAAGGCGTCCACACTCCGCGAAGCCCTCGCGTTGTGGCGCGGTCCAGCGCTCGAGGAGTTCGCCGACGACGCCTTCGTCCGCGCGGAAGCGGCCCGCCTGGAGGAGCTGCGGCTCTTCGCGGTCGAAGAGCGGATCGACGCCGACCTCGCGCTCGGGGGCGGCTCGGCGCTCGTCCCGGAGCTCGAGTCGCTCGTCGCCGGGCATCCGCTTCGCGAGCGCTTCCGCGGCCAGCTCATGCACGCCCTCTATCGGGCCGGGCGCCAGGCCGACGCACTCGAGGCGTACCGCGACGGTCGAGCGCTGCTCGACGAAGCACTCGGTCTCGAGCCGGGCGACTCGCTCCGCGAGCTCGAGCGGGCGATCCTCCGCCACGATGCCGATCTCGCTCCCGGGGCTTCGGCCTCGCCGGTGCGCACGGTCGTCGTGCTGCCGGAGCGACCGTCCTCGCTCGAAGCTCTCGCTCCGCTCGGAGAAGCGCTCGCCGGCGGCGCCGCCGCAAGGGACCTCGTCATCGCGGAGATCGTCGCCCAGTCCGAGCTCGCAGCGGCGACCGCCGCGCTCGATGCTTTCCGGGGCGTGCTCGCAGAGCGGGGGGTCGGAGCCCGAGTGGCCGCCTTCTCCTCGCTTGCGCCTGCACGGGACGCGGTCCGGCTGGCCGGCCAGCAGGAGGCCGACTTGCTCCTCCTCTCCTCGCTCGGCGATCCGTTCGCAGGTCCGTTCGCGGACGTGTTCGAGGAGGCCACATGCGACGTCGCCGTCCTCGTGGAGCCGGCCGGTGCCCCGAGAGCCGGGCCCGTCGTCGTGCCCTTCGGCGCCTTCGAGCACGACTGGGCGGCCCTCGAGCTCGGCATCTGGATCGCGAAGGCGCTCGGGCGGCCGCTACAGCTGATCGGGGCTGCCGACGATCGGCCGAACGGCGCGGACGCCAGCCGTCTTCTGGCCGACGCCTCCCTCGTCGTGCAGCACACGAGCAGGATCGTCCCGGAGCCTCTCCTCGGCGCACGAGGACAGACCGGTATCCGCGCGCTCGCCACGGGCGCCGGTCTGCTCGTCGTGGGACTCTCGGAGCGCTGGCGCGCCGAGGGTCTCGGCGTGACGCGCTCAGCGCTGATCGAGGAGCCTCCGTCGCCCATGGTTTTCGTGCGTCGCGGCCTCCGGCCCGGCGGCCTGGCTCCGCAGGAGACGCTCACGCGCTTCACCTGGTCGATCGAGGTCGGAGTCTGAGTGGCGATCCAGACGCGGCCCGGATCGACCTTCGCCGGCTACCTGATCGTCGGCACGGTCGGGCGCGGCGGCATGGGCGTCGTCTACCGCGCCCGCGAGCTCTCACTCGACCGCCCGGTCGCGCTCAAGCTGATCGCGCCGGAGCTCGCGAGCGACCCGGCGTTCCGGGAGCGCTTCCTCGAGGAGTCGCGGATCGCGGCCTCCCTCGACCACGCCTCCATCCTCCCCGTGTACGCGGCGGGAGAGGCCGAGGGCGAGCTCTACATCGCGACCCGCTACGTCGAGGGCACCGACCTGCGCAGGCTGCTCGCGCGCGAGCAGGCGCTCGAGCCCGAGCGGGCGCTGAAGCTCGTGGCCCAGATCGCCGAGGCCCTCGACGCGGCCCATCGGCACGGTCTCGTCCATCGGGACGTGAAGCCCGGAAACGTCCTCGTCGACACGAGCGACCACTGCTACCTGTGCGACTTCGGGCTGACGAAGGAGCTCGTCGACGAGGAGAACGGCGGCCTCCGACCCGCTCGCCGGCTCGCTCGACTACCTGGCGCCCGAGCAGATCCGCCGCGAAGAGGTCGACGGGCGCGCCGACCAGTACGCGCTCGCCTGCGTTCTCTACGAGTGCCTGGCCGGAAGTTCGCCCTTTCGCCGGGAGACGCAGGTGCAGACGCTCTGGGCCCATCTGCACCAGACCGCTCCTACGCTCGCCGACCTCCCCACGCTCGACCCGGTGCTCGACCGCGCGCTCGCCGAAGATCCCGAGCAGCGCTACCCGAGCTGCTCCGCGTTCGTCGAGGAGGCGCGCGCCGCGACCGGGCTCGGCCTTTCACCGACGGCGGTCACTCGCAGCCGCCCCCGCGTCGGGCGCAGGCTCGTGCTCGCAGGCGCGGCGCTGCTCGCGGCCGCCGTGACGGCAGCGGTCGCACTCGCTTTCCTGCTCGGCGGGAAGGGCGGAATCGTCGTGCCACCCAACTCGGTCGTGGCGCTCGACCCCGCCTCGGGGAGGGTGGTCACCACGATCCCCCTTGCTCTGCCGGGAGTGGCGGCCGCGTCGGACGACTGGGTCTGGGCGCTCGGCGAATCGAGCGAGGGGGGCAGCTACGCAATCGTTCGGATCGACGCGACAAGCAAGCGCGTCGTCTCGACGTTCACGGTGACAGGCGATCCGGTCGCCCTGCTCGCGGCCCGTGGTTCGCTCTGGGTCAGCACGAGGCAAGGCCATGTCTTCCGGATCGATCCCGCGTCGGACGACGTGACGGGCGACTGGACGCTTCCGAACGCGGGAAAGGGTGTCGGCCTCGCGTCGCTGTTCCAAGGAGTCGGCTCGCTCGCCTTCGGCGGCGGGACCGTCTGGGTCGCGAGCTTCAGGGCCATTTCGCAAATCGATCCTGCGACCTCCAATCTCGTTCCCAGGAGGAGCTCCGTGTGGGGTCCGCTCGCCTTTGGTTTCGGCTCGGTCTGGACGCTCAACTTCCGGCCGGGCAGGCCCGAGCTCATCCGCCTCGCGCCAGGAACGTTGCAACGCCAACAAAGTGTGTTCCTCCCGCGCGGGCGGGGTATCGCCGTCGGAGAAGGAAGCGTCTGGGTAGCCGATGACGGCGGACGCGTATGGCGGATCGATCCGGCCCGGTACACAATCGAGAGTGTTTTCGAGGTCGGCGGCCGCATCTCCGGGCTCGCCGTCGGCGGCGGCTCAGTCTGGGCGGCGACCGACGCCGGATACGTCGTTCGAATCGGCCCGGCCAGTGGGAACGTCGAGCGGATCGCCATCGGAAGAGTTCCCGCAGGGATTGCCGTCGGCGCGGGTCTCGTCTGGGTCGGCGTCGGCCACCCGGGACCTGTGAGATCATCGTTGTCCGTCAGCGGTCGCCGGGGAGCCTGAGCCCGGCCCCGAGCGCCCTGAGCCCCTGCACTGAGTCATGCTCGGGTCGGGCCACGAGGAGGATCGCCCCGTGCTCGGGCCCAGCCAGCGCTCCGACGAGCAGCTCGAGACCGACCGCGAGCGCGAACGCCTTGTGCGCCTGTTCGCCGCCGAACGGAACAAGCTCCTCGTGCGAGGCGTCGCCCGAGAGCACGTCGCCGTGCGTCACCGCGCCCATCGAGACGTCTGCGACGACCGGACGGCCATCGCTCGACGGGACTGCGATCGCGAGCGGATTCGTCCCGGTCAGCGGCGGGCCGCCCTCGGGATGAGGAAGTCGTCGAGGCGAGGTCGCAGTCAACACAGCCACGAGCCCGCCTTCGGCGAGGCGACGCACCCAGTAGCCGAGAACACCAGTCGGGAAGCAGCGCCGCGCGACGACGACGCGAGCGTGCTCCGGCGGATCGTCGAGCGTCGAGCCCACGATCTCCTCGAGGACGAGGTAGCCGAGGGCACCGTGCCCGTCCCAGCGCTCGAATCCTTCCTCCGAGACTCGCAGCACGGGTCGCGCCGCGGGATCGAAGTCGAGCGTCTCGAGCCACTCGACGCGGGAGAAGCCGTGGCCGCGCTTGCCTCGCCGCTCGGCTTCCTCGAAGTGCCGGACAAGAGCCTCCACGTCGTGCGGCGGGAGACCGAGCCGGCCGAGGCGCTCACTGGCCTCGTCCCGCGTCACGAGGAGCCCAGCCGCCGCCGGAAGCGCCGAACCGGCCAGCCGCGCTCCCGGGCAATGCGACGCAGCTCGCGGTCGGGGTTGACCACGACCGGGCTCCCCACGGCCTCGAGGAACGCGAGGTCCGTGGCCGAGTCGGAGTACGCCGTCGAGCTCTGCAGGTCGTGGCCCTCGGCGTCGGCGAGCTCCCCGAGCGCGACCGCCTTCTCGGGGCCGATCAACCGCCGCTCGAGCCGACCGGTGTAGACGCCGTCGCGCACCTCGGCCCGCGAGCCGAGAGCTCCCGTGAGGCCGAGCCCGAGCGCGAGCCCGTCGACCACCTCCTGGAGGGCGCCCGACACGACGAGCACCGGCTCGCCACGCGCCCGGTGCTCCTCCGCCAACTCGAGCGCCTCCCGGTACACGAGCGGCCGCAGCACCGGTTTCCAGGCCTCGCGGACGATCTCGCGCATGGTCGCCACCGGGAGATCCTTCAAGACCGCCATCGCCGCGTCGGCGGTCTGGCCCGCGCGGCCGTGGCCGGCGCCGAAGCGCGTGAAGAAGAACTGCGCAATTCTCGCCGTCACGAACTGGCGCCTGCCGATGAGCCCGCGCTCCCGGAACGTGCCGGCCAACGCCAGTGAGCTCGAGCTCGAGAGGAGCGTCCGGTCGAGGTCGAAGAACGCGGCGGCCCCGGACACGGGGCGAGTCTACGAGAGGACGGTCAGTGACTTCCGGATCGTTCCGGCACGGGACGCAGCGACCGACGACGCGAGTGCCACGATGGCCTCCGCCGACTCCGAGTCGGGCGCCACCTCGAGCACGGGACACCCGTCGTCGGCCGACTCCCGCAGCGGCGGGTCGAGCGGAATCCGCGCGAGGAGCGGGACGCCGATCTCGTCCGCGAGCGCCTGCCCACCGCCGGAGCCGAACAGCTCCTGGCCGGTGCCCGCGAGGTACGACATGTTCTCGACCACGCCGATCACGCGCATCCCCGTCTTCTGAGCCATCTGTGCCGCGCGCACGGCGACCTGCTGGGCCGCGGGCTGAGGTGTCGTGACGATGAGGGCCTCGGCACGCGGCAGGAGCTGGCCGAGCGACATGGCCACGTCCCCGGTCCCGGGCGGCATGTCGACGAGCAGCGTGTCGAGCTCGCCCCAGTGGACGTCGGAGAGGAACTGCTCGAGCGCCTTGTGGAGCATCGGGCCGCGCCACATGATCGGCGCGTTCTCCTCGAGGAAGAAGCCGATGGACATGAGCTTCAGGTCGCCGCGGACGGGCGGCACGATCATCTCGTCGACCGCGATCGGCTTCTGGTGGATTCCCAGCATGTGCGGGATCGAGTGCCCGTAGACGTCGGCGTCGAGCACGCCGACCTGCTCGCCGAGCCCGGAGAGCGCGAACGCGAGGTTGGCGGTGAGCGTCGACTTGCCGACGCCACCCTTCCCCGATGCGACCGCGATGACACGGGTGCCCGGCGACAGGGAGATGGTGCGCTCGTCGCTGCGTCCTCCGCGGAGGCGCGTGACGAGCGCGGCCTTCTCCTCGGGGCTCATCACGTCGAAACCGAGTCGGACACGCGTGACGCCCGGCACCTCCCCGACGAAGCGCGACACCTGGTCCTGGAAGGAATCGCGAAGCGGGCAGCCGACGACGGTGAGCGCGATCGTCACCGACACGGTGCCGTCGTCCTCCACGAGGACGTCCCGCACCATGTCGAGCTCGGTCACCGGGCGTCTGAGCTCGGGATCGATGACGCTCTCGAGCGCCTTCAGAATCGCGTCACGGTCGGGCCTCACCCAGTCGAGGGTACCAGCGTCGTGGTGGGTCAGACCCGTGGGGTCTGACCCCCAGCTCCAAGAGCCGCGGCCAGCGCGGCGACGAGCGCCGGTGAGCCGGCAGCGGCAATGCGCGACCGCATCGCGAGGTCGAGCGGTGCTCGCTCGAAGGGCGGATCCTCGAAGAGCTCGATCGCGAGGCCGCACTCACGAACGAGCAACTGCGCGGCGGCGATGTCGACCGAGCGAGCCGGCTTCAGCGAGCAGACCGCGTCGACCCGACCGGCCGCCAGATGACAGAGCGACAGCGCGAGCGATCCCATCACGCGCACACGACCGACCAGCTCGAGCACCCCTCCGATGCGGTCGGCGATGACGGGAGCGGTCGTGCCCTCGAACGAGAGGATCTCGATCGTGTCCTTGGGCCGCATCGTCACCGATCTGCTTGCCACCGAGGAACGCGCCACCGCCGCGCTGCGCGGTCCACTCCTCCCCGGTTCCGAAGTCGTAGACGTAGCCGAACGTGACGTCACCCATCGTCGGGCCGCTCGCGACGGCGAGGGAGAACGAGAAGAAGGGAATCCCGCGCTTCGCGTTCACGGAGCCGTCGATGGGATCCACGACAACGCGCACCTTCCCGCCGGCGCCGAAGGCCCGCTCGCCCAGCTCCTCGGACACGAGGACGAAGTCCTCGCCGCGTGCTTCGAGCCGCGCGACGACGGCGTCCTCCGCCGCCTGGTCGATCGCCGTCGTCTCGTCACCACCCTCTCCCCGGCGAAGAACGGGCTCGCGCTCAGCACGCGTCGGGAGGTGCTCGAGAGCGCCACGGATGTCCGCCACGCAGAGCCGGCACGTGTCGAGCCAGCTCGTCACGGCTGGACCGGGTGGAAGAGGAGGCCCGAGAGCGGTTTCGGGAAGAAGTACGTGCTCTTCGGAGGCATGCGCTCGCCGCGGCGCGCAACGGCAAAGACATCGGCGATTCTGGGCGCTCGCACCAGGAATGCGACGTCGGCGGCACCGGTGTCGACGAGGGCCGCGGCGTCCTCCGAGCGAGGCGTGTACCGAATGCCGTCGAGCCCGTGGCGATCGACGAGCTCGACGTCGAGTTCGCCGTCGATACCACGAACGAGCTCGACGCCTCTCCGACGATACGCGACGGCCGCCGCCCGCGAGGCCGGCTCTCCCTCGAGGCGCTCGAGCGCCTCGGCAATGCTCGAACACGGCTCTCCCTCCCGCGCGTCGAGAAGATCCGGCCGCTGCGAGAAGACCCGATGCGTCGGAAAGGCGCGCAGACCAGGGTCGTCGACGGACACGACGAGCGCCATGATCCGAGCGCCGCCGAGGTCGACCGTGCTCTCGTAGCGATGGTGGCCGTCGGCGATCAGCAGCTCGGATTCGGCAAAGGCCGTCCTATCGAGTGACGGGAGCTGCCACAGACGCGTACCGTCGACCTCGAGATCCGGAGCCCGATCCGGCCGGTCGAGACCGAGCGCGGTGTCCGTCAGGAGGACGATCGGCTCGGGCTGGACGCGGGTAGCACGAAGCAACTGAAGCCTGTCCTCGCGAATTTGCGGATCGGTGCGCTCGTGCGGAAGAACGTGTCCGGTTTCGTACGGCTCGGCGACGAGCGAGACCACAACTCCGTGTCGCTCCCGGGCGATGCCGTCCGGACCGACGTAGTCCTCGACGACGAGCCACGCCGCCGGCTCGTCGTCTCGCACGAGGATGCCGTCCGAGAGCCACCTTCGGTACAGCCCACCGGCCTCGTCCGCCGACTCCGGCAGCGTCACGTGCACGACGTTGAACGGACTCCTCGAGAAGAGCTGGGCGCGCTCCTCGGGCCCAATCGCATCGTAGGGAGGAGCCACGAGATCCGCGAGCGAACCGGCCGCGCCGGAGTAGCGGACGGCGCGGAACGGCTGCACGTCGGCCATCCGCGCGAGCGTACCAACGCGCTTGGCCCATACACTCGGGCCGTGGCCACGATCGCCGAGCTCGCCGAGGATCGGACGGTCGAGGGCGTCTTCGCCGTGACGAAGAAGGAGCGGCGCCGCACACGTACGGGCGCGGCATACCTCGCGCTCGAGCTCGCCGATGCGAGCGGTCGCGTCGAGGCTCGGGTGTGGAACGACGTCGACCTGCTCGACGGTCGTTTCGACGAAGGAGACGCAGTGCACGTACTCGGCAGGGTCGAGCGCTTCGGCGGCAAGCTGCAGGTGCAGGTGCGTGCGGTGGAGCCCGCCGAGGATGCAGACCCCGCCGAGCTCACACCGTCTCTCCGCAGGGACGCCGACGAGCTCGACGGATTCTTCGACTTCCTCGCCTCCGAGATATCGCACTCCGGGCTCGCGGCGCTCGTGGACTCGTTCGCGCGCGACCGAGATGTTCGCGCCTCGCTGCGCGCTCTCCCCGCAGCGGGAGGCGACGGACATCACGGCTACGCGGGAGGCCTCCTCGAGCACACGGTCGGAGTCGCGACACTGTGTCGCGAGACGGCGCAGCTCCATCCGCGGCTGCGCTCCGATCTCCTTCTCGCCGCGGCGCTCCTCCACGACGTCGGCCGAGCTCGAGAGCTCACGCGCGGCCCGTCGTTCCGGCAGACCGACGAAGGCCGCCTGCTCGGTCACGTCCACCTCGGCCTGCGCATGATCGAGGAGCGCGCCCAGGACCTCGATCCCGCCGTGCTGCCGGAACTCCTCCACGTCGTTGCATGCCATCACGACCGCCCGGCCGCACGGACCGCCGAGGCGGCCGTCCTCTACCACGCGAACCAGCTCGACGCGCAGGCCGCGACACGCCCCGTCGGCGACAGCTGATCGTCGGTGGCGGCGCTGCTCGCGCTCGGCGGCGCCGTCTGCTGGGGCGTCGGTGACTTCCTCGGTGGGTTGGCGGCGCGCCGCATCGCCGTCCTCACGGTCATCGTCGTCTCACAGGCTGTCGGACTGGCCGGCCTCGCAGCCTGGGTCTGGCTCGCCGGCGAGCCGTTCCCCGGAGGCCTCGAGCTCCTTCCGGCGGCAGGAGCCGGAGTCGCGGTGCTCGTCGGGGTCACAGCGCTCTACCGGGGGCTCGCGATCGGGGCGATGGGGATCGTCGCGCCCATCTCCGCAGCCGGTCCGGTCGTGCCTCTGGCCGTCGACGCGGCGCAGGGAACGACGCCTTCCGCGCCCCAGTGGCTCGGGATCGCGCTCGTCCTCGTCGGCATCGCGGCACTCTCACGCGAGCCCTCGCCGTCCGGAGGACGACAGCTCACCACCGGCGCGGGCCTCGCGGTCGTCGCGGCCCTTTGCTTCGGGCTCTTCTTCGTAGGAATCGACACCGCGTCCGACGAGAGCGCGACCTGGGCGGTGCTTGCCGCTCGCTGCGCTGCCGTCCCTCTGGCGGCCGTCGCGGCACTGGCGACCTCGGCCGCGTTGCGTCCACCGAGGGCCATGTGGCCCGTGCTCGTGACCGTCGGTCTCGTGGACACCTTCGCCAACGTGCTCGTCGCAACCGCGACGACCCGTGGCGCAGCAGGGATCGTCGCGGTTCTGAGCTCGCTCTACCCGGTCGTCACGATCGTGCTCGCGCGGATCGTCCTGGCCGAGACGCTGAGCGCGCAGAAACGGATCGGCGGAGTCGTCGCACTCGCGGGCGCGGCGTTCGTCGCGGCCGGCTAGAGGCTTGATGCGGGTTAGGGGTGCGCGACGGGGAGGGCATGCGCCAAGCAGCGTGTTCGACGCGGTGCTCGCCGATACTCGAACGTATCGGTGAGTGACGCGGCGGGCGCGATGCGCCGTGCGCAGGCCCCCAGCCCGCGCGTGCCCATGACCCGCATCAAGCCTCTAAACGTTGAAGCGCACGTTGAGAACGTCCCCGTCCTCGACGACATAGGCCTTCCCCTCGAGACGTTGCAGGCCCCGGCGCGCGGCTTCCGCGTGCGAGCCGGACTCGACGAGGTCGTCCCAGCGGATCACCTCGCAGCGGATGAACCCGCGCGCGATGTCGGAATGGATCGACTCCGCCGCGTCGAGCGCCGTCTCGCCGTAGCGCAAGGTCCACGAGCGTGCCTCCGCATCGCCGATCGTGAAGAACGTGATCAGGCCGAGCGCCTCCTTCAGCCGATGCACGATGTCGTCGAGCGCGGACGGCCCGGAGCGAAACTCCGCCGCGTCCTCCAGGGAGAGCTCGGCGAGCTCCATCTCGAGCGCGCAGTCGATGTCCCCGGGGCCGTTCTCGACCCGGAGCAGCGGCTTCGCGGTCAGCGGCTCGAGCTCGAGCGGGACATCCCCGCTCCACGCCGACAGCGGTAGCCCGGCCTCGAGGTGCGCGAGCAGCCTCTCCAGCCGCTCGACCTCGAGACGCTTGGAGCGCTCTCCCGACTTCGCCTCCTTTCGCACTTTCTCGAGCCTGCGCTCCACGTGATCGCGGTCCGCGACGATCAGCTCGAGCCGCAACGTCTCGAGAGCGGATGTGGGATCCGCGCCGTCCGAGAAGCCGTCCAGCACGGCCAGCAGCGCATCGGTCTGGCGCAGCTCTCCCGGAACCTCCGCCCGCGCCCCGGGCACGTCGACGACTCGAATGGCCGCAGGCGTGACCTTCTTCGAGCCGACGAGCGCGGCGAGCTGCACCAAACGGTCGTCGGCGATGACTGCCATCCCCACGTTCGCCTTCTCGGTCACGGCCGCGTACGCGGTGACCTCGGCACCGGCTCGAGTCAGCGCGTTGAACAGCGTCGTCTTGCCCGCGTTGGGAAGGCCGACGATCCCGACCTGCAGCGGCACCCAGGCCTAGTTCCCGAAGCCGACTCGACCCTCACGTGCAAATCGCTTCGCGTACAGGACACGCGAGAGCACGAGCTGGATGGTGCCGTCCTGTGCTTCGAGCTCGATCGCGCCGGTCGCATTCGCGCTCAGGCCACGCTCGAGCGCGTCCGCGCTCGCAGGAGACACGAGGGCGCCCAGGATCTGTCCTCCGTCGAGACCGATCTCGATCCGTACGAAGCCGTCGTCAGCCACCGGAAACCACCTCCGTCAGGACACCGTGGACCGAGCTCGGGTGGACGAATGCGACCTCGAGCCCGAACAGCCCCCGCCGGGGCACCTCGTCGACCAGCTGGACGCCTGCCGCCGCGAGCTCTCGAATCGCACCGTGCACGTCGTCGGTCTCGAGCGCGAGATGATGCATCCCAGGCCCGCGCCTGGTCAGAAAGCGCCCGACGTGGGTGTCCTCGCCGGTGGGAGCGACGAGCTCGACGCGGCTCTCGCCGACCATGAGCGAGGCCGCGTTGACGCCTTGCTCACCGAGTGAGTCCGCGCCCCTCGACTCGAGCGCCGAACAGCAACTCGTACGTCGCGATCGCCTCGTCGAGGTCCGCAACCGCGACGCCGAGATGGTGGATACCGCGAACGCGCACCCGCGCGATGCTACTCACCGCGGCAAGTTACAAGTTGTCACTTGTGTTGCCCACTGGACGGCTGCGGGGCAAGAACGCTTGTGACAAATTGTAACTTGGCTTCGGAGCGCCCGGAGTCTCAGTCGCGCATCGGCAGCGCGCGCACGGTGCCGATCGTCTCCGAGGAGCGCGACTCCGGCGTGACGTCCGCAAGCAGCGCCTCGAGCTCCGATCGGTCGAGGGTCTCCTTCTCGAGCAGCGCCTCGGCAACCCGATCGAGCGTTGCGCGATGCTTCAGCAGCAACCTCTGTGCCTCGCTGTATGCGTGGTCGGTGAGACGCGCCTGCTCCGAATCGCGCAGACGTTTCGTCTCCTCGGACAGCGCGTAGTTGTCGGCACGCATGGTTCGGGACGGGGCGACCTCGGACATGCCGAACTCGAACACCATCGAGCGGGCGATCTCGGTCACGCGCTCGAGATCGTTGGCGGCACCGTTCGTGATTCGTCCGAAGACGACCTCCTCCGCGGCGCGGCCGCCGAGGAACACCATCATCAGGTCGACGAACTCTTCGCGCGTATGGAGGTAGCGATCCTCGCCAGGCATGTTCAGCGTGTAGCCGAGCGCCTGCCCCCGCGAGACGATGGTCGCCTTCTGCGCCGGGAAGAGCTCGCCGACGAGGTGGGACATGACCGCGTGACCCGCCTCGTGGTACGCGAGGATCCGCTTCTCGCGCTCGGAGACCACGCGCCGCTGCTGAAGTCCGGCGACGATGCGCTCCATCGACGTGTCGAAGTCCGAGTGTCGGATGAACTGCGCACTGCTGCGCCCTGCGTGGATCGCGGCCTCGTTGCAGAGATTCGCGAGGTCCGCGCCCGTGAGCCCGGACGTCTGCCTCGCGACGAGTCCGAGGTCGACGTCGGCGGCGAGCGGCTTGTCTCGTGTGTGGACGCCGAGAATCGCCTCGCGGCCGGCCACGTCCGGGGCGGACACGTGCACCTGCCGATCGAAGCGGCCGGGGCGCAGCAAGGCAGGATCGAGGTCCTGGAGCCGGTTCGACGCGGCCATGACCACGACCTCGTCCCGAGCGCTGAAGCCGTCGAGCTCGACGAGGAGTTGGTTGAGAGTCTGGTCGTGCTCGCGGTGGAACCCGCCGCCGGCACGCGCGGTACCGACGGCGTCGAGCTCGTCGATGAAGACGATCGCAGGCTCGTGCTTGCGGGCCTCCTCGAAGAGCTTGCGGATTCGTGCGGCACCGAGACCCGCGAACATCTCGACGAACGAGGAGGCGCTCTGTGAGTAGAAGTTCGCGCCCGACGCGCTGGCGACCGCCTTCGCGAGCAGCGTCTTCCCTGTACCGGGCGGCCCGTGCAGCAGGATTCCGCGTGGCACCCGGGCACCCAGCCGCTCGAATCGTTTGCGATCGCGGAGGAAGTCCACCACCTCCTGCAGCTCCTCCTTGGCCTCGTCGAGTCCCGCGACGTCGTTCCAGGACACCTCGACCTGCGAGCCCTTCACGACCGGCGCCGGCTTCGCGCGCGGCATGAAACGCAGCGTGTACAGCAGGAGCACGATGACGACCCCGAAGAAGACGATCGGAAGCCACGTGAGCAGCGCGTTCTCGAGATCGCCCACCTAGAGGCATATCGGCAGGCGTCACGCGAGCCTCAAGCGCGAGCCCGTACCTCATGCCGCTGACCGTCTAGATGCTTGACCGGAAATTGGCGCGCAGCCGAGGGCGGTCACGACCAAGCCGGGCGTCGCACGTACGCGTCGTGCAGGCTTGAAAGCCTGTGCGACGCGCGCGGGTGGCGAGCCGGCGCCGTGTCGTGGCCGTCAGTCGGCCCGCTGCGAATTTCCGGTCAAGCATCTCTAGGTGACGACGGGGGTCGGACCGGACTCAGCAGAGGCGCGACCGACCGAGTTCGCGGCCGTGACGACCACGCGGATCGTCGCGCCCGCGTCGCCGGCGCTGACGACGTACGTGTCGCCCGTGGCGCCCGGAAGATCGAGGCAGCTCGCTCCGGCCGCGGAGCAGCGCTGCCATTGGAACGCGAAGTCTGTCGGGCTTCCGTTCCAGTTGCCTTTTGTCGCCGTCAGCGTTTGGCCAACCAGCGCGGCTCCGGTGATCGTCGGTAAGGCGGTGTTCGTGGGGGCACCGGTTGCCTGGACCGCAGCCGTCGGAGCCGACGCCTCAGTGGCGGCTCCTATGGCGTTCCGCGCGGTGACACTCACGCGGAGCGAGGAGCCGACGTCGGCATCGGTCACCACGTATGTCGGATTCGTAGCCCCGGGGATCGCAACGCAGGACGCCCCGCCGGAATCGCATCGCTCCCACTGGGGGGCAAAGCTCATCGGGGCACCGGCCCACGTCCCGGTCGTCGTCGTCGAGCGTCTGCCCAACGGCTGCTGTACCGGTGACGGTCGGCGCCGCTGTCGCGCGCGGCGCAAGCTGCACGGTCATGCGCGCCGCCATGACCCTCGCCAGTTGCGTCATCGCCGAAAGGGGGACTCGACGGCCCGCAACTCCGACTGTCAGCAGCCCTCCAAGCACCCGTTCGACCCTGAAGATCGAGAGGTGCAAGTCCGTCCGCAGGCCCTCGGCCCGAACGGTGATGAGGACGTCGAACGAGCCCGCACCGACTCCGAGGTTGCGGGGGCGACCGACCTGGACGCTCGAAACCACCCCTCCGGTCAGGAGCTCCTCTTCGAACGATTCGACGATGAGCTTCCTCCCTCCCTTGGACGCGAATAGGCGCCTGAGCTGCACGACGTACCGCGTCGTCGAGCGGGCGCTCGTGCCGACCGCAGCTTCGCTGTCGACGTACGGCAGCGAAACCGAGCCCGAAGCTCCGTCCTCGAACTCGCGCCCGTACGAGATCGCGGAGGGAAACTCGTCGTCCTTGTAGTACGCCTGACGCGTCACGCTCGCGCCTCGAAGGTCGGCGGACGTGAGCACCATCAGCCTGGGATCGGGAGCTCCCGGCGCAGGTCGGATCGAGTGGGCAGCGGGCGCGTCCGTGGCTCGAGCACCGGCCAGGAGAAGGAACCCCGCGGCGAGCGCGGCACTCGCGATCACGTTCCTCCGCACTTCGCCCACCTGCCGACCCTATTCGGGCCCTAGAGTCGCGTCAACGCCGCAGCCGACGACTGGGGGGCCAGGTCAGGAAGTCGGCCGCTCGAGGGCGAGGCAGGCGTCGCGGGCAGCGTTGGCGACCTCGAGCTGCGATTCCGACGGCTCTGCCGTGGAGAACCGCCGCTGGAGCTCGAATCCGGGTCGGGCAAGCGCTCGGGCGGCACGGTTCTCGGGGTGTCGAGCGACCCAGGAGAAGAGCTCGACCGAGCCTCCCACGGCGGCCACGAGCCCGAGCATGCGCGCGACCCCTCGAGTTCCCGCGGGTGCCCTGGATGCGACGACGTTCGCCGCGAGGGACGAGACGACCATCGGTGCAATGAGCTGCGATCCGCACCGTGGGTGCTCCTTGGGAGCTCGCATGCCGCCGTTCTCGTACGTACCGATCGAGATGTGCTCGGCACCGTGGTATGCGGCGAGGTCGGGTCCGCGAAGCGAAAGAACCGCCGGGACGAATGCCACCCCCACGGCGACGAGCTCGCGCGCGCCAGCCGGGAGCGAGGAGCGGCGCAGCGCGCGTGCGGCCACCGTCGTCGCGGCGATCGACCCGAGCACGGCCGGTCGCTCGAAGGGAAAGCGAGCTCGAGGGAGCGCGCGCCGCACCATGGGTAGCAATGCGAAGGCCTCTGCGAGCGCGATGGGGCCGCGCAGGATCGGCATACGAGAACGCGCCTCCGGGGCGAAGTGCGGCTTGCGTCCCGAAGAAACGTGGAGCGTGCCGTCTGCGTCGCGAACGGCGCACGCCCACGAGGTGACTCCATGTACGAGCACCCCGTTCTGGAGCGCCATCCCTCCGAGCCGCACTGGTTTCTCGTCCACCGTCAGACTTTAGAGGTTCTAACGTAGTGATCGCCCGACATGGCCGTTCACTGCGTTAGGAGCTCTTGGCTGCCAGCTCGCGAAGCGCCTGCTGGAGCGCATCCGCGGCAGGCCCACGTCCGAAAGCACGGCCGTCGATCTCGACCAAGCGGCATGACCTCGCGAACGGACGAGGACGTGAACGCTTCCTCCGCTTGGAGCAGGTCGTCGAGTGGAAACGCACCCTCCTCGACTCGGTAGCCACATGCGGGCGCAAGCTCGATGAGCGTTGCTCGCGTGACACCCGCGAGGATCCCGAGGTCGAGTGACGGCGTCCGGAGGGTGTCGCCGTGCCGCCACCAGACGTTCGTGACCGTGCCCTCCAGCACGACGTCGTCTCCATCCACGAACACCGCCTCGTCGGCGCCTCGCCTCTTCGCCTCGGCCTCGGCAGCCATGTTCACGGCATAGCTAGTGGACTTGACTCCCGGGAGCAGCCACGGCACGGCTGCTCGCACCCCGAGGAGTGAGACCGCGCTCGCACCACGCTCACGCGCGGGCTCGATCCACCCGGGAATCTCGCTGAGCAACGCCAGTCCGCTCGGTGGTCCCTCCGCCGGCCCGGCCGTCCAGACGAGCCGCAACGACGCGTCGCCGCGCTTGGCCTTCGGCAGAACGAGGCCGGCGAGAACCCGGATCCGAAGGGGCTCGACCGGCGGTAGGCCGATGCTCTCCGCAGACGCCGTCAGCCGATCGAGGTGCGCCTCGAGCCCGAACGGTCGCCCGCCGTACACCCTCAGGGTCTCGAAGGCCGCCCGTCCCCGTAGCAGCGCCTCGTCGTCGGCCCTGATGACAGCCTCGTCCGGATCGACGAGCCCGCGCCCGGACGCCGCCAGTGCGAGGAGGCTCAAGGACCTGCTTTCGGTCCAGCGCTGCTCATACGGATGCCACCGGCTCGGGCATCCGCGACCGAATCGCTTCGAGCAGCGGACGCGCCTTCGTCCAGGACTCCTCGAGCTCGGCCGCCGGATCGGAGTCCCAGACGACTCCACCGCCCACCCAGAGATGGATCAGCCCGCCGGCCACGGCGAACGTGCGAATGGTGAGCGAGAGATCGAAGTCGCCGTTGCCGTACACCGTCCCGAGCGCGCCCATCGCCGCCCCGCGCCCGACCGGTTCGAGCGCGGCGATGAGGTCGACAGCAGCGATCTTCGGAGCCCCTGTCACCGAACCGCCGGGGAACGTCGCCTCGAGGATCTCCGCCAACCCGACTCCGTCACGCAACTCGCCCTCGACGGTGGACACCATGTGCTCGACGCCCGCGAGCTCGCGCGCCGCCATCAACTCGGGCCAGCGGACGCTGCCGGCCTTGCAGATACGCGAGAGGTCGTTCCGCTCGAGGTCGACGATCATCACGTGCTCGGCGGCGTCCTTCTCCGAACCCGAGCAGCTCGGCCGCTGCACCGAGCGGTCGGGTGCCCTTGATCGGCATCGTCCACACGCGCTCGCCGCGTCGGGCGAGGAAGAGCTCGGGCGAGGCGGAGACGACGGCCCACATGTTCCCGAAGAACGGAGAGGAATAGCGTGGCCTCAGCGGAGCGAAGATCGCCGCCAGTGCGCCCGGATTCCCTGCAAACGGTGCGAACAAGTGCTGCACGAGGTTGACCTGATAGACCTCGCCGCGTGCGATCGCTTCGCGGACGCGCTCGACTGCGTGCTCGTAGTCAGCAGCGGACCAAGTCTGCTCCCAGTCCCCGACGCGACAGTCCTCCGCGACATACTGCTCCACTCGGGGGAGCTGTCGAATCCGGCACGCCGCAAGCGGGAGCGCAGGACAAGGCTCGGGAGGGGGCGGAACCGGGCGGCGACGGATCGACTGTGAAAGTCCATAGCCGAGGTAGAGATCGGCGACGAGGCCCTCGCCGCCGGGAGCGAAGAAGCCTCGCGCGCGAAGCCAGTCCTCGATGTGCCGGAACGCGTCCTGCGGCTCGTCGAGCTCGAGCACCTCAGTCACCTTCGCTCCCACCGGCCAGCTCCGCGAGTCGCCGGAACGCTGCCGCGGGATCGTCGTTCCAGAAGATCGCACTGCCGGCGACCAGGAGATCCGCGCCCGCGTCCCGCGCGACGACGATCGTCTCGCCGTTGATCCCGCCGTCGACCTGTAATCGAGTATCCGAAGGAAGGAGGTCGCGCAACCGCGCGATTCTGGCCGGCGCATCGGGCATGAACGCCTGGCCCGAGTAGCCGGGGTGAATCGACATACAGAGAACGAGGTCGGCGCCTTCGGCAGCTGCGACGGCATCCTCGACCGAAGTCTCGGGATTGAGCGCCACCCCGACACCGAGCCCGAGCGAGCGAGCGCTCGCGATCGCCCGTGCAGGAGCGTCGCAGGCTTCGACGTGGAACGTCACGCTGTCTCCCCCGGCCTTCGCCACCGCCTCGAAGTGACGCTCGGGCTCGCTCACCATGAGATGGCAGTCGAGCCGAGCACCCCACCCGCGCGCGAGAGGTGCGATCGAGGCCAGCACGATCGGGCCGATCGTGATCTCGGGGATGAAGTGACCGTCGCCGGCGTCGAAGTGGAAGACCCGGGCGCCCGCGCCCGCGAGCACCTCCAGCTGCTCCCCGAGCCGCGAGAAGTCCGAGGCGTAGAGCGACGGCTCGACCTCGACCGTGTCTGCCCACTCTGCCCAACTCATGGCCGCTCCCACGCTAGCCGAGCTACGACGGAGCCTGCGGATCGCGCCAGCCGCCATGCCGTGCGGCGAGATCATGTGAGGCGATCGGCCCCCACGTCCCCGGCTGGTACATCTCGATGCGAGGAGGCGTGTCGAGCAGCGGCTGCACGATCCGCCAGGTCTCCTCGATCACTCTCCAGCGCGGGAACAGGGTGCTTTCGCCGCGGAGCGCATCGGCGAGAAGCCGCTCGTACGGCTGCGGCGGCTCGCCGAGCTCCTCCGCGAAGTCGAGATCGAGGGAGACGGGGCGCGAGACCTCCTTGCCGGGAGTCTTCGCGCGCAGGAAGACCGAGACGCCCGCATGCCGGCCGATGCGGAGGACGATGTCGTCGTGCCCGGGAGAGTCGAGTCGGTGCCTCCCCCAGTGCAGGTGGGGAACGCGCTGAAGTCTGATGACGATCTCCGTCGCGGTCCTCGGAAGCGCCTTTCCCGCACGAACCAGGATCGGCACCCCCGCCCAGCGCCAGTTCTCGATCTCGAGCTCGAGCGCGACGAAGGTCTCGGTGTCGGAGCCGGGCTCGACCCCCTCGATGTCCTGGTACCCGATGTACTGGCCGCGCACCGCGACTTTCGGGTCTGCTGCCGGCATCGCCCGGAAAACGTCCTCCCGGCGCCGTGGAATCGCGTCGTCGTCGCCCGACGGTGGCTCCATGGCGACGAGCGCGAGCACCTGCAGGAGGTGGTTCTGCAGGACGTCGCGGATCGCGCCGACGGGATCGTAGAACCTCCCGCGGCCGTCGACTCCGAAGTCCTCCGCCATGGTGATCTGGATCGACTCGACGTGCTCGCGATTCCAGATCGGCTCGAAGAGGGCATTCGCGAAGCGCAGGTAGATGATGTCCTGGACGGGCTCCTTCCCGAGAAAGTGGTCGATCCGGTAGATCCGCTCTTCGGGGAAGATCGCAGTCAGCCGCTCGTTCAGCTCGCGCGCCGAGGCGAGGTCGGTCCCGAACGGCTTCTCCACGACGAGGCGTCCCTCGCGCACGAGATCCGCGCGGGCGAGCTCCTCGGCGACCTCCAGAAAGGTCGACGGCGGGGTGGCGACGTAGTAGACGGGTGCCGTCGCGGCGCCGAGCACGTCTCCCAGGCGGTCGTAGAGCGGACGCTCCTCGGCGTCGCCGCCGACGTACGAGAGCCGCGCGAGGAGCTCTCGAAGAACCTTCTCGTCCGGTGTGTCCTCCGCGTCTGCAACGGCCTCGCGCACGTGTCGTTCGAGCTCGTCCTGCGTGACCGGCCGCCGCCCGACACCGACGACCGGGCAGGTGAGCAGCCCGTCGGCGGTGAGGCGATAGAGCGCGGGCAGCGTCATCCGCCGGCCGAGGTCTCCGGTCAGCCCGAAGGCGACGAAGGCATCCGCGGTCGCGGTCACGTGCCGAGAAGCGTACGAGCGACGAAACGCAGCATGTCGACACCGAGCGCCAGGTCATCCACCGGGATGCGCTCGTTCGCGGAGTGGACGAGCTTCGTCGCGAGCTCGGTCTCCATCGTCTTCAGCGGAAAGAACCCGTATGCCGTCGTGCCGAACGCCTCTCGCAGGAAGTGGCTGTCGGTGAAGCCCGGACACGCGATGGGCGCGAGGCGGGCATCGGGCTCGATCTCCGCCGTGAACCGCTCGAGGGCGTCCCAGAGCGGCGTTGCGAGCGGCGAGCGGGTCCCGCCGACCGCCTCCGTGAACTCGAGGTCGTAGCGGCCGTTGCCGAGCGCGGCCCTGATCAGCGGCTCGACGTCGGCCGGCGTCGTCTCAGGGAGAAGGCGGCAGTCGACGGTGATCTCGCAGACCGCGGGAATGACGTTCCGCTGGTGTGAAGCGTCGATCATCGTCGGTGAGAGCGTGAAGGAGAGGAGCGGCTCGACGAGCGCGGGCAGCATCGGATGCAGCTCACTCGCGCGCGCGAGCGCCTCGTCGAGCGGAGGTGCCGCGCCGAGAACTGCCTCCAGAAAGCCCTTCGCCTCTGGGATCAGCTCGCGCGGGGGCTCGTAGGACCCGAGTGCCTCGATGTACCCCGCTGCGTTGACCAGGGCATTGTCGGCGATCCCCGGCATCGACGCATGCCCGCTTCGCCCGTGTACGCGCACCGTGAACGGCGCGGACATCTTCTCGGCGGTCCCGCACAGGTAGACGGGCCGGCCATCGAGCACGAGCCGATCCCCGCCGCCTTCGTTCATCGCGTAGTCGCAGCGTGCGGCGTGAGGATGAGCCTCCACGAGCCAGCTCAATCCGTAGCCGTCATGCCCGCCCACGCCGCCGACCTCCTCATCGGCTGTCGCGATGAAGAGGAGGTCGCCGGAGGGAGCGAATCCCTCGCGGACGAGGGACGCAAACGCGACGGCGTTCGCCGCCACCTGGTCCTTCATGTCGAGCGCGCCGCGTCCCCAGACCTCGCCGTCCACGAGCTCGCCGGACCACGGATCGCGCTCCCATTCGGCCGGATCTGCGAGAACCGTGTCGGTGTGGCAGAGGAACGCCAGCGACGGCCCACCGGCTCCTTCGATCCGCGCAACGAGGTTCGCCCGCTCGGGCGCTCGCCCGTACAGCTCCGCGTCGATCCCGTTCCCGGCGAGGTAGTCGCGGAGCAGCTCCGCGGCCTTCGTCTCGTTCCCAGGCGGATTGACCGTGTCGAGGCGGAGCAGCGCCTGCAGCAGCGCCGTGGCCTCGTCTCGAAGGCTCACTCGCTCGTTGCCTTGGAGAGCGCGGTCAGCTCGTTACGTACTTCCCAGAGCTCGGGGTACGACGTCTTGGTCACGAGGCGCCCGAGAAGCTCGACCGGCGTCCCCTGGGTCCCGACGACGCTGTCTCCGATCACTCGCGCCACGATCTGGTAGTGACGCATACGCCAGAGCTGCGCCTGCTCGTCCAGCTCGATGAGCGCCTCCGCGAGCTGGTACAGGTGCTCGTGGTCCCGTCCCTGGACGTAGAGGTTTGCGAGCGAGAGGCCGGCTTCGCGCCGAGCGTTGTGGAACGCCTGGCCCAGCCGTGGGAGAACGCGCCGAAGCTCGTTCCAGCCCGGCGAGTCGAAACCCGAGCCGTGTCCGAGCACCTTGCGGATCTCCTGGTACTCCCACGGCGACATGTGCTCGAGCATCTCGAGCTGCGGGATCAGAAAGCGAATGCAGAGAATCGACCTCCTGAGGAGGCGGAGTGCGGGCCGTAGGTCGCCCTCCTCGATCAGCCGCACTGCTTCCTCGGCGTCCGACCACGCGAGCTTGAGCCAGAGCTCCGACGCTTGATGCGTCACCTGGAAGAGAAGCTCGTCCCGGTGCACCCAATCGTCCGCGGTCTTCTGGAGCGCAAGCAGCCCGTCCGTGTTCAGATATCGCTCGTAGTCCGATGCCGCCTCGCCGGCGAGGATGGGCTGCGAGAAGTCCTCCTCGGACCGAGCCATGGCCGGAGCATACTTCGCGCGTGGGAGACCTCTTCAGCGAAGCCGCGAGGGAGCGCCAAGCAGAGAATGCGCCGCTCGCAGTGCGCCTGCGACCGTCCGCGCTCGACGAGCTCGTAGGCCAGCAACACGTGCTCGGGCCGGGCTCGGCGCTGCGTCTGGCCATCGAGCAGGACCGCCCGCCGTCCATGATTCTCTTCGGTCCGCCGGGCACCGGGAAGACCACGATCGCCCGCATCGTGGCGGAGCGCACGGGGGCCGCGTTCGAGGAGCTCTCGGCCGTGTCGGCGCGCGTCGACGACGTGCGCGCCGTGATCGCCCGCGCGACCGACCGGCTCGGCGGCAACGGCCTGCGGACGATCCTCTTCATCGACGAGATCCACCGCTTCAACAAGGGCCAGCAGGACTCGGTGCTCCACGCCGTCGAGGACGGGCTCGTGACGCTCATCGGCGCGACCACCGAGAACCCGTACTTCGAGGTCGTATCGGCCCTTCTCTCCCGCTGCACCGTGATCGAGCTCGTCGCGCTCTCGGATGAGGAGCTCGTCCAGATCCTCGCGCGCGGCGCGACCGCGCTCGCCGTCGAGATCGAGAAGGAGCTCTTCGAGAGGATCGCGACGCGCGCGGGTGGAGACGCGAGGGCAGCGCTCCAGATCCTCGAGCTCGCCGTGGCGACCGCGAGCGCCGAAGACGTGCCGCTCTCCGAGAGTCATGTGCTCGACGCGGCTCGAAAGCGACCACTCCTGTACGACCGCAAAGGCGATCAGCACTATGACTTCGCGTCCGCGTTCATCAAGTCGATGCGCGGCGGCGACGTCGACGCGTCCGTCTATTACCTCGCCGCCATGCTCGAAGCCGGCGAAGACCCTCGCTTCATCGCGCGCCGAATGGTGATCCTCGCCTCGGAGGACGTCGGGAACGCGGATCCGAACGCGCTCGTCGTCGCGGTTGCCGCGGCTCAGGCGCTCGAGCACGTCGGCCTTCCGGAGGCCCAGCTCAACCTGGCACAAGCTGCGATCTACCTCGCCGGCGCACCGAAGTCGAACGCGTCCGCGGTGGCGATCTGGGAGGCGCGACAGGACGTGCGGGAGCTCGGAAACGTGCAGCCACCCGCGATGCTGCGCTCCACCGGGCACAAGACTGCTGCACGAGCCCGTGGCCACGGCGAGGGCTACCTCTACCCACACGACGATCCCGACGGGTTCGACCTGTCGTACCTCCCAGAGGAACTTCGGGGACGGCGGTACTATCGGCCGTCCGGCGTCGAGGAGGAGCAGGCGAATGGCGGTAAGGACAGGTGACAGGGCACCCGAGTTCGACCTCGAGGTGCAGCGCGGAGAGCGCGTCCGCCTCTCGGATTTCAGCGGCCGCTCGAACGTCCTCCTCGTGTTCCATCCCTTCGCGTTCACGCCCGTGTGCGAGGACGAGGCGCGCGACCTGCAGGAGAACCTCGAGTCGTTTCGCAACGCGCAGACCGAGATCGTCTTCGTCTCCTGTGATCCGTCCCCCGCCAGGCAGGCGTGGAAGGAGGAGCTCGGCGCGGAGTACACGTTCGCATCCGACTTCTGGCCGCACGGCGAGGTCTCCAAGGAGTACGGTGTCTTCAACGAGTCGAACGGCTCGCCACACCGAGGCACGTTCCTCATCGACAAGGACGGAACCGTGATCTGGTCGCTCGTGAAAGAGCGCGACGAGCGGCGGACCGAGATGGTGCCCGACTCGCTCGAAGCTCTCGCAACCGGGTGAAGCTCGCCCTCGACGCATGGGGCGACCCGAACGATCCCCGGATCGTCTGCCTCCATGGGGTCCGCAACCACGGTGAGCACTTCGCTCTGCTGGCAGAGGCGCTGCCTGGCTACCACGTCCTCGCGCCGGATCTGATCGGCCACGGCTTCTCGCCGTGGGAGCCGCCCTGGGACATCGAGACGCATTGCGCCGCGATCGGCGAGACCGTCGGCCCCCAGCCCGCAGCACTCGTCGGCCACTCGTTCGGCGGAAGGCTCGCCTTCGAGCTGGCCGCGCGGGCGCCGAAGCTCGTCCCGAAGCTCGTGCTGCTCGATCCCGCGATCCTCCTCCCCGGCCACGTCGCCCTGCTCGCCGCCGAGAACGCACGCGAGCCCAAGTCGTACATCTCGTTCGACGAGCTCGTCGAGCGTCGCTACGACGAGAGCCAGCTGCAACGGGCGCCGCGCGATCTGGTGGAAGCGGACCTCGCGAGCCACGTCGTACAGGACGACGACGGTCGCTATCGGTATCGCTACTGCCAGTCGGCGGTCGTCGCAGCGTACGGCGAGATGGCATCGCAGCCGCCGCGCTTCGAGAACGTCCGCGTGCCCACGCTCCTCGTCCTCGGCGAGCGCTCGTACCTTCCCTACGACCATTTGCTCGATGCACATCAGGCAGCCCTCGGCGACCTGCTCGAGGTCGTCGTCGTCCCGGGCGGACACTCCGTCCTCTGGGACGCGTTCGAGGAGACCGCCGCAGCGGTCGCCGACTTCCTGGCGCTCTAGCCGCAGTGGTCGGCGGCGACGCCGACGTAGATCTCGACGCACTGCTCGAGTGACGCGACGTCGACCCACTCCACCTCTGCGTGCGCCCCCTCGCCGATCGGGCCGAAGAGCACGGTCGGGATCCCCGCCACGGCGAGGAGAGCGGAGTCGGCCCAGAACGAGAAGCCGACGAGGTCCGGCTCCGTGCCGAGCACCGATCTCGCATGACGACGCACGAGCTGCACGATCCGGTCGTCCTCCGCGACCTCGAACGGCTCGCGCGAGATCGGTGCGCGGACCTCCGCGGAGAAGTCCGGATCGCCCTCGCCCGCTCGAGTGACGATCTCGCGCAGCTCCTGCTCGGCGAGCCCGGCAGTCTCGTCGGGGATCGTCCGCCGCTCCGCCTGGAGCACGCACCGTGCCGGGTAACTCGAGAATTCCTGCCCACCCTCGATGAGGGACGCGTGCACGCTGCCGCTCCCCACGCGCGGGTGCGTGGGATTCGCGCGGAGCCGGCGGTCGAGCTCCTCGATGCCCACGAGGACGCGTCCCATCTTCGTGATCGCGTCGATCCCGAGATGTGGGCGCGAGCCATGGGCGGCGCGGCCGTGAACGACGACCTCGAGGTGAACGAACCCGCCATGAGCGACCGCGAGCTGAAGCTCGGTCGGCTCGGTCACGATCGCCGCGTCGGCTCGCACGCTCGCGACGACCGCTTCGGTGCCGATGCTCGCGAACTCCTCGTCCGCGACCGCAGTCAGGATCACGTCGCCGCGGAGCCTCCGCGGCTTCACCTCCGCCGTCGCGAGCATGCACGCGGCGAGGCTGCCCTTCATGTCGTACGCCCCACGCCCGTACAGTCGTCCGCCGTCGACGCGCGGCGCGAAGGGATCGCTCACGCCGACGACGCCGACGGTATCCATGTGTGCGTTCAGCATCAGCGACCGCCCCCCGCCGAGGCCGCGCGCAACGGCGATCACGTTCGGCCGGCCTGGGGCTGCCTCCTCGAGGGACGTCTCGAGCCCGGCGCGCTCGCACCATTCTGCGACGAAGCGCGCAATCGCACCCTCCCCGGATCCGCCCGCGACGATGTCCGGATTGATCGACTCGATCCCGACGAGCCGAGCGGCGAGCTCGACGACCTCGCTCACGAGCTATGCGACGGCGTACTCGTCGGCGATCGAGAGCGCCTCGTCGAGAATCGCGATGCCCTCGTCGACCTCGTCCCGCGTGATCGTCAGTGGCGGGACGACCATGACCACGTTCCAGTGCGTCATCAGGTAGAGGCCGCGCTCGAGCGCCGCCTTCGCCAGGCGCGCGACTGGCGCAGCGGCCTCGCCCGACGCGTTGAACGGCACGAGCATCTCGCGCGTCTCCCGGCTCTTCACGAGCTCCACGCCCCAGAAGCAGCCGAGCCCGCGCACGTCGCCGATCGACGGATGCCGCGCGGCGAGCCCGCGCAACCCGTCACCCAGATACGCGCCCACCTCGGCTGCGTTCTCGACGACGCCTTCCTCCTGGAACGCCTCGATCGACGCGACCGCGGACGCGCATGCCAGCGGATGACCAGCGTACGTCAGCCCGCCGGGGAAGAACCTGCTGCGCACCCAGTCGGCAAGCGGCTTGCGGAAGATCATCGCCCCGAGCGGCACATATCCGGAGTTGATTCCCTTCGCGACCGTGATGATGTCCGGGACGACGTCCCAGTTCTCGCACGCGAACCAGCGGCCCGTGCGGCCGAATCCGGCCATGACCTCGTCGAACACGAGCAGGATCCCGTGCCGGTCGCACACCTCCCGGATCGCGTGCAGGTAGCCGTCGGGCGGAGGCAACACACCGTTCGTCCCGGTCACCGTCTCCATGAACACGGCGGCGACGGTCTGCGGCCCTTCGTACTGGATGATCTCCTCGAGGTGAGGTGCGCCGGTGCAGATGGGACACGGATCCGGGTGACCCGCGGGACAGCGATACGTGTAGGGGTCGAACATCCGCACCACACCCGGCATGCCTGGCTCGTTCGGCCAGCGGCGCGGGTCGCCGGTAAGGGAGATCCCGCCGAGGGTTGCCCCGTGGTACGAGCGGTACCGCGCAATGATCTTGTTCCGGCCGGTGTAGAGACGGGCGAGCTTGATCGCGTTCTCGTTCGCTTCCGCGCCCGAGTTGGTGAAGAAGGACATGCAGAGATCGCCGGGCGTGACATCCGCGAGCAGGCGGCCCAGCTGAGAGCGCGACTCGTTCGCCATCGGCGGCCCGATCGTGCACAGCCGATCCGCCTGCTCCTTGATCGCCGCGATGATCTTCGGATGCTGGTGGCCGATGTTGACGTTGACGAGCTGCGACGCGAAGTCGAGGTATCGCTTGCCGTCGTAGTCCCAGAAGTGGCGTCCCTCAGCCCCGGCCACAGGGATCGGGTCGATCGCGTCCTGGGTCGACCAGGAGTAGAGGACGAACTCCTTCGCGTCCTCGACGATCCGCGAACCGAGGTTCGGACTCTTCTCGACGATCGCCATTTGGCGGATCGTAACGCGGGTCGGCTATCTGCGGGCCCGACCCTCGATCGACGTGTGCGCGGTGGGCGCCGAGCAAGGGGGAAGATGCCCGACGCGCCCCCGCGCACATCTATCGCGTGAGACCGGGACCCGCGAGTGCTGTTCCCGGTCGCCGCAGTGAACCCCTCGAGGCGGCCGCGAAGCGACCGCTGGTCGTCGCGTCTGTCCGTCCAGCCGGATGATGTCCCAGCCCCCTGTTCTCGAAAGAGAACACTAGAAGGCGGCGCGCTCCGGCGCAACGTCTCGACGCCTGCGCCTCCTCAGCCGTCGAGGGCTTCGACGTACCTCTCGTACGCTTCTCGCCGGCGCCTCGACAGCGCGATCTCCTGCTGCAGACGAGCGACCTCCGCGAGTAGCTCGTCCCTGTCGGTCGCGGGGTCCGTTTCGACGACGGCGAGCCAGTCCTCGTCCGGCTCTTCGTCTTCGGGACTCCCCTCGTCCTCGTCATAGCCCCGCAGGACAGAGCGGACGAGCTCGGCGTCGGCGGAAGCAATGCGTGCGAGTACCTCCTCGTCGAGAGCGGAGCCTTCGAGCTCTGCGAACATCTCCTCGAGCTGCTCCAGGAGCGCCGCCTCCCGTTCCCGCTCCAACTCGACCGCTTCTCCGATCACGCGCCTGCGCTGGTTGAGGGCCATTGCTCGACCGTCCACGCTGCCATGGTATTCCGCGGTTCGTCGGCTCCGCACGTGGCGTGCCGGCTCGACCGGCAGGACTGCCACGGACCAAGAGACCCAGTACGCAGGCCTTGTGGACGAGATTGCATACGATATTGTCCCGCCGTGGCGAGGGCTCTCAAGCAGCGCGATCACGCCGCGAACACGAGCGTTTCCGTCGCGGAGGAAATCCGGCAGGCGATCGTCGAGGGCAGGCTTACGCCGGGAGCCCGCCTGAAGGAGGAGGAGCTCGCGCACGAGCTCGGCATCAGCCGCACCCCCATTCGGGAAGCGCTGCTCGTCCTACAGGCGGAGGGCCTTGTCGATGCGGCTCCGAACCGCGGGGCGACGGTTCGCGTCCACGATGCCGAGGACCTGGACGACATGTATCGGTTGCGCGCCCTCCTCGAGGGGTACGCGGCACGAGGCGCGGCCGAGCGGGCGTCCGAGGATCTCGTGAGGGGGCTGTGGGCCAGCTGCGAGCGCTTCGAGGACGTGCCCGACGGCGATGTGCACGCACTCGTCAAGGAGAACCTCGTCTTCCACAACGCGATCCTGGAGGCTGCCGGGAGCGAGCGCGTTGCGCGGATGGTGCGCACGGTGATCGAGCTACCTCTCGTCTACAAGTCGTACATCTGGTACTCGCCGGAGCAGCGTCAGATCTCGGCGCACTACCACCGGCAGATCACGAGAGCGATCGAGACCCGCCACGCGGAGCGGGCGGAGCTCGTGATGAAAGAGCACGTCTTCGAGGCGCGCGACTTGCTCGTCGCGCGCGTCCGCGAGCTTGAGGATGCGGAATGAGCAAGTCGGCAATCGCCGGCGAGGCCGGCCAGAGAGATACCGGCGGACCGGGCCCCCTTGCCGGCCTTCGTGTGCTCGAGCTCGGCATGCTCCTCGCCGGACCCTTTACCGGTCGGTTGCTCGGGGACATGGGAGCCGAGATCATCAAGATCGAGCCGCCCGGAAAGCCCGACCCAATGCGCGAATGGGGCCACGCCCGCTACGAAGGCCGCTCGCTCTGGTGGCCGGTGCAGTCACGAAACAAGAAGTGCGTCACGCTCGACCTCCGTCAGGAACGCGGGCAGTCGCTCCTGGTCGCGCTCGCGAAGCGCTCCGACGTTCTCGTGGAGAACTTCCGGCCGGGAACGCTCGAGAAGTGGGAACTCGGCCCGGCCGAGCTCTGGGAGGCCAACGAGAGGCTCGTCATCGCACGCGTCTCGGGATACGGACAGACCGGCCCTTACGCGCCGCGCGCAGGTTTCGCTTCCGTCGCCGAAGCGATGGGAGGAATCCGCTACATGAACGGCTTTCCCGGCGAGGCGCCGCCCCGGATGCACCTCTCGCTCGGCGATTCCCTTGCTGGGATGTTCGCTTCGATCGGGGTCCTCGCCGCCCTGTACAAGCGCGACGCGCTCGGCTTCGGCCGCGGTCAGGTGGTCGATGTCTCCCTGATGGAAGCGTGCTTCGCACTGCTCGAAAGCACCGTCCCCGAGTTCGATCGCCTCGGCATCGTGCGCGGACCGGGCGGAACGGGGCTGAAGGGTGTCGCGCCCTCGAACATCTTCAAGTCGCGCGACGGGAAATGGATGGTGATCGCCGCGAACGCCGACGGCGTCTTCGGCCGTCTCTGCACTGCGATCGAGAAGCCCGAGCTTGCCAGCGACCGCAGGTTTGCAACTCATTCCGCCCGCGGCGAGAACCAGGAGGCAATCGAGGCGATCGTCCGCGAGTGGGCCGTCCAGCGAGACTATGCCGAGATCGACCGCGTTCTCAACGCTGCGGGCGTGATCTGCGGGCCGATCTACACGATCGCCGACATCTTCGAGGACGAGCACTTCTGGGCACGCGAGATGCTGATCAAGCACATGGACCCTGGGTTCGGCGAGTACATCGGCCCGGGCATCGTGCCGAAGTTCTCCGAGACCCCAGGTGCCGTGCGCTGGTCGGGGACCTGGGAGGACGGCAGCCACAACCAGGATGTGTACGGCGGCCTGCTCGGGCTTCCCGAGGAGGAGATCGCGCAGCTCGAGGCGGAAGGCGTCCTGTGAGAATCGAGATCTGCGACGTCGGTCCGAGAGACGGGCTGCAGAACGATCCCAAGATTCTCGAGCCCGAGATGCGTGCCGAGCTCGTCAACCGCCTAGCCGGGGCCGGCCTTCCGCGGATCGAGGCGGTCAGCTTCGTCAACCCGGCGCGCGTCCCCCAGATGGCAGGCGCGGAGGAAGTCGTCGCGAACATAGAACGCCGCGATGGTGTCGTGTACGCCGGTCTCGTCCTGAACGACAAGGGGTACGACCGGGCGCGGGAGACCATCCTCGACGAGGTGCATTTCGCGTTCGCCGCCACGGAGACGTTCAACCGACGGAACCAGAACGCGTCCGTCGAGGAATCCCTCGAGACCGCGCAGCGGATCGTCGCCCGCGGGCACGAGGACGAGCTGCGTGTGACAGTCACGGTCGGCGTGGCGTTCGGCTGCCCGTTCGAGGGCGAGGTCGCTCCGCGCACGCCACTCGGTCTCGCTGAGCAGCTGATCGCGGCCGGCACCGACGAGATCGTCTTCGCGGACACGGTCGGTGTCGGTGTGCCGCGTCAGGTGCGCGAGCTGGTCGCGCAGACGCTTACGTTCGCACAGGGGAAGCCCGTGGGGCTGCATCTGCACAACACCCGGAATACGGGCATCGTCAACGCCCTCGCCGGGATCGAGGCGGGCGCTTCCGTGCTCGACGCATCCGTCGGCGGCGTGGGTGGCTGCCCCTTCGCGCCACGTGCCACGGGCAACATCTGCACCGAAGATCTCGTATACATGCTCCACGGCGAGGGGATCGAGACGGGGACCGACCTCGACGAGCTCATCTCCGTCGCCGAATGGCTCGAGGGTGTTCTCGAGCGGCAGCTCGACGGACAGGTCTACCGCGCGGGGACGTTTGCCCCGGTCGCCGGCTAGGAAAGGGAGGAAGGAATGGCCTACAGACTCGGGGTCGACGTCGGAGGAACGTTCACCGACCTCTTCCTCGTCGACGACTCGGACGGCGGCGCGCACTTCCGCGTCAAGACTCCGTCCACGCCCGCCGACCCGTCGCAGGGAGTGCTGAGCGGCGTCGGCCGTATCTGCGGCGAGGCGGGCATCGACGTCTCGAAGCTTCGCAACATCCTCCACGGCACGACTGTGGCCACGAACGCGGTGCTCGAGTCGAAGGGCGCGCGCGTGGGGCTGATCACCACGATGGGCTTCAAGCAGATCCTTCATCTCGCCCGCTCTCAGACCCCGGGGCCGCTCGCGGGCTGGATCATCATGATCAAGCCTGATCCACCGGCCTCGCTCGCCGACACGCGTGAGGCAATCGAGCGGATGGACGCCCGCGGCGCAACAGTGGTGCCAGTCGATGAGCAGCAGGTCCAGGACGTCGTCCGCGACCTCGTGGACTCCGGGGTCGAGTCGCTCACGGTCGGCCTCGTCAACTCGTATGTCAACCCGGCTCACGAGGAGCAGATCGGCGCGATCGTCGAGCGGCTCTACCCGGGCTTCCCGGTGACGCTGTCAGCGCACGTCCTGCCGGAGTTCCGCGAGTACGAGCGGACGCTGACGGCGTGCATGAACTCCTACGTCAGGCCGCGCGTCGCGAGCTATGTCAGCGATCTCCAGTCCGAGCTGAAGGGGATCGGAGCCAAAGCCGAGGTCAACCTCCTTCGTTCAGACGCCGGCTTGATGACGATCACGGAGGCAGCTCGGAACCCCATCTACGGGATCCTGTCAGGCCCGTCCGGCGGCGTCGCTGGAGCGCTCTACGTCGCCGGCAAGGCCGGCTTCGAGAACATCCTCACCTTCGACATGGGCGGTACGTCCACCGACGTGGCGCTGTGTCAGAACGGCGAGCCGACGATCGGTCGCGAGACCTCGATCGGCCACTTCCGGATCAAGGTGCCGTCGGTCAACGTCCACACGGTCGGAGCGGGGGGCGGCTCGATCGCCCACGTTCCCGAGCTGACGAAGGCGCTGCGCGTCGGCCCGCAGTCGGCCGGCGCCGACCCCGGTCCCGCCGCCTACGGGAAGAACGGCACCGAGCCGACCGTCACAGACGCGAACGTCGTCCTCGGACACCTGCCGCCACGCCTGCTCGGCGGCGAGATGGAGCTCGATACGGCCGCTGCCCGTACGGCGGTCCAACAAGTGGCCGACGCGATGGGGCTGGGCTCGGTCGAGGAGGCGGCCGAGGGCATCCTCGCCATCGTCAACGAGAACATGGCGGGCGCGTTGCGGCTCGTCTCGGTGCAGCGCGGCCACGACCCGCGTGAGTTCGCCCTGGTGGCGTACGGCGGCGCAGGGCCACTTCACGCGAACGCCGTGGCGGAGATCATGGGCTCCTTCCCGGTGCTCGTGCCGCCCGCACCTGGCCTGCTCTGTGCCATCGGCGATCTCGTCGCGGACTTCCGAGACGAGTTCGCGCAGACGTACATCCGCGTCCTCCTCGAGGCCGACCAGAGTGACGTCGCTTCGATCCTCGAGAGCCTCGGCGAACGCGCGAAGGCGTTCCTCGACGGCGAGGGGATCGAGCTCGACCGCCAGCACATCGCGTACACGGCGGACATGCGCTACCACCGTCAGGGCTACGAGATCCCCGTCGTGATCGATCCCGGGGATGTCCGCGCAAACGGGCTCGGAGGGCTCGAGGAGCGGTTCAACGCGCTGCACGAGCAGCTGTACGGCTTCCGAATGCACGACACGCAGGCGGAAATCGTCAACCTTCGCGCGGTCGGCGCCGGCGCCGTCCCAAAGCCGGAGCTGCCTACGGGCGAGCCGGGTGGGGCCGACGCGTCGGTTGCAGTGGTCGAGGAGCACGCAATCACGTTCCGCGGCGAGAGCGTCGCGACCAGGATCTACGACCGGGCGAAGCTCGCCCCTGGGATGCGCTTCGACGGACCGGCGATCGTCACCGAGTTCGATTCCACCACAGTCGTCCTCCCGGGGTACGCGGCCGAGGTCGACTCGAACTTCAACATCCTGATCAACCCGGGGAGCTGACGACGCACATGACGATGACGACAACGACGACAGACGAGCTCAGGATCGCGGAGATCCCGACGGGGATCGAGATCGATCCGGTCACGCTCGACATCATCGAGGGCGCACTCAAGAGCGCCCGCTTCGAGATGGACGCGGTTCTGTTCCGGTCGGCGATGAGCCCTGTGATCCGCGAGCAGCACGACGAGTTCCCGATGCTCACGGATCCCCGCGGCCGCATGGTCGTGGGCCAGTTCGGCGCCTACATCAACGAGATGATGGCCGAGTGGGATCGGGGAATCTATCCGGGTGACGTGATCCTCACCTCCGACCCGTTCAAGTGCTCGGCCTCGATCTCGCACACGAACGACTGGCTCGTGCTCGTGCCGATCTTCTACGAGGACGAACTCGTGGGCTGGTCGAGCCAGTTCGGCCACCAGATGGACGCGGGCGGCCCCCTGCCAGGCTCGCTGCCGACCGGGGCGCGGACGATCTTCGAAGAGGGCATCATCATCCCGCCGCTCAAGATCATCGAGCGCGGCGTCCCTGCGGACGACGTCCTCAAGCTGATCTTCAACAACGTCCGCCTGCCCGAGATGAACCGCGCCGACCTGTTCGCGATCGTCGCGGGTTGTCGCGCCGGCGAGAAGCGCGTGATCGAGCTCTGCGACCGCTTCGGCAAGGAGACGTACCTGGCCGCGTTGCAGGCGTTGCTCGACCGCACGTACAACGCGATGAAGTTCCTCATCTCGGTCGTCATCCCCGAACAGCCTCAGACGTTCGTGGACTGGGTCGACGACGACGGCCTCGGCAACGGTCCGTTCAAGATGCAGCTGACGATCTGGCGGGAGGGTGAGCACGCCTTCTTCGACTGGTCGGGGACCGACCCTCAGGCCCTCGGGCCGATCAACTTCTACCTCTCCGAGGGCATGTTCAAGATGTTCATCGGGGTCTATCTGATCATGGTCAACGACCCCCAGATCCTCTTCAACGACGGCTTCTACCCGCTCCTGCACGTCGTCATGCCAAAGGGGTCGCTGCTCAACCCGCACTTTCCCGCGGCACTAGGGTGCCGCACGCATGCGCTCACCCGGCTGTTCGACGTGCTGGGCGGCGCGCTCTGCAAGCAGGCGCCGGAGCTCAACACGGCGGCGGGCTACGGCACGAGCCCGTACATGCTGTACTCGGGCTGGGACGGTGAGGGCGACTTCTTCTACTCGATGGAGATCCTGTACGGCGGCATCCCCGGCAGGCCGATAGGCGACGGTATGGACGGCCACTCATGGTGGCCGTTGTTCGAGAACATCCCGACCGAGTACCTCGAGGCCTACTACCCCCTGCGGATCGACGGCTACACGACGGTCACGGACTCGGGAGGGCCCGGATTGCACCGGGGTGGCAACGGCGTGGAGAAGCGCTACGTGTACCTGGAGCCAGGCGAGGTCTCGATCCACGACGATCGCTGGCTGACTCCGCCTTGGGGGGTGCTCGGCGGACTCCCCGGACGACGCTCCACCAAGCTCCTTCGTCGCGCGGACGGAACCGAGGAGGTTCTGGCGTCGAAGTGCGACAACGTCAAGATCGAAGCCGGCGACATGCTCGTGTACCGCACGGCAGGAGGTGGCGGCTGGAAGGACAGACTCGAGAGGCCGGCGGAGATCGTGGCCCGCGACGTGTCGTTCGGTCTCGTCAGCAGAGACTGGGCTCGAGAGGGCTACGGCGTCGTCGTTGCGGACGACGGGTCGGTCGACGAGGCCGCCACCGAGGCCGAGCGCGAGCGTCAGCGCACCGAGCGCGGTGATGCGCCAGCATTCGACTTCGGCGCTCCACTCGAGGATGTGATCGCAAACTGCAAGGCGGAGACCGGTCTCGATGCGCCGACACCGGCACGGCCGCTGCGCTGGGCGCCGCTCGAGTCCGGAGAGGACGCCCTGGCCCGCGTCCGCGAAGGGGACTCCGTCTAGAGCGGAAATGGCGTACCAGGGCTTTCACGGCAGGGCGGGGTTCGGGGCGAAGCCTGCCCTCGTCGTGATCGACGTCAATCGTGGATTTACCGACCCGGCCTCCCCGCTCGTCTGCGACCTCGAAGGGGTCGTCGCCGCCATTCGACAGCTGCTCGACGAGGCCCGGCGAGCGGGGATTCCCATCGTCTTCACGACGGTGTCGTACACAGAGGGAGACAAGCGTACGGCGGCTGCGTTCATCGAAAAGGTGCCCGCGTTGCTCACACTCGAGGCTGGGAGCCGGTGGGTGGAGATCGACCCACGCCTCGCGCCACGCCAAGACGAACCCGTGCTGAACAAGCTGTTCGCGTCCGCGTTCTTCGGCACGGCGCTGTCGAGCCTCCTCGCCGCGCATGGATGCGACAGCCTGATCGTGACCGGCGCGTCCACATCGGGGTGTGTGCGGGCGACCGCTGTCGACGCGCTCCAGCACGGCTACCGACCGATCGTGCCTCGCGAGGCGGTCGGAGACCGCAACCCGGACGCCCACGCCGCCAACCTCTACGACCTCGACGCAAAGTACGCGGACGTGGTTTCCGTGGCCGAGGTCATCGAGCACTTGGAGGAGCTCGGTGCCGCACACGCTCGCTGAGAAGATCCTGCTCGCACACACGGAAGCGGACGACGTCCGCCCAGGGGACGTCGTCATGGTGCGCTGCGACGTCGTGATGGCGAACGACGTCTCGGGTCCGGTCGCGTTCCGGCAGATGGAGAAGATGGGGGCGACCAGGGTCTTCGACCCGTCGCGTGTGGTCATGGTCGCGGACCACTTCATGCCTGCGAAGGACGCCCGCTCGGCGGAGCTCCAAGGGCGGCTCAAGACCTGGTCGGACGAGCAAGGCGTGACGTTCTACGGGCAGGGGCGCGGCGGCATCGAGCACACGCTCCTCTGCGAGGAGGGCTGGGTCGTTCCGGGATCCGTGATCGCCGGTGGCGATTCGCATACGTGCACCTACGGTGCGCTCGCCGCCTTCGGCACAGGTCTCGGCTCGACAGACATCGCCCACTGCCTCGCATTCGGCGAGTTCTGGCAGGCCGTCCCGTCCACGATCCGGATCGAGTTCGTCGGCGAGAAGAGCCGCTTCGTCTCGGGGAAGGATCTGATCCTCGCCGTGATCGGGGAGCTCGGTGTCGGGGGAGGCACGAACACAGCGCTCGAGTTCGTGGGAGAAGGCGCCGAAGCGCTGTCGATCGACGAGCGCCTCGCCGTGGCGAACATGGCCGTCGAGGCGGGAGCAGAGACGGGATTCTTCCCGGCCGACGACCGCGCTGCCGAGTACCTGGAAGGCCGTACCGACAGGTCCTGGGCACCGGAGCGGTCCGACCCGGACGCCGAGTTCGCGCGCAGCTTTCGCATCGACCTGGGCGAGCTCTCCCCACTGATCGCTCTCCCGCACCTGCCGGGCAACGTCGTCCCCGTCGGGGACGTCGTCGGCATGAAGATCGACCAGGTCTACATCGGCAACTGCTCGAACGGAACGATGACCGACCTCCGCCAGACGGCGGAGATCCTGCGCGGGCACACCGTGCATCGGGACTGCCGGATGATCGTCGTCCCCGCGACGCAGCGGATCTACCGCGAGGCGATGAAGGAGGGCCTGCTCGATCTCTTCGTCGAGGCCGGGGCGATGGTCTCGACGCCGACCTGCGGCGCCTGCTTCGGCGGGGGCATGGGCGTGCTGGCTGCAGGCGAGCGAGCTGTGACGACGACGAACCGCAACTTCAAAGGACGGATGGGCTCACCCGAAGCCGAGGTCTGCCTGGCGAACGCGTACGTCGCCGCAGCGGCCGCTGTCGCCGGCGAGATCGTCGACCCGGCCGAGGTGCTCGCGGGAGTCAGCGCATGATCATCGAGGGCCGCGCCGTCGTCATCGCAGGTGACGACCTCGACACCGACGTCATGTACCCGGGGGCGTACCTCAACATCGACGATCCCGAGCAGATGAAGCCCTACCTCTTCGAGGGCTTCGACCCCTCGCTCCGCGACGAGCTCGGCGAGGACGCTCTCATCGTCACGGGCGCGAACTTCGGCATCGGATCCTCGCGTGAGCACGTGGTCCAGGCCATGAAGGCGTGGGGCGTTCAGGGCATCGTCGGGAAGAGCTTCGCGCGGATCTTCCGGCGCAACTGCGTCAATCTCGGATTGCCGATTCTGGAATGTCCGGGCGCGGCGGACGCAGCGCATCCCGGCTCGCGTGTCCGGATCGACACGAACACCGGCGCCGTCGACGTGGACGACAAGACGTTCCAGGCGCAGCCGACCCCGGAGCTCGTGCTGGAGCTGCAGGCTTCCGGCGGCCTCGTCCCCTGGGCACGCGAAAAGCTCGGCGCATGATCGTCCGCGATCGCGCCGACTCATGGCAGGTCGTGCTTCAGACCGACCACGCCGACCTCGCCGGCAGCTTTCGCGCGCGCGTGGTCCGACCGCGATGAACGACACGACTCGCTCGTGCTCGCGACCGAGCGCCACGACGACGGCTGGGCCGTCTGGGAGCAGGCGCCGCTGGTCGAGCCCGAGACCGGGAAACCGATCAACTTCCTCGACGTCGGAGTGCCATCGCATCTCGCGTTCTACCGCGCCTGCATCGCCGCAGTCACAGAACAGGACCCTTACGCCGGCCTTCTCGTCTCGATGCACGGCGCGGGTATCTATCGGCAACGCTATGGAACGGACCCCGCACTCGCGCTCACGCGTGCCGAGGAGGTCGCCGAGCAAGTCGAGGAGTTCGTCGCCGAGCAGGAGGACTCTCACCCCGGTCGGCTCGCCGCGACCGGTGCGTCCGACGAAGAGCGTTGGATCGACTACCACCGGCTGCAGCTCTACGACCGGCTCTCGCTCTACTTCTGCATGCGAGACACCGAGAACGGCGAGCCTTGGGAGATTCTCGACTACCGGCTCGCGCCGCACGGCGCCTGGCGCGTGACAATCGACCCCTATCCGTTCGAGCTCAGCCCCGCCCACTTCTCGCTCCTGCGTCGGGTCGTGCCGAAACGGGTGCGGACGCAGGGAGAGTTCCCGGCGGAGTTCATTGCGCTCACGCCGGAGCGGATCGAGATCACGCTCGAGCGAGGCTAGGAGAACCATGGAGGGGAAGGTCGAGGTCAACGGCGTCAACCTCTGGCACCGGATCTCCGGGGAGGGCGAGCCTGTCGCGCAGATCCACGGAGCGGGTTTTGGCCATTTCAACTTCGACCCGGCCACCCCGGAGCTGTCCGAGCACTTCAGGGTGATCGACTACGACATGCGCGGCTACGGGCAGTCCGACCGCCCGGTTCAGCACTACGACATGGAGGTCTGGGCTGACGACCTCGCGGGGCTGCTCGACGCACTGGAGATCGAGGAGGCCCACATCCACGGCACCTCGATGGGCGGGATGATCGCAATCGCGTTCGCGGGCAAGTACCCCGAGCGAACCACGTCCGTCGTGATCAACTGCGCCGCGGCCAAGCTCGGCGTGACCGGCAGGCTCATCTTCAAGAACTGGATCGACATCGCGCGCATGGACCCGGACGGGCCGGGCAGCCGGCTCCTTGCGGAGCTGATCACGTGGCAGGCGCTCTCGAAGCGCTTCCTGGAGGAGAACGACGCCGAGGAGTTGGCGGGACTCATCCAGCGCATCCTCCGCGACTCGAACCGCATCGAGGTCTTCACGGCCGCCTGTCAGGCGATGTGCGACATGGATCTGACCCCGTGGCTGCCGAAGATCACCTCGCCGGCGCTCGTCCTCGGCGGCGACGAGGACCTGATGACTCCGTGGGACCAGGGGCCGAACGGCGCGGGCCAGGAGGCGATCTATCAGGGGATCACGAACGCCGAGAAGCACGTCGTCAAGGGGTCGAACCACTCGACGATCTTCGACGGGACCGACGAGCACAACCGCGTCGTGATCGACTTCTTCAAGCGGCACGCCAGAGCGCGCTGACGGTCGCTCGTGCCGGCTGTCGAGGAGTTCGGTGTCGAGCCGATCCCGGCGGAACTCCGCACCGCCCGCTGGCGCGACCTCTTCGCGATCAACTTCACGTTCTTCCTGAACCCGGTCATGTACCTGCTCGGAGCGTTCGCCGTCATCGACGGCGGGCTCCCGCTGTGGTGGGCGGTCGCGGCGATGGTAGCGGGCCAAGCGCTCGCCTTCGCTCTGCTCGTGATCGTCGCGCAACCGGGCGTCGACTACGGCCTGCCCGGCCAGGTCGGCATGCGCGCCACCCTCGGGTACTGGGGCGCACGCCTCCTGAGCTCTCCGTACAGGGTCATCGCCTCGACCTACTGGTTCGCCGCGCAGGCGCTCACCGCAGGGCTGGGCGCGCAAGCGATCGTCGAGGCGATGACGGGACGGGAGCTGGCGCTCGTCCCGACCGCCCTCGTCTTCGCGGTGATCCACGCGACGTTCGCGGTGCTCGGCTTCGACGTCATGCGCTGGCTCCTGCGCGTCGTGCTCCCGATCTCCCTCGCGTTCACGGGCATCCTCGTCGGGCTCTTCCTCGTGTCGGACGATCCCGACTACGCCGTCGGCCGCGTCTTCGACTCTCCGGACCAGAGCCTCACCTGGACGGGGTTCGCGACGTACGTGACGGTGATGTGCGGCGCCTCGCTTACGCTCGTCACGAACGTCGCAGACCTCTGTCGCTACACGCCGACCCGCCGAGACATGCGCGTCGGACTGTTCGCGTCTGCGGTGACCTCGGCCGTCGTCACGACGTTCGTGGGCGGCTACGCGGCAGCCGCCACCGGCGAGGTGAACCCCTTCGTCGCGGTTGCCGACCTCACCTCGAACGATCTCGTTCTCGGTCTTCTCCTCGTGGCGATCGTCGTCCAGGGGCTCGCCGCCAACATCACGAACGTCTATACGGCCGGCCTGTCGGTCGTGAACACGATTCCGCGTGTCGGTCGGCTCTGGGGAACGGTCGTGGCGGCCGCAGCAGCCATCGTGCTCTCGGCGTTTCCCGACTTCGTCCACGACGCGGAGATGTGGGTCACGCACCTCGGCAACCTCGCCGCGCCCCTGACCGGGGCCGTCCTCGCCGACTACCTCTTCGTGAAGCGGCAGCGGATCGACGTCGACGAGCTCTTCGACCCGCAGGGGAAGTACCGCTACCTGAACGGGGTCAACATTTTCGCGATCGTCGCCGTCGTAGTGGGTGTGGCCGCGTACTACATCGTGCCGCAGAGCTGGATCAAGGTCGTCTGGGGCGTGTCCGTCGCTGCGGCCGCGTACCTCCTACTCCTCGCCGTCGCGCGCGTGACGAGTCGAGAGCGGAGGCACGACCCGTTCGCGCCGTCCGAGAGCGCTCCCGTAGGTGAGCGAGGGGCATTTGACTCCGGCTCCGAGCGGTTGTATACAGAGGCATTCCCTGGTCCGGCGTCCGACGGAAGGAGCGTGTGCCGATTCGCAGCGATCGTTCGTGGCAGGCTGGTCCAAATCCTCGAGCGTGGGCGGCGAGGAGAAAGGAGATGTTCGCTCAATGAGTAACGAGTACCACGACGAATACGATCCGTTCGAGTATGCGGAGCTAGTCGCGCAGGGGCAGGAACTCGGACGCCACGACTTTTCCGAGCCGAGGAAGACGGAGGACACGGGGCTCACGCGCCGCGACCTGCTCGTCAAGGGAGGCGTCGGCGCGGCTGCCGTCGCCGGGCTCGGCTCGCTGGCCGGCACCGCAGCGGCGGCGCCGTCACAGGGCAAGTTCACGGGCACGCTCCGAGTGCTCTCGCTCGGCGTCGAGTTCCCCCAGGGTGTCGAGCAGCAGGCAGAGAAGGACCTCGGCTTCAAGATCAAGGTCGACCTCGTCGGCTCGGGAGCCCTGCCGCAGATCGCGATCACCGCGCCCGAGCGCTTCGACGTCTTCGGGGGCTACAACTACCAGAGTCTGCTCGTCTGGCCGTCCGGCGGCCTGCAGCCGGTCGACACGAGGCTAATCCCGACCTGGAACCAGTTCTACAAGGTCTTCACGCGGGGGAAGCTCAACCCGGCGTCGAGGACCTGCACGTTCGGCGACGGGAACGCCCCCTTCCGCACGACCTTCGTCGATCCCGACGGCTCCACCGGTCTGCCGCCGTTCACGGGCGGGCCGAAGAGCAACAAGCAGATCGTCCGCTGGATCGGCGAGAACGGCAAGCCGATCGGCGGCAAGCCCCAGCCCCGCTGGATCGTCGGCCCGCCCGCCCACTTCAACGTGGACTCCATGGGCTTCAACACGGACGTCATCAACAAGCGGCCGGAGCAGGTCTCCTGGGCCGAGCTCCTGAACACGAAGTGGAAGGGGCGGGTCGCGCTACTGCGGGACCCGGGCATCATGGCCCAGGATGCGGCCTTCGCCGCCTCGACGCTCGGGCTGATGAAGTTCAAGGACTTCGGCAACCCCACGAGGGCGGAGATCAGCCGGTTGTTCAAGATCATGACCAGGTACAAGAAGCAAGGCCAGTTCCGGGCGTTCTGGGACCAGTTCCCGGAGTCCGTCAACCTGATGCAGTCTGGTGAGGTCGTGCTCGAGTCGATGTGGTCACCGGCCGTTGCGCTGCTCAAGGCAGCGGGCATACCCGTCCTCTACGCGGCGCCGAAGCAGGGCTTCCGTGGCTGGAACAGCTCGGAGGGGATCTCGTCGGAGGTGACGGACCCCGCGAAGTTGCAGGCCTGCTACGACTACATCAACTGGAACTACCAGGGCTTCCTGGGCGCGGCGATCATGCGCCAGGGGTACTACATCGCGAACGGCCAGAGGCTCCTTCCCTGGATCAAGTCAGCGCAGGGGAAGAAGTACGGCTTCTCCGCACCCGAGTACGACTACTGGTGGGGCGGGAAGCCGGCCGCACGCGACCTGCCTGGAATCACGGGCCAACTCGACATCAAGAAAGGCGAGAGGCGCGAAGGCGGCTCGTTCACGAAGCGCGTGTGCAAGTACGTCTCGTGGAACTCGTACCCGAGTGAGTCTGTGTTCCTCATCAAGACGGTGAACGACTTCCTCGCCGCCTAGGAAGCGATGGCCGAGGAAGCAGGTTCGCACTCGGAGGGGGCGGCGGTCGCCGCCCCCTCCGGCTCTAATGGCTCGGGGCTCGACCTCGTCGAGCTGACGAAGGTCTTCCCCGGCGGGACGGTCGCCGTGGCCGACGTCGACCTCCACGTCGACCATGGCGAATACGTCGTCCTCCTCGGCCCGTCGGGTTGCGGCAAGACGACGACGCTGCGAATGATCGGCGGGCACGAGTTCCCCACGAAGGGCGACATCCTGCTCGACGGCGAATCGCTCGTCGGCCTCGCGCCGCACAGGCGGCCGACGACGACCGTCTTCCAGCACTTCGCGCTCTTCCCCCACCGCACGACGCTCGAGAACGTCGAGTTCGGGCTCAAGATGCACGGCATGGCGAAGGCCGAGCGCCGTAAGCGGGCGTTTGAGGCGCTGGCCATGGTCGGTCTCGAGCAGCTCGCGGACCGCAAGCCGCGCCAACTCTCGGGCGGCCAACAGCAGCGCGTCGCACTCGCTCGTGTGCTCGTCACGAACCCGAAAGCGCTCTTGCTGGACGAGCCGCTCGGCGACATCGACCGCCTCCTCCAGCTGCGCATGCGCGTCGAGTTGCGCAACCTGCAGCGCCAGCTCGGCCTCATGTTCATCCACGTGACGCACAACCAGGAGGAAGCGCTCTCCATGGCGGACCGGATCGTCGTCATGAACGACGCCAGGATCCAGCAAGTCGCCGATCCGCTCACGATCGCGACCAAACCGGCGACGGAGCTCGTAGCCCGCTTCATGGGTGACAACAACATCGTGAAGGGGAAGGTGGTCTCCCGGGACGGCGACCGTCTCGTCGTTCAGGACGACTACGGCGTCCAGGCGAGCGTGCGCCCGACCGATCATTCGCTGGGAGTCGGAGACTCCGCAATGGTCTCGATCAGAGCCGCCGCTGTCGAGGTCGACGAAAACGGATCGGCGCCCGCCGGCATGAACTCGGCCGAGTGCGAGATCGTCTTCGTCGAGTTCCTCGGCGACCTGGTCAAGCTACACCTCACCACAGGCGGCGAACGGATGCTCGCCAAGGTTGCCGGCGAGCGCTACCCCTCGTTCCGCGGCAGGGAGGGACAGAAGATCAGGGTTCACTGGAAGGAGGAGGATGTCCAGCTCCTCGGATCCTGATCCCGGACCGCGGCTCGACGTCGCCGAGATCGAGCAGGCCGAGGAGCTCGTCGAACAGAGCCTGCCCCGAGAGGCGGCGCTCGGTGAGGGTAGGGCAGCGCGCCGCAAGGGCCGCGGGCTGGTCACTGCCCTGTGGGCTCTACCCGGCTTCGTGTGGCTCGGCTTCTACATGCTCGCGCCGCTCGTGTTCATCGTTCTCGTCAGCTTCTGGACGCGCACGGACTTCGGCTACGAGAAGATCTGGACGACGTCGAACTACACCGAGCTCTTCCACGACTCGACGTACTGGCAGAACATGCGGACGTCGTTCGTGACGTCGCTGATCGCCGTCAGTGCATGCCTCGTCTTCGGCTTTCCGGTCGCGTACTTCCTCGCGCTCAAGGTGAGGACACTGCGCTGGCAGATCGCTCTCTTCATCGTCGCGCTGGCACCCTTCTGGACGAGCTTCCTCACGCGCTCGATCGCGTGGACGTATCCGCTGATGGGGCGTCAGGGTGCGCTCAACCAGGCGCTCCAGAAGCTCGGGATCGTCGACGAGCCGGTCGCAGCGCTCGGCTTCAGCCCGCTGTCGGTTCGTCTGGCGCTGGTGCAGCTCTACATCCTGTTCATGATCACGCCGCTCTTCTTCACGCTCGCCCAGGTCGACCAGGCTGCTCTCGAGGCCGCGCGCGATCTCGGTGGGAACTGGTGGAGGACGTTCAAGGAGGTGATCGTGCCGCAGGCGGCGCCCGGCGCCGTCATTGGCTCGATCTTCATCTTCGTGCTCACGATGGGCGACTACAGCACGGTTCAGGTGATCGGCGGCGGCAACGTCACGTCGGTCGGCACGGTCGTCAACTCGAAGGTCGGCGCGATCCAGTACCCACAGGGGGCCGCATCGGCCGTCTTACTCGTGCTCGTCCTGATGGCGGGTGTCTTCGTGATCACGCGCTTCTCGAAACTGCGAGAGGAGCTCTGAGGTGAGGCGCCGGACAGACTGGGCGAAGTGGGGGCTGGGGCTCTACTTCGTCATCTTCCTCGTCTTCCTCTACGCGCCCATGGCGCTTATGGGCGTTCTCTCCTTCCAGGGCGTGTTCGGCGGTGTCACGTTCCCGTTTCGAGGGCCGGTCAGCCTCGACTGGTGGAGGGCGCTCTTCGACGCGAACATCCCGGGCTCCCACGCCGAGGAGATCCGGGCATCGGGCAGGCAATCCCTCTGGATCAGCGTCGCGGCCGGCGCAATCGTCGCCGTGATCGCGTTCACGCTCTCGATGGCCTTCCGGCGCCGCTTCTGGGGCGACGGGATCGCCTTCTACGTGATCATGCTCGCGCTGATGACGCCGGGCTTCCTGCTCGGCCTCGGCAACCAGCTCTTCTGGAGGTTCCTCGGCGAGACGACGTCGATCTGGAAGACCGCGCTCGGCGCGAACGTGATCTGGGGCATCCCGTTCGGCTTCCTCGTGATGCTCGCGGTCTGGAACCGTTACGACGAGCACATCGAGGAGGCGGCACGCGACCTCGGCGCAAACCAGGCGCGGACGTTCCGAGAAGTGACGCTACCGCTCGTCTGGCCCGGCGTCTTCGGCTGCTTCCTGTTCGGCTTCACGCTCACCTGGAACGACTACGACCGCACCGTGCTGCTCACGAGTGGCTTCGACACCGCGACGCTGCCCGTGCAGATCTTCGGCCTGACGTTCAGCCAGGCGATCAGGCCCGACCTCTACGCTCTCGGGGCCGCGACGACGCTCGTCTCGCTCCTTGCGATCGCACTGATGCTCGTCGCGGTCACGATCCGGCTTCGCTTCCGCGGTGCTCCGGTGCAGCGGGCCGAGGAGGAGCTCGGTCTCGGCGAGGGAATCCAGCTCGCCGAGACCGAACGCTTCCTCGGCGTAGACGAGACCGCCTGCATGCCCCAGCTGGTCGTCGTCGTCTCCACCGGCGGCACGATCGCCATGCGCCCGGACCCCTCGACCGGGAAGCTGGTTCCTGCGATGTCCGGTAGCGAGCTCATGGACATGCTCGACTGGCCGGACTCCCCGCCGCTCGAGCTCGACGACTTCGCCCGTGTGCCGAGCTTCGACGTGCACGGGGAGCTCGCCCTCTCGCTTGCCGTTCGAGTGAACGAGCAGGCGAACCGCAGTGACGTGACGGGTGTGATCGTCACGCACGGCACCGACACGATGGAGGAGTCCGTCTACCTGATCGACCGCCTGCTCGGCTCCGAATTGCCAGTCGTCCTGACGGGCGCTCAGCGCGGCGCTGACGAGCGAGACACCGACGGCCCGCGCAACCTGCATGACGCCGTCTGCGTCGCCGCCTCGAGTGAGGCGCGTCGCAGGGGAGCGATGATCGCGTTCGGCGGCGAAATCCATGCCGCCCGCGAGGTACGTAAGACCCACACGAGCGCGTTGCGGGCCTTCGACTCTCCAGGGTACGGACCGATCGGCCACGTCGACATGGGGACGGTCGTCTTCCGACGGCTTCCCGAGCGGGGCGCGCCTCTGCTCGTTCCCGATCGGCTCGCCTCGGTCGATCTGATTCGGCTCCACGCAGGCAGTGATGCCCGGTTCATCCGAGCCTCGGTAGCCGCGGGCGCGAGCGCGATCGTGCTCGAAGGCACCGGCCGGGGCAACGCCAACGATCAGGTCGTCGAGGGTGTCCGGGAAGCGGTCTCGGGCGGCGTGCCCGTGGTCGTCTGCTCGCGCTGTGTCGCGGGTCGAGTCGAGCCCGTCTACGGGCGCGGCGGGGGGCGCGACCTCGCCGACGCAGGCGCGCTCTTCGCCGGCGACCTCGCGGGGCCGAAGGCGCGCGTGCTCCTCCAGCTCACTCTCGGCGCGGGCCACGACGTCGAATCGGCGCTCGCCGTCGCGGCGCGCTAGCCATGCGTCTCCTATCCGCGCCGGCGCTGTGCGCGCTTGCCCTGACCGTGCCGCTCGCGGCGACGGGCGCGACCGGCGCGGCCGGGCCCGAGGTCAACGTCTCGAGGCTCCCGGGTGCGCAGAGCGAGCCGACCGTCGCGATCGACCCCTCGAACGACCAGGTCCTCCTCGCCGGATCGAACAACCTCGTAGAGGGCACGATGCCCGTCTACAGCTCGACCGACGGTGGAGTTGCCTGGGAGGTCGGTACCACGTCGCCGGCGCCCGCGAGCAGGGACGCGAGCTGCGCCGGCGATCCGGGTGTTGCCATCGACGCGAGAGGACGACAGTACTACTCGTACCTTCGCGCGACGCCCTGCTCGAGCGGCAAGCCGCGACTCTTCGTCGTCTCCCGCCCTGCCGCCGACGCCTCCTGGTCGAAGCCGGTGCTGGTGGCCCACCCAGGCCGCTCGCGGTACGACGACAAGCCGGCGATCGCAGTCGACTCGGCGGCGGCGAGCCCCCACCGGAATCGCGTGTACGTCGCCTGGTCCCGCATCTCGCAGCGTGGCGTCTACAGCATCGTCCTGAGTCACTCGGACGACAGCGGGACGACGTGGTCGCGGCCGGTTAAGGTCAATCGAGAGGGAGACGTGCTCAAGTACGCGACCGTTGCCGTCTCGAGGAAAGGCCTTGTCTACGTCGCGTGGGACGACAACTCGAACTTCTCACTCAAGATCGCCCGCTCGACCGACGGCGGCGCCAGCTTCGAGCCCGAACGGCGTGTCGTCTCGTTCTCGATCGTCCCAATTCCGCACTGCGGCTCCGGAGTAGTCATCCTCGCTCACGGTCTGGCCTGCATCCACGCGAACCCGATTCTCTCGGTCGATCGCTCACGGGGCCGCTTCGCCGGCCGCGTGTACCTCTCGTACTCGAGGACACACTTCAGCGGGAGCCCGAACATCGTCGTCCACGCCTTCACGCGCACGCTCCGCCCGATCGCTCTCATGAAGTCGGGAGGAGACGGGATCTCGATCGTGCGCACGGCACCCGGTTCGCATCCCGCCCGCTTCTGGGCACAGTCCGCCGTCGACTCCTCGAGCGGAGCGCTGTGGGTCTGCTTCTACGACACGAGCGGAGGACCCGCGGGCCAGTACGAGCGTCGTACGTCTGCACTCGTCTCGCGCGACGGGGGGCGGACCTGGGCCGCTCCGGTTCAGCGCCGCCTCCATCGCATCCGACGCGACCCAGCCCGGCGCGCAGCCCTCGCGCGTACGGCGACTACGAGGGTCTCGCCGTCGCGAACGGCGTCGCGCACCCCGTCTGGACGGACACGCGCGAACTGTCGACGCTCGCCGAGGAGATCTACACGACGAGGCTGACGCTCGCGGACTTCCGATCGTCGGGCTGAGTTAGCGGCCGATCAGCTGCGCGGCGACCTCGCCTGGCGAAGTCGTCGGCGATCTCGTTGAACGTGGCCCACCGCACGCCGTCGTGGGAGTTGATGTGCTCGATGATCCGCTCGTGCATCGCGAGCACGGCCGGTCGCCCGCTCACGTCCGGGTGGATCGTCATGGTGAACACTGCGTAGTCGTACTCGCGATAGACCCAGTCGAACTGGTCCATCCAGAGCTGCTCGATGTCGCGCGGGTTGACGAAGCCGTGGCTGTTCGGCGCCGTCTTGATGAACATCATCGGCGGCAGGTCGTCGAGGTACCAGCTCGCGGCGATCTCGATGAGATCGGTCTCCTCGCCGCGCTGCAGCGGCACCATCCACTCCTCGGCCTTCTTCGAGTAGTCGATCTTCGTCCACGAGTCGCCGACCCGGACGTAGTACGGCAGGAAGTCGTGGTGCATGAGCGAGTGGTCGTACTTGATGCCGCGCTCGAGGAGAAGCTCGTTCGTGACGTTCGAGAACTCCCACCAGGGCGCGACGTAGCCGGTCGGCCGCCTGCCCGAGACCTTCTCCACGAGGCCGATGCACTTGTCGAGCACGGCCGTCTCCTGCTCGCGCGTCATCGCGATCGGGTTCTCGTGGGTGTAGCCGTGGATGCCGATCTCGTGACCCGCATCGACGACCATCTGCGTCTCGGCGGGGAACGTCTCGATCGAGTGGCCCGGGATGAACCACGTCGTCGTGAGGCCGTGTCGCTCGAACAGCTTCAGGAGCCGAGGTGTTCCGACTTCGCCGGCGAAGAGACCGCGCGAGATGTCGTCGGGCGAGTTCTCTCCGCCATAGGACCCGAGCCATCCTGCCACGGCGTCGACGTCGACCCCGTACGCCACGAATATCTCCTTGGACATCGTGCCTCCGTTCGTGTCGATCACTGCCCGTGGGCTGCTACAACGCGACTCTATGTGCTCGCTCTGTCGTGTGATGGCGAAGGGGCATTGGGCCGAGAGCGGTGGCGCTCGGGCCAGAGCGTTCCGTGCGTCGGCGCTCAATCGCGTCCTCGGTCACTACGGGCTCTCCGTCCAGACGTGGGAAGCGGCGACGTACGTCCTTCGCGACCGGAAGGGTGGCACCGCCGTCGTATCGGACCTCGGAGCGCTCTGGGTCGAGGCGGAGCGGCTCACCGGGGCTCCTCTCGACCCGCTCGATCCGGCACTCGTCACGGCCCTCGAACGGTGAAGACTCCCGTCATCCTCGTGACAGGGTTCCTCGGGAGCGGCAAGACGACATTGCTGGCGCGGCTGCTCGAGCGGCCGGAGCTCGGCGAGACAGCGGTGATCGTGAACGAGCTCGGAGAGGTGGGCATCGACCACCACCTGCTGCGACGGGTCGACGAGCGCACCGTCGTCCTCGCGAACGGTTGCGTCTGCTGCGTCGTGCGGGGTGACCTCTCGGACGAGCTCCGTGACCTGATCGACCGTCGCGACGCGGGCGAGATCCCGCGGTTCCGTCGCGTCGTCATCGAAACGACCGGGGTCGCCAGGCCGGCGCCGATCGTGCAGACGCTTCTCACGGACCCGCTGCTACCTCATCACTACTCGCTCGACGCGATCGTGGCGACCGTTGACGGCGAGCACGGTCTCCGCGGTCCCGAGGCCCTCCAGCAGGTCGCGGCCGCGGACACGCTCGTCCTCACGAAGTCGGACATCGCCGAGCAGGAAGCTCTGGACGCGCTCGAGGTGGAGCTTGCGCGGATCAACCCCGCTGCGCGCACAGTCCGCGCATCCTTCGGCGACGTCGAGGCCGAGCTCCTGCTCTCCGGCTCCGACCGCGACGTCCGCGAGGCTCCGCCGGAGTCCAACGGGCACACGCACCAGCCGCAGGCGGTCGTGCTGACTCTCGATCGAGCGATCGACTGGACCGCCTTCGGGATCTGGCTCACGATGCTGCTCCACGCTCGCGGCGGAGAGATTCTCCGCATCAAGGGGCTCCTCGACGTGGGGGACGAGGGCCCGCTGCTCGTCAACTGCGTCCAACACGCCGTCTATCCGCCGGTGCACCTCGACTCGTGGCCCGACGAGGACCGCCGCTCGCGACTCGTCTTCATCGGCCACGGCCTCGACACCGAGGCGCTCGAGACTTCCCTCCGCGCGTTCGATCGCGCGGCTGCGTGAGCTTCTGACTCAACGAGCCGCGCCGTCATCTCGAGCCGCCCAGCGCTATGCCTTCCTTGCACTGAACGTCAGGCGTACGTAGTCGACGACCGGCTCGGGAAGCCGCTCGACGACGGCTCGGACGAACTCTGCGTGCTCCTGCTCCGGTAGTCGATCGAGGTGAGCTCCGAGCACGAGCGTGGCGAGGTAGCTCTCGAACTGCTCACCGGGGTCCAGCCGACAGAAATCGGGCTGGAGCGCGACCTCGATGTCGGTGAAACCGGCATCCTCCAGCCGCCGCTTCGTTTCGTCGGGCCCGGCGAAGTTCCAGATGGCAGGCGACTCGCCCAGGACGTCCTCGATGGCGGCAGCGATCCGCGCCGCGTTGCCCTGGCCTCCGCAATCCACGACGAGCTGACCGCCGGAGCGAAGCACGCCGGCGAGGTTGCAGAACAGGCTCGCGTGATCCGAGATCCAGTGGAACGCCGCGACGCTGAAGACCGCGTCTACGTGGCCGTCTAGGGGAAGCGGCTTCGTGAGGTCCGCCTGGAGGATCTCGACTCGGTCGGACCGATCGCCCAGACGGATTCGAAGCTGCTCGAGCATGGCCCGCGATCCGTCGACGGCCACGACTCTGACGCCCGGAGCCAGATCGAGCAGCAGCTGTGTGTCCCGACCCGTACCGCAGCCGGCGTCGAGTACCCTCTCCACCCCCTGGAGATCCAAGCGCGCGAGGGTCCGGCGCCCCCATTCCGTGTGCGGGAGCGGCAGCGAGTCGTACGCCCGCGCATCCCACTCTCGGACCATCTGCATCGATCCTAGTAGGAGCGTGGCATGCCGAGCACGTGCTGGCCGATGTAGGCAAGGATGAGGTTGTTCGAGACGGGGGCGACCTTGTAGAGGCGGGTCTCGCGGAACTTCCGCTCGACGTCGTACTCCTCGGCGAAGCCGAAGCCGCCGTGGGTGTCGAGGCACGCATTGGCTGCCGCCCACGACGCCTCGGCGGCGAGCAGCTTCGCCATGTTCGCCTCCGCTCCGCACGGCAGGCTCTGCTCGTAGAGCCAGGCCGCCTTGTAGCGCACGAGATCCGCAGCCTCGAGCTGCGCGTGTACCTGCGCTATCGGGAACTGCACGCCCTGGTTCGCGCCGATCGGCCTCCCGAAGACGACGCGCTCGGATGCATAGGCGGCGGCCTTCTCGACGAACCAGCGGCCGTCTCCGATGCACTCCGCTGCGATCAGCACGCGCTCGGCGTTCATGCCGTCGAGGATGTGCCGGAACCCTTTTCCCTCCTCGCCGACGAGGTCGTCCGCGGAGACTGCGACGCCGTCGAGGAAGATCTCCGTGGACGAGTGGTTCATCAGCGTTCGGATCGGGCGAATGGTCATCGTGCCGGCAGCCTTCGCCGCGTTCATGTCGACGAGGAAGGTCGAGAGCCCTTCCGTCTTCTTCGAGACCCGGTCGGCAGGTGTCGTTCGCGCCAGCAAGAGCATCAGGTCGGAGTGCTCGGCCCGCGAGGTCCAGATCTTCTGGCCGTGCACGACCCAACCGCCGTCCGTCCGCCGCGCGGTCGTGGAGATCGCGGTCGTGTCCGAGCCGGCCGCCGGCTCCGTGACGCCGAACGCTTGCAGGCGCAGCTCACCGGAGGCGATTCGCGGCAAGTACCGCGCCTTCTGCTCGGAGGAGCCGTGCCTGAGAATCGTTCCCATCGTGTACATCTGGGCATGGCAGGCGCCGGCGTTGCACCCGGAGGCGTTGATCTCCTCGAGGATCACGCTCGCGGCCGTCAGCGACAGCCCCGCGCCTCCGTGCTCCTCCGGGATCAGTGCCGCCAACCACCCGTTCTCGGTGAGAGCGGCGACGAACGCCTCGGGGTAGCGATCCGGCTCCAGGGTGCGCCAGTACTCGCCGGGAAACTGCGTGCACAGCTCTCTGACCGCCGCGCGAATCTCGTTCAGCTCGTCCGGGACGGAGAAGTCCATACGCCGGCTCCTAGCCGGAATGCCGCTCGAGGAGCCGCTTGCCGATGATCACCTGCTGGATCTCGTTCGAGCCTTCCCCGATGAGAAGCAGCGGCGCGTCCCGGTAGTAGCGCTCGGGCCGGTACTCGAGCGAGTAGCCGTAGCCCCCATGGATCCGCATGCAGTCGAGCGCGTTGTCCTGCGCCGCCTCGGTCGCGAAGTATTTCGCCATCCCCGCCTCGAGGTCCGCGCGCTCGCCGGAGGCCTTCCTCTGCGCCGCTTGCACGGTCAGCAGGCGTGCAGCCTCGGCGCGGGTCGCCATGCGCGCGAGCATCATCTGCACCGCCTGGTGGTGACCGATCGGCTTGCCGAACGCCTCGCGCTGACGGGCGTAGCGGAGCGCGTCGTCGAGCGCGGCCTGCGCCACACCGACTCCACGTGCCGCGACGTTGACGCGGCCGACTTCGATCCCACTCATGAAGTACTTGAACCCCTGTCCGATCCCCTCCTCGCCACCGAGAACGCTCGACGCCGGGGTCCGGTACCCGTCGAACACGAGCTCCGTCGACTCCACGCCCTTGTAGCCGAGCTTCTGCAGGCCGGGCATCGGGATCGTCAGACCGGGCGGGTTCGTCTCCGGCTCCTTCTCCACGACGAAGCCCGTCATGCCCGTGTGCGTAGGGACGGCGTCAGGATCGGTCTTCGTCAGGAGCATCACGATCCCGGAGCGCCAGCCGTTCGTCACCCACATTTTCTGACCCGTGATCACGAACTCGTCACCCTCGCGCACTGCCCTCGTATGGATCGCCTGTACGTCCGATCCTGCATGCGCCTCGGTCATCGAGAACGACGCGCGGATCTCGCACGACGCGAGCTTCGGCAGGTACCGCTCCCGCTGCTCCTCCGTCCCGTGCATGCCGATCATCCAGGCGGCGATGAACGACCCGTTCAGGATCCCCGACAGTGTCACCCACCCACGGGAGAGCTCCGCGACGATCAGCGCGTACGTGTCGAGGCCGAGCCCGAGCCCGCCGTACTTCTCGGGAATGGTCGTCCCGAACAATCCCATCTCGGCCATCGTCTCCACGAGCTCCTCCGGGTACTCGTCGCGATGCTCGAGCTCGGAGGCGACCGGCACGACGTCCCGATCGACGAAGTCCGAGACAGAGGCAAGGATCTCCTGCTGCTCGGCCGTCAGCTCGAGCAAGCTCATACAGCCGCGGCTTCTCGCAGGTTCAACGGCAATAGCGCTCCCCGCAGGTCGTCGAGCTCGTCGAGTGCGACGATCGTCTCCTCGAGACGCCGCGCTGCGTCTTCGCTGAGCACCAGCTCGGCGTTCTCGCGGTACTTGGCGCGGACGTCGTCAGCGGAGAGCGGATTCTCGGGCCCTCCCTTCTGGAACGGCAAGTCGGCCTCGAAAGCCGTGCCGTCTGCCAGGCGCACCTTGGCCCCGCCGGGAAAAGCCTGCGGATATGAGGGATAGTCGCGCGTCTCGTAACGCACGCGACGGGCGACGGCGAGCACGTCCGGGTCGGCGATTGCCTCGTCGGTGAAGTCCGAAACGGCCACATGGCCGCGAACGAGCATCGACGCGACCGAGTACTGGAGGGAGAATTTGCCCTCGTACTCGGAACGAGGCGCGATCTTCGAGCTCGCCGGCTCGAGGACGAGCGAGACCCCCGCAGCCGGGACGGTCACGATCACGTCCTCGATCTCGTTCGGCGCGAACGTTCGTCCGCCCGCCCCCTCGGCAGCAGCACCGAGCGAACCGTGCATGAAGTGACAGACCGGGAACGCCTTGTAGGCGATACGCGGCGTCTCCCACCGGGTACCGAGATCCGAGAGCTGGCCGGCGATGTCCACCTCGCCTTCCTCGGCGCCGAGGAAGGCATGGTAGAGCCCGAACTTACCCTCGAGCACCGACCGCGGCCCGGCCGCGCCGTGTCTGGCGAGAGCAACCGCAAGATGTGCGCCATGTGCCGCCCAGGCCGCGTGCATCGGCTTCGTCGGCGTCCCGTCCGCCAGGTACGCGAACAGTCCGCCTGCGAACGATCCGACGATCCCGAGCGCACTCGTCGTCGTCGGCGCGTCGAGCTCCGAGAGTCGCGCTACCGACGCGACCCCGCCGAAGACGCCGCAGATCGCGGTCGGATGAAAGCCGCGGCGGTGGAACTCTCCGGAGGCGGCCATTCCAATCCGGCACACGACCTCGTTGCCCGCGACGATTGCAGCGATCAGGTTTCGGCCGGAGGCTCCGAGAGTCTCGGCGGCGGCGAGCGCCGCTGGAGCGATCACCGTCGTAACGTGGCTGACCGAGTCGGAGTGCGTGTCGTCGAAGTCGAGGCCGTGGCAGAGCATCGCGTTTGCGAACGCGGCGTTCGCTGCCGGCAGTTGCTCGCCGAGCCCGATGACCGTCGCGCTCGGTTCGCCACCGAGTTCGGCCATCGCCGCACGACCCTCGACGCCGACCCCCGTCGCGTGCGCGGCAAGCCCGCAACCCAGCGCGTCGAGTACGTGGAGCTTGGCGTGCTCGACGACCTCTTGTGGAACGTCGTCGAGCGTCAAGCGAGTCGACCAGCTGGCAATCGTCTCAGCGGCGGTTTCCACCTAGAGCCTCCAGTCCTCGTCGGTGTGAGGGAACGTGTCCGCGACCTCGGGCGCACTTCGCTTGTAGACCATGAACGTCCGCGTAAGCTCGATCACGACCTCCCGACGCTGGTTGATTCCGCGGCAGCGCATCGAGACGATGCCGACGCTCGGGTTCGAGCGAGACTCGCGCCTCTCGGTGATCTCGCTCTCCGCCCAGAGCGTGTCGCCGACGAACACCGGTTTCGGGAGCGTGATCTCCCCCCAGCCGAGGTTGGCGGCCGCGTTCTCGCTCGTGTCCGGCACCGTCATTCCAAGGACCAACGCCAGCGTAAAGGCGCTGTTCACGAGCGGCTGCCCGAACTGCGTCCGCTCGGCGTAGGGGAGGTTGAAGTGGATCTGGTTCGTGTTCATCGTGAGACACGTGAACCAGACGTTGTCCGCATCGGAGATCGTGCGACCGATGCGGCTCCGGTAGACGTCACCGACCTCGAGATCCTCGTAGAAGCGACCGCGCCACTCCTTCGGCGCGGGGACTCCCTCAGCCTCCATACGGCACGCTCCTTTTCTCCTCGGCCAGCAGCTCGCGGGCGCGTTCAGCCACCGGGAGATCGATCATCTCGCCGTCCAGCGACACTGCCCCCTGTCCGTTCGCGGCGGCCTGCTCGAACGCGCGGATGACGTCGCGCGCACGCGCGAGCTCGGCGCGCGACGGCGAGAAGGCGTCGTTGACGACGGGCACCTGCTCCGGATGAATGCAGGCTTTGCCGCGGAGCCCGAGCGAGCGTGCGAGCTCGCAGTCACGCCGCAAGCCGGCCTCGTCGCGAAGCGCCGTCCAGACCTGGTCGATCGGTCCACGCAGGCCGGCGGCGGCGGAGTCGACGACGAGTGACGATCGTGCAAACAGGATCTCGAGGCCGTCCTCGCGCCGTTCCAGACCAAGGGCGAGTCCGAGGTCGACGGCGCCCAGTACGAGCGCCTCGACCGACGGCAGGCTCGCCAGCTCGAATGCACCGCGGAGCCCCGCTGCCGTCTCGACGATCGCGAGGACGGGCAGACCGAGATCTCCGATCTCGTCCAACGCCGGCGGCTCCGCCTTCGGTAGCACGACTCCGTCGAGACCGAGCGATCGGACGACATCGACGTCCCGGGCAATCCACTCGGACCCGGCTGCGTTCACGCGCACGAGACGGAGTGGATCGCCCTCGACCTCGGCGAGCACGCGGGCCGTGAGCGCTCGCGCGGTCTCCTTCTGGTCCGGCGTCACGGCGTCCTCGAGGTCCGCGATGACGGCATCCGCGCCCGAGGAAAGCGCCCTTCTCAGCTTCCGCTCGTCGTTGCCGGGGACGAACAGGAACGAGCGGGCGGTGTTGATCGTCGGCATCGCGTTTGACAGAGTTGCGAATGTCAGACATAAACACAACCCGGCATCCCGAGCAAGGAGGAGAGGGCCGTGAAGGCAGTGGTCTTCCACGAGTTCGGCAGCTCCGACGTCCTCCGACTCGAGGAGCTCCCCGAACCCACCGCAGAACCGGGCGAGGTGGTCGTGGGCGTGACCGCATCGGCGCTCAACCACCTCGACGTCGACGTGCGCGAGGGCGTGTCGCGATTCCCCGTCGACTTCCCGCACATCCTCGGCGTCGAGCCCGTCGGTCGCATCTCGGCCCTCGGCGACGGCGTCGAAGGCTGGGAGGTCGGCGACCGGGTGGCGCCGTACCTCATCGCGACGTGCGGAACGTGCATCTACTGCCAGAGCGGCCGCGAGTCGTTGTGCACCGCACCCGACTGGTTCATCAGCATGGGCTCCGGCGGCGGCTACGCCGAGAAGATGAAGTGCAAGGTCTCGCAGCTGATGCGCGTGCCGAACGGAGTGTCCGACGTGGAGGCCGCAGCGACGAACATCGCGTTCGGTACGGCGTGGCACATGCTCGTCACGCGAGCGCAGCTCCGCCCCGGGCACACGGTCCTCGTCAACTCGGTCGGCAGCGGCATCGGGTCGGCGGCGGTGCAGGTCGCGAAGAACACGGGCGCATTCGTCATCGGTACGGCGAGCCGCGACGACAAGCTCGCGAAGGCAGCAGAGCTCGGTCTCGACGTGGGCATCAACTACACGAAACAGGACGTGGCGGAGGAGGTCATGCGCGTCACGGGCGGCCACGGCGTCGACGTCGTGTACGAGCACGTTGGCGGCGAGCTGTTCCAGAAAGGGCTCGACTCTCTCGCAAAGGACGGACGGCTCGTCATCTGCGGCGGCCACGGCGGCGAGGTCGTGCCGTTCGACCTCATCCCGTTCTTCCGCCGGCAGCTGTCCGTGATCGGCTCGTTCGTCTTCGACCGCCGCGAGGTCGAGACCTGTTTCCAGCTCGTCGCTCGCGGTGCCCTCAAGCCTCAGGTCGCCGCAACGTTCCCTCTCGAGCAGGCGAAGGAGGCGATGGAGATGATGGAGAGCCGTGACTTCTTCGGCAAGATCGTCCTCACGACGGGAGGTGCATCGTGAAGCGTGTCGGGGTCGACGTCGGAGGGACGTTCACCGACCTCGTCTACGTCGACGACGAAGCCGGCGTCGTGCACGTGCACAAGCTGCCGACGACCCCGGACGATCCGTCCCAGGGCACCGTTCAGGGCATCAGCGAGATCGCCGGTGAAGCCGGGCAAAGCCCCGCTTCGCTCGACCAGGTGTTCCACGGGACGACGATCGCGACGAACATCGTGATCGAGCATTCAGGCGCCACCGTCGGGATGATCACGACCGAGGGCTACCGCGACATCCTCCACATCGCGCGCCACAAGAAGCCGCTCAACTTCTCCAACTACCAGGACCTGCCCTGGCAAGCGAACCCGGTCGTGCGGCGCCGCTACCGGCTCACGGTCCCCGAGCGGATCACGAAAGACGGCTCCGTGCTCGTGCCGCTCGACGAGGAGAAAGCGCGTGAGCAGGTGCGCAAGCTCAAAGAGGCGGGCGTCGACGCAGTGGCGGTCTGCTTCCTTTTCTCGTTCCTCAACGCCACGCACGAGGAACGCGTTGCAGAGATCGTGCGCGAGGAGTTCCCGGAGGCGTTCATCTCGGTCTCTTCGGAGGTGCTGCCGCAGTACCGCGAGTACGAGCGCTTCTCGACCGTCGGCCTCAACGCGTACGTCGGCCCCAAGGTCGCGACCTACGTCTCACGACTCCAGGAACAGCTGACGAATCTGGGCGTTCGCACGGGCCTCCATCTCATGACCTCGGCCTCGGGTGTCGCCACGGCAGAGGCCGCGACCAAGCGGCCCGTCAACCTTCTGATGTCGGGGCCGGTGGCCGGTGTCGTCGGGGGCATCTGGGCGGGCAAGCTGGCGGGGTACGCGAACGTCATCACCCTCGACGTGGGCGGCACGTCCGCGGACATCGGCCTCGCACAGGGCGGCAAGCTGCGCATGAAGCACCTCCTCGACACGAAGGTGGGGCCGTACCAGGCGATGATTCCGATGGTCGACGTCGACACGATCGGCGCCGGCGGCGGCTCGATCGCCTACGTCGACGCTGGCGGGATCTATCGCGTCGGCCCTCGCTCGGCAGGCGCGATCCCCGGGCCGGCCGCGTACGGTCGTGGTGGCGGCGAGCCGACTGCGACCGACGCGATGGTCAACCTCGGCTGGCTCTCACCGGAGGCGTTCCTGGGCGGCGGTATGACGCTCCGCGCCGACCTCGCGCGTGCGGCCTTCGAAGAGGGCCCGGCGCAGACGCTCGGCATGTCGGTCGAAGAGGCGTCCATGGGCGCTGTCCAGATCCTCTCCCACTCGATGGTGCAGTCGATCGAGGAGAACTCGGTGCGCAAGGGGTTCGACCCTCGCGATTTCGTCCTCGTGGCCGAGGGCGGCGCCGGACCGCTGTGGGCGGCGCAGATCGCAATAGAGGTTGGAACGCCTCAGGTACTCGTCCCGCCACACCCCGGGATCGCGGCGGCGATGGGACTGCTGGCGACGGACATGGTGTACGAGTACGTCGCGACGACGTACCAGCGGCTCTCGAAGCTCGATGTGCGGGCGCTCGAGCGCCGGTTCGAGGAGCTCGAGCAGCTCGCCGTGGCGCAACTCCGGGAGGACGGTGTGCCGGAGGACAAGATCGTCGTCCAGCGGATTGCCGAGTGCCGCTACCTTGGTCAGGGGTACGAGCTGCGCGTCGATGCACCGTCGAGTGCGATCGACGACGGGTGGGTCGAAAGCGTCCGCCGGGACTTCCACGACACCCACGAGCGCGAGTACTCGCGCCGTTTCGAGGAGCAGGACATCGAGATCCCGAACATCCGCGTGCGCGGAATCGGGTTGATGCCCGACCTCGCCGCCCCAGAGATCGAGGCGGGGGGAGAGTCTCCTGACGCGGCGCTGCGGAACGAGGGCGAAGCGTGGTTCCGCCTCGACGGCTCGCTGGAGCAGCTCCCGACGCTCTACTACGACCGCGGCGCGTTGCGCGCCGGGAATCGCCTCGTCGGGCCGGCGATCGTCACGCAGTACGACTCGACCACGATCGTCCCGCCCGGAATCGAGGCGGGCGTCGACCGTTTCGGGAACATCATCATCGAGGTCGGAGCGTCCGCGGAGGCCCAGGCCGTGGCCGCGATGTCCGCCGTGACCGGGCGTTAGGAGGGCGTTGGAGATGTCGGTACTCGAATACGAGCTTGGCAAGCACCCCGGGCCGCCGGCCCGCGAGCGGGTGGAGGTCGACCCGATCACGATGCGCGTCCTCGGCGGCGCTTTCCACGCGATCGCCAAGGAGATGGCAGGCGTCCTCTTTCGGATGTCGTACTCCTCGATCATCCGCGAGTCCGAGGACCTGGGTGCAGGTGTCTTCGACGCGGAGGGGCGCGAGCTCTGCGAATCGGACTCGACACCGATGCACATCGGCTCGCTGCCCTGGTACATCCGTGGCTTCATGCGCAATCTCGAGGGGAGGCTCGAGGAGGGCGACGTCATCATCCACAACCACCCGTACTACGGCGCTTCCCACAGCCCCGACATCGCGGTCGCCGTGCCCATCTTCCACGAGGGCGAGCACCTCGGCTTCGCCGCGGTGACCGCCCACGTGCTCGACGTCGGCGGCTCGTTTCCCGGGATCAACGCCGACTGCTTCGACATGTACGCGGAGGCGAAGATCTACGACAGCCTGCGCTGGTACCGCGCCGGGGAGCTGAACGAGGACCTCGACAAGATGGTCTTCGACAACGTCCGCACGGAGACGATGAACCGTGGCGACATGAACGCGATGATGGCCGCGTGCCAGTTGGGTCGCGAGCGTTTTCTGCGATTGGTGCAGCGCTACAGCGTCGAGGTCGTGATGAGCGCCGCCTACGACTGGATGGACTACTCGGAGCGCATGTTGCGCGAGGAGATTCGCAAGCTCCCGGACGGTGTGTATCAGGCGCCGACGGGGTGGCTCGACGACGACGCCCGCAACCGCGGAGTCCCGCTCCGGGTCGAGACGAAGGTGATCGTCGAGGGGGACGAGATCACAATCGACCTGACCGGCTCGAACCCCGAGGTACCAACGGGCTACAACGTCCCGTACGAGGGGTCGCTGCTCGTCGGCGCGTACTACGCGGTGCGCACGATCCTGCTCGACGAGACCACATTCCCCGAGCACGTGCCGCAGAACGACGGCGTGTTTCGCCCGGTGAAGGTGATCGCCCCGAAGGGCACGATCTACAACCCGACCTTCCCGCGGGCGTGCTTCTCACGCTTCTGCCAGGTGCAGCGGGTCGTCGACAACACCATCCTCGCGCTGGCGGATGCACTGCCCGAAGGAGTGACGGCAGGAAACTCCGCCGGCCTCCACTTCTGCGCCTACTCGGGCTTCTCCGAGGAGATGGGCGAGTACTGGCTCTACCTCGAGGTCAACGAGGGGTCGTACGGCGGACGCCACGGCAAGGACGCGATGGACTCGGTCGACAATCTGATGGCGAACACGCGGAACAACCCGATCGAGGAGCTCGACATGCGCTTCCCGATCCGTTGCGACCAGTACGAGCTGCGACCCGAGCCGGCAGCACCCGGTCGCTGGCGTGGAGGGATCGGCATCGTCCGCCGCAATCGCTTCCTCGTGGATGGCGTCTACTCCTGCGAAGGTGATCGCCAGTACGACCCGCCGCGGGGCATCTTCGGCGGCTGGGACGGTCTCGTGGCTTCCTGCCGGAAGAACCCCGACACGGAGCGCCAGGAGATCCTGCCGGCGAAAGTGACCGGAGTCCCGTTCGGCGCGGGCGAGTTCATCGAGTTCCGGGAGCCCAACGCAGCCGGCTACGGCGATCCGCTGGATCGACCTGCCGAGGCGGTGCGGGAGGACGTCCTCGACGACTTCACGACGATCGAGCTCGCCCGCGAGGCGTACGGCGTCGTGTTCGCGGACGAGATCTCGCTCGAGATCGACCAGGCAGCAACTGCGGCGCTCCGCGAGGAGCTGCATGCGACCCAGCCAGCGAAGTCGCTCACCACGTACTTCGAGGACGGCCTGCCGATCGAGAACAAGCCGGTGTCGGTCGCAGGGAACGTCGAGTTCGCCATGAGCTAGCGGGGAGCGCCCGATGGAGCGTGCCTCACAGCCGACACTGCGTCGGGTACGGAAGAGCTACGAGCAGGTCGCCGACCAGCTCCGCGAGCTGATCGTCTCGGGTCGGCTGGCACAGGGCGAGCGGCTTCCGACGGAGACGCTCCTCTCGGCCGAGGTCGGGGTGAGTCGAGCGACAGTTCGGGAGGCCCTCCGGTTGCTCGCCGCACAGGGTCTGATCCGAACGACGAAGGGGGCCAGCGGCGGCAGCTTCGTCACGATGCCGTCCGTCGACCACGTCTCGGACTCGCTCAGCTCGAATATCGCTCTTCTCGCGGACGCTCGCGACCTGACGCTCGAGGACCTGATCGAGGCACGCGAGCTCCTCGAGGTGCCAGCGGCACGGTTCGCGGCACGTCGCCGGGCGCCGGGGGACGTGGAGCGGCTGCGGAAAGCGATTCCTGCGGACGAGCCGGTGCTCGACGTCCAGTCGGAGTTCATCCACAACCGCGACTTCCACGCGACCCTGATCGAGTGCTGCGGGAACACGGTGCTGCAGATCGCGGCGCAGCCTGTCTTCTCGGCTCTCCAAACGAGCCTCTCGCGTTCCGGCCTCGGGCGAAACTTCCACCGGTCGGTCCACGCGCATCACATTCGCATCGTCGAGGCCGTGCACGCGGCCGACGAGGATGGCGCGGCACGAGAGATGCGCGACCACCTCGCGTTCCTCGTGCCGTACTACGAGAAGGCCTGGCGGAACGCCCGGCGCGCTCCCCGGCCGTCGTGACCGTCGGGCAGATGGAGATCGGGATCCAGGGCTCGGGCCAGCTCCTAGACGGGGCGCCCGACCCCGGCCGGTATCGCGCGGTCGCGGAGCTCGCCGAGGAGCTCGGCTACGACTCGATCTGGGCAGGCGAGCACCTCTCGTTTCACAACCCGATCCTCGATCTCGGCGTCGCGCTGGCCGTGTTCGCCGCGGTGACGGAGCGGATCCTGCTCGGTGCAGGAGTCGTTTTGCTCCCCCTCCGGCATCCGAGCATCGTCGCGAAGCAGGCGGCGTCGCTCGATTACGTCTCCGGTGGGCGGCTCCTGCTCGGGGTGGGCGTCGGCGGCGAGGGGGCGCAGGACTTCGAGGCGGCGGGAGTGCCGCTCGCCGAGCGCGGCTCACGCGCGAATGAGGGGATCGCCGCGTTGCGCCGGCTGTTCGCAGATCGCCCGGCGTCGTTCTCGGGTCGTCACTACTCCTTCACGGACGTGTCCATCGAGCCCGCGCCGGTTCAGCCCGGAGGCCCGCCGATCCTCGTCGGCGGACGCTCGGAAGTGGCACAGCGCCGAGCCGGCGTCCTCGGCGACGGCTGGCTACCCTACCTCGTCTCCCCGCGATCGTTTGCCGCGGGCGTGGAGAGGGTGCAGGCACATGCGCTCGCGGTGGACCGTGACCCGGCAGAGTTGCGACACGGGATCGTTGCCTTCGCTCGCGTTGAAGACGACGGAGTGCGAGCGCGGGAGGCTGCCCGCAAGCACCTCTCCCAACGCTACGGGATGCCCTTCGAGCCGCATCACGTGGAGCACCTGTGCATCGCCGGGACGCCCGAGGAGTGCGCCGTGCGTGTACACGCATATGCGGACGCCGGAGCCTCCCACCTCGCGCTCAATCCCGCAGTCGACGGGGACGGCTTCTTCTTGCAGGTGGAGCGGCTCCGGAAGATCATCACGCCCGCACGCGCGGTGCGCACGTGATGCTCCCGCTCGCCGACGTCCGGGTCGTCTCCGTCGAGCAGTACGGCGCCGGCCCCTGGGGGACACTGCAGCTCGCAGACCTCGGCGCGGAGGTCATCAAGATCGAGGATCCAGCTGCCGGCGGCGACGTCGGACGCTACGTGCCGCCGTTTCAGGAGGACGAGGACTCCCTCTTCTTCGAGACGTTCAATCGAGGAAAGAAGAGCGTCTCCCTCGATTTCCGACATCCGGCCGCACGCGGAGTGTTCGAGGACATCGTCCGGGAGTGCGACGCGGTGTACTCGAACCTTCGCGGCGACCAGCCGGCGAAGCTAGGTCTCACGTACGACCGGTTGAAGCACGTGAAGCCCGAGATCGTCTGCTGCTCGCTGTCGGGCTTCGGCATGACCGGCCCACGCGCGTCGGAGGGCGGGTACGACTACATGATGCAGGGACTCGCGGGCTGGCAGATGCTCACCGGCGAGCCCGGCGGACCGCCGACGAAGTCGGGTCTCTCGCTCGTCGACCTGTCCGGAGGCTACGCGTCGGCGATCGCGGTGCTGGCCGGAATCTGGCGAGCCCGTCGCGACGGCGTCGGGTGCGACTGCGATGTCTCGCTCTTCGAGACGGCGCTTCACGAGCTGATGTACATCGGCCCGTGGGCGGCAACCCACGGCTACGTGCCGCCGCGCCGGCGCAACTCTGCGCACCCGTCGATCGTGCCGTTCCAGAACTTCGCGAGCGCCGACGGCTGGATCGTGGTCGGCGGAGTCAAGCAGGATGCCTGGGAGCGCCTGTGCGACGTCATCGGCCGTTCCGATTTGAACGAGGACGAACGGTTCGCGACCCGCGCGGCGCGCGACACCCACCGCGACGAGCTGCTGCCCATCCTCGAGGAAGCCTTCCGCACGCGCACGACTGACGAATGGATCGAGGCGCTGGTCGCCTCCGGCGTCCCCGCATCGCGCGTGAACACGGTCGAGGAGGCGCTCGACGACCCGCAGACGATCGCTCGCGAGGACATCGTCGAGCACGACCACCCGAGGCTGGGGCGTGTCCGCTCGATCCGGACGCCGCTCCGTCTAGCTTCCGGCGGCGAGCGCCTCGAACGTCAGCCGGAGCGTGGACCCCACCGCGGCGAGCACACGCGCGCTGTCCTCGAGAGTCTTTGTGGCTACACGCCAGATCAGTTGCGCGAACTGGCCGAGGCGGGGGTCTTCGGGCCGTCGACGTGACCTCTCGAGACCTCGTCGGTTACGGCGCTCAGCCACCCGACCCGCACTGGCCGGGCGGGGCGAGGGTCGCCCTCAGCTTCGTGCTCAACTACGAGGAGGGCGGAGAGAACACGCCGCTCGAGGGCGATGCGGCGTCGGAGGCGTTCCTCCACGAAGTCGTCGGCGCGCCGCCGACAGAGGGCCGTCGCAACTTCAACACCGAGTCGATGTTCGAGTTCGGAAGCCGCGCGGGCTTCTGGCGCGTGCACCGCATCTTCACCGAGCACGGACTGCCCGTCACGGTGTTTGCGGTCGGCCAGGCGCTCGAGCGCAACCCGGACGCAGCGCGCGCGATGGTGGCCGCCGGGTGGGAGGTCGCGAGCCACGGGTGGCGCTGGATCGACTACGGAGAGATGCACGAGGACGAGGAGCGCGAACACATGCGGCGCGCGATCGAAGCGATCGAGAGGACGTGCGGCACCCGCCCCGTCGGCTGGTACACGGGGCGCGGGTCGGAGGCGACCCGGCGCCTGGTTGTCGAGGAGGGCGGCTTCCTCTACGACTGTGACGCGTATGCGGACGAGCTGCCGTACTGGGTGGACATCACGGGACACGACCACCTCGTCGTCCCGTACACGCTCGACGCCAACGACTTCAAGTTCCTGCTTCCGAACGGGTTCGTCACCGCGGGAGACTTCGCGGAGTACCTGATCGACTCGCTCGAGCAGCTCCGGACCGAGGGCGGCCGGATGCTGTCGGTCGGCCTCCATTGCCGGATCGTCGGAAGGCCCGGCCGCGCCCCGGGACTCGTCCGCTTCCTGGAGCATGTCCGCGCGTGTGACGACGTGTGGGTTGCGACGCGTGCCGACATCGCGCGACACTGGCAGGCGACACACCCGCCGCCGCTCCGATGAGAGGAGAGATTCCGTGACCAGCGACGCCGAGGTTCTCGACGCCCTCGACACCATCTTCGACGCCGACACCGGCATCTACCGCGAGCGCGGCTTCCAGCGGCGTGTCGGCTTCGGCCGCCGGCCCGCGCTCCTGCACATCGACCTCGCCAACGCGTGGACACGACCCGGTCACGCGTTCTCCTGCGACGGAATGGAGACGATCATCCCAGCCGTACAGGCCTTGAACGAGGCCGGGCGGGCCAAGGGGATCCCGATCGTCTATACGACGACGGCGTACGCGGACGTGGAGGGGCCGAACTCGGACATGGGCCTCTGGGTGCACAAGATCCCGGTCGAGCTCCTGAAGCTTGGAACCGACGCGGTCGAGATCGACGAGCGGATCGCGCCGCAGGCGGGCGAGCTCGTGATCGTCAAGAAGCGCGCCAGCGGCTTCCACGGTACGCATCTGTCGAGCTATCTGAACGCCCAGGGGGTCGACACGGTGATCATCACGGGAGTCACGATGGCCGGATGCGTCCGCCACACGACCGAGGACGCCATCGCCGAGGGATTCCGTCCGATCGTCGTCCGCGAGGCGGTCGGCGACAGGGTGCCGGGCGTCGTCCAGTGGAACCTCTTCGACATCGACGCGAAGTTCGGCGACGTCGAGCCGCTCGAGCGGGTCCACGAGTACCTGGCCGGGATCGAGCAGTTCGAGAGCCGCGTCGGCGCAGGGCTCGTCGCTGCCCACTGACAGCGCCGGCCGTCGACGGTGCTCCGGTGGTGCGGCCGGCTCTCGCTAGCCGGTGTCTGACCCCTTCGCACTCGCCTCGAGCGCCTTCACGAGCGCGGTGATCGTCGCGTTCGTCGGAGCCTGCAGTCCGACGAGAGCCGCGCGCGGAGGGATCGCGCCGTTGATCACGTCGATCTCGCATGGCCTGCCTGCGAGGCGGTCGAGGAGCATCGACGGTCGTGCACCCCGGATCCGCTCGCCGAACGCACGCGCGTAGGCGACAGGGTCGTCGAACTCCAGAGCGATCCCGCTCGCGACCGCGACGGCGTGGGCCTCCACGGCACAGCTCGAGGCGACGGCCCAGGCGTGCGGGTCGTCGATCACCTCGCCGATGGTTGCGTCGAGCACAGTGGCGGTGCCGCTGAAGCACACGTTGCAGACGAGCTTCTCCCACACGAGCCGATCGACGTCGTCATAGGTTCGCACCGCGAATCCGGCCGCCCTCCACACGTCCGCGATTCGCTCGAGGCGAGATGTCGCCGGCCCGGCGCGCTCGCCGAGTCGGACGAGCTCGAGGCCGTGGTGATGCACGTGGCCCGGACCCACGATCGATGCTCCGAAGCCACCCGCGACACCGATCACGACGTGGTCACGACCCAGCACCTCGGCAGCGACGTCCGCCGAGCCGAGCCCGTTCTGGATCGCGAGCACGACGGTTCCAGGGCCGACGAGAACGCGCGCACTCTCAGCCGCGGCCTGGACGTGCATCGCTTTCGTCGCAATCACGACGAGATCGACGACGCCGGCATCTGCGGGGTCGCACGTCGCACTCACCCGCACCACCCGGTCACCGCTCGCACCCTCTACGCGAAGACCGTGATCGCGGATCGCCGCGACGTGCTCGGCCCACGTATCGATGGCCCACACCTCGTTGCCGGCGCTACCGAGCAGGCCGGCATACACGGAGCCCATCGCTCCGGCACCGACGATCGCGATTCTCATCGCCCGAACACGGTCAGGTGCTCACCTAACGCGCGAACGGCACCCGAGGCGTCTACTTGAGCGGGTTCGTCCCCGCCATCCAGATGATGACCCGCGTGAACTTCCCGTCGGCGTCGAACGAGAAGAAGTTGCAGTTGTGCATGTCGTTCTTCGTGCCGTCCTCGAGCTCGCCGATGTACCCCTGCTCGGTTGCGACCTTGCCGGCAGCCTCCTCGACCACGACGTTACGCAACTCGTGGCGGATCGACGCGGAAGCGCCGAAGAAGTCCGTGAACATGCGCCGAATCTCGGAAGCGCCTTCGAACGTCACGTGATCGGTTTGAACGGTCAGCGTCGCGTCGTCGGCGAAGTGTGCAAGGACGGCATCGACGTCCATGGCATCCACGGCGTCGAAGTACGTCTGCGGGGCGGCGGCGAGACTTTCACGTGTCCACGCGGCTGCTGCCGTGCTCATGCCGATCCCTCCCTCTGAGAATTTCGTGAGGCCCGAGCGTACAACACCGTCACCGCCCAGCGGTTCTTGCGCAAAGCTCACTCGAGGTGCTGACGAAAGAAGCTCGAGACGATGCGCACCGCATCGGCCGGGCACTCGAGTAGGTCGGCATGGCCGATGTCCGGGAACTCATGCGTGGTGATGTGGGCGTTCACGGCCGCCATCTGCCGCGCACCGAGCCCGGAAGGCGCCAGCTCGGGAGGGCAGAGGATGTCGTACGTGCCGTTGGTCATCAGGAGCGGCGCCGAGATCTGCGGCACGAGCGGTGACAGGTCCATCTCTTCCATGGCGATGCACGCCTGGCGAACGGTGTACGGGTCGTTCCGACCGATTACCGTCCGGACGAGGTCGAACGTGCCCGTTCCCTCCTCGCTCTCGAGGAACCGCGCTCCGACGGCCTGAGTGGTCACATGGTCGGAGAAGTCGTCCCAGGGCATCGACTCGGCCATCCGCCGCCAAACTCGGAACAACGCCTTGCGGTAGACGTCCGGCTTTGCGAACGCCACGTCTGCGCAGGTAGCGATGACGCGATCGCCGTGCAGGGCCGCGAACGCGATCGCGATCATCCCACCCATCGACGTTCCGTGGACGAGCACACGTTCGAGCCCGACCGCGTCGAGCAGCTTCGCGCCGTCGTCGGCCCACATCTCGATCGTGTACTGCTCGCGTGGATGGTCCGACGCCCCGTAGCCGCGAGCGTCGAAGGAGAGCAGGCGAAACCCCGCCTCTCGAAACCCGTCGTTGACGAAGCCGAAGTTGCCGCGGCCGAACAACCCGCCGCCGAACTGGAGCACGACGGGACCGTCCTCGGGCCCCGTGAGCTCGTAGTAGAGGCCGATTCCGTCTTCGATCCGTGCTTCGGGCATGGAGAGCCTCCTTGACAGAGGCCGGAAGTCTGACCTATGAAGGCTTCGACGCCAAGCTCAACCGAAGGAGGCGGTCATGCGGATCACGTGGCGGCGTCAGTCCCAGCTACGCCCGACGCGGTCCCAGGCGACGTCGCTCGGAAGCCACTCGGTGTTGATCGTCGACAGCACGCGCGCCACCTCGGCCGATCCGCACTTCGGGCAGCTTGGTGCCGGCTTGTCCGAGGTGGAGAGGTACTCCTCGAACCGTTCCTCGCACTTCTTGCACCGGTACTCGTAGATGGGCACGGGCCCTGATTCTATCTCGGTCGAGTCCCTCCGACGGCTTGCGGAGGCCCAAGGCGTCTCGCCCTCCGACGAGGATCTCAAAGCGGTGCTCGGATTCCTGACGCGGATACTCCCAGCACTCGCCGAGCTCGAAAAGCAGCTGCCTGCGGACGCACGGCCGTGACGCTCGACCCGTTCAATGCGTTCCTCCACCTGGAGCCGCAGTCCGGGCCCGGGCCGACCGTGGGTGTGAAGGACGTGATCGACGTCGCGCGCATGCCGACGACAGCAGCGTCGCGGATCCTGCATCGCGTTCCCGACCGCGATGCCGAGTGCATCGCCCGGCTGCGAAGCGCAGGCGCGCGGATCGTCGGCAAGCTGAACACGCACGAGTTCGCGTTCGGCGCGCTCACGACGAGCCCTCATTTCGGGCCGTCGCTGAACCCGTGGAACACCGAGCACGTCTGCGGCGGCTCAAGCGGCGGCTCGGGTTGCGCCGTCGCCGCAGGACTCGTCGACATCGGCGTCGGCACGGACACGGCGGGCTCCGTGCGGATCCCCGCCGCGTTCTGCGGCGTGACCGGCATCAAGCCCTCGGCGGGTCTCGTCCCGACCGACGGCATGTTCCCGACCTCGTGGACGCTCGACACGATCGGCCCGCTCGCACGGACGGCCGACGAGTGCGCATGGGCGCTCGGAGTGATGGCCGGGAGGCCGATCGAGGTCCGCGACGGGGACGACCTCCGGATAGGCGTCGTCGAGAGTCTGTTCGAGCGGGCGGATCCACTCGTGGCAGCTGCCTGCGAGGAGGCGCTACGGGAGCTGAGCGGGCGGCAGGAGCCGGTCGAGATCCCGCTCCACGAAGAGATCGCGACGATCCTCCAGCTCGTCCTGCTGCCGGAGACGACCGCGGCTCATCTCCATTGGCTCCGCACGCGACTCGACGACTACGGCGCCGACGTTCGCGCGCGCCTGCTCGCCGGGCTCTTCCTGCCCTCGACTGCGCACGTCACTGGCCTGCGAGCCCGTCGCTGGGCGATGGCCGAGCGCGACCGAGCTCTCGGACGCTACGACCTCCTCGTCGCGCCAGCGATGCCGATCCTCCCACCGCGTCTCGACGCCATCCCCGAGGACTACCGCCTGCTCCTGATCCCGTACAACTCGCCCGCTTCGCTCTGGGGCGCGCCGGCCGCGTCCATCCCCTGCGGGCTCGTCGACGGGCTCCCGGTCGGGCTCTCGCTGATTGGCCGAAACGGCGAGGACGGCGTCGTGCTCGGCGCGGCTCGATCGTTCCAGCGCGTGACCGATTGGCACGAGCGCCGGCCGGCGCTCGCGTTTGACGCCGCCGACAAAGCGTCGTATACAAGGGCTGACAGCGCCTGAAAGGGGTGTGATCTCATGTCCGTGCTCATCAAGGGCGGCCGCATCGTCACGGCCTCGGACGACTACACGGGAGACGTCTTCATCGAAAACGGGGCCGTCTCGCTGCTCGGCGATTCTCTCGACGTCGCGGCCGACAAGACGATCGACGCGACCGGCAAGTACGTGATTCCGGGGGCGATCGATCCGCATACGCACATCGAACTGCCGTTCGGCGGCACGGTCACCTGCGACGACTTCACTTCGGGCACGGTCTCGGCTGCATTCGGCGGCACGACCTCGCTGGTGGACTTCTGCTTCCAGATGCCGGGGCAGACGTTCGCACAGGCGCTCGATACCTGGCACGAGAAGATCGAGCGCTGCAAGCCCGTGATCGACGTCGGCTTCCACATGGCGATCACGGACCTCAAGGAGCGGCACGCTCGCGGACCTGGCGAAGGTGCCGGACGAGGGAGTGACGAGCTACAAGGTGTTCATGGCGTACAAGGGCGCCGTCATGGTCGATGACGAGCGCTCTTCAAGACGCTCGAGACCGCGTCCGAGACGGGCGCACTCGTGATGGTGCACGCCGAGAACGGCGATGCGATCGACATCCTCGTGAAGAGAGCCCTCGCGGACGGCCACACAGAGCCGATCTGGCACGCGCGGACGCGTCCGCCCGAGACCGAGGGCGAGGCCACGAACAGGGCCATCCAGCTCGCCCGCGTGGCCGGGGCGCCGCTCTACGTCGTCCACGTCTCGTGCAAGGAGGCGATCGAGCCAATCGCACTCGCCCGCGAGAAGGGGTGGGACATCTGGGGCGAGACGTGCACGCAGTACCTCTTCATCGACGACAGCTACCTCGACCAGCCGGGCTTCGAAGGCGGCAAGTACGTCTTCACTCCCCCGCCGCGACCCAAGGAGAACCAGGGGCACCTCTGGAAGGCGCTCGACGCCGACGTGCTCTCCGTCTTCTCCACGGACCACTGCCCGTTCAATTGGCCCGAGCAGAAGGGCCTCGGCAAGGACGACTTCTCGAAGATCCCGAACGGCGGGCCGGGGATCGAGAATCGGCTGCACATGCTCCACCACTTCGGCGTCCGCGAAGGCCGGATCTCGCTGAACCGCTTCGTCGAACTGACGTCGACCAACGTCGCGAAGCTCTTCGGCCTGTACCCGCGCAAGGGCACGATCGCCCCAGGCTCGGATGCCGACATCGTCGTCTGGGATCCGGAGAAGCCGCTGACGATCTCGGCCAAGACACATCACTCGAACGTCAACTACAACCTCTTCGAGGGCACGGACGTCGTCGGTGCTCCCGAAGTCGTGCTCGTGCGCGGCCAGGTAATCGTCGAGAACGACGAGCTCGTCGCGAATCCCGGCGCCGGCCAGTTCATCCGCCGAGCCCGCTTCGGCGAGCAGCTGGTCGGGGCGAAGGAGGCCGTTGCGGCATGAGCGACGAGCAGGCACGGGAGGTCTACGCTCGAGCGGGACTCGGGGAGAGCGTCTCGCTCGGCACTCGCCCGGCCGTACTCGTCGTGGACTTCAGCTGCGGCTTCACCGATCCCGCTAGCACGCTCGGGTCCGACCTGACTGCGCAGGTCGAGGCGACGAAGCACGTGCTCGACGCAGCCCGCGCGAAGGGCCTGCGCGTGATCTTCACGACGATCGGCTACGAGCCGAGCCTGCAGGACGGAGGCCTCTGGCTCAAGAAGGTGCCGGCACTCGGCGACCTTCAGATCGGCGGGCGCTGGGTCGAGATCGATCCGCGCCTGGAGCCGCGGGAGGACGAGACGATCGTGCTCAAGAAGGCCGCGTCGGCCTTCTTCGGAACGAACCTCGCATCGATCCTCGTCGCGCAGCACATCGACACGATCGTCCTCTGCGGCGCAACGACGAGCGGCTGTATCCGCGCAACGGCGATCGACCTCGTCCAGTACGGGTACCCGACGCTCGTTCCGCGCGAGTGCGTCGGTGACCGTGCGCAAGCGCCTCACGACGCGAATATGTTCGATATTCAGGCGAAGTACGCGGATGTCGTATCGCTCGAGGAAGCACTTGCCTACCTGGAAAGCGTGCCGACGGCGGTAGGCGCGCCGGCGTGACATACCGCGTCGCCCTCCTGCCGGGGGACGGCGTCGGGCCCGAAGTCGTCACCGAGGCCCGGAAGGCGGTCGACGCCCTGGGTCTCTCGATCGAGTGGACGGAGCTCCCTTGGGGCTCCGCGTACTTCAGCAAGCACGGGCGGATGATGCCCGCGGACGGCATCGACACTCTGCGGACGCACGACGCGGTACTTCTGGGCGCCATTGGGGACCCATCTGTCCCCGACCACGTAGCGCTGTGGGGAGTGATCCTGGCCATCCGCCAGCGGCTCGACCTGTGGGCGAACCTGCGCCCGTGCCGCCTGCTTCCCGGCATTCCGGGCCCGCTCGCCGACCGTGGGCCGGCCGACGTGGACATGCTCTTCGTCCGGGAGAACACCGAAGGCGAGTACGCGGGAGTCGGCGGCCGAGCGCATGAAGGGCTCGCCGGGGAGGTCGCCCTCGAGACGAGCGTCTTCACCCGTGCCGGGGTGGAGCGCGTGGTTCGGCACGGGTTCCGGGCCGCGCGGTCACGAAGCGGGCTCCTGACGAGCGCAACGAAGTCCAACGCGTCCCGCTACGGATACGTGCTCTGGGACGAGCTCGTGGAGGAGGTGTCGGTCGACTACCCGGAGGTCCGCGTCGAACGGGTGTTGGTCGACGCACTGGCGGCGCGGATGGTTCGAGATCCGGGGAGTCTCGACGTCGTCGTCGCCTCCAACCTCTTCGCCGACATCCTCACCGACCTTGCTGCCGCGATTCAGGGCGGGATGGGAATGGCGGCGAGCGCGAGCCTCGCGCCCGGCAGCACGGCCTCACCGGGCGTCTTCGAGCCCGTGCACGGATCGGCACCCGACATCGCAGGACGCGGGATCGCGAATCCGTGCGGCGCGATCTGGAGCGCGTCGCTCATGCTCGACCATCTCGGCGAGCCCGAGGCGGCGCAGACAGTGATGAATGCGCTCGAGGAGACCTGCAGCGCCGGGCCCCGAACGCAGGATGTCGGCGGGAATGCGAGCACCGCCGCGGTCGGCGACGCCGTCGCAGAGCGCATCGCCCGCGGCTGAGCCGAAGCCCTGCGGACAGGTACTACGCTCTCCTCGTGGGCTCCGCCCTCGCGCTCACAGACAAGATCATCGAGCAGCACCTCGCCGGGAGCGCCGCCGGGGAGATCGAGTTGCGCGTCGACCAAGTGCTGCTCGAGGACGCAACGGGCACGATGGCCTGCCTCCAGTTCGAGCGCTTCGGCATCGACCGCGTCCAGGTGCCGCTCGCCGTCTCGTACGTCGACCACAACGTCGTCCAGTTCGACAGTAAGAACCCGGAAGATCACGCGTACCTGTCCAGCTTTGCCGCACGCTACGGACTTCTCTACTCGCGGCCGGGCAACGGGATTTCCCACTACCTCCATCTCGAGCGCTTCGCGCGCCCGGGACAGTTCCTTCTCGGAGCGGACAGTCACACGACGATGGCGGGCGCGCTGGGCATGCTCGCCGTCGGTGCAGGCGCCACGGAGGTCGCGGTCGTTATGGCCGGACGGCCGTACCCGCTCGAGCGTCCCCGCGTCGTCGGCGTCCGGCTCGAGGGCCGCCTCGGCCCATGGGTGCAGTCGAAGGACATCGTGCTCGAGCTGCTCCGGCGACGCGGCGTCCGGGGCGGTCGAGGCTGCGCTTTCGAGTTCTACGGCGAGGGCGTCGCGACGCTCAGTGCGACCGACCGGGGGACGATCTGCAACATGGTCATGGAGACGGGCGCGACGACCGGGATCTTCCCGAGCGACGAGCAAACGCGGAGTTGGCTTGCGGCGCAGGGCCGGGAGGAGCAGTGGCTTGAGCTGGCCGCGGATCCTGGCGTGCGCTACGACGATGTCGAGGTTGTCGAACTCGACGAGCTCGAGCCACTGATCGCGCTCCCCTCGTCGCCCGGGAACGTCGTGCCCGTGAGGGAGGTGAGGACGACGCCGGCGCGGCAGGTGTGCGTGGGCAGCTCGGTGAACTCGTCGTTCGAGGATCTCGCGATCGTCGCAGCCGTTCTACGCGAGCACGTGGTCTCGCCGCAGCTCGACCTGACCGTCACTCCGGGATCGCGGCAGATCCTCGACCTCGCCGTCAGAAGCGGGGTCTACTCGGAGCTGCTCGCGGCGGGAGCGCGCATTCCTCGAGCCCGCGTGCGGGCCTTGTATCGGGATGACGGCGGCGCCCGCAGCCGGAGCGGTCTCGGTTCGCACGTTCAACCGAAACTTCCCAGGCCGCAGCGGCACCGCGGACGACCGGGTGTACCTCTGCTCGCCGGCGACGGCGGCCGCCACCGCGCTGTGCGGCGAGATCACGGACCCGCGCGAGCTGGGACGACCGCCGCAGCTCTCGCCGATGCCGTCGCCGGACCCGTCGCTGGACGACCGTCAGATCGTTCCGCCGCCCTCTCCGGAGGAGGCTCTCCTCGTCGAGCTCGAGAAGGGGCGCAACATCGTCCCGCCTCCGCCCGTGCCGCCACTGCCGGAGACGATCGAAGGCCGGGTGCTGATCGTCGTCCCGGACGATGTCTCCACCGGAGACATGGCACCGGACGGGGCGCTCGGCGTCGCTATCTGGTCGAACATCCCGGCCTGCGCCAGATACATGTTCCGCCGCTTCGATCCCGAGTTTCCCGCTCGAGCACGAGGAGTCGGGCGGCGGGATCGTCGTCGGCGGCCACAACTACGGCCAGGGATCGAGCCGCGAGCAAGCGGCGTTCGCGGCGCTCTACCTCGGCGTGCGGGCCGTCGTCGCGAAGAGTTTCGCTCGCATCCACCGCTCCAACCTCATCGCACAGGGCATTCCGCCACTCGTGTTTGCTGACGAGGCTGATTACGAACGGGCCGAGCGGGCGCAGGCGTGGCGTATTCCCGGCCTCGCCGAGGCAGTGCGCTCGGGCCGACGGAAGCTCGAGGCCGAGACGCCGACCGGGCCGGTCCGGCTCGAGCTCAAGCTCAGCGACCGCGAGCGCGCCATCGTCCTCGCCGGAGGCCTCGTCGCCTACGCGAAGACAAGCTGAATGAGGCTTGCTGTCTTCGGGGGGCTGCATGCTCGGATTCGCGACCGGCTGGAACATCTCGAATACCGGCGCCGTTGCGGAGCCGCTCGCCGAGCGCGTATGGAGTCGGGCTGGCGACCGTGGGCCTCTTCACGACTTCCCTGTTCGTCGTCCATCTCGTGATGCAGATTCCCGGCGGCAAGGCGAGCGACCGCTTCGGCCCAAGGCGGATCGGCCTCGTCGGGCTCTCGCTGATCGCAGTCGCGAACGCTCTTGCGCTCGCCGCCAGCGACCCTGGCCTGGCCATCGCCACACGAGCCCTGATTGGACTCGGGACCGGCCTCACGTTCGTCGCCGGCGTCGACTACGTGCGCGCCGCTGGTGGATCGCCTGCCGCCCAAGGCGTGTACGGGGGCCTGGCCATGGCTGGCGGTGGTCTTGCGCTCGCCGTCGTCCCGCTGGTAGAGAGCTGGGTCGGCTGGCGGGCGCCCTTCGCCACGGCGCTCGTCGTCGCGGGGGCTGCGCTGATCGCGCTCGCCGTCGGACCGGCAGACGCACGACGGCGGCTGCGCGTACACGAGGATTCGGCGTCGCCGCGCGGCATCTTCCGCGACGTGCGCCTCTACAGGCTTGCCGCGACCTTCGCGGCCTCGTTCGGGCTGAGCGTCGTCATCGCGAACTGGGTGGTGACGCTGCTCACTCGAGCCGGAGGAGTCGACGGCGACGGCGGGTGCGATCGGTGCGCTTACACTTCTGCTCGGCGTCGTCAGCCGTCCACTCGGAGGGTGGATTCTGCGCCGGCGTCCCGACCGGATACACGTCGTCGTGGGCTCGAGCCTCGCTGCGGGAGCAGCGGGCACGCTCGTGCTGGCGATAGCAAGGCCGCTGCCTCTGGCCGTCGTCGCTGCGGCGGTGATCGGTCTAGCCGCCGGCATCCCGTTCGCGCCGGCCTTCACCGGTGCTGCGAAAGCGCGGCCCGAGGCACCTGCGACCTCCGTCGGCTTCGTCAACTGCGCGGCAGCTCTCGTCATCGTCGTGGGAACGCCCTTGCTCGGCCTCGGCTTCTCGTTGACCGACAACGGCCGGATCGGCTTCGTCATCGGCGCGGCTCTCTGGGCGGCCGCCCTGCTCGTGCTGCCGAGCGGGCGCGAGCTCGGCGCCACGCCTATTGCAGCGCCTGAATAGCGTTGAGGATGATCTCGGCGGCGAGCGCCGCGTCCGCGGGCTCGGCGTCCTCGTCGGGGTGGTGGCTGATCCCGTCGACGCAAGGGACGAAGACCATCGCGCTCGGAACGCGCTCGGCCACGCACATCGTGTCGTGCGCTGCGCCCGAATGCATGCGCATGTAGGGCTCTCCCGTCCCGAGCGCTGCTTCTTCGAGAGCCGCAACGAGGGTCGCATCGAGGGGCGTGGCAGCTAGCGTCTGCCGTGGCCGCACATCGGCCGTCATCCCTCTGCGCTCGGCGGCGGCGACAGCATAGGCTCCGATCGCGTCCACGACGCCACGGTAGAGCTCGTCGACCGGGCCGCGGATGTCGAGCGAGAACCGTACGGCGCTGGCAATCGCGTTGATGAGGGACGGGTCGACATCGATCTCGCCGATCGTGCCCACCGTGCCGTTACCGGCCTCCTTCGCGAGTCGCTCGAGCTCGAGCGTCGTCTCGGCGAGCACGAGCGTGGGATCGAGGCGAAAGTCCATGGGAGTCGCGCCGGCGTGGTCACCGCGACCGTGGACGATGACGTCCGCGTGGACGTACCCGGCGATGGCGTGAACGATTCCAATGCGGTTTCCCGTGTCCTGCAACACGCGCGCCTGCTCGATGTGCATCTCGATCCACCCGGTGAGGTCGTCGAGCACGTGGATCGAGTCGCGCCAACGTTCCGGCGCATATCCCGCGTCGGAGGCGTGCTCCCAGAAGCTGCGCCCGTCGTCGAGAGCGCGAAAATGCTCACGCAGATCGTCGTCGGTGACACGCTGGAGCATGATCCGGCTCCCGAGCAGCATCTGCCCGAAGCCCGACCCTTCCTCCTCGAGAAACGAGATGAGCTGCAGCGGAAGATCGAGGCCGAGCTCCGCGTTCAGGCGGCAGACCTCGAGGGCTGTGACGACGCCCATCGTGCCGTCGTACTTGCCGCCGTTGCGGTTGGAGTCGCAGTGCGAGCCGATTCCGAACACCGCCTCGCCGGTCGGCCGGTTGCGGGCCACGAGCGTCCCCACGGGGTCGGTCGAGACCTCGAACCCCAGCTCCTCGAGCGCGCCCGTGAAGTAGTCGAGCGCGTTCCCGTAGACGCCGGTGTACGCGTATCGGCGAATCGCTTCCGCCGACAGCGTGTAGTCGGGACCCGCAAGGTGCTCGATGTCCCGCTCGATACGCTTCGCGCTGCGCCCGCGGTCGACGGCGGTCACGGGGGCACTCTAGTACGGTCGCACTGTGGACGAAGAGCTCGAGGAATGGCCTCCACCAGAGGCCGTCGTGCGAGCAACGCTTTGGCAGGCAGAAGGCCACCTCGAGCGCCGCGAGTACTTCGCGGCATTCTCTGCGCTGACGGACGCGCTGCCGGCGGCAGGTGCCACGGAACGCCCGCTCCTCCTGGGGCTGCGCCACCTCTCGACCGCCGGCTACAGGATGCAGGAGGGCGATCGAGCACGCGCTCGCCGCCAGCTCGCTCACGCACGCCGTCGCCTCTCCCCCTTTCCGGACACAGCGTCGCTGGTCGACCTTGTGGCGGCGGAGATCGAGTCATAGAGTCGTGCCATGGCCGAGAGCTGGCGCAACCGGAAGACCCTCATCCTGAGCCGTAGCGACATGATGGGGCTGCTCACGCCGGCCGAGTACGTGAACTGCGTCGAGCACGCGTTCCGCATGCACGGTCTCGGCCGTGTCTACATGGAGCCGAAGGGGCACATCGTGCTCGACCGCTACCGGGGCGAATGGGAGGTGATGCCCTCGTACATCGAGGAGCCGGAGGCGGCGGCCTGCAAATGGGTCTCGATTCGCGAGGACAACACGAAGTACGAGCTCCCGGCGGTCTTCTCGATCCTCGTCTACACACATCCCGAGACCGGATTTCCGCTCGCTATCTGCGACGGCTCCTACCACACGCTCATGCGCACCGGGGCGTCCGCGGCAGTCTCGGCGAAGTGGCTCGCTCGTGCGGATTCGAGCGTGCTTGCCATCATCGGCACCGGCAGCGTCGCCCAGGGCACGCTCGCCACCTGCGACGCGGTGTTCCAGTGGCGCGAGGTTCGCGTCTGGAGTCGAACGCAAGCGTCAGTCGACCGGTTCCTCCAGTCCGAGCAGCCGAAGTTCCCGCACCTCACGATCGAGGGAACGATCGCCCTCGAGCAAGCCGTGCGCGGTGCCGACGTCGTCGTTACGGGGACGCACGCCCGGGGCTGGATCGTCGACGACGCGTGGATCGAGCCCGGCACGCACATCGCGGCTCTCGGCGCCGACCTCGTGGGCGAGCAGGAGCTGCATCCGGCGATCCTGCAGCGCGCGCGGATTTTCGTGGACGACATCCGCCAGTGCGTTCCCGACGGGGAGATCAACGTCGCCCTCCGTGAGGGGCTGATCGCCGAGAGCGACATCGCGGGAGAGATCGGCAAGGTGATCTGCGGCGAGCTCGAGGGTCGCCAGTCAGCCGACGAGGTCACCGTCTTCGACTCGACCGGAATCGCTCTTCAGGACTCGGCGACCGTGCCGCTCGAGTACGAGCGCGCCGTCGCGGCCGGCGTTGGCATCGAGAAGAAGATGATCTCGACCTGACCGCGGCGTCGCGGGACGGTGATCCGGGACGGCGAGGATTGCCTCGCGGATCACCGCCCCTTGTCGACTAGTTCGGACGGGTCGCTCGTTCGGATTGCGCGGCCGGCGACTGGAGGAACCGCCGCGGGCGCATCGGCCGACTCGAAGGCCGAGATCCTCGCGAGCTCATCGGCGCGGCAGAAGCGGCTGACCCGCCAGCAGCCGCTCCAGGCCGCCCATGCCCCAGTGCGACTCGCCCTCGACCGTGAGCAACGAGGGGACCCCACGGACTCCTGCCGCCTCGGCCACGCCGCGGATCTCGCGGATCCGCTCGAAACGCTCTGCTGAGTAGGCGGCGGCAAGCGCCTCGCTCGGGTCGAGCTGGGCCCGCCCGGCGGCACGTGCGATCTCTGCGTCAGTTGCAATGTCTTCGCCTTCGCAGAAGAACGCCTCGTAGAGCGCGTGCTTGAACGCGCGCAGTCGACCTTGCTCGCCCGCCCAGAGGCAGGCGGCAAGCGGGAGGGTCGAGCGGGGCTGGTAGCGCGGCAGGTGGATCTCGATGCCCCGCTCGAGCGCACGGCGGTAGACGTGTTGCGTCCAGTCGGTGCGCAGGTGGTCTCCCCGCACCTGGAGCAACGGGGCCGGCGCCGGTCGCAGCTCGAACGGGAGCCACTCGACCTCGACAGCGCCGGCATCTTCCGCCGCCTCGACTTCGTGCGACTCGAGGTACGAGTACGGACAGACCACGTCGTAGTAGAAGCGGATCCTCCGCATGGATAGCGAGGTTATTAGACTCGACTCCAACCAAGAGGAGGAGCCGATGGCAATCGCGGAAGAGAGCCTCACCTACGAGACCGTCTTCGAGCAGGACGGCCTGAAGGTCTCGAAGTCCCCGTGGGGGCCGGACGACGAGATCGGCCGCCTGAACTGGATCACGCCGGAGACGAACCGGGCAATCCTCGAGCACCTCGACGGCAGCCACGTGTTCGACCTGAACGTCGAGTACTTCGTCGGCATGCCGTCCTGGGTGGCGGCCGGTGACCCACCGTACGGAATCTGGATGACGCACACCCCTCAGGGGTCAATCAACGACAACCTCTCGGGCGTCGGGCCGACAGCGCATGAGCGCTACTCGTACTGCGGAGACTCGATCCACATGTACACGCACTGCGGCACACACGTCGACACCCTCAACCACCTCGGCCATCACGGCCGGTTCTGGAACGGGTGGACGGCGGACAGGGATCTCGGCAGTCGGATCTGGAACAAGGGCGGTCTCGAGAAGTACCCGCCGATCATCGCGCGTGGCGTCCTGCTCGACGTCGCCGGCATGCACGGCGTCGACTGCCTCGAGGACGGCTACGGGATCACGCCGCAGGATCTCCAGGACTGCATTGCAAAGCAAGGTGTCGAGCTGCGCAAGAAGGACGTCATCCTGGTACGCACGGGTCGGATGTCGGTGTGGCCGGACTTCGACGGCTACCTGCTTCAGCCCCCGGGGATCACGCTCGGCTCTGCCAAGTGGCTGTGCGAGGAGGCCGGGGCGATGTGCATCGCCGGCGACTCGATTGCCCTGGAGGTGATTCCCTGGGACGAGCCGGATGCCTTCCTTCCCGTCCACTCGTACATGTTCGCGACTGCAGGCGCGCAGATCATCGAGGTCGTGAACATGGAGGAGATCGCGGCCGAGAAGCAGTACGAGTTCGCCTTCCTCGGCTTCCCGCTCAAGTTGCGCGGTGCGACGGGCGCTCCGATGCCCTCCTACGCTGTGCCGCTGCAGAGCTGAGACTTACTCGAAGATGTCGAGCGGAAGGAGCGCGGACACGAGCGGGTAGGGAACGTCGACGGCTTCGGAGATGCGCAGATCGACGGCGACGGAGCAGAGCGCATAGGCGGCCACGCGCTCGAGGCCACGCGTGGCCTCCAGGTACCCGATCATCTCGAGCAATGCCTCGCGGGCCGCGGCGTCGACGTCCATGGGTGCGTCGACGGCGATGCCCGTCGTCGCCAGCGAAGGGCCACGCGGCGTTTCCGCGGGTGCCTCGAAGCGCGGGAAGCGCTGGCGCCAGGCGAGCTCCTGCTCCTTCCAGATACGGAAGCGCACCGTCGCGGCTCCGGCGACCTCGATCCCCGTGCCGCAGACCTCACCATCCCCTTGCGCGAAGTGGAGGTCCCCAATCGAGACGAGCGCGCCCGCCACGTGTACCGGCAGGTAGAGCCGCGAGCCTGCGACGAGCTGGCGGATGTCGACGTTGCCGCCGATCTCGCGAGGCGGGATCGTCCGCAGCCCCGACGCCGCCGCGGGAGGAACGGCGCTTTCCGGCGCCTGGTCGGCGACCGGGCCTCCGACGTTCGCGATCGCCCGCTCCCGCCGGTGAATCTCCTTCATCAGCGTGTGCGACGGTGCGACTCCGATCACGCCGGCGAAGGTCGCCCTCGGCACTGCGACCCCCGGTAGCTCGGGTGAGCGCGCCCGGTCGTCCCGGATCTCCCAGTGCACGACGTACGGCTCGGGGAAGTGGTCGGCCAGGAAGCCGAAGCCGGGGATGACGGCAGTGACGCCGAAGTCCGCTGTCTCGTACGAGACGAACTCCACTTCGAGCAGGTCACCGGGTTCGGCCTCGGCAACCCAGACAGGGCCCGTGAGCGGGTGCCCCAGACCGAGGTCGAGGTAGCCGGCATCGTCGTGGGTGCTGTCCCTGGTCAGCTGGCCATCGAGGCCGTCACGCGTCTCGAGCGTGATCTCCTCACCGGGCACGACCGAGGCAACGGGCTGCAGGGCAGGGTGCCAGCGGTTGTGCGCCGTGTCGGCCTGGACTCTCACAGCAGCCTGTCCACCTCCTCGGCGGCGAAAGTGGCTGCTGCGACCTCCTCGCGCGTCCATGCGCGCGGCTCGCCGAGCTCGTGTACCGACACGATGGCGACAAGCCGGTCGTTGCGCACGACGGGCGTCACGATCTGCGCCGCCAGCCCGCCATAGGCTTGGCGCATTCGGTGAAACTCGACGTCGTCGTCGTAGGCAGCACGGCAGTCATCCTGAACGACCTGGCGGCCCCGGGCGAGCTCTATGACGACCGGTTGCGTGCGGAGGTCGACCGTTCGCTCCTCCATCAGAGACATGACCCCAGGCGCAAGCGCCTCGTGGGTCACCGGAAATGCGTAGTCCTCCCCCGGCAGATCCTGCCGGAGCGTGACCCGGCTTGCCTTCGTCTTTGCGAGTAGACGGTCAACGACGGCGGCAAGGGTGCTCATCCGCAGCTCACTCGCGAGTAGCGCGACTGATCCTCGATCGGCGGTGCGGGCTTCACCAGAATGGCGACACCCACGCTAGACGAGGTGCGTCTACACTCGCGACCCGGGTTAGAGTCGTCGTGTGTCTGTCGACCCGAAGCGGGCCGTCGCCGACCTGAAGGAGCTCCGGAAGCTCACCGAAGACGAGAACGGCGCCCAACGGGTCGCCTGGACGGAGACGTGGGAGCAAGCGCGAGAGTGGCTCCGTGGACTGGTCGCCGAGACCGGCGCCAAGGAGTCGATCGATCCCGCGGGGAATCAGTGGTTCACTCTCACGGGCGCGACGAACCGCGCCGTGCTCGTCGGTGGACACATCGACTCGGTGCCGAACGGGGGCTGGCTCGACGGCGCGCTGAACGTCGTCGCGGGAGTCGAGGTGCTCCGGCGCATCGCCGCCGAGGGGCAGCCTGCCGTCACCGTCCGCCTGGTCAACTGGGCGGACGAAGAGGGCGCCCGCTTCGGGCGAAGCCTGTTCGGATCGAGCGCGGCCGCCGGATCGATGGCCGATCAGGACGAGCTGCGCCAGCTCGTGGATCGCGACGGAACAGCGCTTCCGGACGCCCTCGTCGCGCACGGCGTCGACCTCGACCGCGCCCTCGATGCGAGGACGGAGCTCGAGACCGCAGCAGCCTACCTCGAGCTCCACATCGAGCAGGGCCCGGTGCTCGAGTCGCTCGGCCTTCCGCTCGGCGTCGTCCAGGGAACGTTCGGCGTCGAGCGCCATCGCGTCACGTGGCACGGCCAGGCCGCCCACGCCGGGTCGACTCCGATGGACAAGCGTCGTGACGCTCTCGCCGGCGCTGCGAAGCTCGCGCTGGAGATACGCGAGATCGCGCGCCGCACCGGCGGAAGCGCCGTTTGCACCTCCGGCGGAGTGGTCTGCAAGCCAGGAATCGTCACGTCGGTGGTGGAAACGGCCGAGCAGCTGCTCGACCAGCGCGATCTAGACGGACGCCGGTTGGCGACGATGCTCGCCGAAGCGAAGGCTTCGAGCGAGCGGTTCGCCGCCGAAGAGTCGATCGACGTCGAGTGGGAGAGGATCTGGTCGATCGAGCCGATCCTCTTCGACGACACGCTGCTCGGCTTCTGTGAGGAGGCGATCGTCGAAGTCAACGGCATCGCGCATCGCCTCCCCTCGGGCCCGCTGCACGACGCGGCCGAGGTCGCGCGGGCGGGCGTCCCGACGGTGATGATGTTCGTCCAGAGCCTGCGCGGGCTTTCTCATACCAAGCTCGAGGACACTCGTGAGGACCACCTCGAGCTCGCTGTCTCCGCCCTCGACCTCCTCACGTCGAAGACGATCGGCTGGGTGGCCGAGGGCGGCGGCCGGTGAGCTCCGGTCGTTGACCGGGGTCAGACCCAACGGGTCTGACCCCATCCGGACCGTAAGCGTCGTCGCGGGCCTCACGGTTGGCGCCTGCCTCACGTGGAACATCTCGAACGTCGGGGCAGTCGCCGATCCCCTCGCCTCCGAGTACGGCGTCTCGATCGCGGCGATCGGGCTGCTCACGACCGCACTCTTCGTCACGCATCTCGCTGTCCAGTTGCCGGCAGGACGAGGCGCCGACCGGTTCGGGGCGCGGAGCGTCGCCCTCCTCGCCATCGCGGCGGTGGTCGCGGGCAACGCGATCTTGCTCTCGAGCGACGCCTTCGCGATCGCACTGCTGGGACGGGCGATCGTCGGCATCGGCTCTGGAGCCGGGTTCGTGGCCGGCCTCGACCTCGTCCGCGCAGGCGGCGGCGGCAACGTGCTCCAGGGCTTCTACGGAGGAGCGACGATGATGGGAGGTGGGCTCGCGCTGACGATCGTGCCCGCTCTCACCGACGCAACGGGCTGGCGCGCGGCCTACTGGAGCGCAGCGCTACTGGCAGTCGCCGCGATCGTCCCGACTCTCGCCGCGAGCGGACTACCAAGGGTCGGCCACTCCGGGCGGTGGGTGCTTCGCGACCGCACCCTGTTTCCCATCGGGGTTCTCCAGGCCGCCACGTTCGGCCTGGCTGTCGTCGCAGGCAACTGGGCGGTACCGTTGCTCGAGCGTCAAGGCGTGAGCTCTGCGGCCGCCGGCGTCGCAGGCGGACTGGTGCTCTCGATCGGAATCGTCACCAGACCCGCTGGGGGCCTCGTCGCCCACCGGGTGGGCGGCCGAAGCCTCGTCGCGCTGGCGCTGATCGGCACGTCTGCCGGTGCGGCCCTGCTCTCGCTCGAGGGCCCGTTTGGGCTTGCCCTCACCGGCGCGCTCGTGCTCGGGCTGGCGGCCGGCCTACCGTTCGCGGTGATCTTCGCGGCCGCCCAGCGAGCTCGTTCCGACGCCCCGGCTTCGGCGATCGCGCTCGTCAACGCGTGCGGGATCCTGACGATCCTCGTCGGGACTCCGCTCGCAGGGCTCACGTTCGAGCTCGCGAGTGACGGCCGTCTCGCGTTCGCCGTCATCGCAGTTCTCTCCGCGCTGGCTCTGCTCGCCCTTCGCACCGCGCGTATCTAGCGGAATAATCCGCTCTCCGACCTAGCGAGGGAGACACTCATGGCACTGAGCTTCGGCGTCACCGTTTTGCCCGATCCGCCGTCCACCCGCCTTGTCGAGCTCTTTCGGCTCGCCGAGTCCCACGGATTCGAGTACGGATGGACGTACGACTCCCATGTCCTCTGGCAGGAGTCGTTCCCGCTCCTCACGCTCGCGGTGCAGGCGACGTCCACGATGAGGTTCGGCCACTGCGTGACCAATCCCGGCACGCGCGAACCGACGGTCGTCGCCAGTGGCTACGCCACGCTGCACGACATCTCGAACGGACGGATGGTCATGGGAATCGGCCGCGGAGACTCGGCCCGCAGGTACATCGGCCAGAAGCCCGTTCGCGTGGCCGAGTTCGAGCGGCGGCTCGCGATGATCCGGGACTTCATGAACGGCCGCGAGGTCGAATGGAACGGCAAGGAGCTCCAGCTGAAGTGGGTGCGTCCCGAGCTGCCGGACATCCCGATGTGGGTCGCCGGGTACGGGCCGAAGGCGTTGGCCGTGGCAGGTCGCGTCGGCGACGGCGTCATCATCCAGCTCGCCGACCCCGTGATCATCCAGTGGATCATGGACACCGCACGCAAGGCGGCCGAGGAGGCAGGACGCGACCCCTCCGCACTCCAGTGCATCGTCTGCGCACCGAGTCACATCACCGACGACATCGCCGATGCACGCGACCAGGTGCGCTGGTTCCCGGCGATGGTCTCGAATCACGTCATGGACCTGATCGAGCGATACGGCTTCGAATCGGAGATCCCGCACGAGCTCACGGAGTACGTCCGCGTGCGCAAGTTCTACGACTACGACGAGCACTCGCGGGTCGGAGCGAAGCACGGCGAGTTCGTCACGGACGAGATCTGCGACCGCTTCTGCGTCCTCGGCAACGCCGAGCAGGCGACCGCGAAGCTCAAGGAGCTCGAATCCGTGGGCGTCGACCAGTTCAACATCTACCTCATGACCCACGGGCAGGAGGAGGACCTCGGCGCCTACGGGAAGGACATCATCCCGCAGTTCGCAGGCGTCGCCGCGTAGGAGCCTGGGGTCAGACCCCACGGGTCTGACCCGCCTCAGTAGATGGTTTTCCCGAGCGCGCTCGCGACGAGTTCGACCGCCGTGAGCGCCGTCGTGTTCTCCCGATCGAGAATCGGGTTCACCTCGACGACCTCGAGCGAGCCGGCGACGCCCGACTCGGCGACGAGCTCGAGCGCGAGGTGCGCCTCGCGATAGGTCAACCCGCCGCGCACGGGCGTTCCGACTCCGGGCGCAAGCTCCGGATCGAGCGCGTCCATGTCGAGCGAGACGTGGACGAATCCCTGACCGGAGACGCGGTCGAGAGCCTCCTGCATCGCGCGCTCGACGCCGATGCGGTCGATCTCGCTCATCGTGAAAACGCGCACACCCGCCTCCCGCAGCAGGCCACGTTCACCTTCGTCCGCCTGCCGGAGCCCGAGAAGTACGACTCGTCTGGCATCGATCGCGGGAAGCGGCCAGACCTCGCTCTCGAACTCAGGCCCGGCCAGTCCCAACGCGGCCGCCAAGGGCATACCGTGGACGTTTCCGCTCGGGCTCGTCTCCGGCGTGTTGATGTCGGCGTGAGCATCGATCCAGAGGACACCACCGGGTCCGTGGACCGAGGCCAGGCCGCCGAGGGTCCCGATCGCGACCGAATGATCGCCGCCGAGAACGAGCGGAATGGCTCCGGCCCGCAGCTCCTCGACCACGTTCGCGGCGATGCGCTCGCACGTCTTCCTGATCTCCGGCAGAAACCGCGCGCGCTCGTCCCGCATTGCCGTCGCCTCTGGGACGGCGGTTTCGACATTCCCATGATCTCGAACGAGGAAGCCGAGACTCTGAAGTCGCTCCTCGAGACCCGCGTACCGGATCGCCGACGGGCCCATGTCCACCCCGCGCCGCCCTTGACCGAGGTCGAGCGAAGCGCCGATGATCGCGATCGCGCGTTCATGGTGGGAAGCCACCGCGGGAACCTACCGGGACGCGCGGCTACACTGAGGCGCCGCGGCGAGGTAGCTCAGTCGGTAGAGCACACGGCTGAAAACCGTGGTGTCGCCGGTTCGATTCCGGCCCTCGCCACTGGGCGAAGTGTCGGGTTGCTTTCTGGGGGAACCTCCCGGTTCCCCCAGCCCCCCTCCACTGGTCCGCTGCGCGGACAAGACGCTTCGCGTCTGGTTCGATTCCGGCCCTCGCCACTGGGCGAAGTGTCGGGTTGCTTTCTGGGGGAACCTCCCGGTTCCCCCAGCCCCCCTCCACTGGTCCGCTGCGCGGACAAGACGCTTCGCGTCTGGTTCGATTCCGGCCCTCGCCATTCGAACGTGTAGCGTCGCCCCGGTGGAGTTCGCGTTTCTCTCCGCCCTCGAGCAAGCACGACTGATCCGCGAACGGCACGTCTCGTCCGTCGAGCTCGTCCAGCTCTACCTCGAGCGGATCGAGACGCTGGATCCGCAGCTCAACTCCTTCGTCACGATTCGTGCGGAGGAGGCCGTCGCGGACGCGCGCGCGTCGGACGAGAGCAAGAGCGACGCTCCGTTCCGCGGGGTCCCGATCGCGGTCAAGGACTTGACCGCGACTGCAGGCATCCGGACGACGTACTCCTGTCGTGCGTTCGTGGACAACGTCCCCGATTTCGACACCGCCGTGGTTCGCCGCATCCGTGAGGCCGGGTTCGTGATCCTCGGGAAGTCGAACACGCCGGAGTTCGGAACCGTCGCCTTCACCGAGTCGGACCTGAACGGAGCGACGCGGAACCCGTGGAATCTCGAGCGCACGCCGGGCGGATCGAGCGGAGGGGCTGCCGCCGCGCTCGCCGCAGGACTCACCCCGATCGCGCACGGGACCGACGGTGGCGGCTCCATCCGGATTCCCGCATCCTGCTGCGGCGTCTTCGGGCTGAAGCCCTCCAGAGGACGCGTATCGAGTGCCCCTTTTACGTCTCTCGAAGGTCTCGCGACGGCCGGCCCGCTCTCGAGAACGGTCGAGGACGCAGCCGGCCTCCTCGACGTCCTTGCCGGCTACGAGCCCGGCGATCCCTGGTGGGCGCCGCCCCCCGAGCGCTCGTTCGCCGAGACGGTCGGCGAGCGCCCCTCGCCCCTCCGCATTGCCGTCACATCGACGCCACCGATCGAGGCGGTCGTCCATGCGGACTGTGCCGACGCACTGCGGTCTGCAGCAGTCCTCCTCGAGGGCCTCGGTCACGAGGTCGTCGACGCGACGCCACCGTGGTCCGAGCCGGGTCTCATCGACGACTTCATCACCGTCTGGCAGGTGAGCCCGACGTTGTACCCGGTCGACCCGGAGCTCTTGACGCCCCTCAACCGCAGGCTCGCCCAGGAAGCTCGCTCGGCGTCAGCAGCAACCTACGCCGCCGCGGTGGCGAACCTGCAAATGGCAGCGCGGCGAATCGTCGGGTTCTGGGGAGAGTTCGACATCGTCCTGACGCCGACACTCGCGCTGCCGCCGGTTCCGATCGGATGGCAGGAAGTCGACACGAGCGACGAGCTCGAGCAGCTGCGGCGAAACACGCTCTTCACGCCGTTTACCGCGGTCGCGAATCTCACTGGACTTCCCGCGATGTCCGTTCCCCTGCACTGGAACGAGGACGACCTTCCAATCGGCGTCCACGCGATCGGCCCGCCCTCCGGCGACGCACTCCTGCTCCGCCTCGCGGCGCAGGTAGAAGCCGCGAGCCCTTGGGCTCACCTGCACCCGCCCGTCTCCTCGCTCAGCCCGCGAGCGTGATCCGGATCTCCTGCCCGGGCGACGCGTGCAGCATTCGCGAAGCGTTTCCGCGGGAGATGGCGAGCGACATGTTCTTGTAGCTGTCCTCGAAGAGGATGACGTCGCCCGGGCGCGCGTCGGCAAACGTCCGTGCCATCAGCGCGTAGTATCTCTCGCCTGCCAGCTCGAGCTCGACGCGCGTTCCCGACACGATGCCGAGTCCTTCCACGTCGTCTCGGGTGAGGTTGAGCGCGATGTTGCCAAAGCTGTCGACATAGAGGAGCGTCGCGACGATCGCACCGTCCGCGATGACGAGCTCGGGCACGTCCAGGCGAACCAGGCCCTCCGGATCGACGGGCGGACCGAGCTCCTCCACCGCGACGCCTCGTGCCAGGTGCGCCGCAGCCGGGCTGAAGAGATCGCGCCCATGAAACGTCCGCGAGATCGTCTCGAGCGCGTAGTCGGGGTTCGCTAGCTCGTGAGCTGCGACGACCCCCGCTCGACCGGCCGCTGGAAGCAGAAGACCGTTGTCCGGGCCCACGTACAAGCGACCCTCGTCGTCCCGAAGTACGAGCGGACGGCGTGGGCCGCCGACACCCGGATCGACGATCGCCAAATGGACGCCTACGGGCATGAAGCCGATCGTGTTGGCGAGAACGAGGGCTCCCTGCAGGACTGCCTGCGGCGGTATCCCGTGGGTGATGTCGATGATCTGCGTCTCCGGGGCGATGCGTTTCATGACCCCGTGACAGGTACCGACGAAATCGTCCTTGAGCCCGAAGTCGCTCAGGAACGTGATGAACACGCGAGGAGACTACCGCTGTAGGTCTCGAACGAGCTAGTGGTCTCTCCGGGAAGTCCGGTGCCCATTCGCCGGCGAGAACCGAGCAGGCCTAGGACGCAGGGAGGCCGCATACCTGAAGGTATGTGGCCGAACGAGGACGACGGCATGCGATGTGTTCGCAGCCGCGCGAAGCGGCGTACTTCCCGGAGCGATCACTACCCGCGACGCGTCGCGCGCGCAGGTGGACAGCGCCGGAGGCGCTCGCTTCTCATCTCGCCGCAGAGACGGAGACCACCCGGGCGAATCCGGACGAAGGCGGTGGGAACTTGGAGCGGGAGCGGCCGCCCAACGTGGAGCGACCTCGTCACTCGGTACCCATCGCCCCTTCGCCTGACCCGCGCACGGGCGCAGCATAGTCAGGGGGTCGGCCGAGTCTCTCGCGAGACCGGACCAGCTCGAGCAACTCCGCCGTCTCCCGTTGCAGGCGAGAGAGCTTGGCGGCGATGATCACGACGTACACGAGCACGAAGACGAAGACCGCCCCGTATGCAGCCGCGACGTACTGGCCCTGCGTCACTGAAGCGCCTCGCGGAGGTCGCGGAGATCGGAATCGAGCCGCTTGCCGGCGAGTTCCACGCGATAGAGCACGTAGGCGAGTAGCGTCACGGCAGCCCAGGCGATGCAGAAAGTCGCGAACATCGAGCCGGCCATCTGCGGGCCCTCGCGGGTGAACACCGTGGGGTGGATCAAACCCTCGGCCAGGCGAATCGCCAGGAAGCTGACCGGAATGAGCACGACGCCGAAGAGCGCGTATACGGCCGAGGACCGCGCGCGTCGCGATCCCTCCTGGAACGAGAAGCGCAGCATGAAGTAGGCGCAATAGAAGAGGAAGAGCACCAGGAAGAGCACGAGCTGATCCTCGCTCCACAGCCACCAGTGGCCCCACGACGCTTTCGCCCAGATCGAGCCCGTGATCAACGTCAGCGCTCCGAAGATTGTGCCCTGGTGAATCGCCACGTAGCTCTCGAGGTCGTACCGCTCCTCCCCTAGCCAGAGGAGCCGAAGCGCCTTCCAAGCTCCGAGGCCGAAGCAGAAATACGCGGTCAACGCAATGGGCACGTGGATGTAGAAGATGCGCTGCGAGACACCCTGGTCCTGGTCTTCTGCGACCACGACGAGCGCCAGAACCAGCGCCAGCCCCATGAGCCCCGCAGCAAGCGCGGCGAGACCCGGGAGACTGCGGATCGACGTGGTGGTCAGGTCTACTCCGTAACGACGTACTCGAAGGACGCCCACGAGAGTACCCCGAAGATCCCGTCGTACAGCGCAAGGAGCAGGAGGTAGCGCCCCGCCTCGGGTGAGACGGCTGCGCCGACACCTCCGATTACCAGCGGGATCGCCAGTGGAAGCACGAGCACCGGCAGGAGCAGCTCTCTCGAGCGGCCGGCGGCAGCCATGGCGGCCATGAGTGAGCCCACCGCGCAGATGCCGACGTCGGCGAGCAGGACGCCGGCGAGCGCCGTCGCGTCGAGTGGCGCGAAGAAGAGCACGAACGTAGGAAGCGCGACGGCCTGCGCCGCGACGAGAAAGGTGAGGGTGGCCAACGTCTTTCCGAGCCAAATTGCGCTCCGCTCGGAGGGAGCCAGCACGAGACCGTCGAGCACACCGTGCTCGTGCTCGGGCACCCAGGCGCGGGCCAGTCCGAGCAAGGCCGTGAAGACGATCGCGACCCAGAGGAGGCCGTAGGCCGCGTCGTCGCCGGTTCCTTCCGGAAGCGCGAAGTGGAAGACCACGAGAGTCGCGACGACGAAAAGGAGCATCGCCGGAAGCGTGTCGGAAGCACGGAGCTCGACCCGGAGATCCTTGCGCGTGAGCGCCGCGACGTCGGTCAGGTACGTCATGCGAGCGCCACCGTCGTGGTCGTCAGCCGAGCGACGCGCTGCGGGTCGTGCGTCGCTACGACGAGAGTGTGCTCGCCGGCGAGGGCCTCGAGCTCGCCGTCGAGCACCGTCGCGCCCGCATCGTCGAGCGCCGAGAACGGCTCGTCGAGCAGGATCAGGTGTGGTTCGTGCAGCAGCGCACGACACAGCGCGAGTCGCTGCGTCATGCCTCGTGAGTACGTCGAGACGCGCTCGTTTCGCGCATCCCAGAGCGAGAAGCGCTCCAGAAGCATCCCGATCCGCTCCCGCCGCTCGGCCACGCGATAGAGGCGACCGAAGAGCTCGAGATTCTCGAGGGCCGTGAGCTCCCGGTACACGAGCGGCTCGTGCGCGAGGTACCCGATCTGTGCTCGCTCGACATCCACTTCCAGCGTCCCACGTGTCGGAACGATGAGACCCGCGAGCAACCTCAGGAGCGTGGTCTTCCCCGATCCATTCGGGCCGGTAACGGTCGCGAACCCGCCAGCGGGAACGGCGATGTCGGTGCCGACGAGAACTCTTCTCCGTCCGTACCGCCTCTCGAGGCCGCGACCCCTGATCACGAGACGAGGACGTCGAGTGCAACGAATGCGAAGTAGACGACGCTGATCACGCCGTTGAGTGTGAAGAAGGCCGAGTCGAGCCGGCGGAGATCGCCAGGTCGCACGATGGAGTGCTCGTACGCGAGCAGAGCGGTCGTGGCCACCACGCCGAGCCAGTAGAGCGCGCCGAGCTCGAGCCCGAATCCGGCGATCGCGAAGAGCGCGACCACTCCCGTGTGCAGAACACGGGCACCGCGGAACACACCCCGCTCGCCGAAGCGCGCGGCCCACGAGTGAAGCCCCTCGCTCCGATCGTGGTCCAGGTCGAACAGCGAATAGAACAGGTCGAACCCCGCGACCCACAAGAGCACGGCACCGCCGATTACCCACGCTTCCCAGGGCGCCGTTCCCGAGACGGCGAGCCACGCGCCGATCGGTGCCAGTGCGAGGCAGGCACCGAGCCAGAAGTGGCACAGCCACGTGAGCCGCTTCAGATACGGGTAGACGACGAACATCACGACCGGAATCGGCCACAACCAGCGCACGATCGGGTCGAGCTGCGAGACGGCGACGAGGAACACGATGAGTGCGGCCCCGCAGAGCCCGAGCACCTGCACCCGGCTGAGGGTGCCGCTCGGCAGCTCGCGGCTCGCGGTGCGCGGGTTGCGCGCGTCGAGCTCGGCGTCGACGAGTCGGTTCAGCGCCATCGCAAGCGTGCGTGCGCCGATCATGGCCACGGTCACCCAGGCGACGTTTGCGAGACCCGGCCACCCGTCTGCTGCCAAAAACGCTCCGACGTACGCGAACGGGAGCGCGAACACCGTGTGCTCGATCCGAACCAGCGACGCCAGGCGCCGCGGCAGTGGGACAGGGGCGACGGTCATGGGCGAGCTCCTCGTCCGTGAGCGTGGACGGGTGTGGGGAACCGGGAGGTTCCCCACGCTCTCACGAAGAAAGGGGCACGGAGCCGAAGGCGAGCGTTGGTCATGTCTGGCGATGCGCGGTCGTCGTGTCTCCGGCCGCGAGCTCGAGCCCGTGGCGAAGCGCAGGCCGAATGACCGCAAATCCGTCGCGGCAGCCACCCGGGGACCCTGGCAAGTTCACGACGAGCGCCCTGCCACGAAGGCCGGCGACGCCTCGTGAGAGCAGAGCGTGGGGAGTCCGCGTGATCGCATCGGCGCGAATGGCCTCGGCCAGTCCGGGCGCCTCCTTGTCGAGCACGTTCCGCGTGGCTTCGGGCGTGACGTCCCGCGGAGCGAAGCCCGTGCCTCCCGTTGTCAGGACGAGCGAGGTACCAGCATCGTCGACGAGCCGGCGGATCGCGGCGGAGATCTCTCCGGCATCGTCGGGCACGATCACTCGGACGACGTCGTATCCCTCGCTACGCAGAAGCTCATCGAGCGCATCCCCGCTCGAATCCTCCCGACTGCCTGTGTGGACACCGTCGGACACCGTCAACACCGCTGCGGTCACACTGGCTCCTTGGTCTTCTCGACGAGCGCGACGTCGCTGATCGTCATGCCCTTGTCGACCGCCTTTGCCATGTCGTAGACGGTGAGCGCAGCGACCGTGGCTGCGACGAGCGCCTCCATCTCGACGCCCGTCTGGGCGATCGTCTCCGCGGAGGCCTCGATCTCGACGGCGTCGGCTACGACAGCGACGCGAACGTCGACCTTCGTCAACGGAAGCGGGTGGCAGAGCGGAATGAGCTCGGACGTCCGCTTCGCAGCCATGACGCCGGCTACTTGCGCGGTCACGAGCGCATCGCCCTTCGGAAGCGACTCGAGCATGCCAGCAGTCCCGCGCGCCATGTTCACGGTCGCGCGAGCGACAGCGCGCCGCCTGGACATCGGCTTTCCGCCGACGTCCACCATGCGGACCTCGCCTTCCTCGCCGACATGGCTGAGCCCTTCTGCGCGCTCGGTCACGCGGAGATCGTACGTGCACCGTTTTCACGTGAAAACGGTGCACGGTCAGGAACGATCTCGGCGGGGAGGTCGAGTGTGAACACTGTCGGATCGCTGGCGGATTCGAGCCGGACCGACCCGCCCATCAGTCGGGCGAGCTCCCGTGCGATCGCCAGGCCAAGACCGCTCCCGGACGCCATTCCCCCATCGACCCGGTAGAAGCGCCCGAACACGGCCTCTTCGTGCTGCGGTGGAACCCCGGGGCCATCGTCCTCGACGGAAAGTTCCACTCGCTCACCGCGCCGGCGACTTCGAATCACCACTCGTGTACCAGCAGGTGTGTGCACCATCGCGTTGGTGACGAGGGCGCGACCGATCTGGAGAACGCGTTCGGGATCGGCCGATGCCCACGCGCCGGCCTCGCCGTCCGTCTCGAGCACGTGCCCGGTCGACGTCGCCAGGTGCGCGACCTCACCCGCCAGCAGCTGGGCGACTTCCGTCAGGTCGACGGGCTCCCGCAGAACCCGCAGCTGGCCTGCGTCGACGCGCGACAGGTCCAGGAGGTCGGCCGACAGCTTGGTCAGCCGTTTCACCTGACCTTGCATCGTGTAGATGAACCCGTCGCGAGTCTCGTCGTCGAGGTCCTCGTCAGCAAGCAGCTCGAGGAATCCACCGAGCGAGAACAGCGGGGTTCGGAGCTCGTGCGACGCGTTCGCGACGAATGCCTTGCGCGCGTTGTCCAGCTGAGCAAGCTGCACGCGCATCCGATCGAACGCATCCGCGAGCTCGCCGATCTCGTCGTTGCCGCGGTCCACGATCGGTGCCCCGAAGTCGCCGCCTGCGATTCGCTCGGCCGCGGTCTCCAGCCGGAGCAGCCGGTTGGCGAGCATCCCGGCGGCCGTGAGACCGAGGACGAGTGCGAGAAGGAGCGCGAACACCGTCGCGAGCAGCAGTCGCTGCTCGACCAGGCGAACGGTGGCGAGTGAGTCGGCGAGAGGCGCCTGAAACAGCACGACGGCATCGGCGTCGAGAGGTACCGCGACGTTCGCGTTGTCGCCGTTCGCGTCGATGACACGACCGCGCTCGACCTTCCCGGTTACGAGCGCATCGAGCGCGACAGGGTCCCTTGCCACATCGGGCGACCTCCGCGTTCGCGAGTCCGCGACGGGCGCGAGCGCAGGCTTGCTCGTGGACAGGACGTCGAACGCGATGACACGCGCGTTGGTGACGACGGCGAAGTCCTCGACCCTGTCCTGCCAGAGCAGCGTGTCCTCCGGTAGAGACCGTGCGAGCGGAACGGCGAGCTCTTCCAGCTGGTCCAGCCTGGCGTCGACCAGACGCCGCTCGAGCGAGGGCACCACGATCAGGTACGCGGCGCCGAGCGCACCGGCAACGATGCCCATGAGCACGAGCGCGATGCGGATCCGGATGCCGCCCGGCAGCCTCACGGCGACGTCCTAGTCCGGTCTGAAGCGATAGCCGGCGCCGCGTATCGTCAGGATCAGCTCCGGATTGCTCGGGTCCCGCTCGATCTTCTCCCGGAGATGCCGTACGTGGACATCGATCGTCCGCGGCTCACGGTAGTCCGATCCCCCACGAAGCCGCTCCAGGAGCTCGCGACGCGAGAACACAACGCCGGGGCTGGAAGCAAGCACGACGAGCATCTCGAACTCGATGAACGTCAGCGGGATCGTGTCGCCGCGAATCTCCACGGTTCTGCGCGGCAGGTCGATCTTGAGCTCGCCTCGCTCGATGAGCGCCTCGCGTTCGGCGGCAGCACGGGGCGCGGCCGCACGGCGCAGCAGCGCGCGAACGCGACTCCGAAACTCCCGGATCGAGAACGGCTTCGTGATGTAGTCGTCGGCGCCGAGCTCCAGCCCGAGCACCTTGTCGAGCTCCTCGCCCCGTGCGGTCAGCATGATGATCGGAACGTTGCTCTGACTGCGGAGGCGCTTGCACACCTCCAGTCCGTCGAGCCGCGGCAGCATGACGTCGAGAACGACGAGATCGACGTCCTCGTCGCCGAAGCGCCGCAATGCCTCCTCTCCGTCGCGCGCCTGGACGACCCGGTACCCGTCCCGCTCCAGCGGAAAGGTGAGGAGCGTCTGAATCGAGTCCTCGTCGTCCACGAGGAGGATTGTCGAGGAGTTGGACATCGGAGCGTTCGCGTGGGCCCGCGGCTGCCAGCGGGCCTACTATAGCCCGGCGATGGAAGCTGCTCGGCCCTCGAGGCGCCGCCGGCGACGTCGCCGAGGCACGGTCGACAGCCCTCTCAACACCCGATTGGTGCGGGTGGGATTCATCGTAGTCGCTCCGGCCCTGCTAGCGCTTCTGTTCTCGATCTCGACAACAGGCACGCTTCCTCGCACCCCGCTCGAGCCACTGTTCGAGGCGGACGCGGCCGCCGCAGTGTACGACCAGCTCTCGACGGTGTACCCGGCTCGAGTACCCGGCACCGTCGAGGCCGAGAACGCGACGCGGTGGTACAGCGAGACCATCTCGGCACTGGGCTTGGCGACGGAGGAGGACGCCTGGACCGAGAACATCGCGGACCTCGGCCCGGTCGAGCTTCGCAACGTCGTCACGGTGGTGCCGGGGCGAGCCGAAGAGGCCATCGTTCTCGTTGCTCATCGTGACAACGCAGGGGCCGACCAGCCTCTGGGCGACAACGCCTCGGGGACGGCCGCTCTGCTCGAGCTCGCACGCGGATATGCCCATCAGGACGACGGTCCCGATCCCTTGCCGCAACGGACGCTCGTATTGGTCTCGACCGATGCCGGAGCCTACGGCGGCGCGGGCGCAGCGCGCTTCGCACAACGATCTCCGTTCGCTGACGACGCGGTCGCGGTCGTCGTTCTCGACGGGTTGGGCGGAGCCGGGCGTCCGCAGATCGCAATCGCCGGAAACAGCCCCGAGTCTCCCGCTCGCGCGCTCGTGAGCACGGCATCGGCGCGAGTCCAGGAGCACGTGGGAATAGCTCCCTCGTTGCCTTCCGTCCTGACACAGCTCGTCGACCTCGGTGTCCCGTTCGCAGCAGGCGAGCAGGGGCCGTTCCTCGGGCACGGGATCGCGGCCATCACCCTGACGACTTCGGGGCGGAGCGACCCGCCCGTCCCGGCTGGCGACCCCGACGCGTCGCTCTCCGTCGAGCGCCTCGGACAGATGGGTCGTGCGACCGAGGCACTCGTCGGCTCCCTCGACGCGAGCGTGGGAGGGCCCCTCAGAACACCGGACAGCCTCTTCTTGAGTGACCGCGCCGCAAGCGGGTGGACGATGCGACTGACGCTCGTTCTCTGCGTCGTGCCATTCGCGCTCGGTGTCTTCGACCTCTTCGTGCGCTGTCGACGGCGGCGGCTCCCTCTCGCCCCGGCATTTCGCGGACTGAGGATGAGGCTCGTTTTCTGGCTGTATGCCGGTGTGCTCGTTTGGATCGGCGCGCTGACCGACGTCTTCCCGACGGGCTCGCCGCTTCCGCTCCCCCCATATTCGTCGCTGGTGGTAGACACTCCGGCTGCCGGTCTCGCGATTCTCGTGATCGCACTCGGGCTCGGCTGGCTCGCAGGACGGGCACGCCTGATTCCCGAGGTACCGGCGAGCGATGACGAGCGGCTCGCCGGCTTTACTGCCGCTCTGGTCGGGCTCGGCGGTCTGGCTGTGGCGCTGGCGCTCGTCAAGCCCTACGCGCTCGTCTTCGTGCTCCCTTCCCTGTACGCGTGGCTGTGGCTTCCGCTCCGCGCTCGCCTGTGGCAACGCGCCTTGCTGTTCGGCCTAGGCCTGGTGGGCCCGCTCGCAGGCATCGTCTTGCTCGCACTCCAGCTGGATCTCGGCCTGTTCGACTCCCTGCTCTACGTCGTCGGACTCGCCACGGTTGGGTACGTCTCGCTCGGAGCCGTACTCGCGGCGATTGTCTGGGCGGCAGCAGCCGGCCAGACGGCGACCATTGCGTTCGGACGGTATGCGCCGTATGCGCAGGGGTCGGAGCCGCCACCCCCCGGGGTCATTCGACGAGCAGTCCGCGCGGCCGCTACCGCCTTCCCGTTCTCTAGGCGAGACTGAGGAACCGGATCGGCGCGCCGGCCGCGATCTCGCCCTCACCGCGAGGGACGTGAACGAGCGCGTCCGCCGACGCGGCGCGAACGATCATGTGCGACTCCTGGCCCGAGACCGGCTCGAGAAGGACGTCGGTCTCCCCGAGGAACCGGCGGGCTCGGACGAACTCGTCGCGGTGAGGATTCTGCACGAGTGAAACGGTCGTTCGTCCGTGGCCGTAATCGAGGTCGACCTTCTCGACGCCCTGGCGCCTGAGCAGGGCAGCTCGGACGAAGACGAGCGCTCCGACGAGCGACGACACTGGGTTCCCAGGAAGTCCGAAGACGAGCGTCGTGCCCCGGACCCCGAACGAGAGCGGCTTACCAGGTTTCACCGCGACTCCCCAGAACACCTCCTCCACTCCGAGGTCGGCGGCGACACGGCGTACGAGGTCGTGCGGACCCATGGAGACGCCGCCGGAGGTCACGAGCACGTCCGCCTCGAGACCGTGCTCGAGCGCCGCACGATGCGCGCTCTCGTCGTCCTCTACCACGGGGAGCAGCTCCACGTTCGCACCAGCGCTTCGGAGCGCGGCCCCGATCATCGCCCGGTTCGACTCGTAGATCTGTCCGTCGACCAGAGGCTCCCCGGCGGGCCGAAGCTCACTTCCTGTCGCGAGAATCGCCACGCGCGGTGGAATAGAGCAAGAGACGTCCGCGACGCCGGCCGCCGCGAGCGCGCCGATCTGAGCCGGGCCCAGTCTGGTGCCCGGAGCGACCGTGGAGTCCCCCTCTCGAACGTCGCCGCCGCGTGGTCGAACATGCTGGCCAAGGCGTGCTCCTTCGGGAATCTCGACGCGGTCGCCGCGATCGACCAGGCGCTCGACCGGAACGACAGCGTCGGCTCCGTCCGGCACCGCCGCGCCCGTCGCGATGCCGGCAGCCGCCCGTGGAGGAAGCGGCCTCGGCGCCGGCTCGCCGGCCGCAATCCGGTACGCGACCGGAAGCTCGCCCGGGGTCTCCGAGGCCCGCACGGCAAACCCGTCCATCGCGGAGCTCGCGAACGGAGGAAGATCGACCCGGGCAAGCGCCGGCTCACGCAGAACGCGCCCTGCAGCATCGGCGACCGAAACGATCTCCGTCGGAAGCAGTCGCGCCCGTTCGAGGATGCGCCCCAGAGCCTCCTCGATCGTCAGCAGATCCGACATGGCGCTGAGCGCGAGCTAGCGACCCAAACCAGTGGGGAGCGGTGTGCGCTTCGTGGGCTTCGTGGGCGTCGTGGGCTTGTCGTCGGTCGTCTCGGTCTCCGTACTCTCCGACTGCGTCGCGTACGGGTCGTACGTCAACGCGTACCGGCCTCGGGTGAACGGTTTCCACTGAGGCCATACGGCCGGCTCGGCGAAAGGCGTCGGTTCCGTCCCCTCGAGAGCCGGCTCCATGAACAGCCGCCAGATCTCGGCCGGGAAGCTGCCCCCGCTCACGGAGATCCCGTGGACGTTGTCCATGGGAATCTCACCCTTCGTGAAGCCGACCCAGACCGTCGTCGCGAGATCCGGCGTGTAGCCGGCGAACCACGCGTCGGCGTGCTCCTCGTTCGTCCCGGTCTTGCCGGCCGCCGGGCGCCCGAATGCCGCGCGCGTGCCGGTGCCGTACTGGACGTTCTGCTCGAGGATCCGGGTGACGACTGCAGCTGTTCCTTCCGAGATCGCACGCTTTCGCCCCGGAACGCCCCAGCCCGCCGTGGTGTCTTCTTTGCCATTGGCGAGGATCACTCGCCTGATCGCCATCGGCTCTGCGTAGACGCCGCCGGCCGCAAGCGTTGCGTATCCGGACGCGATGTCGAGCGGCGACACGGCGATCGAGCCGAGCCCGATCGACGGAACGTACGCACCGTTCGCGTCGAGCGGCGCGTTGACGCCCATGCGCCGGGCAGTCTCGGCAACCTTCTCCGCCGTGACATCGAGCGTGAGCTGCGCATAGACCGCGTTGTCGGAACGGATCGTGGCGCTCCGAATCGAGCTCCAGCCGTAGTAGTCGTTGGCATAGGTGTGGACGCACCACCAGCTCCCGTCGTCGCAGTTGCCCGCCGGATGCACCTTGTACGTGAACGGCGCGGAGACGTAGTACGTCGAGTCCGGATTGATGCCCATCTCCACGGCAGCCGTGAGGACGAAGGTCTTGAAGGTCGAGCCCGTCTGGCGGCGAGCCTGAGAGAGAAGGTTGAACTGGTTCTTCGGCCGGTTGGGTACGACCGCGGCCATCGCGCGAATTGCACCGGTGCGAGGGCTGATCGAGATGAGGGCGGCGGCCGGATCGGTCGGCTGGTTCATCGTGTCGCGAATGGCCCTCTCGGCCAGCCGTTGGTAACGGGGAACGATCGTCGTATAGACCTTCAGGCCGCCAGAGCGGACCGGCTCTGCGCCGTACACCTCGATGAGCCTGTCCCGTACGTACCCGAAGAAGTACGGCTCGCGGATCCGGCTGTAGAGCCCCCCTCGGCGAAGCCTCAGCTTCGCTGCGAGCGCGAGACGGTACTCTCGCTTCGTGATCACCAGAGTCTCGAGCATTGCCCCCAGGACCTCTGCGCGCCGTGCCAGAGCGCGCGCGGGCGTCGTGAAGGGGTTGTACGACGAAGGTGCTTGAGTGAGGCCCGCGAGCAGGGCCGATTCCCCGAGAGTCAGCTTCCTCGCTGGTTTCGAGAAGTACGTCTGGGCCGCCGCTTCGATCCCGTACGCCTGATTCCCGTAGTAGACCTGGTTCAAGTACGTGGTCAAAATCCGGTGCTTGGTCCAGGCTCCGTCGAGCTTCGTCGCGAGGCAGGCCTCCTTGACCTTCCGCTGCACCGTTCGCTCGCGCGAGATGTAGAGGTTGCGCACGAGCTGCTGCGTGATGGTCGAGCCACCCTCCACGATCGCACCCTCACGGATGTCCACCACCGCGGCGCGGGCGATACCTTCGAGGTCGACGCCCCCGTGATCGAAGAAGCGGCGGTCCTCGACGGCGATCGTGGCCTTGCGGATCCAGAGCGACATTCCCTCGGCCGTGACCGACTGCCGATTCCGCTCGGCGGGAATCGAGCCCAAAAGCGAGCCGTCAGCGGCGTACAAGAAGGTGTTTTGCTCGATCGCTGGAGTTCGGAGGGAGTCGAGGTCGCACGACGAGCCGTAGGCTAGGACAGCAGCCGTGCCGCCGAGTCCAGCGGCGAGCCCGAGGGCGAGGATGGCCGCAATCGCGACGATCGCGCCGTGGCGCCTGCGGCGGCGCCTCGTGGCGCGCAGGTGGCGACCGCGCGGGCGGAGCGTCTCGGGATCGAACGAGGTTCGCCTGCTCCTAGGCGGGCTCATGGGGAGATGCTAGCCAGGGTTGGTCGAACGATTCGGCGGGCGGTCGCGCGTTCCTCGTGCCGCCGGCGAGTCGGCATGGTGGAATCTCGGGATGGACCAACTCGACCGCACTCGAGCGCAGAGCCGAGGAAAGCTCATCGCTTGGCTCGTTTTCGTAGGGGCGCTGACGGCGCTCAGCCTCGGTGCGCGGCTTGGGGACGCGAACGTGCCCGACGACATCGCATTTCGCTACTCGTCCTCGGTCGCGGCACTCGTGCAGTACGGCCTCATGCTAGGCGTCCTCCTGCTCATCGCCCGCGGTATCCCGCGCCGGCAGGCCTTCGCGCTGCACCGCCCTGAATCCTGGCCACGCGCCCTCGGTCTGGCCGCGCTCGCGCTCCTCACCATCTACGTCACCGCGTACGTCTACGACCGCGTCCTGTCGCTCTTCGGAGACTGGAACCCGACGGAGGAGCAGGGACTCGTACCCGACGAGTGGGACTCGAGTCGCGCCGGCGCCTTCGTCGCCTTCTTCTTCGTCGTCACCTTCATCGGCCCTGCGGTCGAGGAACTGGCGTATCGCGGGCTCGGCGTATCCTTGCTCATGCCGTACGGGTCCGTGGTCGCGGTACTGGTGACGGGCGTCCTCTTCGGCGCCGTCCACGGGCTCGTCATCGTGCTGCTCCCACTGACCGTGTTCGGGATCGTGGTCGGGTGGCTCAGAGTGCGGACGAACAGCATCTACCCGCCGATGCTCCTGCACTCGACGTATAACGGTGCAGCGCTGATCGTTTCCGTAACGCTCCTGGGCTGACGCTCGCTACGACTCTTCGTCGTCCGCTTCGTCCTCGTCGTCGCCATCATCCTCGAGCGTCTCCGTCAGGCTGGATGCGAACTCCTCGGGTGTGACGTTCTCGAGGAACTGGCGAAACTCCGCGGGATCGAGGTCGGCAAGACTCGAAGCCGTGACGAGTCCGGGCTGCTCGTCGTCGTCGGACTGGAGCTCGATACCCGATTCCTCGACGACCTCGTCCGAGGCGAAGATCTGGGCGTCGCACCGAACGGCGAGTGCGATCGCATCGGACGGACGCGAGTCGATCTCTACCTCGCGACCGTCTTGGACGATGGTGATCTGCGCGTAGTAGGTGTTGTCGCGAAGTTCGGTCACCGTCACCCTCACGATTTCGCCCTGGAGCTCCGAGATCACGTCCGTGAAGAGATCGTGGGTCATCGGACGTGGGGGGCTCGCGCCCTGGAGCTTCATGAGAATCGCGGCTGCCTCCGGGTGGCCGATCCAGATCGGCAGGAACCTCTCGTCGTCCGCGGTCTTCAGGAGCACGATCGGCTGCTTGCCGATGGGCTCGAAGCTCACCCCGTACAAGGTCATCTCTCGCATCACCGGCCTCGCGCTCATCTTAGACGGGAGGCTTCGCTACAGTTGCGGCCCCGGGCGATTAGCTCAGTCGGTTAGAGCGCCGCTCTGATAAGGCGGAGGCCCCTGGTTCGAGTCCAGGATCGCCCACTTTCCGACTCAGCGCTGTGATTGTCAGGCCGCGTTCCGAATCGTCGTGGCCTCGAGCACCTCGACCAGCTCGGCAAGCCCTTTCTCGTCCCCGAACGTGATCTGAAGCGTGCCGCCGGAGATACGCGCGGGCATTGCAGTCAGCCGTTCGGCGGCAGATCGAGCTCGGTCGGCCAGCGCGGGATCGACGGCAGCTGCTCGGCGAGGGCGCCTTCGCGCACCGCCTTCGTGCGCCGCGCGCTCCACTGCGCGCACGGAGAGCCCTTCCTTCACGATCCGCCGCGCAAGGCGACGCCGGGCGTCGTCGTCGGGTAGGGACAGGACCGCTCGTGCGTGTCCTTCCGTCAGGTCGCCCCGAGCGAGCATCCAGAGCACCTCCTCGGGCAGCTCGAGAAGGCGAAGGCGGTTCGAGACGGCCGGCTTCGACCGTCCAACCCGCTGTGCGACATCGCCCAGCGACAGCTCGAACTCGTCCACGAGCGATGCGTAGGCGCGCGCCTCCTCGACCGGGGAGAGCTGTTCCCGGGCGACGTTCTCGACGAGCCCCAGGAGGAGCGAGTCGCGATCGCCGACATCGCGGACGACGGCCGGCAGCGTCGCGACTCCCGCCGCGCGCGCGGCGCGCCAGCGGCGTTCGCCAGCGACGAGCTCGAACCCACCCTCGGCGCGGCGCCGCACCACGATGGGCTGGAGCACACCTTGAAGCCGAATCGAGCTCGCCAGACCGGAGGCAGCCTCGGGCTCGAAGCGGCGCCTCGGCTGGCGAGGGTTCGGGTGAATCGTCTCGACAGCGAGGTGGAGCAGCTCCGGCTGACCGGCGTCGCCCAGGAGAACCTCGAGGCCGCGCCCGAGGCCGCGCCGCTCCTTAGGAACGCTCGACAAGCTCCATCGCCACCTTCCAGTAGGCCTCCGCTCCGGCGGAGCGCCGGTCGTAGGCGATTGCGGGAATCCCGTGGCTCGGGGCTTCGGCCAGGCGGATCGAGCGGGGAATCGTCGTCGTGAAGACGAGCGAGCCGAAGTGACTTCGAAGCTCAGACTCGACCTCGGCGGCGAGCCTGGTTCGCGCATCGGCCATCGTCAGCAGGATCCCCGTGACGGCAAGCTCCGGATTGAGCCGAGCCTTCACGAGGTTGATCGTTCCGAGCAGCTGAGAGAGCCCCTCGAGCGCGTAGTACTCCGCCTGCACGGGGACGATCGCACGGTTTGCGGCCGCGAGCGCGTTCACAGTCAGGGGACCGAAAGACGGGGGGCAGTCGAGCAGCACGTACGAGTACGGCTCGAGCGCGTCCACCAGGGCGTCTGCGAGATACCTCTCGCCTTCCTCCCTCGTCGACAACTCGACGGCCGCGGCCGCAAGATCGCTCTTCGCCATGATCACATCGAGATTCGTCACCCCCGACGGCTTGGCCAGCGCATCGAGCGGGACGCCGTCGAGCAGGTCGTGCGTCGAAGCACCGTTCGCGCGCATGCCGAGCCCGGAAGTGGCGTTCGCCTGCGGGTCGAGATCGATCAGCAGCACGCGCTCGCCGGCCTCTGCAAGACACGCACTGACGTTGACGGCGGTCGTCGTCTTGCCGACGCCGCCCTTCTGGTTCGCGACTGCGTAGACCTTCGTACTGCGCAAGACCGGAGATCCGCTAGCGCGGGCGCTCCGCTCGCACGACAACCCTGGGGCGGGCACGCTCGAAGACTAGATGTCCTACCGGACGCCTTCGCTAGGCAAGCGGGCGCTTCTTCGCAACTCCCGCACGACGTGGGAAGCCCGACGGCGTGGGCTCGATCTTTCGGAGCACGAGCAGGCCATCCTGGTCGCCTTCGAGCGTGCCTCCCAGCTTCCCTGCGACGGTTGCGACACGGCCACGCTCCGCGCTTCCGCCGACCCAGAGGATCGCGATGCCTCCAGGCCGGACGAGCGGGAGGCAGAGCTCGGTCGCGACCGACGGCTTCGCGAGCGCCTTCGCGAGAGCGACTCCGTAGGTGTCGGTGGGCTGCTCCTCGGCGCGGCCCCGGACCACGGTGACGTTCCGAAGCTCGGACGCGATCCTCGAGAGGAAGTCGCACTTTCTTCTCTGTGCCTCGAGCAGCACGAACGATCGCTCCGGAAGCTCGACCGCGAGCGGGATCCCCGGCGTGCCTCCTCCCGACCCGACATCGATCACTGGCCCCGGACAGTCGGCGACGAGCGGCTTCGCGCGCAATGCGTCATGGAGCAGCGCACGGCGGGCTTCGTCGAGGTCGCCGATCCCGGTGGCGCCCGGTTCTGCAATGACTTCCTCGAGCCAGCGCTCGAGGAACGCATCCGGCACGTCAATCCGTGGTCAGTCTGGGGAGGACGACGACGTACCGGTTCGGCTCCGAGCCCTCGCTCAGGGTCTCGACCTCCGGATCGTCCTTGAGCGCCTCGTGAACGATCTTTCGCTCGACGGGCGTCATCGGCTCGAGCTCGACTCGCCGACCTGTCGCAGACGCGCGTTGCGCCGTGCGCTTCGCCATCGTCTCGAGCGTTGCGGTACGCCGCGCGCGATAGCCCGCCGCATCGACGACGACTCCGTGCTCTCCGCCCTGGGACCTCGCCATCGCGTTCGCCAGATACTGGATTGCGTCGATCGTCTGGCCGTGCTTGCCGATGAAGAGACCGAGATCCGCGCCTGTGCAGGTCACGGTCACGACGCCTTCGTGCTCGGACGAGGACGCGACGACATTCGCCCCGATCGCCGCTGCAGCCCGCTGGACGAACTCGAGCGCGACATCTGCCTCCGTGCTGGATTCGGGCGTCGGAGTACGCGGTCTCGCAACGACGGTTGCGATCACCTGCGCAGGAGTGAAGCCCACGCCCAGGAGGCCGCGCTCTCCCTCCGAGACCACCTGGAACGCCACGCTGTCCCGGTCGAGACCGGGAACGAGCAGCTCGAGCTCGCGAAGCGCCGACCACTTGGCCTCGCCGACGGTCTCGCCGGTAGCCTCCACGGTCACCGCCTCGGAATCGCTCATCTCCTGGCCCTTCCGCCGCGCTTTCGCTTCACGCGACGCGGGGGTCCGGTGCGCGGAGTACCGCCGTCTCCCCCGGTCTCGGCGGACGAGGCCGGCGGCGATTCCCCGGGCTCCTTCGGCGGCGTTCTGCTCGAACGCTTGGGTGGGACGACTGGCTTCGGCATCTGGCGCCGCGTGATGATGCCCTGTCCCGTCGTCCAGAGGTTCGTCGTGAGCCAGTAGATCATGAGCCCCGAGGGAAAGCCGAGGATGAACGGCAGGAAGACGATCGGCAGCACCATGATCATGATCCGCTGTGCCTGGCTCTGCATCGACGTCGACATCAGCCACGTCGAGGTCAGCTGGCTGACGACGTAGACGAGAATCAGGAGCGGCCCCCAGGCGTCCTTGGTTGGCTCCGTGATATCGATGAGGCTCAGCCACTCGAGGGCTGAGTGGAATCCCGGAAGAACGTTGTTGGCGGAATCGCAGAAGTCGCCACGGGTCGGGTCGCAGAAGATCTCCTTCTTGAAGTCTCGCAGCACGAAGAACAGACCGATGAAGATCGGGATCTGAAACACGATCGGCAGGCAGGAGGCGTACGGGTTGATCTTGTTCTCCTTGTAGAACTTCATGAGCTCTTCCGACTGCTTCTGGCGGTCGTTCTTGTAGCGCTGCTGGATCGCCTTCATTTCGGGGGCGTGGATCTGCAGGCTCTGCATCGAGTGGATCTGGCGGATCGCGACCGGGACGAGGAGCATCCGCACGATCACGGTCAGCGCGACGATCGCCCAGGCCCAGGACAGACCCGCCGAGTCGTGGAGCCAGATCAAGACCTCGGTGAGGACGTTCTCGAGCGGAGAGAGGATGCCGCCGACGATCACGTTCGAGCCCTCCCGGACCGAAAGAGCGGAAAGACGGCCTGGTCTCGCGCATGGTCGACCCCTCCGTGGCTCCACGGATTGCAGCGAAGGAGACGCCAGCCGGCGAGGATCGTGCCTCGCAGGAGCCCGAACTCACGGAGTGCGTCGATCGCGTACTGCGAGCAGCTCGGGTGGTACTTGCACGTTCCCTGTGGCGTCAGGAGGCCGAAGGTCCAGCGCCAGAGATGGACGGCTGCGATGCCGGCGTACTTCACGTTCGAACCTTTCCGAGCACGTCGGAGATCTCGGCGACGAGCCATTCGCGTCCACGCGTCTCTGCTGGCTCGGCGAAGCCGGGGCGGGCCGCCAGGACGTAATCGTGACCCGCCGGGACCGCGTCGAGGACCTCCCGCCATGCTTCTCGGAGAAGGCGCTTGACACGGTTCCGAACGACAGCGGAGCCCACAGAGCGAGGAACCGCAAGACCCAGGCGAGGCGACCCGTCCGTGTCGTCGTCACGCGGGAACCAGTGCAGGACCAGGTGCCGAGTCGACGCCGACTGACCACGTCGGTAGACGGCTTCGAAATCCCGCGAGCGGGAGAGCCGGTTGCGGCGCTGCACGGACGGGCGCCTCAGGCGGAGAGGCGCTTGCGCCCTCTCGCGCGACGGCGCTTCAGAATCGCGCGGCCTCCGCGCGACGCCATTCGCGCCCGGAATCCGTGTCTCCGCTTGCGGCGGCGGACGTTCGGTTGATAGGTGCGCTTCACGTCTCTTTGCTCTTCGAAAGGGTACCGCGGCCGGGGGAGCGGGCAGTATAGACGACGTACTGGAGCCGTCGTTTTCCACAGACGGACGTGGCGCGGTCCGTCTCGAAATCGCTGCTCCGCGCCTCTCGACGTTTTCTGATTCGAGAACCGAGCTTCCGTCTTCCACACCTGTGGAAAGAGATGTGGAACGCGAGAAATACCTGGAAAATGGCCCCTTTTTCATCCACAGGCGGTGGTCGGGAAGGCGTTGAGGCGCATTGCGAGTGGTGCTATGCTCGCCGTTCCCTACGACCCGATGTGAGCGTGAGGACGGGTGGAGAACGCCACCGAGCCAACAGCCGAGATCCTCTGGGAGTCGATTGCAGATCGACTGAGAGAGGCGCTCACCGAGACGACGTACGAGACTTGGTTCGGTCACGCTGGCCCAGTGTCGCTGGGTGAGCACCAGCTCGTCGTCGAGGTCCCCAACGATTTCACGCGGGACTGGATCCAGGGTCATTTCCTCGACTTCGTGTCGGGAGTCGCACGGGAAGCGCTCGGTCGCGAGGTGCTCGTCGCCTTCACGGTCAGCGAGCGGAGGCCTCAGCCACCCGCCGCGCCCAGGCCCGCAGAAACCGAGCTTCGCCGTCGCGAGGCGGAGATCTCGTACCGCGATTCGCCAGAGGTCGCCCTGAACTCGAAGTACACGTTCGATCTCTTCGTGATCGGCTCGTCGAATCGCTTTGCGCACGCCGCGGCGCTTGCGGTTGCCGAGGCTCCCGCGCAGGCGTACAACCCACTCTTCATCTACGGCGGCACAGGGCTCGGCAAGACGCACCTGCTCCAGGCCATCGGCCACTACGTCAGGCAGCACTCGCGTCGCTTGACCATGCGCTACGTGACGAGCGAGACGTTCATGAACGACTTCATCGACTCGCTCAGGGACAAGAGGATCGAGGGCTTCAAGAGGCGCTATCGCAACTACGACGTCCTTCTCATCGACGACATCCAGTTCTTCGAGGGAAAAGAGCGGATACAGGAGGAGTTCTTCCACACGTTCAACTCGCTCTACGAGGGCGGCGCGCAGATCATCATCTCCTCCGATCGTCCACCGAGAGAGATCGCCACGCTCGAGGAGCGACTCCGGTCGCGCTTCGAGTGGGGTCTGCTCACCGACATCCAGGCGCCCGACCTCGAGACACGGATCGCGATCCTCCGCAAGAAGGTCAACACGGAGCGGATCGCTATCACGGATCCCGAGGTGCTCACGTTCATCGCCGGGCGCGTCTCGTCGAACATCCGGGAGCTCGAAGGAGCACTCACTCGGGTCGTCGCGTTCTCGTCCCTCACGGATCGGCCGATGACGGTGGAACTCGCCGAGCACGTCCTCAAGGACGTGTTCCCGCAAGGAGACGCAGCACCGGAGGTAACGATCTCGCGGATCCAGGAAGCCGTGTCCAAACGCTTCGGAGTCACCCTGGACGAGCTCGTGAGCCCTCGGAGATCTCAGGCGGTCGCCTATCCGAGACAAGTGGCGATGTACCTCTCGCGCGAGCTGACCGACTCCTCGCTCCCGATGATCGGCAGGGAGTTCGGAGGACGCGACCACACGACGGTGATCCATGCGAAGGACAAGATCACCAGGCTGATTCGCGAGGACCGCTCGGTGTACAACCTTGTGCAAGAACTCACCGCGCGTATCAAGCAGGCGCGCTGAGGTGGGGGTCCCTAGTGTCTGCCTCGACCGCCCTGTGGAAACCGGCTCTCTCCGTCCACCGGTCCACGCACACAGGTTTTCCCCGCTTCTAGTGCACAATCACCTCGTCATCCCCATGATCCACACTCCTACTACTTCTACGAGTTCTTTTCAGTAATGAACACAGACCTAGCCTCCGGAACGACTCTCAGCGCAACCTGCGCACGAAACGAGCTCGCATCCGCGCTCGCAACCGTCGCTCGTGCGGTGTCCAGTCGAAGCGCTGTGCAGGTCTTGAGCGGGATCCTGCTGAAAGCGGAGGAAGGGCGGCTGACGCTTGCTGCCACCGACATGGAGATCTCGCTGCGTGCCTCCATCTCGGGTGAGGTCTCCGGGGATGCGGCAGTCGTCGTACCAGGCCGCCTTCTCACCGATCTCGTACGTCTCTTGCCTGCGGACTCGGTCACGCTGACGCACGAGGAGGGAGACGGCGTCCTCGCCGTGACGTCCGGAGGTCACTCGTCACGCCTGAACGTGTACAGCGCGGAAGACTTCCCGCGACTCCCGCCACTCGACGTCTCACTGCAGCAGATAGATGCGGCATCGCTTCTGGAGACGATCGAGAAGGTCGGTCGGGCGGCATCTCGCGACGAATCCCGACCCGTGCTCACGGGCGTCCTCGTCCGTTTCGAGGGCGATCAGCTGATCATGGCCGCGACGGACTCATACCGGCTCGCTGTGAAGGAGACGGTGCTCAACGAGACGTCTCCGGAGCTCGACGCGATCATCCCGGCACGCGCGCTGCAAGAGCTCGCTCGCCTGGCCGCCGGCGAAGAGCACGTCGAGCTCGGCGTGCACGAGAACTACGTCATCTTCGCAGCAGGTGATGCATGGCTCACGAGTCGACGCATCGACGGCCAGTTCCCGAACTACAAGCAGCTACTTCCCGAGACGTTCGAGGCGGAGATCACACTACAGCGCGAATCGCTGCTCGAAGTCGTGCGCCGAGCGGGAGTGATGGCTCAGCGCAACGCACCGCTTCGCCTCCGATTCGCGGATGGAGAGCTCACGATCTCGGCGCAGACGCAGGATGTCGGCGAGGCGACGGAGTCGCTTCCGATCGATTTCGCCGGTGAAGAGGTCGAGATCGGCTTCAACCCCGACTTCCTTCGGGACGGTCTCGAGGCGGTTTCGAGCGACACGATCCAGCTCAAGCTCATCAACCGCTTGCGTCCCGGTCTCATCGCTTCGCCGGACGAGAGCTTCTGGTACCTGATCATGCCCATCCGGCTCGCGGGCTGATCGTCCGCGAGGTATTGCTCCGGGACTTCCGCTCGTACCGCGGCCTCGAGCTCGAGCTCCAGCCGGGGATCGTTCTCCTCCACGGTCCGAACGGCGCGGGAAAGACGAACTTGCTCGAGGGTCTTCACGTCGGCACGCAAGGGTTCTCACCGCGGGCCCGAAGCGATGCGCAAATGGTGCGGTTCGGCGCCGAGGCCGCTCGGGTCGGTCTGCGCGGGACGAACGCGGAGACTGCTTTCGAAACCGACGTGGTTCTGGCTCCTCGCGATGCCCGCCGCGCTCACCTGAACGGCCACCGGCTTGCTTCCGCGGAGCGGCTTCGCCTCGAGCTGCGTACGCTCGTGTTCACGCCCGACAGGCTCGCCGTCGTGAAGGGCGCGCCGGCGACGCGGAGGGCCTACATCGACAGAAGCCTCGGCCGGCTGTCGCCGGCGAAAGCGTCGCTTCCGCTGGAGTACGCGACGGCTGTAGGTCAACGAAACGCAGGACTTCGCCGTCTCCGTGCGGGAAGCTCGTCGTCCGAGGCGCTGCGGCCGTGGACAGAGCGCGTGGTCGTGCTCGGTATCGAGCTCGTCGCTGCGCGTGCCGAGACTGCGGCGACGCTCGCGGGGCCGTTCGCCCAGCTTGCCGGCACGCTCGGGCTCGATGCCGCGGAGCTTGCCTACGACGGCGAGGCGCCGACGATCGCGGAGCTCGACGCGCGCCTCGAGCGGGACCTCGAGCGTGGGATCACGGGTGCGGGACCGCATCTGCACGACCTACGGCTCGAGGCTGACGCCCGCGACCTGCGCACGTTCGGTTCACAAGGCGAGCAGCGGATGGCGGTCCTCGCGCTCGTCCTCGCCGAGGCGGAAGTGCTGAAGTCGCGCTCGGCCGCGGCGCCCCTCGTGTTGCTCGACGACGTTTTCTCCGAGCTCGACGGCGATCGCCGCCGCGCGCTGGCGGAGATCGTCGTGCGAGGTGGGCAGACAGTCATCACCGCGACGGCACGAGCGGCGCTACCGATCGAGCCGGCTCAGGCTCTCGCCGTCTCACCAGGGAGGGTTCGTTGATGGATCGGATCGGCAGCGAGGTCGAGCGTGAGCTCGCGCGTAGCGGAGCCCGGCCAGCGCTCCCGCTCGCGGCGATCACGGCTGTCTGGCCGGCCGCGGTCGGCGCTGCCGTCGCGCAGCAGGCGTGGCCGCTCCGAGTTTCCCGCGACGGAACGCTCCATGTCGCGACGTCGTCGGCCACCTGGGCGTTCGAGCTCGACCGGCTCTCGGCGGACGTTCTCGACGCACTCGCCTCGCGACTTGCGCACGACGCGCCGAAGAAACTTCGCTTCGCGGTGGGGCCGATTCCGGAGCCGGATGCTCCGGAATCGAAGCCTGCGCGCGCCTCGACCGAAGCGCTCGAACCGACGTCCGAGGAGGCTGCAGTCGCAGCCTCGGCTGCCGCCGAGATCGATGACCCGGAGCTGCGCGAGCTGGCCGCTCGGGCTGCCCGTGCAAGCCTCGCCAAGGCCCGGTCCGGCCGTCGTTTCTGATAGACTTACTCGGCCCCGCAATATGGCGATTTGCAGGGCTTTTTTAATGGCGGAAGCAGCCTATACCGCGAAGGACATCACCGTTCTCGAGGGTCTCGAGCCGGTCCGTCTGCGCCCGGGCATGTACATCGGCTCGACGGGTGCCCGAGGGCTCCATCACCTCGTCTACGAGGTCGTCGACAACGCGGTCGACGAGGCCCTGGCCGGAAGGAACGACCTCGTCGACGTGACCATCCATCCGGACAACTCCGTCACCGTACGCGATGCCGGGGCGGGTATACCGGTCGATGTCATCGCCGACCAGGGGATGTCGGCACTCACGGTGGTGCTCACGAAGCTGCACGCCGGCGGCAAGTTCGGGGGAGAGGGCTACAAGGTCTCCGGCGGACTGCACGGCGTCGGCGTCTCCGTGGTGAATGCGCTCTCCGAATGGCTCGTCGCCGAGGTGCGGCGCGACGGGAAGGTGTACCGACAGGAGTTCACCCGCGGCGAGCCCAACGCCGACATGGTGACGGTCGGAGTGGCGGGCAAGCGCGAGTCCGGAACCACGATCTCGTTTCTCCCCGATCCCGACGTCTTCGACGAGACGGAGTTCGACGCGGCGACGCTCCTCCAGCGTCTGCGCGAGACGGCCTTCCTCACGCGTGGACTTCGGATCGTCCTTCGGGACGAGCGCGCAGGCGGACGAACCGACGAGTTCCTTTACGAGGGCGGGATCCGGGACTTCGTCGCCCACGTCAACGAGGCGAAGGACCCGGTGCACAAGCACATCGTGTACTTCGAGGGCGAAAGCGACGAAGGGACCGTCGAGGTCGCGATGCAGTGGAACAGCTCGTACGTCGAGTCCGTGTTCTCGTTCGCGAACAACATCAACACGACCGAGGGCGGGACCCACCTCCAGGGCTTCCGTGCGGCGCTCACGCGCACGCTCAACCAGTACGCGCGTCAGGAAGGGCTCCTGAAGGAGAAGGACGACAACCTCGAGGGCGAGGACGCGCGCGAGGGCCTGGCAGCCGTCATCTCGATCAAGCTCCGCAACCCGCAGTTTGAAGGCCAAACGAAGACGAAACTCGGCAACCCGGGCGTCGCCGGCCTCGTCGAGAAAGTCGTCAACCTCAGGCTCGCCGAGTTTCTCGAGGAGAATCGAACGGAGGCGCGTCAGATCGTGCAGAAGGCGATCGCCGCGCGCAACGCGCGCCAGGCTGCCCGCAAGGCGCGCGAGCTCACGCGGCGGAAGAGCGCGCTCGAAAACGCGTCGCTTCCGGGAAAGCTCGCCGATTGCACGATCAAAGATCCCGAGTCGGCGGAGCTCTTCATCGTCGAGGGAGACTCGGCCGGCGGTTCGGCCAAGCAGGCCCGCGATCGCACGACGCAGGCGATCCTGCCCCTGCGCGGGAAGATCATCAATTCCGAGAAGAACCGCATCAACAAGGTTCTGTCGAACACGGAGATCCAGGCCATGATCACGGCGATCGGCACAGGCTTCGGTGACGAGTTCGACATCGCCAATCTGCGCTACGGCCGGGTGATCGTGATGACGGACGCGGACGTCGACGGCGCGCACATCCGGACGCTCGTGCTCACGTTCCTGTACCGGACGATGCCCGAGCTCTTCGAGCGAGGCCACGTGTTCATCGCAGTCCCGCCGCTGTATCACGTGAAGCTCGGAAGCAGGGGCATGTACTTCGAGAAGGACGCGCAGCTCGAGGACCTCCTGGTCCGCGAACGCGTGAAGGACATGACGGTAGCTGGACGCGACGATCGCGAGACCGCGCTGACGGAGGCTCGCTGGACGCGGCTCGTCCGCGAGCTCGTCCACCTCGAAGCCTGGGCCGCGAAGCTCGAGGCCGAGTTCGGCCCTGCCGCACGCTTTGCGATCTCGCACGGACTCGTCGAAGCCGAGACGCACGACCCGCCCGATACCGCAGCCCTCATCGCCTCATTGCCGCCGAACGGCTACGAGCTCACGGTGGAGGAGGAGCTCGACGAGGTCCTCCACGTGCGCGTCGTCGAGACGGAGACCAGCACCGCACATCGCGTCGTGCTCCCGACGGCGATGCTCGGCTCCTCGACGTATGGCGCCGTTCAGCGCGCTTACGCCAAGGTCGGCGAGATCGTCGGTCTCCCCCCGTTCACGGTCGTCTTCGGGAACAAGTCCTCGCGTGCGGAGACATTCGAGGAGCTTCGCTCGAACGCGCTCGACCTGGCGAAGGAAGGCATGCAGATCAGCCGCTTCAAGGGCCTGGGCGAGATGAACCCCGAGCAGCTCTGGGAGACGACCATGGACCCAGCGAAACGGTTGCTGATTCGTGTCGAGGTGGAGGACGCTGCGGCTGCCGACCGAGTCTTCTCGACGCTCATGGGGGATCAGGTCGAGCCACGACGACTCTTCATCGAGCAGAACGCCAAGGACGTGAGGTTCCTGGATGTCTGATGTCGTAGAGCCGCTCGGCGCCGGGCGGATCGAGCCGCGCGAGCTCGAGCAGGAGATGCGCTCGAGCTACCTCGACTATGCGATGAGCGTCATCGTCGGCCGCGCGCTCCCGGACGTCCGTGACGGTCTCAAGCCAGTGCATCGCCGGGTGCTGTGGGCGATGCACGACGCGGGTCATCAGCCGAATCGGCCGTACGTCAAGTGCGCGCGCGTCACCGGGGACGTGATGGGGAAGTACCACCCGCACGACTCGAGCTCGATCTACGACGCGATCGCGCGACTCGTCCAACCGTTCTCGCTGCGCTACCCGCTCGTCGACGGCCAGGGGAACTTCGGTTCGATCGACGACGACCCGCCGGCTGCGGAGCGCTACACCGAGTGCCGCCTCGCGAAGCTCGCGACGGAGATGCTCCGTGACATCGACTCGGACACGGTCGACTTCGGCCCGAACTACGACGAATCGCGCCGCGAGCCGCAGGTTCTGCCGTCCCGCTTCCCGAATCTGCTCGTCAACGGATCGACGGGCATCGCCGTGGGGATGGCCACGAACATCCCTCCGCACAACCTCGCCGAGACGATCGACGCGGTCGTCGCGCTCATCGAAAAGCCGGCCGTGAGCGTCGAGGATCTCATGAAGCACGTGAAGGGCCCCGACTTCCCGACCGGTGGCATCGTCGTCGGGCGGTCGGGGATTCGCGACGCGTATCGAACCGGCCGCGGCCGGATCGTCATGCGCGCGCGGGCGCACGTCGAGGAGCTGCGTGGCGGCAAGAGCGCGATCATCGTCACGGAGTTGCCGTACGGCGTGAAAAAGGGCGGGGACGGCGGGGTGATCTCGAAGATCGCCGATCTCGTCCGCGAGAAGGTGATCACCGAGGTCTCCGATCTCCAGGACTACTCGGACAAGACGGGTATGCGCATCCAGATCGAGCTGAAGCGCGAGGCGGTACCGCAGGTCGCGTTGAACAAGCTCTTCAAGCACACTGCTCTCCAGACGACGTTCGGCTACAACGCGGTCGCCCTGGTCGACGGCGTGCCTCGGACGCTGTCGCTCCTCGAGTTCGTCCGTCACTACCTCGACTTTCAGCGGGAGGTCGTCACCCGCCGTTCGCAGTTCGAGCTTCGCAAGGCACTTGCGCGCGCTCACGTCCTCGAGGGCTACCTCATCGCACTCGACAACCTCGACGAGGTCATCCGGCTGATCCGTGCCGCCGACGACGCCGACGAGGCGCGGTCTGGGCTCATCGAGCGCTTCGACCTCAGTGAGCTCCAGGCGCAGGCGATCCTGGATCTGCGGCTGCGCGCGCTCACCGGGCTCGAACGGAAGCGCGTCGAGGACGAGTACGCAGATCTTCAAGAGCGCATCTCGGAGCTTCGGGCGCTCCTCGGCGACGAGTCGCGAATCGCCACGCTGATCAAGGAGGAGCTGCTCGAGCTCAGGGAGATCTACGGCAGGGCCGACGAGCGTCGCACGGAGATCGTCGCCGGCGAGACCGACCTCGAGCTCGAGGACATGATCGCCGAGGAGGACATGGTCATCGCCATCACCAAGTCCGGCTACATCAAGCGGCTACCGGTCACGACGTACCGGGAGCAGCGCCGTGGCGGTATCGGCGTCATGGGGATGGAGATGAAAGACGACGACTACATCGAGCACCTCTTCGTCGCGTCCACGCACGACTACATCCTCTTCTTCACGACGGTGGGCAAGGTCTACCGGCTCAAGGTGCACGAGCTTCCGCTCGGATCGCGTCAGTCGAAGGGCCGCGCGATCGTGAACCTCCTCCCGTTCCGTCAGGACGAGGACGTCCAGGCCGTCATCGCCACGCGTAACTTCGAGGAGGCGAAGTACCTCGTGTTCGGCACGCGGAAGGGCATGGTCAAGAAGACGGAGTTCGTCGTGTACAACACGCCGTTGAAGGCCGACGGGATCATCGCCATCAAGCTGCGCGAGGACGACGAGCTCATCGGAGTGCGACTCGCCGGCGAGGGCGACGACGTGCTCATGGTCTCGCGGCTCGGGCAGGCGGTTCGCTTCCACGGCAAGAAGGTACGCGCGATGGGCCGCGACACCTCAGGTGTCGCTGGCATGAAGCTCCGCAGGGACGACGAGGTCATCGAGCTCGACATCGCGGTCGACGACGCCGACCTTCTCGTGGTCACCGAGAACGGCTACGGCAAGCGCACGCGAGTGGGCGACTACCCGGTCAAGGGTCGCGGGACGATGGGAGTCAAGACGGCGCAGCTCGTGGAGGGCAAGGGCCGCCTCGCGGGAGCGCGGATCGTGCACGACGGCTACCAGGTCATGCTTATCTCCGACGGCGGGACCGTGATCAAGATCCCGGTCGACGGGATCCGCAGGGCCGGACGCGCGACCCAAGGCGTCATCGTGATGCGCCTCCGCGAGGGCGAGAAGGTGGCAACACTAGCCGCCGTGGTCGGCTCGGACTACGACGCCGAGACCGAGGTCGATGTCGAGGAGCCAGTCGCCTGAGCTACGAGGCCTCGGCCGCGTCCGCGAGCTTCTTGAGTGCAGTGAGCAGGTCGATCGGGATCGGGAAGACGATCGTCGAGTTGTTGGACGCCCCGATCTCGAGCAGCGTCTGCAGGTAGCGAAGCTGCACAGTGATCGGCTCCTGGGACATGATCGCCGCCGCGTCCTTTAGCCGCTCGGATGCCTGGAACTCGCCCTCGGCCGAGATGACCTTCGCGCGGCGCTCCCGCTCGGCTTCGGCCTGACGTGCCATCGCGCGCTGCATCCCGGCGGGGATCTCGACGTCCTTGACCTCGACGACCGAGACCTTGATCCCCCACGGTGACGTCGCCTCGTCGATGATCGCCTGCAGGATCGCGTTGATCTTGTCCCGCTCGGAGAGGAGCTCGTCGAGCACGTGCTGGCCGAGCACCGAGCGCAGAGTCGTCTGCGCGATCTGGGACGTCGCGACCATGTAGTTCTCGACCTGGACGATGGCCGCGTTCGGCTCGACGATCCTGAAGTAGGCGACCGCGTTCACGCGGACCGGGACGTTGTCCTTCGTGATGACCTCCTGGGGCGGGACGTTCAGCGTCACCGTCCGCAAGTCGACCCGGACCATACGGTCGATGACCGGGATGAGCAGGAAGAGCCCCGGTCCCTTCGGCTCCGGCAGCAGCCGGCCGAGACGGAAGATCACGCCCCGTTCGTACTCGCGCGCGATCTTGACCGCGGCGAAGAGGAACAGGACGACGATGACGAGCGCTGCGACGAGAACGATCAGGCCTGCGGACACGTCCATCAGCTCCCTTCCTCCGGTTCGGGTGACGCGAGGGATCCTACGACGAGTCGCAAGTCTTCCTCGACCTGTTCGACCTTCATGCGCTCGCCCGGCACGAGCGGAGCGCCGTCGCTCGTCCGGGCCCGCCAGAGCTCGCCGTTGATCTGCACCATGCCGTCGCGCCGAACGACGCCGTCGTGGCCCACCATCCCGTGTACCCCGACCGCTGCAGGGCGACGCGCGACGCGCACCACGCGGGACAGCGCTAGGCCGAGTAGAAGCGCGAGGCTGCCGGCGATGCCGATCGCGACCGGAAGCGAGACCTGGTACGCGTCTCCGGCCGGGTCGAAGAGCATGAGTGCGCCGAGGACGAACATGACCGCCCCCGCGACGGTCAGCGCCCCATGGCTGGGGACGAAGGCCTCCGCGACGAAGAATGCGGCCGCCAGGATCATGAGCAGCAAGCCCGCGAGCGAAACGGGCAACACCTGCAGGCCGTAGAGACCGAGAATGAGCGAGATCGCCCCGACCGTGCCCGGGAAGACGAGGCCCGGATTCCACAGCTCGACCACGATCCCGATGAGCCCGATCGAGAGCATGAGCGCAATCAGGTTCGGGTCGACGAGGAAGTCCCGGGCCCGCTGCCAGAAGCTCATCTCGACGTTCTCGATCTGCGCTCCTGCCGTCTCGAGTACGAGGCCTTTCGGGACCGTCTTCGTCCCGTCGACCTCGTTCAGGAGCGCGGGGAGGGTCGGCGCGATCACCTCGACCAGCCCGATCGCCTTCGCCTGCCGGGCTCCGTAGTTCGACGCCTCGGTGACCATCTTTCGCGCCGCCACCACATTGCGATCGTGCTCGCGCGCCAGCTCGCCGATGTATGCCGCAGCATCGTTCACGATCTTGCGGCGGAGATCCTTCGAGATGTCCTGGCCGCCGAGCGAGATGGGCGTGGACGAGCCGATGTTCGTCTGCGGGGCCATCGCGGCGATGTCCGAGGCCATTGCGATCACGGCTCCTGCGGAGTCCGCGCTCGATCCGGGTGGGGCAACGTAGACGACGACGGGCACCTCGGCGGCGAGAAATCGCTTCACGATCCCGCGCATCGACGAGGCGAGACCACCGGGCGTATCGAGCACGAGGACCACGGCCGCGAAGCCCTCGTCCTCGGCGCGGTCGACCGCGTTCTCCACGTACTCCTGCGTGACCGGGTTGATGTCGTTGTCGAGGTGAACGGCGAGAACACGCGTCTCCGAGTCCTGCCCGCTCGCGACCATGGGCGCTGCGAGGGCGACAAGGATGAGCGCGAGAGAGAGAAGTCCCCGCAAAAGGCGGTTCCGCACCGGTGTAAGGATTCTATCAACGGAGGGTTTCTCGCCCTTGTCCGCGAATCGTGGGATGGCCACTCTGGGCTCACATGCGCCGCTTTCTCCTCACCGCCGCGGTCCTCGCCGCGCTCGTGCATTCCGGCCAGGCGCTTGCAGGCACGAGCTCGAGCGTCAGGACAGTCGAGCTCCAGGCGAACGGGCAGGGCGCCTACGTCCCGCCTCGAGCGACGAGGCCGTTCACGCTCGCGGGCGTCCAGTGGCGAGGCGCCGGGCGAGTCGTCTTCCGCACGCGTTCGCGCGACGGGCGCTGGAGTGGATGGCGGCGAGCCGCGCCTGAAGCCGAGGATGGTCCCGACGCAGGCTCGCCTGAGGATCGCGCGTCCGGATGGCGTCTCGGCAACCCCTGGTGGGTCGGTCCGGCGACGGCAATCGAAGCCCGCGCAGTCGGCCGTGTTTCCCGGATTCGTGCCCGCCTCGTCTGGAGCCCGGAGCTACGTGTCCCGTACCGCATGGTCGCGACTGCCGACACACCCCCGGTCGTGCCGCGCTTGTCGTGGGGAGCGAACGAGTCGATTCGGCGTGCGCCCCCGGCGTACGCGGCGAATGTCAGGCTCGCGATCGTCCACCATACGGCGGGACGAAACGACTACTCGCGCGCCGAGGCGCCGGCGATCGTCAGGGCGATCCAGCTCTTCCACGTGCAGGGGAACGGCTGGAACGACATCGGCTACAACTTTCTCGTCGACCGCTTCGGCACCGTGTACGAGGGACGATTCGGAGGGATCGAGCGCGCTGTTGTCGGAGCGCACGCGCAAGGGTTCAATACGGGATCGGTCGGCGTCGCGCTGCTCGGCACGTACGGGAGCAGTCAGCCCTCCAGGGCGGCCCAGGACGCGATTGCGCGGCTCCTCGCCTGGCGTCTCGACGTCGCCCACCTCGACCCGACGAGCTTCCTGACGTTCATCTCCGGTGGGAGCGAGCGGTACGCGAACGGAATCCCCGTGACACTGAGAGCCGTCTCGGGACATCGTGACACCGGGTTCACGGAGTGTCCGGGGAACGCCCTCTATGGGACGCTCGACGCGCTGTCTGCGGCGATTCGCGCCATCGGGCTCCCGAAGGTGTTCGAACCTCGTGCCGAGGTGAGCGGGACCAGCGTTCGCTTTCGGGCAAGGGTCTCGCCAGCGCAGCCCTGGGACGTGATCGTGACCGATGCGAGCCGTATCGAGGTCGTGCGCGGCTCGAGCTCGGGCCGTGAGATCGACTGGACCTGGGACGCCGCCGGGACTCCGGCAGGGACCTTCACGTGGACGATTGCGGTCGCGGGCGCCCGTTCGGCGGGCGGCGTCGTTCGCGCGGGGGGCGCGGCTCCGGCTCTGGCCATCGAGGCCGCGGCGGCCGATCCGGAGGCGATCAGCCCGAACGGCGACGGACAGGCCGATGCGTCGCTCCTCACCTACCGGCTGAATGCGCCCGCAAACGTCACGGTCGAGGTCGTCGACCCGATCGGCGCCATTCTTGCGACCGTCGTCGATCGCGTCTGGACGCGAGCAGGTCAGCACACGGTCGACATCGACGGCGCCTCGCTCGCGGACGGTTCCTACACCATCGTGATCACCGCGCGGACGGCCGCCGGTGCGCTGGTACAACGACTCGTCCCGTTGACGGTCACGAGGACGCTCGGCGCCGTGACGGTGACTCCCGCAGCCTTCTCGCCGAACGGCGACGGACGAAAGGACCGCATCGCACTCGCCTTCTCGCTCGCAGCCCCCGCCGAGGTGCGAATCCGGGTCGTACGCGGCGACCGCTGGGTGGCGAGCCCGCTCTTTGCCAGCCTCCTCCCCGGACCACAGCGGTTTGTCTGGGACGGCGTCCGTAGTACGGGAACGCTTCGCGACGGGAGCTATCAGATGATCGTCGAGGTGGACGACGGCGTCGGAGCGATCTCCCACGGCGCGCCGTTCGTCTCCGACACCGTTGCGCCGCGGATCAGGATCCTCCCGGGCCCAAGGCTTCGTCTCGAGGTGAGCGAGCCCGCAGTGCTCACGCTTCGCATCGACGGGCGGGCCCGCAGGCGCGACGTCGAGCGGGCCGGGATCGTGCGCATCCCGTGGAGCGGCGTCGCACGCCGAGTGCGGGTCGTCGCCTGGGACGCGGCTGGGAACGTGAGTCGGCCGGCCGCACGTGTCTCGCGGACGAATACGCTCTAGCCTGGTCAGTAGACTCGCGCCGTGCAAGCGCCAGCCGTTCCCTTCGGCCGCGCCGCGATCGAGGCGGTCCTGCCCCATCGCGAGCCGTTTCTGCTCATCGACGAGGTCCTGGAGCTCGAGCCGGGTCGGAGGGTCGTGGCTCGCCGCGACGTGCGCGCAGACGACTGGTGGTTTCCCGGCCACTTCCCCGACAGGCCGGTGATGCCGGGTGTGCTGATCGTCGAGGCGATGGCGCAGACCGGCGCGGTCGCGGTCTTGATCCAGGAGCAGAATCGCGGAAAGATCGCGTTCTTCGCCGGGATCGACGACTGCCGCTTCAAGCGAGTCGTCGAGCCGGGGGACACCCTCACGCTCGTCTGTGAGATCGACACGGTCCGCGGCCCGATCGGCCGTGGCAAGGCGACGGCCCACGTCGGCGACGAGCTCGCCGCACGCGGCACGCTGACCTTCGCGGTGGAGCGATGATCGGCGCGGCCTCGGGCGTTCGTATAGGCGTCACCGGGCTCGGCACCCATGTCCCCGAGCGCGTCCTGACGAACGACGAGCTGGCGCAGATCGTCGAGACCTCGGACGAGTGGATCCAGGAGCGCACGGGGATCCGTGAGCGCCGTATCGCGGCGGACGACGAGGCGCTGACGGACATCGCCCTGCCGGCCGCCCGGGCGGCCCTCGCCGACGCCGGCGTCGAACCTGCCGACATCGACCTCCTGATCTGCGCCACCGTGACTCCGGACATGATGTTCCCGACGTCCTCGGCGCTCCTCGCAGATGCCCTGGAGATGCCGAAGGCCGCGGCCTACGACCTCCTCGCGGGGTGCACCGGCTTCGTGTATGCGGTAGCCCAGGCGTACGCGATGCTCGCCTCGGGGCTCTCGCGCCGCACGCTCGTCGTAGGAGGTGACGTGCTTTCCAAGATCCTCGACTGGGACGATCGCTCGACGCTCGTGCTCTTCGGAGACGGCGCAGGCGCCGTCGTGATGGAGCCGGTGGAGAGCGGCGGCTTTCTCGGGTTCGAGCTCGGCGCTGACGGCGGCGGTGGCGAGAACCTCTGGTACCCGGGCTCGGGGTCGAGGAGCTTCGACAACCCGGAGGCGATCCTCAAGATGAACGGACGCGAGGTGTTCAAGTTCGCGACGCGTATCCTCGTCTACTCGGCGGAGCAGCTCCTACCCGCGTGCGGCAAGACGGTCGACGATGTCGACGTCTATATTCCGCACCAGGCCAACAAGCGGATCATCGACTACGCGGTCGCTAAGCTCGGGATCCCCGCGGAGAAGACCATCGTGAATGTCGATCGCTATGGCAACACGTCGTCCGGTTCGATCCCGCTCGCGCTCGAGGACGCGCGTGTGCAAGGCCGGCTGCACGACGGGGCGCTGATCCTGATGACCGGCATGGGTGCCGGCCTCACGTGGGGCTCCGCCCTCATCGAATGGACGAACGGGAGGCCCTCATGAGCAACGCTCGCCTTCAGCTCGCGTTCACGGGGGAAACCATGGTGGAGGTCCTCGGGCACGAGCTCGGGCAACCTACCGGTTTCCCCAGACCCCTTCCCCTGGTCCGCTTCGCGGACAAGGCGCTTCGCGCCTTCCCCACACCCCTCCACGCTCATCGGCCGGGAGCCGACCGATGAGCAAAGTCGCTTTCTGCTTCCCCGGGCAGGGGTCGCTCGAGATGGGAATGGGGCGGGAGATTGCCGAAGCGTTCCCAGCGGCACGTGAGGTCTATCGGATCGGGTCCGAGGCTTCGGGCCTCGACCTCGAGAAGCTCTGCTTCGAAACGCCGCTGACCGAGCTGGTCGAGACCGAGGTACAGCAGCCCGCGCTCGTGGCAACGAGCCTGGCCATCCTGGCGGCCATGCGTGAGCGTCGGCTCGAACCGGACGTCGTCGTGGGGCATTCCGTCGGTGAGTTCGCTGCGCTTGCCGCCGCTGGTTCCCTGGAGATCGGAGCAGCGATCGGGCTCGTGCGCGAGCGCGGTCTGGCAATGGCCGAGGCCGCGCGCCAACGGCCCGGCGCCATGGCCGCGATTCTCGGACTTGCCGACGAGGAAGTGGAGAAGTTGTGCCGGAGGATCGTGGGGGTCTGGCCGGCGAACTACAACTGCCCCGGCCAGATCGTCGTCTCCGGTGAGCACGAGGCAGTCGAGGAGTGCTGCGCCGAGGCGGAAAGCCTCGGCGCTCGACGAGCCGTGCGGCTCAAGGTCTCCGGAGCGTTTCACAGCCCGCTGGTCGCGCGGGCGGCGGACCGCCTGCGTCCCGCCCTCGACCGGGTGCGCATCGCCGAGCCTCTGGCGCCGTTCATGTCGACCGTGACCGCGAAGATCGAGCCGGCACAGAGAGTGGCCGCCCTGCTCGTCGACCAGCTAACCGGGCCGGTGAGGTTTACGCAGGCCGCCACGGAGCTCGTGCGAAGCGGAGCGACGACGTTCGTCGAGGTCGGCCCCGGGAATGTCCTTTCGGGACTGGTCAAGCGAATCGATCGGAGCGTGAAGACGATGTCGGTGAACACCCTCGAGAGCCTCGAGCGCGCGCAGGAAGCGCTCGTGCGGTGACCCAGCCTGCGTTCGGCTCTCTCGAGGGCAAGAACGCACTCGTGACGGGCGCCTCGCGCGGAATCGGCCGTGCGATCGCCGTCGATCTCGCGGCTGCCGGTGCGTCGGTCGCCCTCTCCTATCGGACCGGGGTCGACGAGGCGGAGACGCTCGCTGCGGAGATCGGCGCACGCGCCGTTCAGGCCGACGTGTCCGACCCGGAGTCGGCGCGTACCCTCGTCGAGGCGGCGGGCGACCTCGACATCCTGGTGAACAACGCAGGCGTGACGCGAGACGGGCTTCTCGTGCGCATGTCAAACGAGGACTGGGACACCGTGATCGACACCAACCTCGCGTCGTGCTTCTACACGTGCCGTGCCGCCGCGCGGGGGATGATGAAGAAGCGTGCGGGAGTCGTCGTGAACATCTCGTCGATCGTCGGCATTCACGGGAACTGGGGACAGACGAACTACGCGGCATCGAAGGCAGGGATCATCGGTTTCACGAAGGCACTCGCGCGCGAGCTGGGAAGCCGGAATGTTCGCGCGAACGTCGTGGTACCCGGATACGTGAAGTCGCGGCTGACCGCTGTCCTTCCGGAGGAAGCGACGGACGCAATGCTCAAGAACACGCCTCTGGGGAGGCTCGGCGATCCGGAGGACGTTGCGGGAGCGGTACGGTTCTTGTGCTCCGAGGACGCGTCGTTCATCACGGGCGCGGTGCTCCTGGTGGACGGCGGGCTCGGGATGTAGCGAATGACACTGAGCTCTCAGAACGGACGTCGCCGCGTCGTCATCACCGGGGTGGGGATGGTGACTCCACTCGGCAACGATCCGGAGTCCACCTGGGCGAGCCTCGTCGCGGGGGAGTCCGGCGCCGGTCCGATCACCCATTTCGACACCGCGGACTATGCGGTGCACTTCGCGTGCGAGGTCAAAGGGTTCGACCCCACGACGTGGATCGAACGAAAGCAGGCGCGGCGCATGGACAAGTTCTCCCAGCTGGCACTTTCCGCCGCTCGTATGGCGGAGGCGGATAGCGGCGTCTCGATCGGGTCCGAGCCCGAGCGTGTGGGAGCGGCAGTCGCGACCGGAATCGGCGGGCTCTACGCGTTCGAGGACTGCTTCCAGAGCCTCCTCGAACGAGGTCCCGACCGGACGAGTCCGTTCGCGATCGTCCAGATCATCCCGAACATGGCCGCAGCCTGGGTGTCGATGGAGCTCGGCGCGCAGGGCCCACTCGCAGCCGAGTGTACGGCCTGCGCGGCGTCGAACATGGCGATCGGCGACGGACTCGATGCGATTCGGCTCGGCCGCGCCGATGTCATGTTCTGCGGCGGCACGGAGGCCCCGATCACGCGAGTCGGGATCGCCGGCTTCACCGCGATGCGAGCGCTGTCGAGGCGCAACGAGGACCCTAAGACGGCGTCGCGGCCGTTCGACTCCGGCCGTGACGGCTTCGTCATGGGCGAGGCGGGCGCGATGCTGGTGCTCGAGGAGCTCGAGCACGCGCGGAAACGCGGAGCGAAGATCTACGCCGAGGTGCTCGGGTACGGCGTGTCGGCCGACGCGAGTCACGTCTCGGACCCCGACCCGAGCGGCTCGAATCCTGCGCGCGCCATGCGAATGGCGTTTGGAGATGCGGGAATCTCGCCGGCGGACGTGGGTTACGTCAACGCGCACGGGACGTCGACGCCCTCCGGCGACTCGGCGGAGACGCGTGTACTCAGGCTCGCGCTCGGCGAGGAGAAGGCGTCCCGAACGCCCGTGTCGTCCACGAAGGGGGCAACGGGGCACTGTCTCGGGGCGGCGGGCGCCGTGGAGGCGATCTTCACGATCTTCGCCCTACAGCGCGGCGTCTTGCCCCCGACGATCAACTACGAGGTTCCCGATCCCGAGTGCGATCTCGACTACATCCCGAACGAGGCGCGCCAAGAGGAGATCGAGATCGGCGTCTCCAACTCGTTCGGCTTCGGCGGCCACAACGCATGCGTCGTGTTCCGCCGGTTCGACGAGAGCGCTTAGGGGTCAGACCCCACGGGTCTGACCCCGTCGTGCGGCGAGCGGCGCTCGAGCAGGAAGGTGTCACGCCAGACACCGTCGAGCTCCGCGATGCGCTCTCGGCGCCCGACGACGCGAAAGCCGAGTCGTTCATGCACCGCGATGCTCGCTCCATTCTCCGGGAAGATGCTCGTCTGGATCGTCCAGATCCCACCTTCGTCCGCGCTGCGCAGGAGCGCGTCGATGAGCGCTCGTCCGACGCCACGGCCACGGAACTCGTCCGCGACGTAGACGGAGTGCTCGACGACGCCCGAGTAGCACTCGCGGCTCGACGTCGGCGAGATCGCAACCCAGCCGACGACTCGCTCGCCGTCGACTGCGACGAATCGGTGCGCGCGGAGCCGCCCGGCGTCGAACTCGGCCCACGTCGGGGTGGTGGTCTCGAACGTAGCCTGGCGGGTCGCGATGCCGTCTGCATAGATCGCTTCGACCGCAGGCCAGTCCGCGGGCGTCATCGGGCGGATCGCGATCACCGATCGCAGATTAGGCTTGCGGAGTGGAGCGGTGGGCGACCTTCGACTGCTACGGCACGCTCGTGGACTGGAACAGCGGCATTCGCGGGGAGCTCGAGAAGCTGTTCGGCGCCCGCTGCGCAGAGCGGCTTCTGGCCCGCTACCACGAGCTCGAGCCGAGGATCCAGGCCGCGAGACCAGGTTCGTCGTACCGTGAGGTCCTGACCGTCGCGCTCGAGCGGCTCGCTGTCGAGACCGGGCTCACGCTTCCGGAAGGCGACGCGAGCGCCCTGGCGCGCTCGCTGCCGACCTGGCCGGTGTTCGAGGACGTTCGGGCGGGGCTCGAGGAGGCGAGGAGCCGCGGCTGGCGACTCGCGATCCTCTCCAACACGGATCGGGACCTCATCGACGCTTCGATGGATGCGCTCGGCGTTTCGTTCGAGACGGCCGTCGTCGCCGGCGAGATCGGTTCGTACAAGCCTGCGCACGGGCACTGGAAGGTCTTCTACGAGCGGACGGGTGCCGATCCTGCAGGACACGTCCACGTTGCCCAGAGCGTGTACCACGACATCGCGCCGGCGGCCGAGCTCGGGATTCCTTCGATCTGGATCAACCGGCTCGACGAGCCGGCGGATCCGCGCCCGGCACGAACTCTCCCGGGGGTCTCGAGCCTGCCCGATGCGCTCGACGATCTCGTTCCGCGCACCTGATGTCGTCGCTGCGGGCCCGCTGTCCCGACTGCCGCACGTTCACGGCGGTCGCGGTCGGCGACGGCTACGAGTGCCACAGCTGTGGGCGGACGTTCGGTGCGGGGCTCGTTCGCGTTCCGCGCGCATGGGGAGCGGGCGGCGAGGCGATGGCCGACGGCGCCCGGCTTTCGATTCCGTATCCGGAGGTCGGCGTCGTCGAGGAGGCGACGCTCGAGGCACAGAGCGACACGCTCGCGGCGATGCTCTCCGCGAAGCCGGTCGTGCTCGGAGGATGTTGCTGCTCTCACGTCGGAGCCGCGCGCGGCCTGGCGGGTCGCGTGGACCGGCTCGGGATCGTCTGGATAGACGCCCACGGCGATCTGAACACTCCCGAGACGTCGCCGTCCGGGAACCTCTGGGGGATGCCGCTGCGGATGCTGCTCGACGACGGCGTCGTTCGACACGCCGACGTCGCGCTCGTCGGAGCACGAAACCTGGATCCACCGGAGGCCGAGTTCATGGCGGAGACCGGAATCGACGACTCGCTCGATCGGGCACTCGGGGGTGTCGACGCTGCCTACGTCGCGCTCGACCTGGACGTCCTCGACCCTGCCGAGGCCGACGTCTTCATGGCCGAGCCGGACGGCCCTGGGGTCGAGGAGGTCGAAGCGATTCTGCGCGGGACGATCGCGCGCGCGAACGTCGCCGGCATTGGGGTCACCGGTTTTTGCACGAGTGAGCGCAACGTCGCAGTGATCACCCGGCTTCTGGGCGCGGCAGGCTTCTACGAACCCCTTTCAGAATGAGTGGCCATGTCGCGATGTGGCGCTGGGCGCCGCGATGCGGCGTCCTCGGTCGCGCCCATATCGCTGTGGATATGGGCGCTCCCTGCGTCCTTGCCTCGTGACGCCCAGCATCCGCCTCGCGACGGGCGATCATTCCGAAAGGAGTTCCCAGCCCTGCACATAAGATCCAGCGCATGTCTTCGGGGCAAGGAGGTATCGACGTCGAGGTCGAGAGCAAGCGCCCCGAGGAGGCTCCCCAGGGGAAGGCGCACCCGAACACCTGTCCTGGGTGCGGCTCGCACTACCGCGACGACGAGCTCGCATCCACCCTGAGGGTGTGCTCGCAGTGCGGGCACCACTTCCGGGTCCGGGCGCGCGACCGCATCGAGCAGCTCGCCGATCCGGGGACCTTCGTCGAGGAGGATGCCGGGCTGCGCTCCTCCGACCCGCTCGCGTTCTTCGATCTCCGTCCGTACACCGAGCGCCTCGCCGAGGCGGAGGTCTCAACCGGGCTCGGTGACGCGATGGTCTGTGGCGCCGCGAGGATCGAACAGGAGGAGTGCCGGCTCGCCGTCATGGACTTCGCCTTCATGGGAGGCTCGATGGGGAGCGTCGTCGGGGAGAAGTTCGCCCGCGCGTGCGAGAGCGCTGCGGCGGCGAATACGACGCTGATCTCGGTGTCGGCGTCCGGCGGCGCGCGGATGCAAGAGGGGATTCTCGCGTTGATGCAGCTTCCGAAGACGGTGTGCGCCATCGAGGAGCTCCACGAGTCGGGCGGTGCTCTCGTGTCGGTGCTCACGCACCCCACCACCGGGGGCGTGCTAGCCAGCTACGCGAGCCTCGGCGACGTCGTCGTGGCCGAGCCAGGTGCACTCATGTCCTTCGCCGGCCCGCGAGTGGTCTCGCAGACGACCCGTGAGAAGCTCCCGGACGACTTCGGCCTCGCCGAGTCGAACTATCGCTTCGGCCACCTGGACGCGATCGTCCCGCGCTCGGAGCTGCGCTCCACGCTCGGTCGCCTGCTGCGCCTGTTTCGGAAGACGTAGTGCTCTCGCGGAGTGACCACTGAGGTGCCGAGCGACGCCGAGATTCGGCTGCGCGAGCGACTTAGTAAGCTCGGCGGCATGAAGCTTCTGCGCGGGACGAAGCTCACCGGCGAACTCGGCAGGCTGCAGGATCAACTCGAGCGTCTCCAGACCGAGCCGACGGCGGAGGACATCTGGCGCTCGGTCGAGCTCGCGCGCCACCAGGATCGGCCCTACACACTCGACTACGTCGAGAGGATCTTCGAGGACTTCTTCGAGCTCCACGGCGACCGCGGGCGGGCCGACGATCCCGCGCTCGTCACCGGCATCGGGAGGCTCGGCGACCGTACCGTCGTGCTGGTGGGCCACCAGACGGGACGTGACCTCAAGGAGCGGACGAAGCGGAACTTCGGCATGGCGTATCCCGAGGGCTACCGGAAGGCGATGCGTGCCATGGCCCTCGCCGATCGGCACGATTTCCCACTAATCACGATGGTGAACACGCCGGGCGCGTATCCGGGGGTCGCCGCCGAGCAGCACGGTCAGGGAGGAGCGATCGCGCGCTCTCAAGCGACGATGGCGCGCCTCTCGGTGCCGACCGTCGCGTGCATCATCGGGGAGGGGGGCTCGGGCGGTGCGGTCGCGATCGCGGTCGCGGATCGCGTGCTCATGCAGGAGAACGCGATCTACTCCGTGATCTCGCCCGAGGGGTGTGCCGCCATCCTCTGGCGCGATGCGGCCGAGGCTCGGAAAGCCGCCGCCGCGTTCAAGCCCGATGCGGCTCATTGTCTCGAGCTCGGCGTGATCGACGCGATCGTCGCGGAGCCCGAGGGAGGTGCCCACTCCGATCCCGACGCTGCCGCAAAACTGCTGGAACTGGGCATCGTCGAGGCGCTCGAGGAGATCGAAGGCCTCGAATCCGGGGAACGACGCCGTCAGAGACGTGCGAAGTACCGGATCATGGGCGTCTTGACCTCTGCCTGATTTTTCGTCTTTCCACATGTTCCACAGGCTTATCCCCGGCCGGCGAAAGAGTCCTGAGCAGGGAAAAAGAGCGCGATGCAGCCGCTTGGTGAAGATAGCGTTGCGTTTCGGGCGACAATCCACAGGTGAGCCTCGACGAATACCGGCGTCGCCGGAAACCTGAGCGGACGCCCGAGCCGTTCGGAGACGCCACGGGGCCAGGAGATCAGCCACGTTTCGTGATTCAGAGGCATGCGTCGCGGCGATTGCATTACGACTTCCGCCTCGAACGCAACGGCGCGTTGGCTAGCTGGGCGGTTCCGAAAGGCGTTCCGCTGCGCCGCGGCGAGCGCCACCTCGCCGTGCACGTCGAGGACCATCCGCTGGAGTACGCGGACTTCGAGGGAACGATTCCGGCAGGTGAGTACGGAGCCGGCACCGTCGAAATCTGGGATCGAGGCCTCTATGAGCTCCTGGAAGAGAAGCGCGACGGTGGACTCACGGTGCGGCTCCACGGACACCGTCTGGACGGAGTCTGGACGCTCGTGCCCGCTCATCTCGACGGCGACCCGAAGAACTGGCTGCTTCTGCGGAAGGATGCGGCGGACGAGCGTGGCGTGCGGTACATACCGATGCTTGCGACGAGCTCCGACACTCTTCCAAGTGGTGACGGCTGGGTCTACGAGCCGAAATGGGACGGATACCGGGCGATCGTCACCGTCTCGGGGGGCGAGGTCACGCTCACGAGCCGAAACGGCAACGACCTCTCTGAGCGCTTCCGAGAGGTGGCGCGTGTGGCCACTCTCGGGATCGGCTCGTCCGACGCGGTGCTCGACGGCGAGATCTGCGCCCTCGACGAGCAGGGGCGATCGCGGTTCTCGCTCCTCCAGGAAGGCGCCGGAACCCTGGCCCTGGTGCTCTTCGATCTCCTCGAGCTCGACTCCGAGCCGCTTCTCGAGGAACCCCTTCGCGAGCGCAGGAAGCGGCTCGAGGGCATCGTTCGTCCGGGTGGGCAGGTCCTCGTCTCGCCGCAGTTCGACGACGGCGATGCGCTTCTCGCCGCGGCCCGCGCTCAGGAGCTCGAGGGAGTCGTGGCCAAGCGACTCGATTCGCGGTACCGCCCCGGCCGCCGGTCTGCCGATTGGCACAAGGTGAAGCTGCGCCAGACCCAGGAGGTCGTCGTCGTCGGATACACGCGCGGTCAAGGCCGCCGTTCCGGCGGCTTCGGTGCACTCGTCGTGGCGGTTCATGACGCGGGAGGGCTGCGCTGGGCCGGAAACGTGGGCACGGGCTTCGACGATTCGGAGATAGAGCGCCTGCGCAGACTTCTGAAGCCTCTCGAGCGCGAGACCGGGGCTCTTGCCGAGGTACCGAAAATGCCTCGTGTGCGCCGCGCGGACGTCGTCTGGGTCGAGCCGCGGCTCGTTGCCGAGGTCGAGTTCGCCGAGTGGACACGCGAGGGCCGGCTTCGAGCGCCCGTCTACGTCCAATTGCGCGAGGACAAGACTGCGCGCGACGTCCGTCGCGAGCGAGCGCCGCTACCGGCGGTGCTGAAGCGCGGTCGGCGAGAGCTTCGGCTCTCGAACCTCGACAAGCCGTTCTGGCCGGAGGAAGGTATTACCAAAGGTGACCTGATCGCGTACTACCGCGACGTGGCTCATGTGCTCGTTCCCCACGTGCGCGACAGGCCGTTCACGATGAAGCGGTACCCGGACGGCTGGCTGGGCAAGAACTTCTTCCAGAAGCAGGCTCCCTCCCACATGCCGGAGTGGATCCCGCGGGCGCCGTTCCCCGCCTCGACGCGAGAGGGCGAGAAGAAGGTCATCGACTACGCGCTCGTGAACGACGAGCTGGCGCTCCTGTGGATGGCGAACATGGGCTGCATCGACCTACATACTTGGGCGTCCCGCGCAGGCAGGCCCGAGAAGCCGGATTGGGTCATGTTCGATCTGGATCCCTCCGAAGGAGTGGGTTTCGAGGAGGTGGTCGAGGTCGCCCGTCTCGTCAAGGAGACCCTCGATCTTCTCGAGCTCGAGAGCTTCCCGAAGACGTCGGGCTCGCGAGGCATCCACGTCCTCGTGCCCATTGCACGGCGCCATTCGTTCGCCGACGTCAGGGAGTTCGCCGGCATCGCTGCGGGCGCGCTCGCGCGCGCGCACCCGGGTCTCGTGACCACGGAGTGGGCGAAGCAGAAGCGGCGAGGGGTCCTCGTCGACGCGAATCAGAATGGGCCGGGGAAGACGAACGCTTCGGTCTACTCCGTTCGACCTCGGGCGGGCGCGCCCGTGTCCACACCGCTTCGCTGGGAGGAGGTCGTGCCGGGGCTCGATCCGTCAGGCTTCACGATGGACGCGGTGCTCGACCGGGTCGCGCGCGGCGGGGATCTCTTCGCCGGCGTGCTCGGAGGCAAGCAATCGCTGGCGAAGGCGTTGCGAGCACTTCGCTAGCGGTCAGACCCGGGTCCGACCTCGACTCGCTCGCCGAGCTTGCGCGGATGGCCGAGCATCGACAGCTCGACGATGTCGCGCCGGAAGAAGAGCCCGACCGTCCAATCGAGTACGACGCGCAGCTTTCGCGAGAGGAGCGGGAGCTGGTAGAGGTGGTACGTGCGAGCGACCCACCAGCCGAGGAAGCCGCGGAGCTCGATACCGGCCGGGAGCTCCGCGATCCCCTTCTGGTAGCCCAGCGTGGCGACCTGCCCGAGCATGCGATAGCCGTACGGCTTCGCTGACCCCGTCAGATTCTTGGCGAGCTGCCTCGACTGGCGAAGCGCGTGCTGGCAGGTCGGCGGGTCGACGTGGTCGGGCGTTCGGCGGTTGGATACCGCGGCGCAGTCGCCGAGCGCCCAGGTGTCCTGGCGCCCCCGGACGCGCAGCGTCGCGTCCACGACGACCCGTCCGCGCTCGTCCAGCGGCAGCCCGAGCTCGCCGAGGAGCGGGTTCGCGCGGACGCCGGCCGACCACACGAGCGTTCGGGCGGCCACACGTGTCCCATCGGACAGAACGGCCTCTCGGCCGTCGTACGACTCCAGCGTCGTTTGGACGTGGATCTCGACGCCGCGGCGCTCGAGATGGCGCGCGGCGTACTCGCCGAGGCGCCGAGGAATCTCGGGAAGGATCTTCGGCGCGGCGTCGACGAGCACCCAGCGCTGCGGCACCGCGCGCAGAGTGGGGTAGAAGCGCAGAGCCGCGTGTGCGAGGTCGTTGAGTTCCGCGAGCGCCTCGACGCCCGCATAGCCCGCGCCGACGAACACGAAACCGAGCTCCTCACTGGCCTCCGGGTCGATGGCCGCTCGCTCGAGTTGCTGGAGGAGCCGGTTCCTGAGCGCAATCGCGTCCGCGAGATCCTTGAAGCCCAGACCGTGCTCGGCGAGCCCCGGAATCGGCAGGAAGCGTGTTACGGCCCCAAGGGCCACGACGAGTTGCTCGTAGGCGATCTCACACGGCCCGGCGAGTGTCTCGGCGGCGACCACGCCCCGTGCCTCGTCGAGTGCGGTCGCACGGCCCAGAAGGAGCTCCGCGTCGGGGCACATCTGGCGGAGCGGGACGACGACGTGCCGCGGCTCGAGCGTGCCCGCCCCCGCCTCGGGCAGCAACGGCGTGTACAGCATGAAGTTCTCCGGGGAGACGATCGTGGCGCCCCGCTTCTTCAGAAGACGAGCCACGTAGCTTCCGGCGAACCCGCCGCCGAGGATCAGCGTCCCACCGCGTGCCTCGCGTCGCTCCACGCGTCATGCTTACCACGTGGCGCGCCAGGTGTCGGTCATCGGGAGCGGCCGAGAATGGGAGGGCGCCGCTGAGGAGGTCGGGAGGCTGCTCGCGGAGCAGGGTTGTGCAGTCGTCACGGGAGGACTCGACGAGGTCATGGAGGCCGCACACCGTGGCGCGAAGGCCGCGGGTGGAACCACGATCGCGATCCTCCCCGGCGAGGACCGACACACGGCGAACCGGTGGGCGGACCACGTCGTCGTCACCGGAATCGGTCATGCACGAAACCTGGCGGTCGCCGCCTCGGGAGAGGCGGTCATCGCAGTCGGCGGGAGCTACGGCACGCTGGCCGAGATGGCCCTCGCGCTGCGGCTCGGGAGGCCGGTCATCGCGCTCGCGGGTGCTCCCGAGGTGGAGGGGGCGCTGCGCGCCACCACTCCTGCCGAGGCGGTTGCGCTGGCGCTACGAGACCTCGGCTAGCCGGCGCTCGAGGTAGCGGGACGCGGGCTCGTTCGCGGTCAGCTCGAGCGCGCGCCGGTACGCAGCGGCCGCCTCGTGGCGACGATCGAGGCGGCGGTAGAGATCGGCGCGAGCCGCATGGAGGAGGTGGTACTCGTCGAGGCCCTCGATCCCGTCGAGGAGTGCGAGGCCGTCCTCGACCCGGCCAGAGAGCGCGATTGCCACCGCGCGGTTCAGCTCGACCACCGGCGACGGCTCGACCTCGGCGAGGCGGTCGTAGAGGAGGACGATCTCGCTCCACGGCCGATCCTCTGCATGAGCCGCTGCGATCGCGGCCTGGAGCTGATACGGGCCAGGGCGCCGCAGCGAGACTGCGCGCTCGAGCATCCGGAGCCCCTCGGCAATGCGTTTCCCGTTCCAGAGCGAGCGGTCCTGGTCGGCGAGCAGGACGAGCTCTCCGTCGGCACCCACCCGCGCCTCGCGGCGCGAGTCCTGAAGCAGCATGAGGCCGAGCAGTCCGAGCACCTCCGGCTCGTCCGGCATCAGGACTGCGAGCAGCTTTCCGAGTCGAATCGCCTCCTCACAGAGGTCTTCGCGAACGTGTGCGTCGCCTGCACTGGCCGCGTACCCCTCGTTGAAGACGAGGTAGAGCACCGCCAGGACCGACCGGAGACGCTCGGGCAGGAGGTGGTCGGGCGGAACGCGAAACGGGATGCCCGCAGCACGAATCTTCCGCTTCGCGCGAACGAGCCGCTGCGCCATCGTGGGCGCGCCGACGAGAAACGCGTGCGCGATCTCGGCGGTGGTGAGACCTCCCACCTCTCGCAGCGTGAGTGCGACCCTGCTTTCTGCCGCGAGGGCCGGATGGCAGCAGGTGAAGACGAGTGCGAGGCGCTCGTCGGGGATCGCGCTCACATCGTCCTCCTCGGCGGGGAGCTCTTCCAGGCGAGCCAGCAGCTCCACCTTTCGCTGAAACACCCGATCGCGTCTGAGCCGGTCGATCGCGCGATTGCGGGCCGTGGTGACGATCCAGGCTCCCGGGTTTCGAGGCTCGCCCGCGCGGGGCCAGCGTTCGAGGGCGATCGCGAATGCGTCCTGCACCGCGTCTTCGGCCAGCTCCAGATCGCCGAGTACGCGGGTGAGGATCGCGACTGCACGGCTCCACTCCTCGCGGAACGCCCGCTCGACGCTCTCCTGCATGCCCCCGTTATTGCACGACTGGGCGAATCTCGATCGATCCGTGCTTCGCGGACGGGATCAGCGCCGCCAGCCGGATCGCCTCATCGAGGTCCGGGAGGTCCGCCAGGAAGACGCCGCCCAGGATCTCCTTGGTTTCGGCAAACGGGCCGTCGGTGACGATTCGCTCCCCGTCCTGCACACGGACGACCTTGGCCGTAGAGCGCCCGTCGAGCTCCTTGCCGGAGACGCTCGGGTCCGCCTTGCCGAGCTCCTCGAAGAGCGTGACCCACTCGGGCATCTCTGCGGCGCGAAGCTGTGCCTTCTCCTCGTCGGGGAGGTCGACCCACGCCGAGTCGTCGCCGTAGATGAGCAGCGCGTAGTTCACAGCTGTGCCTCCTCGGGGTCGACGTAGACGGGCCGCACCTCGACCGCGCCGTGCTCGGCACCGGGAATGCGTGCAGCCCAGTCGATCGCTTCTTCCATCGACGTGCACTCGAGGAGGTAGAAGCCGCCGAGAGCCTCCTTCACCTCGGCGTACGGGCCGTCGGTCACCAGCGTCTTGTCCGTGCGGACGCGCACCGTGGTCGCGTCTCGCGTGAGACCGAGCTCGTTTCCGCCCGCCAGCACGCCTGCGGCTTCGGCGTCGCGCCCGAACGCGCGGTATCGGTCGTACGCGGCTTCCGTCTCCTCGTCCGTGAAGCTCGACCAGAGCTCCTCGTCGCCGTAGATCAACGCCATGTACTGCATCGCTGCCTCCTTTCCGTCGCTTGTAGCTGAGACGAACGAGCCTCTGACGATCGAACGCTATCGAGCATGCGCTCGAGGAGCGTCCGCGCGCCGGCCTTGTCGAGCGGCTCGTTCAGGTTCCCGCACTTCGGGCTCTGAACGCAGGACGGGCAGCCCGCGGCGCACGGGCAGTGCTCGAGCAGCCGGACCGTGTCCTCGACCCAGTCGCGGAAGCGGTCGAATCCGCGCTCGGTGATCCCGACACCGCCGGCGTGCCCGTCGTACACGAAGATCGTCGGGCGGCCAGTCTGGTAGTGCACGTTGGTCGAGAGCCCGCCGATGTCCCACCGGTCGCACATGGCCCACAGCGGGAGGAGCGCGATGAGCGTGTGCTCCGCGGCGTGGAGCGTCCCCAGGAGCTTCGGCATCTGCTCGAGTCCTTCGAGATGCGCCGGCTCGGGGCAGAACCAGATCGCCTCCGTCTCGAAGGTCGTCTCGGGCATGAGCATCGGCGTGACGTCGATCGTCGAGCCGTCCCGGACCGCCTTACGAGCGAACCCGACGACCTGCTCGGTCACGGACACGCGTCCGAAGTGGAGCTCGACGCCCAGTTGGCGCTCGACTCGCTCGGCTCCCTCGATGGTCGTCTCCGTCTCCTTCTTCACCTGCGTGTACCAGTCCACGCTCGCCGGAACGACGAGAGCGAGCCGCTCGTCGAGGTCGAGGAACTCGACCAGGTACTGCTCGCCGAGATGGAGGTACACCGCGCCTTCGTGCACCGTCGAGTAGGCGCGGTCGCGCTCCACGAGCCCGAGGAGGGAGCCGGTCTCGGAGTCGACAACCGTGAAGGCGTCCGCGTCTCCGGAACGAAGCGAGATTCGTGCGGCCGGGTAGTCGCGTCCCTTCCAGACGAAGCCTGCGTGCGTGTGTTCGAGCTCCGGCAGCTCGGGCGCACGACGGAGCGCCTCGGCGCCGAGCACCGTCGCGTCGCCGGCGTCGAGCGGCGCCTCGAATGCGGCCGCGAGGAGGTGCGGGTCGAGGATGCGCGGGTTCGCATGATCGAGAATCGCAGCCTCGACCCGGCGGGACAGGAGCGCCTCCGGCTCGCGGGCGAAGAACTGGTCGAGCGCGTCCTCGCTTGCCACGAGGATCGCCAGTCCCCGGTCCCGGCGCCCAGCGCGTCCCCACTGCTGGCGCAGCGAGGCGATCGTGCCGGGGAAGCCGACCGAGATCGCACAGTCCAGAAGGCCGATGTCGATCCCGAGCTCGAGCGCGTCGGTCGCGGTCACGCCGAGGAGATCACCCTCGACGAGCCGCCGCTCGATGTCGCGTCTCTGCTCGGGCGTGTAGCCGGCTCGATACGGGGCGAGACGAGTCGCCGTCGCGATATCGACGCGCTCGGCCGTGAAGCGGTGGATCAGCTCGGCCGCCTTCCGGCTCTTGGCGAAGCAGATCGTGCGGAGGCCTCGCGATGTGAGCTCGGCGAGCAGCCGCGCCGCGTCTCCCAGCGGGCTCGCGCGAAGCCCGAGCTCAGGGTCGAGGAGCGGCGGATTCCAGATCACCACGTCACGGTCTGCCCGCGCGGAGGTGTCATGGTCGATGACGGTCGCCTTCTCGCCGGTGAGCGCCTGGGCCAGCTCTCCGGCGTTCGCGATCGTGGCCGACGCAAGCAGGAACTGCGGCTCGGCGCCGTAGATGCGCGCAAGACGGCGTAGGCGGCGGAGCACGTTCGCGACGTGCGAGCCGAAGACGCCTCGGTAGACGTGCGCCTCGTCGACGACCACGTAGCGGAGGTTCGCGAGAACGTCTCCCCACCGGTCGTGGTGGGGGAGGACGCCCACATGGAGCATGTCCGGGTTGGTGAGGACGAGGTTCGACCACTTGCGGATCTGCCAGCGCCGCTCGCCCGGGGTGTCGCCGTCATAGATCGCGGGCTTGAGCCCCTTCAGCCGGTTCTCCGAGAGAGCCCGCGCCTGGTCCTGCGCGAGCGCCTTCGTGGGGTAGAGGTAGAGCGCCCTCGTCTTCGGGTCGCGTGCGATCGCGTCGAGCACGGGGAGGTTGAACGCGAGCGACTTCCCCGAGGCGGTCCCCGTCGTCACGATGACGTTCTCGCCACGACGAGCTGCGTCCCAGGTCTCAGCCTGGTGTCGAAAGAGCGAGGTGATGCCGGTTGCGAGTAGGCAGGAGGCGACGCGTGGGTCGAGATCGTCCGGCAGCGGCTCCGTCCGGGCGTTCCGCGAGGGCTCGGTTCCAGCATAGGCAACCTCCTCGCCCTCGAGGAGATCGGCCCAGCCTGCGGCGAGCGAAAGGGGTTCTAGCCCGCTCGTCGCTCGCCCGAGCAGACGAGGTTCATCCACGCGATGCCGCCCGCGCCGATCTCGGCATAGGCGGTCTGCTCGTACACGATGCGACCTTCGTCCGGGTCCGTCGCGGCGATGCGCCAGCGGAGCTTGACGACGTCGGCGAAGTCCTCGACGTCCGACTCGAGCAGCTCCCACTCGTCGCCGTCGTTCCAGATGCCGAAGCGCTCGGCGACGGCCTCGCGCCCCTCTGCCTCGCGGAGCGCGGATGGTACGAGCCCGCGCAGCTTCCCTTCGGGAGCGAACGTTGCAGCAAGCCTGTCGAAGTCTCTTCGTGAGAGCGCTTCGAGGAAGCGTGCAGCGGCGTCGCTCGCCTGTGCGGTCGTCACGGCGGCGACGGTAGCACGACATAGAGCTCCCAACGCAATGAACGGCCGTGTCGGGCGATGATCACGTTGGGAGCTCTACGAACGGCGAGAACTCGCGCTCGAATCGGGACCGAGGCTGCGCTCCGTATACGGTCGCCCTGGGCTCCCCTCCTGCGAAGAGGACGACCGTCGGGAGCGAGAGGACGCCGTAGTGGGCGGGCGTGGCGACGTTCTCGTCGACGTCGAGTCGCACGAGCCTCACTCGACCTTCCCATTCCGTGGCGAGCGCCCTCACGTGAGGCTCGATCGCCTCGCACGGCTTGCACCATGGCGCCCAGAAGTCGACGATCACCGGGATCGGCGATGCGAGCACCTCCTCGGCGAAGGTCGCGTCCGTAACCTCCCTCACGGCTAGAGCTTGCCCACGAGTGCGCGCAGGCGGAGAAGCGGCACCTTCCAGATCGCCTCGGCGACGATCGAGCCCGTCATCTTCGATGCGCCCGCGCGGCGCTCGACGAAGATGATCGGAACCTCGCGCACTCGAAGACCCGCTCGTCGAACCCGGTACGTCGTCTCGATCTGGAACGCGTAGCCGTGCGCCGACAAGGCGTCGAGGTCGATCGTTTCGAGCGCCGTACGCCGGAAGCACTTGAAGCCTCCGGTGAGGTCGCGTACGCGCATTCCGAGAAGGATCTGCGCGTACAGGCATCCGCCGCGCGACACAAAACGGCGCACGAGGCCCCAGTTCTCGGTCCCACCGCCGGGCACGTAGCGCGAGCCGAGGACGAGGTCGGCGTCGTCGGAGGCGGCGATGAGCAGAGGAACGTCGGCCGGGCGGTGCGAGAAGTCGCAGTCCATCTCGAGCACGAGCTCCGCGCCCTCGGCGAGCGCCCACCGGAACCCGGCGATGTACGCGGGGCCGATGCCCTCCTTGTGCTGGCGATGCAGGACGGAGACCCATGGAAACTGCGACGCGAGCCGGTACGCGATCTCTCCGGTCCCGTCCGGGGAGGCATCGTCGATGACCAGGATGCGATCCCGTGCGGTGTCGAGCACCTCGCCGAGCGCGCGGACCATGGGCTCGAGGTTCTCCCGCTCGTTGTACGTCGGAAGGCAGAGGACCGCGCGTGGTGTTTCCTGCTTGTCATGGGTTTCTGGGGTCATGTCTTGAAGGAGGGGGTTCGTGGGGGAACCATGGGTTCCCCCACGATTCCATCGCCGTATCATCGCGGGATGCCCAAGACGTTGCCTCGTAATGCGGCGCTCGCCGACCAGCTCGACCTGCTCGCGGACCTTTCCGAGATCCTCGACGAGGAGTCCTTCAAGGTGATCGCGTACCGGCGGGCCGCGCTCCGCATCAGGGAGTCGCCCGTTCCCATCGCGGAGCTCGCACTCGAAGGCAAGGCGAAGGAGCTTCCCGGAATCGGTAAAACGATCGAGAACAAGGTCGTCGAGGTCGTAAGTGACGGCGAGATGCACGCGCTGACGAAACGCCGCGGCCTCGTCCCGGCCGGCGTCGTGGACTTCCTACGCCTCCCAGGCGTCGGGCCGAAGACCGCCGCGCGGTTCTGGACACAGCTCGGTCTGACGACCCTCGACGGCCTGAAGTCGGCGGCGCAGGACGGGCGTCTGCGCGACCTGTCGGGGATGGGGGCGCGAAGCGAGGAGAAGATCCTGAACGCGCTCGAGGCCGGCGTCGGAGTTGAGACCGAGCCAAGACGTCTCCTCGGGACGGCGCTTCCGGCCGTGCGCCGCGTCGTGGCGGAGCTCGAGGCCCACCCGGCTGCGATCGCAGTCTCCGAGGCGGGCAGCGTCCGCCGTCGGCGCGAGACCGTCCGGGACCTCGACCTCATCGCCACCTCGAGCGATGCTCCTGCGCTGATCAAGGCGTTTTGCGGAGGGAAGTGGGTCTCGGAGGTCGTCGCCCGCGGTGACACGAAGGCAACCGTCGTGGGGCACGACGGCCTGCGCTTCGACCTCCGCGTCGTACCGGGCGAATGCTACGGCAATGTCCTCCAGCACTTCACCGGGTCGAAGGACCACAACATCGTCCTTCGCGAGGAGGCGCAGCGGCGAGGTCTCTCGATCTCGGAGTACGGCGTGACCACGGTCGAGACGGGCGAGGTCGTCACGCATGCGAGCGAGGACGAGCTCTACGCCTACCTCGGCTACGCGCCCGTGCCGCCGGAGCTCCGCGAGGGCACTCGGGAGATCTCGGCCTCGCGCGAACGAGCGCTCCCCGAGCTCGTCGAGTTGTCGGATCTGCGTGGCGAGATGCATTGCCACTCGTCGTGGTCGACAGATGCGAGGAACACGATCGAGGAGATGGCGCGGGCGGCGAAGGGCCGCGGCTACCGCTTCCTCTGCCTGACCGACCACTCCCACTACCTCCGTGACGGGCGCCTCGAAGCCCAGTGGGAGGAGATCGCCGCCGTGAACGCCCTCGTCAAACCGTTTCGCGTCCTCCGTGGCATCGAGGTGAACATCCGTGCCGACGGATCGCTGGACGTCGCCGACGAGGTGCTCGCCGAGCTCGACTGGGTGATCGCGTCGCTGCACACCTCGTTCGACCGGAGCCCGACCGAGCGAATCCTCGGTGCGATCGACAATCCGCACGTGGACTGCATCGGCCATCTGACCGGCCGTCGCCTTCTCAAGCGCGACGGTGCGGCCGTGGACGCTGAGCACGTCGTCGAAAGGGCGCTCGAGACCGGCACGGCACTCGAGATCAACTCCCAGTCCGACAGGCTCGACATGCGCGACACCCACGCGCGACTCGCGGGAGAGGCCGGAGTCCGCATCCCGATCACGACGGACGCCCACTCCGTCGGCGCGCTCGACTATGCGGAGCTCGGAGTCGCTCAGGCCCGGCGCGCGTGGCTGACGAAGGAGCAGATCCTCAACACGCGCACCTGGCGCGAGATCGAAAAGCAACGGAAGTGAGCTCGTTTCGCGAGGACGGCGCGCTCGCCGTCGACTGGGTGGCCTCGTACCTCGAGCGAGTTCGCGATCTCCCCGTGCGCTCGCAGGTCAAGCCGGGAGCGATCCGAGAGGCACTACCAGCTTCGCCACCTGACGAGCCGGAGCCCTTCTCGGCAGTGCTCACGGATCTCGACGAAGTGCTCGCCCCCGGGTTGACGCACTGGCAGAGCCCGCGTTTCTTCGCGTACTTCGCGACGACGAGCACCGAGCCGCGCGATTCTGGCCGAGCTTCTCGCAGCCGGGCTGAACCAGGTCGGGATCCTGTGGCGGACGTCGCCGGCGCTCCAAGAGCTGGAGGAGGTCACGCTCAGCTGGCTCGCGCAGCTTCTCGGCCTTCCCGCTGGGCTTCACGGCCACATCGAGGACACCGCGTCGACCAGTACCCTCGTCGCTCTTGCGGCTGCGCGCCATGCTCGGCCGGGACACCGCGTGGTCGTGTGCTCCGAGCACGCGCACTCCTCGGTCGACAAGGCGGCGAAGCTGCTCGAGCTCGAGCTGCGAAAGGTCCCCGCGGACGACGACTTCCGTCTCCGGCCCGAGCTGCTCACGCTCGAGCGCGCGTGCGCTGTCGTCGCGACGATCGGGACGACGTCGTCGACCTCCATCGATCCCGTGACCGAGATCGCAGATCGCTGCGAGCAGGCCGGCGTCTGGCTCCACGTCGACGCTGCATACGCTGGCGCCGCAGCGGTGTGCCCGGAGCTCCGTGACCGTTTCAACGGCTGGGAGCGGGCGGACTCGGTCGTTGTCAACCCGCACAAGTGGCTTGGTGTCGCCGACGGACTGCTCGACGCTGTGGACACGCCGGCCAGACGTTCTCCGCGACACCTTCGGCCTCGTGCCCGAGTACCTGCGCGTCACCGAGGAGGTGGCGAGCCTCAGCGAGCATACACAGGTGCTCGGCCGGCGATTCCGCGCGCTGAAGCTGTGGGCGGTGCTCCGCTGCTACGGGCAAGCCGGCTTGCGGGAGCGGATCCGCGAGCACGTGCGCCTGGCTGCGCTGTTCGAGCAATGGGTTCGCCGAGAGCCGGGCTGGGAGGTGGTCGCGCCGCGGCATTTCTCGCTCGTGTGCTTCCGGCGAGATGGCTCCGACGAGGCGAACGAGTCGCTGCTCGAGCGGGTGAATGACTCGGGCGAGGTGTTCCTCTCACACGCCCGCCTCGGCGATCGCTACGCGTTGCGCCTTGCGGTCGGCAACTTCCGGACGACCGAGGACGACGTCCGCCTCGCGTGGGAGGTGCTCCGGCGCGAGGGTTCAGCTCTTTGATCTGAGATAGAAACGCGAGGCCTGGAGGATTCGGCCGGCGTCGCTCGTCTCGATGACGTTGCCGAGGAGCCACAGCCCGTTCGTCGCGAGCGCCGCCTCCGCCCGCGCAAGCTCCGCCGCACTCGGTCGCGCGATCGAGGCGAGATCGAGACTCGACACGAGCGTGCGCGAGGAGCGATTCAGCCACGCCGCTCTCAGATGGAAACACGGCGCGCGCACGCAGCGGATACCGAGGTCACGAACCCGGTAGTACGCGCCCTTCGCACCTCTCCCGACCGGAGCGCGGACGTCCGCGACGACGAGCACGCCGAGCGCGCCAAGCCCGTCGTACGGCCGCGGCTCGATGGCCGCTCGCGCAAGTGCGCCATCCGGGATGCCGGCTGCGAGTGGATTGCGATCCACGTCAACGGCGTCAGCGACATAGCAACGAGGACGCAAGAGCCCGTCGTGGCAACGGGTACGAGCATGGTTCGCGCGCGCCACCCAGTAGCCGCCACAGAGCGGGGACGGACAGGCCCGCGGGTCCGGTCGAACCACGTAGATCGGCTGTCCGACGAGCGACGTGCTGCCAGCCGCTGACGATGCACCGGCAACCGCGACGACCAAGACCAGGAGCGAGACGGCGCCTCGACTGCTCACCCTCGTACGATACGCCTCGTGCGCCTCGTCGCCATCGGGCTCGCGGCGGGGGTCTTCTCCGCTCTCCTCGGAGTAGGCGGAGGCACCATCGCGGTGCCGCTGCTCATCCTCCTCGCCCATCTGCCCGAACGGGTGGCAACGGCGACGTCACTTGGTGCGATCGGCATCACTGCGCTCGCCGGGGTCGTCGTCTACGCGATCCGTGGCGAGTTGAACGTCGGTTACGCGGCTCTCGTCGGCGTTCCTGCGGTTCTCGGTGTACTCGTCGGCACCGCGCTCCAGCAGCGGGTACGGACGAGCTCGCTCATGTACGCATTCGCCGTTCTCCTCTGCTCCGTCGGCGTGTGGCTGCTCGCGACATGAGCTCCTCGACCCTTGCTCTCGCGCTCGTGCTCGGCCTGGCTGCCGGTGTGCTCGCCGGCCTCTTCGGCGTCGGTGGCGGGATTCTCTTCGTTCCGACGCTCGTCGCACTCGGGCTCGGCCAGCTCGAGGCACAGGCCACGTCTCTGCTGGCGATGCTCCCCACGGTGGCTGTCGGGGCGTGGAGCCAGCGACGGTACGGAAACCTGCGGGCGCGCACTGCTCTCGTGGTCGGGCTGGCATCGGTCCTGGGGGTGGAGATCGGGGCCAGAATTGCCACGGAGCTGTCCGAGAGCGCCCTCCGCAAGCTCTTCGCGGTGCTTCTGTTCGTCGTCGCAGCGCAACTCGTCTGGCGGACACGCCGTGCGAGCCCGCGCTACCCTGACTCGCCGTGATCCGTCTCGCCGCCGCCGTTGGCGCGGTCTTGGTCGTCTCCACGACCCTGGCAGCGGCTGCGCCTCCGCCCCAAGGCGCAGACACCGCGGCGACTGCGGTGCTCGTACGGCTCAGCATTCCGGGTCAGGACACCGTCTCGCTCGGCGAGCTGCAGTGGCCGACGAGCACGACGTCGGACGTGCAGTCGTTCCAGTATCCGGATGACGGCTCGATCGTGAGTCTCGGAAGGTCGCGGGCGACGCGTCTTCGCGCAACCCGGGGATGCCGCAGCGGCCCAGTCGTTCGGAGAGGTCATCGTCCTCTCGCTCTTCGGCGGCGAAGTGGTCGCCGCGCAGGTGACGGCATCGGCCTCGGCTGGCGCGAGCGCGCGGTCCGTCGGGGCGGACGTCACCGCTTCGGCGGTGCAAGGGCTACGTGCGCTCGGGAGCGACGTATCGACCGCCCCGGGCTCGACCGCGTCGCTCGAGGATTGGGGGAGCCTCGCGGTCCTATCCGTCAGCAGCGGGACTCGAAAGACGGGACCGCCTGGGGCCCAAGGATCGGTCACGGCGCTTCGGCTCCGGTTGACAGCGGCACACGGCGGACTTCCTGCAGGCTCGGAGATTGTGGTGGGAGAGGTGCAAGCGACCGCCGTCGCGGAGCTTGCGGCTACGCCACCGCCGACGACCCCACGTCCGCGCCCGCCCTCTGCGACGCCACGTCCGCCGGGACCGACGACGCCGAGCGCTCCCGAGCCGGATGTCGGTGGGGAGGTGCCGGGCGGCCCGGTGCTCGTCGCACCAGAAGTCACCGCGCGGTTCACGAGCTGGCGGCTACGTGTTTCCCGTGTACGGCACCGCGTCTTTCGGGGACAGTTTCGGCGCGCCGAGGCCCAACGTGCCCGGCGGTTGGCATCATGGCGAGGACATCTTCGCGCGGTTGGGGACGCCCCTGCTCGCCGTCGCCGACGGGACGCTGCACACGATCGGTTTCAACAAGATCGGCGGCTACCGGCTCTGGCTGCGCGATACCTCCGGCAACGAGTTCTACTACGCGCACCTCTCGGCGTACTCGCCTCTTGCCGTGGAGGGACGACGCGTCGAGGCGGGCGACGTCCTCGGTTTCGTCGGAGACACCGGAGATGCGGAGGGAGGCACTCCGCATCTCCACTTCGAGATCCATCCGGCCGCCATGGCGGGCCTGGGATACGACGGAGTCGTCGCCCCCTATCCGATTCTGCTCGCGTGGCGCCGTGCGGACGACGTGTCCTTCTCTGCCGGGCGAATCTACATTCCCTCCGGGCCGGGGGGCACGTCGCTGCCGCCGCCAGGCGCGGTGCTTCTCGAGGCCGACGACATCGGTCCGACCAGTGGACTCGCACCCGGTGCGCTCGAACGCGCTCTGAGCACGCGCAAGACCGCGATCCGCTAGGCGGACCCGTTGGAGCGAGCCGCTACCTCCTGCTACGTGCTTTCGTCGTCGTTACGGCTCGGCGCCGTTGCCTGCGTTGGCCGCGTCCTCGGCGGCCTCGAGCTCGGCTTCCAGATCCTCGAGTCCGTCGCCGTCGCCTCCCGCGATGCGATCCATGATCCATTCGCGCGTCGACGCGCCCGTCCACGGGTTGTAGAGGACCCCGAGGGTGACGCCCGTGAGGAGGACCACGCGGTTGCGCGCCTTGTGGCTCTTGCGCTTGGCGCTGTCCTGAAGACGCTCCGACGCCGTCGTCAGCTCGCCGACGAGGCCCTGGAGCTGCTTCTGGAAGTCCTTCTCCGAGACGACGCTCGCCTTGCCCTTCACGCCGTGGCCCTTGGCCATCTGCCCATAGAGGCCGCGGGCCGCGACGAACGCAGCGAGCAGGTCGTCACGGAGCCCCGGGTCCGTCATCGCGCGCTGCACGTACGGGCGCAGCGTCTCCGTGCTCAGGATGGGCTTCTCCTTCGTCTTGGCCATTCGTATACCGCCTTTCGTTGATTCCGTCTGAAGTATGTCGGCTACGATCGCCCGAGTGCGGGGGGTTCTGTTTTTCGCTCTCTATCCGAAGCGGCTGCTCGCCGTGATCGGCAGCCTGATCGGGGCGACACTGTACGTCTGGTTCGCCTCGGTCCGTGCCGTTCCCGGCGTTCGTGATCGTAAGGCCAGGGCGCGTCGCGCGTGGAAGGACCGTGACCCCCGCGCGGCCAGCGTGGCGAGCGGCGACTAGCATCCTCGCGTGCCTCCGAAGGGCCTGATTTGCGCCGGTGGCGAGGCGACGCGCCTCGGCGAGCTGACGCGCGTCGCGAACAAGCACCTGCTCCCGGTCGGAAGCTGGCCGATGATCTACTACCCGCTCCAGCTTCTGCAGCTTGCCGGGATCCGTGACGTCCTCCTCGTCACCGGCAAGGGTCATGCCGGCCAGATGATCGATCTTCTCGGCGACGGCCGGCTGGCTCCGCGGGGCGGCGGCGACACCATCCTCGAGCTGGACCTCACCTACAAGGTGCAGACGGAGGCCGGCGGCATTGCACAGGTCGTGGGCATGGCGAGAGACTTCGCTTCCGGGTCGCCGCTCGTAGTGGTTCTCGGGGACAACATCTTCGAGTTCGCCCAGGAGAGCTCTCTCCGCGACTGGGCCGACAGCCCGGGCCGCGCCCGGATCTTCGTCACGGAGGTCGACGACCCCGAGAACTTCGGCGTGGTCCTCTACGACGACGAGAAGCGCGTCGCGGACATCGTGGAGAAGGCCGGAGTTGTCGACACCCGGTTCGATTCGCCCCCGTCCTCGCACGCCGTGGTCGGTCTCTACTGCTATCCGCCCGACGTCTTCGACGTCATCGGGAGTCTCGCGCCGTCGTCACGTGGCGAGCTCGAGATCACGGACGTGAACCGTCACTACGCGCAGACCGGGAGGCTCGACGCGTCCGAGGTCGTGGGCTGGTGGGAGGACGCCGGCAAGCACTGGCAGCACCTCGCCGATATCGGCCGTCGTATCGACGAGACGGGCGCAAACAAACGAGATCCGACGTGATCGAGGGCGTCACGCGGATCCCGCTCCGACGGCTCGAGGACGATCGCGGGTGGTTCTGCGAGCTTCGCCGGGACAGCGCGCTGCCGAAGCCGATGGTGCAGACGAACCTCGTCTACTCGCGTGCCGGCGTCGTCCGCGGTCTCCACTACCACGAGCGCGGGCAGGACGATCTCTTCCTGTGCGTCCAGGGCATGGCCCGCGTCGTCGTGCTGGACCGAAAGACGGGCGAGACGTTCAGCGAGGACATCGGCGAGGACAATCCGGTCGCCGTGTACATCCCCGGACACAACGCCCACGGGTACGAGGCGCTCACGGACGTCCTCTTCTGCTACCACGTGACGGTCGAATACGACCCCGACGACCCCGACGAGCACACGATTCCCTGGAACGACCGGCGCGTCGCGCACCTATGGAGCTCGAGCACCCCGATCCTGTCCGCGCGGGACGCCGGCGTCGAGTCCTGATCACGGGCGCGGGCGGCCAGCTCGGCGGCGCGCTCCTACAGGAGTTCGCGGACGACCACGTCACTGCCATGACGCGTGCCGAATGGGACGTCACCACATTGCCAGGCAACAACCTGTTGCAATCCGGCCTCGACCTCGTGCTCCATGCGGCCGCATGGACGGACGTCGACGGAGCCGAGGCGGATCCGCAGGGCGCAGCAGCTGTGAACGTCGCGGGAACCGCCAACGTGGCTTCGCTGGGCGCTCCCCTGGTCGTCTTCTCCTCCGACTACGTCTTCGACGGACGGAAGCGCGAGCCGTACGTGGAGTCTGACGGCGTCAACCCGCTCTCGGCCTACGGACGCACGAAGCTCCACGGCGAGGCGGCCGCCGGCCCGGACGCCTGGATCGTCCGAACGTCGTGGCTCTTCGGGCCGACGGGCCACAACTTCGTTCGCACCATGCTCCAGCTCGGGGCCGCGCGCAACGAGGTGGCGGTCGTGGACGACCAGCGCGGTTGTCCCACGTATGTCGGTCACCTGGCTCACGCCGTGCGCGACCTCGTCGACGCGGATCGGCCACGGGGCGCCTGGCATCTGGCCGCCGCTGGGGACTGCACGTGGGCGGACTTCGCAGAGGCCGTCTTCTCCGAGGCGGGCGTCGACTGCCGCGTGCGAAGGGTCTCGACCGAGGAGCTCGGACGCCCGGCGCCGCGACCGGCCTATGCGGTCCTGCGCAGCGAGCGCGTCGGTGCGCCCACGCTTCCACACTGGTCCGACGGCCTGCTGGCGTGCCTTGCGGAGATGGGCCGCGCGTGGACGCGTCCGTAAGTTCGCTACGTGCGCCAGGACCACACCGCGCTGCGGACGCGTCCACCACTACCCTTCTCGCGATGCGCCTTCTCGTCACCGGCGGCGCCGGGTTCATCGGCTCGAACTTCGTGCACTACTGGCTCGAGCGGTATCCCGACGACCACGTCGTCGTCTACGACCTGCTGACGTACGCCGGAAACCGCCCCAGCCTTTCGGACGTCGAGGATCGGATCGTTTTCGTTCATGGAGACATCTGCGACCGCGACCTCGCCGAAGGCACGCTGCGCGACGAGCGGATCGAGATCGTCGTCAACTTCGCCGCCGAGTCCCACAACAGCCTGGCCGTGCTCGACCCCACGCGGTTCTTCCGCACGAACGTCCTCGGGACGCAGACGCTCCTCGACGCCTCGCACGCGGCGGGCGTCGAACGCTTCCACCACGTCTCAACCTGCGAGGTGTACGGCGACCTTGCGCTGGACTCGGAGGAGGTCTTCTCCGAAGAGTCCCCGTACCGGCCGCGCACGCCCTACAACGCCTCCAAGGCTGGCGCCGACCATGCCGTCCGCGCGTACTTCGAGACCTTCGGCCTGCCGGTCACGATCACCAACTGCTCGAACAACTACGGCGCCTACCAGTTCCCGGAGAAGGTGCTCCCGCTCTTCATCACGAACGCGCTCGACGACCAGTCCCTCCCGATGTACGCGTCCACGCAAAACAAGCGCGAGTGGCTGCACGTTCTCGACCACTGCTCCGCGATCGACGTCGTCCTTCGACGGGGGCGGGACGGGGAGACGTACAACGTCGGCTCCGGGCTCGAGGCCACGATCGAGGAGCTCGCGGACCTCGTCCTCCGGCTCACGGGCAAGCCGTCGAGGCTCAAGACGATCGTCCCGGACCGGCCGGGCCACGACCGTCGCTACCTGCTCGACGCGAGCAAGATCAAGACCGAGCTGGGGTGGGCGCCCGCGCACGGGTGGGAGGACGGTCTCGCCGAGACGGTGTCCTGGTACGTGGCGAACCGAGCCTGGTGGGAGCCGCTCAAAGACCGCGCGCCCGTCGCCGAGACGTCCTGGCGTTAATGCGCAGCGCTCCGCTGCCGAGAACACAAACAATTAACCCTCCGGAGCTAGCCTGACCGTGCCCGTGCGCCTCTTACTCGCCGCTCTCATGTCTGCCGTCGTGATCACGACCGCGTCGGCGCAATCCGCACCGCCTGCCGGCGTTCTCGGCGAGGCGTCGTTCGTGGTTTCAGGACGAGGCTGGGGCCACGGCGTCGGGATGAGCCAGTACGGCGCGTACGGACAGGCTCTCGCTGGACGCACGTACGACCAGATCCTTGCTCACTACTACTCGGGGACGACGCTCGGGAAGGCCGGCAGGAAGGAAGTGCGCGTGCTCCTGGCCGAGGGCCGTCGGGCGGTGACGATCTCGTCGAGTGCTCCCTTCCTCGCAACCGATGCGACGGGCGCGACGTACAAGCTTCCGAAGGGCGCACTCACGCTACGCGCGGGTCTCCAGTTGCCGACGGAGACCGGACCCGTGTCGGCGATCCAGCCGCTCGTGCTCCGACCCGCCAAGAAGGCACTGCTCGCGCTCGACGGCCGCCCCTATCGGGGGAAGCTCGAGCTCGTTCCGCAGGGCGAGTTCCTCCGCGTGGTGAACGTCGTCGCGCTCGAGAGCTATCTCCAGGGCGTCGTCGCGGGGGAGGTTCCGTTCGGCTGGCCGGCGGAGGTGCTGAAGGCTCAGGCGGTGGCGGCCCGCTCCTATGCGCTCGCGAATCTCGTTAAAGGGAAGCCCTTCGACCTGTACTCCGACGTACGCAGCCAGGTGTACCTCGGCGTGACGGGCGAGAAGCCGTCGACGATGCAGGCCGTTACCTCGACTGCGGGCGAGGTCGTCCTCTACGCCGGGAAGGTCGCGACGACGTACTACTTCTCGACGTCGGGCGGGAAGACCGCCAGTGCGGCGGACGTGTTCGGGTTCAGCGTCCCGTACCTCGTTTCGCGTCCGGATCCATGGGACAAGCTCTCGCCGTACCATCGTTGGGGACCCGTTCTCCTCGGAGCGCGGACGGTCCAAGCGAAGCTAGGCATCCGCGCGCGGATCGTCGACGCGATCGGCACTGTGACTCCGTCGGGTCGCCTTCGTTCGCTGGCCGTGCTGACGACGACCGGCTCGGAAGCAGTACCCGCTTCGGTCGTTCGCACTGCGCTCGGGCTTCGCTCGACCTGGTTGTCGATCGGGGTTCTGAGGCTGGACCGTCCCAGTGGGCCGCTCGTCTTCGGATCGAGTGTCGAGCTCAGCGGGGTCAGCCGCGGGCTCGCCTCGCCTTTCCTCGCCGCCTCGCCAGACGGAGCGGTCTGGACCAGGACCGGTGCTCTCTCGCGGGCGGCCGGGGGGAACTTCGCCGTCACCGTCAAGCCGGTTCGCACCACGCGCTACCGCATCGAGGTCGAGGGCGCGGCGTCCTCTGCCCTGCTCGTCCAGGTCACTCCCCGGCTGCAGCTCGCCCGTCCGGCCGAGCTCGGGGTCCTCGCCGGCTCGGTTCGACCGAAGCTCGTGGGCGCAGCGGTCTCGATCGAGCGCCGCTCGGGCTCGGGCTGGGTCCCGGTGGGGCGGACGACCGTCGACGAGCGAGGAGCCTTCCGTGTGGAGCTCGCCCTCGTGCCGGGGAGCTATCGGGCGAGAATCGCCGCCACAGGTGGATTGGCCGAAGGGGTGTCGGCGATGCTCGAGGTCACCGGATGAGGCGTCTCGCGATCGCGGGCGTCCTGGCGTGTGCGGGCTGGCTAGGAGTGCCGTCCGCCGCAGATGCCGCTCGCGTCGCGGTCGGTCTCGGTCGTGGCGCCGATGCGGGGGCGGTCGCCCGGGCGATCGAACGAAGGACCGGATACCACCCGGAGAGCTTCGCTCCGATCCCCGCGCTCGTCGTCGAGCTGCCCGCAGGAAGCTCGCTGCGGGGCATCCGCGGGATCCGGTACGTCGAGCCACTCGTCACACGGCAGCTCGCGTTCACTCCCACGGATCCGCTCGCCTCCAAGCAGTGGTACCTCGGGCAGAGCCGATTCTACGAGTCGTGGGAGACCCTTCCAGCGTTCGAGCCGATCCCGGTCGCGGTGATCGATTCGGGCGTCGACACGGGGCATCCCGAGCTCGCGCGGAAGGTGTTGGGAGTCAAGAGCTTCGTCGGCGGCTCCGGGCGCGAGGACACGCTCGGTCACGGAACGTTCGTCGCCGGTCTCATCGCCGCCGGTGTGGACAACGGCATCGGGATCGCCGGACTCGCACCGTCCGCCGAGCTTCTGGTCGCCAAGGTGGTCACGCGCAACCGGACGATTCCGGTCGAAGCGGAAGCCAAGGCGATTCGCTGGGCCGTCGAGAACGGCGCTCGCGTGATCAACATGAGCCTGGGTGGCCCACGCGACCCACTCGATCCCAGCCGCGACACCTACTCGAGGCTCGAGGCCGACGCAGTCGCGTATGCGGTCTCGAATGGTGCCGTCGTCGTTGCGGCAGTCGGGAACAGCAGTGCGCGGCAGGCCCCGGGGAAGTACGCGAGCTACCCGGCCGCGCTTCCGCACGTCTTCGGTGTCAGTGCGACGAACGACGCGGACGGAGTTCCCTCGTTCTCGAATCGTGACCCCATCTTCAACGACATCGCCGCGCCTGGCCTGCAGATCCTCTCGATTCTGCCGCGCAACCTCACTGCGCGATTCCCTGCTTGTGCCGAGCAGGGCTACTCGAGCTGCGGCCCGGAGGAGTACCGGGAGGCGCAAGGCACCTCCTTTGCCGCACCTCAGGTGACCGCTGCGGCGGCGGTTCTTCTGAGTCTCCGCCCGACGCTACGAGCCGAGCAGGTGGTTCAGATCCTTCGGGGCGCTGCCGTCGACCTGAGCCCCGAGTCGGGGTGCGACGCGTGCGCCATAGGGCGCGACGCAGCTTCGGGCTGGGGGAAGCTCGACGTGGCGACCGCGATTGCCGCTCTCGAGGAGCGTCTGCCGCTGCGGGACTTCTACGAGACCAACGACGACTCCGGCTCGCGCGCCTACGAGGTGTTCGGTGCCGACCGCCGGATCAAGGCCACGGTCGATTTCTGGGACGACCAGGACGACGTGTACGCGATCCGGCTGCAGAGAAACCAGCCGGTGTACGTCGGTCTCACCGGGTCCGACCCCAGCGTCGACCTGAGCCTTGCCTTCTGGCTTCCGGGGGCGCGCTCGATCGAAAGCGTCTCGAGCATTCGCTTCAGGGCGCGCGTCTCTGCCAGGGTGGGCTCGAGGCAGTACCTCTCGTTCCGCGCCCGTACAGCCGGCACCCACTTCGTGCAGGTGCGGATGTCCAGCCCTGGACTCACGCGCTACCGGCTCGCGGTCGTCAAGGGCTGACCCGAAGGGCGCTACGACGTCCCGAGGAGCTCGTCCTCGGGGACGTCACGAAGGACGCGCGCCGGGTTCCCGACGACGATGACACGAGCCGGGACGTCCTTCGTGACCACGGCCCCGGCTCCGACGAACGCCTCTTCGCCGACCTCGATGCCAGGACACAGCACGGCACCGCCGCCGATCCGCGCGCCGCGGCGGATCGTCGGGCCCTTCGTCAGCTCGTGGCGCCGCTCGGTGCGACCCATGAAGTTGTCGTTCGTCGTCACGACACAGGGGGCGATGAACACGTGCTCCTCGAGGGTCGAGTAGGCGGTGATGTATGCCTCCGCCTGGATCCTCGTCATGGCACCGATTGTCGTGTCGTTCTCGACGAGCGATCCTCGGCCGAGCACGACGTCGTCGCCCACGGTCACGCGCTCTCGTACGCACGACTGGTCGCCGAGGATGACCCGAGCCCCGACCCGCGAGCCGGCGAAGACGATCGCGCCCGTCGAGACGATCGTGCCGTCTCCGATCTCGGTCGGGGGAAGAAGCTCGCGCTTGGCCGTCGAGCGGCGCGACAGTGTGGGTTGCTTGCCGACGACGGCGTTCTCGAGCACCTTCACCCCGTCACCCAGGACGGTTCCGGGGTAGACGATTGCCGTCGGGTGGACCTCAGCCGCCATTAAGAGCTCCTAACGTGATGATCGCCCGACATGGTCGTTCATTGCGTTAGGAGCTCTAAGTGAGGTCGTGAGCATGTCGAGCGCGCGCACGACGCGCGCGCCGTCGGTCGCCACCTTTATGCGGTCGCCTTCTCCCGAGACGAGCCGGAGGAACTCGATGCATTCGAGCTTGAGCGGCTCGTCGGGGGCGATGCGCGGGCTGAAGATGTCGCCCGTTCGGGTCTGCCACTCGCCGTAGCGGTCGGACGGCCGCCAGGGCGCCTTCTCGTACACGGTCACCTTCCGCTCGAGCTCCATGTCGTCGAAGACGACCATCTTCTCCGTCCCGACGACCGTGATCTTCCGCATCTTGTGAGGGTCGAGCCAGGAAAGGTGCATGTGCGCGATTCTCCCCGACGGAAAGCGGAGGTAGCAGAAGACGACGTCCTCGACACCGCGCGTCAGGAAGTCGCGGCCGAACGCGTCCGCCTGCGCGGGCTCCTCGTCGAGGAGGTAGAGGATGACCGACAGGTCGTGGACGCCGAGCGACCAGAGGGCGTTCTCGTTGGACCGGATGATCCCGAGGTTCTGGCGGTTCCCGTAGACGCAGAGCACCTCACCGAGCTCCCCGGCCGAGATCATCTCCTTCAGGCGCTGGACTCCGGGGTGGTAGAGGAGCAGATGTCCGGGCATCAACACGACGTCCCGTGACGTGGCGAGGGCGACGAGCTCCTCCATCTCGTGCCCCTTCATCGCGGGCGGCTTCTCCACGAGTACGTGCTTGCCGGCCTGCAGTGCGCTGCGCGCGAGCTCGAAGTGGGTCGGGACGGGCGTTGCGACGACGACGGCGTCGAGCTCGGGGTCTTCGAGCATCTCTTCGAAGCTGTCCGTGAACCGCGCCTGCGGGTAGCGCGAGGCGACGCTTCGTCGCTGACCGTCCGAGTCGCAGAGCCATGCGAGCTCCGCGAGCTCGGCGAAATTGCGGGCGAGGTTCGGCCCCCAGTGGCCCAGCCCGGCCACGCCAACCCTAGTGCTTCCCGCCGGAGGTACGGTCATGATTCGCCGGCGAGAACCGAGCAGGCCGAGGACGCAGGGAGCCCCGATATGCAGGCATATCGGGGCGACTGAGGACGAAGCGATGCGAAGTGTTCGCAGCCGCGCGAAGCGGGGCGTACCTCCGGCGGGGAGCACGTGGTCACAGCTTCCAGACCTTCTCGGAGCCTTTCCCGTTCGCGCCGGTGGCGTTCCTGAGGTCGACGACGAGGTCCGCCTCCTCGACGAGCCGGTCGTAGTCGATCTCCGAGTGATTCGTCACGATGACGACACAGTCGTACGTGGCGGGAGCGAGAGGAGACGAGCTCATGCGGAGCCCGTTCTCCTCGAAGGACGGGACGTGTGGGTCGTGGTAGTCGACGCTCGCGCCGGCGTTCTGGAGCAGGCTGATCAGCTTCACCGCGGGCGACTCGCGCGTGTCCGAGATGTCAGGCTTGTACGCGACGCCGAGAACGAGGATCCGCGAGCCCTTGAGCGAGCGCTGTCGCGAGTGGTTCAGAGCCTGCGAGACGACCGACCGGCAGTAGTACGGCATCGACTCGTTGACCTTCCCGGCCAGCTCGATGAACTCGGTGTAGAAGCCGTACTCGCGAGCCTTCCACGTGAGGTAGAAGGGGTCGATCGGGATGCAGTGCCCGCCGAGGCCGGGCCCGGGCTTGAACGGCATGAAGCCGAACGGCTTCGTCGCCGCTGCCTCGATCACCTCCCACACGTCGATGTCCATCCGGTCGCAGAGCTGCGCGAGCTCGTTGACGAGCGCGATGTTCACCGAGCGGAAGATGTTTTCGAGCAGCTTCGTCAGCTCGGCGGCCTCGGGCGACGAGACGGCGTGGACGTCGTCGATCGCGGACGCGTACAGCGCGACCGCCGCCGCGGTCGACTCCTCGTCGACTCCCCCTACGACCTTGGTGACGTTCTTCGTCGTCCAGTCCTCGCGACCGGGGTCGACGCGCTCGGGCGAGAACGCAAGGTGGAAGTCCTTGCCCGCCCGTAGGCCACTTCCTGCCTCGAGCGCGGGTTGGACCTGCTCGCGCGTGGTCCCCGGATACGTCGTCGACTCGAGGACCACGAGCTGCCCTGGCTGCAGGCGCTTCGAGATCTCCTTCGCTGCCGACACGAGGACGCTCAGGTCCGGCTCGCGCTGACGTGACAGCGGAGTAGGAAGCGCGACGAGAATCGCGTCGGCGTCCCTGAGCGCGTCGTAGTCCGTCGTGGCGGCGATCCGGCCGTCGTCGACGAGTGGTCGAAGCGTCTCGGACGGAACGTCCTCGATGTAGCTCTCGCCCCGGTTCAGCATCTCGACCCGCGCCGGATCCACGTCCACGAGCAGTACGCGCTTGCCCGCATCCCCGAAGACGCGCGCGAGCGGCAGCCCCACGTAGCCGGCTCCGACGATTGCAACGTCCCGCTTCATCGGCCGGGGATCGTAGCGACCAGCACCTGGGCGATCCGCTCGGAGGCGTGGCCGTCGCCGTACAGCACCGGTAGCCCTCGGGGCAGGTCCGCGGTCGTAACCGCCTCCACGAGCGCGTCGGAGTCGTCGTCGACGAGGGTGTTCGCCCCGTGTGAGACCGTGTCGATCCACTCTGTCGACGCGCGGAGCGTGACGCACGGCACGCCGTACCAGTACGCCTCCTTCTGCAGGCCGCCGGAATCAGTCACGATCACGCGCGCCTGCGAGGCCAGCGAGGCCAGCTCGAGGTAGCTCAGGGGCTCGATGACCCGTACGTGCTCTCCGAGCTCGAGCCCCCACTCCTCGATCCGCGCGCGGGTTCGTGGGTGCGCGGGGAAGATGATCCGCTCGCTCACGCGATTCAGACCGTCGACGATCCGCGTGAGCCGCGGCCGTTCGACGTTCGCCTGACGATGGACCGTCACGACGACGTACGAGTGCGGGTCGTACGGAATCGGAAAGCGCGCTCGAGCGATCGGAGCGAAGATCCTGGTCGCATCGGCCATCACGTCGCCGACGACGTAGATCCGGCCGAGGACGCCTTCCTCGGTCAGCGTCCTGCGCGAGCGGTCGTCGGGGCAGAAGAGGAGCCAGGAGCTCCGATCCGTCTCGATCCTGGTGTGCTCCTCGGGCATCGAGAGGTCGCCGCTGCGGAGCCCCGCCTCGACGTGTGCGAGCGGGACGGCCGCGGTCGCCGCGGCACGGGCTCCGGCCAGCGTCGAGTTCGTGTCTCCGTAGACGAGCACGAGGTCGGGCGACTCCGCCTTGATCCGCTCTGCGATCAGCGGCTCCATCGTCTCGGGATCGGCGGAGCGCACGTCGAGCCGGTAGCGCGGCTCGGCGAGGCGGAGCTGCTGGAAGAAGACCTGCGAGAGCACGTGGTACCAGTGCTGGCCCGTGTGCAGCACGACCTCCTCGACCCCTGACTCGCGGAGGGCAACCGAGAGCGGCGCCGACTTGATGAACTGCGGCCGGTTCCCGACGACGGTGAAGACCTTCACGGGGCGAAGCCTACGAGCGCCCCAGGCGGGTGCAGGCCGGAACGCTCGGCGGGTGCGCCTACGCGGCCTCCAGCTCGCGCTCCTCGATCCTGACAGGCAGGGCTTTCTGCGATGGGCCGTGAAGGATTCGGACGCCCTTGCTAATCGGCATCTTTGCTCGCCCGAAGTATCACCGGGGTATGCACCGCTGCGAGCCCGCGCGGTGGTCCCTAGCGCCCCGTAGTTCAACGGAGTGCGTCGATCGAGGCGACCTCGACGACGCCCTCGACGCTGCGCGCGAGCGTCGCATCGAGCGTGACGAACGCGTCGGCCTGGAGCTGCGTGAGAGCGATGTACTCGGCGTCGTAGGTCGACGCCCAGCCGAGTTGGCTCGCGATCTTCCACGCACGTCGCCGCAGCACCGCGTCGCCGAGCAGTCTGATCTTCATCTCCCCGATGCGGTCGAGCCGGTCGCGTGCGACGTCGTCGGCGAGTTCGCCACGCCGGACGGCCTCATGCATGAGCGACAACGTCTGCGAGCGCAGCAGTGTCGGCGCGAGCAGCTCGTGCTCGTCGGCGACGTCGATCCCTTCCGCGGCGAGGTGGAGCACAGCGCTGGAGTCGACGACGAACCGGGTCAACGGCTGCCCAGCGTACTAGCCTCCGGGGCCTCGCGCATCGCCGCCAAGCCCCGCTCGGCGCGCTCGCAAAGTTCCGGGTCGAGATCGAAGTGGACGGGCTCGTACTGTCCAAACTCGACATCCCAGGCGGCGAGCATCGTGTCGGTTCGACGGACGCGCGTCTCGAGCTCTTCGTTGGTCATGCGGGAGACACTAGGGGGCCCCTCTCGACGTTCGCAACTCTCGACGTGTCTAAAGTGACAACACTTCGTGGTATCACCGGGGTATGCACGATCCGCGAGTTCCTGGCATCCCCGGCACGCATGACCCGCGTAACTAAGCCAAATCCGCACGAGCACTGTGTGCGAAATGGGCCGTGAAGGATTCGAACCTTCGACCTTGGGATTAAGAGTCCCCTGCTCTACCAGCTGAGCTAACGGCCCGGGACGGTCAAGTGTAGCCCCGTCCCTACGGCTTCAAGCCCGTGCAGCGGCGGAGCGATCGCCAGGACGCCAGCTCACTCCGACGCGCCTCGCCGGTGAGGGCGCGAGGGACCCCGTCCACGATGCGAGCCGGCACCCAGCGGTAGCCCACCACCTTGCGCCCGGCGACGGTGACGAAGAGGACGCCCGTCTGTGTCGATAGCTCGCTCGTCCCGTACCAGACGAAGTTCCCGAGGCCGTACCCCACGAGCGCCTTGCCCATGCGCCCTGCCCCGAGCAGCCGGTGCGAGTGCCCACCGACGACGACGTCCGCTCCCGCTGCCACGAGCTGCCGAGCAAGCGTGCGCTGGTCCGGCGTCGGGCACTGCTCGAGCTCGACTCCCCAGTGGAGGAAGACGACGACTGTATCGGAGGTCTTCCGCGCCAGGCGGACCTCCTGGACCAGGCGAGGCACCTCCTTCGCCGAGGCGAGCCCGGGCTTGTTCGGGCCCGCGGTCCAGGCCGAGATCAGCTCGTCGTCGATCACTTGCGTCGCTCCGAGGACCGCGATCCGCTGGCCGGCGATCGTGCGGCGAAACGGCCGGTACGCCTGCTTGCCGTCGAGACCGATGCCGACGATCGGGAAGCGGTGGCGCTTCGCCGCTGCGAGGGAGTCGCGGAGTCCAGCCTCGCCGTAGTCCAGCCCGTGGTTGTTGGCCATCGATGCCAGGTCGACGCCTCCTTCGCGGAGCGCGACGAACGCGGCCGGGGGTGCGCTGAACGCGAACTGCTTTGCGACGGGCGAGCCGCCGGTCGTGATCGCCGTCTCGAGGTTCACGACTGCGAGGTCGGCATCGTCCAGCACGGGTTCGATGGGCGCCAGCACCCCAGCCGGATCGGCAGCCAGCTTGGACTCGAGGACTCCCTCGAAATGGACGTCACCGCCGAACGCAAGGACGATCGGCTTGTCGCTCGCGACCTGCCGCGGCTTCGACACCGATGCCTCACTGCGCCCGGTCGGGAGGAGGTTCAGCGTCGCCGCCAAGGCGAGCGCGAGCACGGCGAGGACGAGCGCGAGCTTGAGGATTCGAGGCATGGGTTTCGAGGACCGCGTCGGGATCCGGTTCCGGCCCACGATAGCTCGCGCTTGAAGTAGGCTCGGCCTCGGTGCGCAAGGGGATCGTTCAGCTCGTCGCGATCGGCATCGTGCTCGGCGTGCTCGTCACGCTGGTGGCGGTCCTCTTCCAGTGGCTACCCACTTCCGCGAGCGAGGAGTTCGATCGGATCCAGGACATCTACTGGTTCGCGACCGTGATGTCGATCGCGATCTTCGCGCTCGTCGGAGCGGTGATCTTGTACTCGGTGTGGAAGTGGCGCGTTCCCCTGGACGACGATGCCGACGGGCCTCCCATTCACGGCCATACGGGGCTCGAGATCGCGTGGACTGCGGTTCCCGCGATCCTGGTGATCGCGCTCGGGATCGTGAGTGCGATCGTCATGTCGGAGAACGGACAGGCCGGCGACCGGCCACTGCAGGTGAACGCGATCGGCCAGCAGTTCACCTGGAAGTTCAAGTACTCAGACTACGGGGATCTCACGACGGGCGAGCTCGTGCTGCCGGTGAACCGCGAGGCGAAGTTCACGATGACGGCGGTAGACGTCATCCACTCGTTCTGGGTGCCGAACTTCGGGCAGAAGATGGACGCGGTCCCCGGAATCGAGACGACGATCCTCGTCACGCCGACACGAACCGGTGAGTACGAGGTCGTCTGCGCGGAGCTCTGCGGGCTCGGGCACGCGACGATGCGGGCGAAGGCACGCGTCGTGACGCAGGCCGAGTTCGACGGGTGGATACAGGAGATGCGAGCGTGACGGCGACCCATCACGACGCGCCGCGCGCCGAGTACCCGGCTCACTTCGAGCCGCCGCACGGGCCGACGTGGAAGTTCGTCTTCGGCCCGGGGCTCGTGCGAGGCGGGTGGATGGCGGCAGCGGGCTTCGTCTTCGGGATGCTGCTCGTTCTCGTCCTACGCTGGTGGTGGAGCTGGGAGCCGTACTGGAACACCGAGGTCATCCTCGTGGTCGCAGGAATGGTGACCGCGCCGATCGGTTTCCTTGCCGGGATCGGCTCGTTCGACTACTGGCTGTACTACATCTCGGGCCGTCCCACGCGGCCGGAAGATCACTCGGGGCACGGCGCGCACAGCTGGAAGGACTACTTCCGGGTCAACACCGATCACAAGGTGATCGGCATCCAGTACCTCGTCACGACGTTCGTGTTCTTCACGATCGGCGGGCTCATGGCGATGTTCTTCCGCGCTGAGCTCGCCCAGCCCGGGCTCCAGTTCGTCGACTCGCAGACGTTCAACGGGCTCGTCTCGGTTCACGCGACGCTGATGATCTTCCTCTTCGTCATTCCTGCGTTCGCCGGGCTCGCGAACTTCGCGGTACCACTGATGCTCGGTGCGCCGGACATGGCCTTCCCGCGCCTGAACGCACTCTCCTTCTGGCTCCTGCCCATAGCGGGGATCATGTTCGTCGCGAGCTTCCTCGCCCCCGGCGGTGCTTTCGGCGCCGGCTGGACCGGCTACGCGCCGCTCGCCGAGGGACAGCCGCTCGGTCAGACGTTCTTCAACATGGGCGTGCAGTGGGCGGGGGCGTCGAGCATCATGACCGCGCTCAACTTCCTCGTGACGATCATCACGATGCGCGCTCCCGGCATGACGTTCTGGCGCATGCCGCTGCTCGTCTGGGCGAACTTCACGACCTCGCTGCTCGTCGTCATCGCGACCCCGTTCATCGCCGGCTCGCAGTTCTTCGTGATGTTCGACCGGATCATGCACACGAGCTTCTTCACCCCGGACGGCGGCGGCTACGTGCTCGGCTACCAGCACATCTTCTGGTTCTACAGCCACCCGGCCGTCTACATCATGATGCTGCCCGGCTTCGGGATCGTCTCCGAGGTCATCTCCTCGATGTCCCGCAAGCCGATCTTCGGCTACCGGCTGATGGCGCTCTCGCTGCTCGGGATCCTCGTCCTCGGCTTCTCCGTCTGGGCGCATCACATGTTCGTCGCGGGCATGGCCGACTGGCTGCGCGTGCCGATGATGATCACGACGCTGCTGATCGCGATCCCGACCGGCATCAAGGTCTTCTCCTGGACGGCCACGCTCTGGCGCGGTCGCATCCACCTGACAACGCCGATGCTCTTCGCGCTCGGATTCGTGACGATGTTCGTGATCGGCGGGCTCTCGGGGATCTACCTCGGCTCGGTGCCCATCGACATCGCGGCCTCGGATACGTACTTCATCGTCGCGCACATCCACTACGTGCTCTTCGGAGGCTCCGTCTTCACGATCTTCGCCGGCGTCTACTACTGGTTCCCGAAGATGACCGGCAGGATGTACGACGAGCGACTCGGGAAGTTGCACTTCTGGCTGACGTTCGTCAGCTTCAACGCGACGTTCTTCCCCATGCACTATGTCGGTCTTCGCGGTATGCCCCGCCGAGTGTTCGACTACGACTCGGCGTTCGGCGATCTGAACTTCGCGATCTCGATCGCGTCGTTCGTCCTCGGCGTCTCGTTCGTCGTCTTCGTCTACAACATCGTGACGAGCTGGGTGCGAGGGCCGATCGCCGGAGCCAATCCGTGGCACGCGCATACGCTCGAGTGGCAGGTCTCGTCGCCGCCGCCGATCTTCAACTTCGACGAGATCCCGCAGGTCGTCGGAGGTCCGTACGAGTACGGAGTCCCGGGCGCGCGGCACGCGGTCCTGAGTCCGGCGAAGGAGGCCAAGGAAGTTCAGGAGGTCCACGCGTGACCACCGCTCGCCGCCGGCTCGCGGTCGCGGGGGAAACCATGTTTCCCCCGCGTGCCCCCTTCTTCCTGAAGACGTGGGGAACCTCCCGGTTCCCCACACCCCTCCACGCTCCCGGACAGCGGAGCTGCCCGTGACCGACGTGACCTCCGTCCTCGTGGTGGCGAACGAGACCCTCGTCGGAGCCGAGCTCGTGGACGCTGTACGGCGACGCGCCGAGGAAGGGCCGATCAGGGTTGCGGTGGTCGCTCCCGTCACACAGCCGCGTGAGGGATACGTCGTCTATCGGGACACACGCCGTGCGGCGGCGGGTCGGAGGCTCGATCGTGCGCTCGAGGCGCTTCGTTCCGCAGGGATACCTGCGCACGGCAACGTCTTCGACGACGAGCCGCTCACGGCGGTCAAGGACGTGCTTGCCTCGGAGGGGATCGACGAGATCATCGTCTCGACCCATCCGCAGACGACATCGGGTTGGCTGCGCAAGAACCTCGTCGACGAGATCCGGAAGGCCGCCGGCGCGAGGCCGGTCGAGCACGTCGTCTCGGACGTCGCCGCGGGCGCGGGAGCCAAGGTTCTCGTACTGGCGAACGAGACCGTTCTCGGACACCCGCTGCTCGATCGGATTCGAGCGCGAGCACGGGAGGGTGCGGCCAGTTTCCTGATCGTCTGCCCGCAGAGCGATCCGACGAAGGGCGAGCATCCGGAGGCCGAGCGCCGCCTACGCTCGACGCTCGCGATCCTCCGCTCCGAGGGCCTCGACGCCCACGGGCAGATCGCGCACCCCGATCCCTTTACCGCGGCGATGGAGGCGATCGAGGACGAGCGGATGGACGAGATCATCGTCTCGACGTTCCCGGGAGAGCGGTCGGGATGGCTTCGACGCGATCTCGTCGGGCGTCTCCGCTCGGAGAGCGGCCTTCCGGTCGACCACGTCGTCGCCGAGTCGCCGGTCGAGGTCGGCCCGGGGACCGGCTCATGAGCGCACACGCGGAGGCGCTGCACGAGCATCACGGCCCACCCGAGGCCAATCAGAGCTCTCGCGTAGACGCGCGCACGCTCGGGATGCTCATGTTCATCGGGTCGGAGATCATGCTCTTCGGCTCGTTCTTCGCCGCCTATTTCTTCGTGCGGGTCGTCAACCCGAGCGCTTCCGCCGAATGGCCGCCCGAGCCGTACCACTTCCCCGTATTCGTGGCCGGCGTCAACACGGCGATCCTTGTGACCTCGAGCTTCACGATGCACTGGGCGCTGCAGTCGATCAAGCGCGGCGAGCGCGCCGGCTTCCTGGCCGGGATGGTGCTGACCTTCGTCATGGGCCTCGCATTCCTCCTGACCCAGGTCGTCGAGTACCTCAACGTCGGGTTCAACACGGGCAATGGCGCGTTCGCCTCCGTCTTCTTCGGGCTGACCGGGCTCCATGGCGCCCACGTCGCGGTCGGGCTCAGCCTCCTCGGAATGGTCATCATCCGCGGCTTCCGCGGCCACTTCACGCCGGAGCACCACCACGGCGTCGAGCTTCCGGGGATCTACTGGCACTTCGTCGACGTAATGTGGATCGTGGTCTACGCGACCGTCTATCTCCTCTAGGAAAGCGAGGACGCCGTGGAGAGCCCGTTTCGTAGCGAAGCCGCGGCCTTCCGGTTCCTGCTGGTCACGATCGGCGCGTTCGCGCTGATCGTCGTCGCTTCCGCGATCGATCCGGTTCTCGGATTCCTCGTGTTCCTGATCCTCACCGCGCTCGCGGTGGGGGCCTATCTTCGGCAGCGTGGGCCGGGACCGGACCGCGAGCACGTCGAGCACGTCGGCGGTCCCGACGAGCGTCGAATCCTCGTCGTGGCCAACGAGACCGTCGGCGGAGGGGAGCTCATGAGCGCGATCAGCATCCGGGCGCTCGAGTCCAAGACCGAGTTCTTCGTCGTGTGCCCTGCGCTGAACTCGCGTCTCAAGACGTGGACGTCGGACGAGGACCCCGCTCGCGCGAAGGCCCAGGAGCGACTCGGTACGACCTTGGAGCGCCTCGCCTCCGTCGGGATCGAGGCTCGGGGAGAGATCGGAGACGGGGATCCGCTCGTCGCCATCGAGGATGCCGTGCGGGCCTTTCATCCCGACGAGATCGTCATCTCGACGCATCCCGAGGGCCGGTCGAACTGGCTGGTACGCGGGGTGCCGGACGCCGTTCGCGCCCGCTACGACGTGCCGGTGACGCACGTCGTGGTCGATCTGGACGCCGCAGCCGAAGGCGCAGCAGAGCCGGCGGCCGACGAGGCCGAGAAGCTCTAACGCCCGGCCGTCGACGCGACGTAGTCGGCGACCGCCTGGATCTGGGCCTCGTCGAGCGAATCCTTGAACGACGGCATGGCACCCTGTCCGTTCGTCACGCGATCGACGACGAGCTCCTTCGGCGGCTTCGACTCGTCGAGGTTCGGGCCGACCGTGCCGGAGGTGCCCGCGTCGCCGAGCGTGTGGCATGCACCGCAGTTGGCGGTGAAGATGCTCTTGCCGTCGGTTTGTCCGCCAGTCGGGGGCTCGGCAACGATTCCCGTTCCCGCGACCGCCCCGATGTAGATGCCGATGTCGGTCGCGGCCTGATGCTGGTCGGCGACGCAAAAGGCGCCGGCATCCTCCACGTCGTCGCACAGGGGCAGCGTCTGGTCGGGGCCGGGCATGCCCGGCGCACCGGTGGAGGTCTCCGTGATCGGGAAGAGAATCTGGTCGCGCACGACCTGCGTGAACGTGTCGGACGTCATGCCCGACTCGCGCGCCTGAGCGAACGCGTCGTCGAGGTTCGGCCCGATGGTTCCCGTCGTTCCGGCATCCGCGAGCGTGTGGCACGCGCCGCAGTTGGCGTCGAGAAACAGCTGCTTGCCCGCGCCCTGGCTACCGTCGGTCGAGTAGCCCCCAGTCCCGCAGCTCGTGACCGTGAGCACCAGCACGGCTGCGCACGCGGCGGTCACGACGACGGCGAGCCTCACGGACCGCGAGTCTAAATGCTTGCTCTAGTGGCCGCTCCGGGAAGTACGCACCGTCTTCACGCGGCTACGAAGCCGGTGAATCTAGCCCGTAGCTCCCGAAGAGACCGCTAACCCGTGGTGAGCTGGCTGAGCTGTTCCAGCCGACGCCGTACGTCGGCCCTCTGCGCGGGATCGACGTTCCGGATCGACAGGAAGGCCCGATACCCGGCGACAGCCGCGGCGCTATCGCCTACCGACTCGGCCTGCTGCGCGAACTCGAGCTGAAGGTTCGCGTCCTTCGAGTCGGTCGCCGCGAGTCGCCGGTAGGTGTCGACGTACTGCGATGACGCCTGCTGGGCGTCGGCGTACGACGTCGCGCTCTCACCCGAGACGGAGTTCGATATGGCGCTCGAGATCGGATCCGGATCCACCGGCGTCGAGCCGAGCTGAATCGCGCCTGCGACCGCAACTCCGGGCGCGAGGTAGGCCTCGCGGAACTGGGCGATCTGTGCGCGCCGCTGCGCTTCTTCGAGCTTCTGGAGATACTGGGCGGCCAGCTGTCTCAGCGCATCGGCGTCCTTGGGGCGGAGGCTCACGAGGCTTTCGAGCGCTTCGATCGCCTCGTCGGTGTTCCCCGCGGCCGCGTGCGCCGTGGCGAGGTCGCGGAACGCCTTCGCATCCTTCGGATTGGCCAGCGTGCGCTTCTCGGCGTCGGAGATCGAGGGCACGCCGCTTGCTCCACCGGTGCCCCGGAAGATGTCGCCCACGCCGACACCGCCGGCGCCGACCCCGAAACCCACGAACCCGAGCGCGAAGGCAAGCGCGAGGAACAGGAACACCCACTTCGCGTTCCGGCGAAGGCGCGGGAAGAACATGGTGTCCTCGATTGCTACGGCGGGTCTGCGTGCGACAGCAGCCGGCCGCGGGCGCTGCGCGCGGCGTCGATCAGCTCGAGCCATGTCCCTCCTCCCTTCTCGTAGCGGGTTTCACCGGACACGAGAGTAGCGACGACGCTGTTGCGGCGAGCCTCCGAGAACCGCCGCCGTAACCGGATCTTCCCACGGGATGAGGGGTGACTCCGCGAGCGAGAGGATCGTCAGGTCGGCCTTCTTCCCAGGCGCGATCGATCCGAGCTCGGCGTCCTGGCCCAGCGCACGGGCACCCCCGAGCGTGGCGAGCTCGAGCGCTTGGGCGGCAGTGAGCGCATCGGGACGACGCTCCCGCGCACGGGCGGCGGCGATTGCCGCTCGCATCTCGTCGAACATGTCGAACGAGGGGGTCGAGGCGGGGCTGTCGGTCGCGACGCAGACGCGGATACCCGCCTCTCGAAGTGCGTGGAGCGGCGCCACCCCGCAGCCGAGAAGTGCGTTGGAGCGAGGGCAGTGCGCGACGGCGACGTCGTTGGCGGCGAGGATCGCGATCTCCTCCTCGTCGGCCTGGACGCAATGAGCCGCGAGCACGTGCGGGCCCAGGACGCCCGCGTCGGCGAGCGCGCGGATGCCGGTGGTTCCGGGCGGCGTGACAAGAATGTGGGCGAATGCCTCCCAGGAGCCGGTCCCGGTCTGCAGGAACTGGGTCTCCGCCTCGCTCTCGGCGAGGTGGGTCGCGACCGGGAGGCCCAGCTCGTCGCACGCCTCGTAGAGCTCGATCGAACAGGTATAGGGCGCATGGGGTGAGATCCCGACGCGGACCTCGTGGGAGAGCGCCGCCTCGATTCGCTCTCGCATCGGCTCGAACCGTTCGGTCAGGATGTCGGGTGACTCACCGAACACCTCCAGGAAAATCGTTCCACGAAGTCCGACGTCGGTGCACGCCGTCGCCGCTGCACCACTGAAGCTGCAGTCGCCCACCGCCGTGATCCCGGAGCGCAGGCACTCGAGCGCACCGAGGCGCGCGCTGGCCTCCATTGCGGCGAGGTCGATGCGCGCTTTCCGTGAGACGTGGAGGCCGATCCAGTCCGAGAAGGGCAGGCCGTCGCCGAATCCTCCGTAGACCGCGTACTCGAGATGGCTGTGCGCGTTCACGAAGCCGGGGAGGATCACGGCGTTGCGGTAGTGCTCGCCCTCGCCGAGCTCGTCGATCGACCCGACCGCCGCGATGGTCCCATCGTTGCCGATCGCAACGGCGCCACTCCGAATCGGCGGCCCCCCCACGGGGACCACCCAGTCCGCAGAGAGGACTGTCACGAGAGGTCGGCCTCGGCGAACTCCTCTTCCCAGTCTCGGTCCCAACGGCGCTCCATGAGGACGGACGTCCAGATCGAGAGCTCGAACAGGAGGACGAGCGGGACGACCTCGAACGCCAATGAGACGGGGTCGACGGTCGGCAGCAGGATCGCGAAGACCAGGAGAATCACGAACGCGATCCGCCTGTTGCTGCGTAGCCGGTCCGACGTCAGCACGCGGAGGCGCACGAGTCCGAGCACGAAGATCGGCATGAGGAAAGCGATGCCCCCGGCGACCAGCGTCAGGGCGGCGAAGTTGTAGTAGTAGCTCGCGCGGATCTGGATGTCGTAGAGCTCATCGTCGTACGACGTCAGGAAGTCGAGCGCGCGGGGCAGGACGACGTAGTACATGAACACGACGCCTACCGCGAAGAGCCCCGTGGCGAGGACGACGAAGACGAGCACGACGCGCTGAAAGTGCGGCTGGACCGCTGGTGCGAGAAACGCCCAGATCTGCCAGAGCAGGACCGGAAGTGCGAGGACGAGGCCCGCGATCAGGCTGACCTTGACCGAGGTCGTGAAGGGCTCGGTCACCCCGAGCGTCACCAGCTTCTTGTCGTCCGGGAGGGGCCCGATCAACCATTCCATGATCCGCTCGTGGAAGGCGAACGCGAGCAGGAACGCTGGAATGAGCGCTCCCAGCACGATGATGAGCCGCGTTCGCAGCTCGTCGAGGTGTTCCACGAGCGTTGCCTCCTCGCCATGGAGGAGACGGCGCGGTAGCCACCGACGCACCATCAGGGAGGTTCCTAGTGAACGGTTTCCCGCTCGGTCTCCGGAGTGGACGCACTCGACGGCGCATCCGGTTCGGAGGAAGCGGTTGGGAGCTCGGCGGGCGGCGGGGTCGGTTCGGTCGTCGTCACGGCCTCCTCGACGCCTGTCACCGAGTCCTTGAACTCGCGCATTCCCTTGCCGAGCGAGCGCCCCATTTCCGGAAGCCGCTTCGCTCCGAAGATGAGGAGCAGGACCACGAGCAGAATCATGAGCTCCCAGATCGAGATGCCGAACGGCATGTGCGCACGATACCACCGGGGTCGTCTGCCCAACGGGTCCGGCTACCATCCGCATGTGCGGGCGGCCCGCCTGTGCGTTTACTCAGAGAGGCCTTCTTTCGTATGTCTCAGCTCGAGATCAGGAATCTTCACGTCGCTCTGGAGGACGGCACCGAGATCGTCAAAGGTGTCGATCTCGTCGTTGCCTCCAACGAGAAGCACGCGATCATGGGGCCGAACGGATCGGGCAAGTCCACGCTCGCGTATGCCCTCATGGGGCATCCGGCCTACGAGATCACCGAGGGTCAGATCCTCTTCGACGGCGAGGACGTCACCGAGCTCGGCGCGGACGAGCGCGCGCAGCGCGGCCTCTTCCTCGCCTTCCAGTACCCGCACGCGATTCCCGGCGTGACCGTGACGAGCTTCCTGCGAAGCGCGATCAACGCGCAGCGCAAGGCCGCGAACGGCGGCGAGGAGAACCCGGTGCCGATCCCCGAGTTCCGCACGGAGCTGCTGGCAGCGATGGAGCAGCTTAAGGTCCCGCGTGAGCTCGCATCGCGCTACCTGAATGACGGCTTCTCCGGCGGTGAAAAGAAGCGTGTCGAGATCCTGCAGATGGCCATGCTGAAGCCGAAGATCGCGGTGCTCGACGAGACGGATTCGGGCCTCGACATCGATGCGCTCAAGATCGTGGCCAGGGGAGTCAACGCGCTCGTCGGCCCGGAGACGGGCGCGCTCGTCATCACGCACTACCAGCGTATCCTCAACTACGTGACACCCGATTTCGTGCACGTGTTCGTCGATGGGCGTATCGTGGAGGAAGGCGGCCCGGAGCTCGCCCACAAGCTCGAGGCGGAGGGCTACGAGGCCTTCACGCCCGCAGGTGTCACCGGAGGTGACCAATGAGCGCTCACGAGACCGAGGTCGTCCGCGGAATTCGTTCCGACTACAAGTACGGCTTCTCGAATCCCGATGCGGCGAAGGATTACTTCTTCAAGTCTGGGAGGGGCATCTCGCACGAGGTGGTCGAGGCCATCGCCGAGCACAAGAACGAGCCCGAGTGGATGCGCGAGTTCCGCCACAAGTCGCTCGACTACTTCCTCGCCCGGCCAATGCCGAACTGGGGCGCCGATCTCTCCGGGATCGACTTCGAAAACATCTACTACTACATCAGGCCGACCGAGAAGCAGGCTGACCGGTGGGAGGACCTTCCTACCGAGATCCTCGACACGTGGGACAAGCTCGGGATCCCCGAGGCGGAGAAGAAGTATCTCGCGGGCGTTGGTGCGCAGTACGAGTCAGAGGTCGTCTACCACAAGCTGCAGGCCGATCTCGAGGCGAAAGGCGTTCTCTTTCTCGACATGGACTCGGGCCTTCGCGAGCACGAGGACATCGTCAAGCAGTACATGGGGACGATCATCCCGCAGAACGACAACAAGTTCGCCGCGCTCAACTCCGCCGTGTGGTCCGGCGGCTCCTTCATCTACGTGCCGCCCGGCGTCAAGATCGAGATGCCGCTCCAGGCTTATTTCCGCATCAACGCGGAGAACATGGGCCAGTTCGAGCGCACGCTGATCATCGTCGATGAAGGCGCGTACGTGCACTACGTCGAGGGCTGCACCGCGCCGATCTACTCGTCAGACTCGCTGCACTCGGCCGTGGTCGAGATCATCGTCAAGCGTGGCGGGCGCTGCAGGTATACGACGATCCAGAACTGGTCGAACAACGTCTACAACCTCGTAACCAAGCGGGCCGTCGCCTACGAGGACGCGACCATGGAGTGGGTCGACGGGAACCTCGGCTCGAAGGTGACGATGAAGTACCCGGCGATCTGGCTCATGGGCGAGCGTGCGCACGGCGAGGTGCTCTCGATCGCGTTCGGCGGCAAGGGCCAGCACCAGGACGCAGGCGGCAAGGTGGTTCATGTCGCTCCGCGGACGACCTCGGTCATCACCTCGAAGTCGATCTCGAAGGACGGCGGCCGCGCGGGGTACCGCGGGCTCCTGCAAGTCGCGAAGGGCGCAGTCGGCTCGAAGTCGAAAGTCGTGTGCGATGCGCTGATCCTCGACGAGGAGTCTCGCTCCGACACGTACCCGTACATCCAGGTCGACGAGAACGAAGTCGACCTCGGGCACGAGGCGACGGTCTCCAAGATCGGGGAGGAGCAGCTCTTCTACCTCATGAGTCGCGGGCTCTCGGAGGGGGAGGCCTCGGCGATGATCGTCTCCGGCTTCGTCGAGCCGATCACGAAGGAGCTTCCGCTCGAGTATGCGGTCGAGATGAACCGCCTCATCCAGCTGCAGATGGAGGGCTCTGTTGGCTGACGGGATCGGCGTGAAGCGCGCCGACTTCGTCGCCGTACCCTCTACAGATTGGCAGCGCTCGCGGGCGTTCTACGTGGAGACGCTCGGACTACGGCCCGACGAGCACGGGCAGGCCGAGTTCTGGGCCGGTGAGACGTGTTTCGGGATCTGGGAGCCCGCGAGCTTCGGGATGGAGTTCTCCCCGCAGCGAAATGCGCACATCGCTCTGCACGTCGACGACGTGGAGGAGGCGCGGGCGAAGCTCGAGGCGAAGGGGATCGAGTTCGCCGGTCCGACCATGGACTCGGGTGTTTGTCACATGGCGTTCTTCCGCGACCCGGACGGCAACGATCTCATGCTTCACCGCCGGTACAAGCCCTACGAGTGATGCAGGTCGAGCAGGTCGACTTCGTGTCGATTCCAACGCGCGACTACGAGCGCGCGGTTGCGTGGTATCGGGATGTCTTCGGACTGCCGGAGTCCGAGTTCTCCGACGCCGAGGTCGAGACCCCCAACCTCACCCTGTCGTTCTGGAAGCCCGAAGAGAACGGTGAGCCGTTCGTCGCGAACGAGAACGGCATCGCTCTTCGTGTCGCGGACGTCCATTCCGCCGTCGAAGAGGCGAGGGCTGCCGGAGCCGACGTCATCGGGATCGAGGACTCGGGCGTCTGCCACATGGGCTTCGTCAAGGATCCTGACGGCAACGTCCTCATCCTCCACCGCCGCTACGCCCCGAAGGTCCCTCGTGACGCGAGCTGAGATCCTCGAGCGCTACGACGCGCTGCCGCTCCCGACCACGAAGGACGAGCACTGGCGCTTCACCGACCTCGCCGGCTTCGATCCGGACGCGTGGACGGCGAACGGTGCCACCGACGTCGCTTCGCCACCGTCTCTGCTCGAGCTCGACGTCGCCGGAGTCGCTCACGTCGGTGAGGCCGGAGTCGAGATCGACACCGTCCCGGACGGGATCCGCTTCGAGCCGTTGCCGGAGGAGCACGAGCTTCTCTACTCGCTCGTCGGCTGGGACGAGAAGTTCGCAGCGCACAACGCCGCGATGTGGACAGCACGGCCTGCTCGTTCACGTGCCGCGTGGCGTCGTCCTCGAGAAGCCGCTCTACGTGCGCATCGCGAACTCCGTGGCAGGCGGGTCGCTCTTCTGGCGCCTGCTGATCGTCGCCGAGCCGGAAAGCCGGTTCACGCTTATCGAGGAGTACACGTCTGCGACGCCTGAGCTCGAGGCGTATTCGAATGCCGCCGTCGAGATCGTGGTGCAGGACGCCGCGAAGGTCGAGTACGTATCGGTCCAGAACCTCTCGCGTGGCACCTGGCACTTCGCCTCGCACCACGCCCGTGTCGGGCGCGACGCGGAGCTCGACTGGGTTGCTGGTGGCTTCGGCTCCGCGAAGGGAAAGATCCGAATCCAGAACGACCTCGCAGGACCCGGGGCTACGTCACGTGTCACCGGCGCATATTTCGCCGATGGCACGCAGCACCTCGACTACGACACGTTCCAGGAGCACATCGCGCCGTCGACCACCTCGGACTTCGCCTTCAAGGGCGCGCTTCGCGACACGGCGCGTGCTGTCTGGCGCGGGATGATCCGGGTCGAGGAAGGCGCCCAGAAGACGAACGCGTACCAGGAGAACCGGAATCTCCTGCTCTCGAAGACGGCGCACGCGGACTCGATTCCGGGGCTCGAGATCATGGCGAACGACGTTCGCTGCACCCACGGAGCGACGCTCGGACAGGTCGATCGCGAGCAGCTTTTCTACCTGATGGCCCGCGGGCTGTCCCGCGCCGAGGCGGAGCGCCTCATCGTGCGTGGGTTCTTCCAGGACGTCCTCGATCGCGTCGAGCTGGAGCCGGTACGCGAGGCCCTCGCCTCGGCGCTCGAATCGCGGATTCCGCAGGGGTAGCGCAGAGTCGCTCGATGGAGCACGTGATCGTCCCACGGTTGCGCGGCGTCTTCCACGTGTACGCGTTCTTCGCGGCGATCGCCGCCGGTGGGGTGCTCGTTGCGCTCGCGGACGGATACCTCGAGCGGTTCGCGGTATGGGTCTACGCGGTCGCGCTCGTCGCGATGTTCGGGGCGAGCGCCCTCTACCACCGCTTCCCGTGGCGAAGCGCCGCCGCGCGACTTCGCGCTCGCCGCCTGGACCACGCGATGATCTTCGTCTTCATCGCGGGGACGTACACGCCATTTGCGCTCCTCGCCTTCGACGGAGCGCTCCGCGCCGTCGTTCTCGCCTCCGTATGGGGCGGGGCGATTCTCGGCGTCGTTCTGGAGCTCTACTGGATCCATGCGCCCCGCTGGGTCTCCGCGATCGCCTACCTGGGCGTCGGATGGATCGGGATAATCGCGCTGCCGGAGTTCTTCCCGGCGCTCGGCGTCGCCGCCGCGGTGCTGCTGATCGTGGGCGCAGGCCTCTACACGGCCGGAGCGCTGACGTATGCCACGACCTGGCCGAACCCGTTTCCAGCGACGTTCGGCTTCCACGAGGTGTTCCACCTGCTCGTGATCGCGGCTGCCGTCGTCCAGTTCGTCGCACTCTCGCTCGTCGTGCTCTGATCGCGGAGCGCTACGCTCGGGTGATGGAGACCAAGATGCAGCTCACCGACGAGGAATGGCGCGCGCGGCTGTCTCCCGAGCAGTACGCGATCCTGCGCCGGAAGGGAACCGAGCGAGCCTTCACCGGCGCCTATTGGGACGAGCACTCGCCCGGCGTGTATCGCTGCGCCGGCTGCGGAAGCGAGCTCTTCCGCTCCGACTCGAAGTTCGAGTCGGGGACGGGCTGGCCGAGCTTCTTCGAGCCTTCGGCACTCGACAGCGTCGTCACGGAGACCGACACGAGCCATGGGATGATCCGCACGGAGGTGATGTGCGCCACCTGTGGCGGTCACCTCGGACACGTGTTCGACGACGGGCCGGCACCGACTGGAAAGCGCTATTGCATCAACTCCTGCGCGCTCGACCTGGAACACGGGCGCTGACCCCCGCTATCGTCGTCTCATGACGAGCTGCTGCCGGAACGCGCCGTGCGAGCAGATGTTCAAGCCCCGCTTCGCCCGAAGGAGCCTTCAGCGGTATCGCGAGAAAGGCCTCGACGACCTCGAGCGGCGAATGGTCGCAAGCTCGCTCGAGGGCGGCCTCGAGGGGGCGAGAGTTCTCGAGATCGGCGGCGGCATCGGCGCGATCCAGGCCGAGCTTCTTGCTGCCGGCGCGGCGTCGGGGCAGGTCGTCGAGCTCGTCTCCGCCTTCGAGCCTTATGCGAACGAGCTCGCGAAGGGGAGGGGTCTCGAGGAGCGCACGTCGTTCGTGGTCGCCGACATCCTGGAGTCGCCCGATTCGGTCGAGCCGGCAGAGATCGTCGTCCTCAACCGCGTCGTGTGCTGCTCGCCAGACGGTGTCGCGCTCGCCGCAGCGGCTGCGCGTCTCGCGCGGCACTCGCTCCTGCTCAGTTACCCGCGCGACGTGTTCTGGATGCGCGCGGCGATTGCCGCGATGAACGCGGGCTTCAGGATCGTCCGCCGCTCGTTCCGTACGTTCGTCCACCCACCTGAGGCGCTCGCCGCGGCGGCGGAGAGCTCAGGTCTCGTTCGCACCGAGAGCGGCCGAGGCGCTGCATGGGAGTTCGCTGTGTTCGGCCGAGTGGCGTGAGCGAGATCGGTCTCTTTCCGCTGCCCCTCGTGCTTCTTCCGACGGAGCGCATCCCGCTCCACATCTTCGAGGAGCGATATCGCGAGCTCATCGGCGAGTGCCTCGACTCTGGAGGGGACTTCGGACTCGTGTACGCCGATGGCGACGGAGTCCGAGAGGTCGGCACGCGAGCGCGGGTGACGGAGGTGCTCGCCCGGCTGCCCGACGGGAGAATGGACATTCTCGTCGAGGGGGGCGACCGATTCCGGCTCCTCGAGCTCACGGCGGGACGCAGCTTTCACACGGGCGTGGTTGCTCCGGTCGACGACGCCGACGATCCTGCCGATCGGGAATCGGTCGAGCGGGCGCTTGGTCTCTTCGATCGCCTGCGCGAGCTCACGCGAAGCGACGTGGACGTTCCGGAGCCGGATGTGTCGCAGCTCTCGTACGTCCTCGCTGCCAGGGTCGAGTTCGCGCCCGACGACAAGATCGAGCTCCTGAACGACGTCTCCGAGCGGAGCCGGTTGACGCGCCTGTGCGATCTCCTCGAGCGGGCGGTCGAGACCGCGCAGCACGTTCGGCAAGCCGTGGAGCGCGCAGCGACGAACGGTCGGGTGCACCTCGGGTGAGTTGAGCGCTCAGGGGTACGATGCGTTCGTGGCGGTAACCGCACATCCGAAGCTCGATGCCCAGAGACTGCGCTCGGATTTCGCCGTCTTCGACGAGCTCGTCAACGGCAAGCCCGTCGCCTTCCTCGACTCCGCTGCCTCCAGCCAGAAACCGCGCCAGGTGCTCGACGCGATGCGGGACTTCTACGAGCACTCGTACGCAAACGTGCATCGCGGCGTGTACCGCCTCGCCGAACGCGCGACATCGGGTTATGAGGGCGCGCGCCAGAAAGTCGCCGCCTTCATCAACGCACCTGACGCACGCGAGGTGATTTTCACCCGCAACGCCACCGAGGGCCTCAATCTCGTCGCATACGCGTGGGGCCTCATGAACCTCGGTCCCGAGGACATCGTCCTCGTCACCGAGCTCGAGCACCACTCGAACTTCGTGCCCTGGCAGTACATCGCGAAGCGGACGGGTGCGGAGTTCCAGATGATCCCACTCGACGAAGGGGGCGAGCTCGACCTGGCCACACTCGGTGCGATCGAGCACGAAGGTGCCGTGAAGCTTGTTGCGACCAACCTCGTGTCGAATGCACTCGGCACGATCAACTCGGTGGAGCGCGTCGCCGCCTGGGCCCACGAGCGCGGAGCGCTCGTCGTCATCGACGCAGCACAGGCGGCGCCCCATCGCAAGGTCGACGTGCAGGCACTCGACTGCGATTTCCTCGCCTTCTCAGCCCACAAGATGTGCGGGCCTAGTGGAGCCGGTGCGCTCTGGGGGCGTGCTGAGCTCCTCGAGGCGATGGAGCCTTTCAACGTCGGCGGACACATGATCCGCAAGGTGGAATTCGAGGACACGACGTGGGGCGACCTACCGCACAAGTTCGAGGCGGGGACATCGCCCATCGCCGAGGCGGTCGCGTTCGGCGCCGCGGTCGACTACGTGTCGGAGGTCGGACTGGACGCCATCGAGCAGCACGAGCACGAGCTGACCGAGTACGCGCTCGCGCGTCTCGGGGAATTCGCCATGGGTCGAGCTTTACGGACCTCCACCAGAGCGCCGCGCGGGGATCGTCTCGTTCAACGTTGCGGACATCCACCCGCATGACGTCGCGCAGATACTCGACTTCGACGGTGTCGCGATCCGCGCCGGCCACCACTGTTGCCAGCCGCTGATGCGCAAGCTCGGAGTCGCTGCGACGAATCGCGCGAGCTTCTACCTGTACACGATCCCAGAGGAGATCGACCGCCTGGTTGCCGGTCTTCACCGGGTCAAGAAGTCGCTCGGGTAGCTCGATGTCCGAATTCGACCAGCTCTACCGTGAACTGATCCTGGACCACTACAAGAACCCGCGGAATCACGGGTTGCTCGAGCCCGCCGACGCGCACGCCGAAGGCCAGAACCCGCTCTGCGGCGACGAGATCGCGGTCACGGTGCGCCTCGGAGAGGGAGATGTCATCGAGGAGGTGGGCTTCGACGGCCGCGGCTGCGCGATCAGTCAGGCGGCGGCTTCGATGCTCAGCGATCTCGTGAAGGGGCGCACGGCGGCGGAGGTCGCCGGGATGCCCAAGGAGGAGCTGCTCGACGAGCTCGGGATCCCACTGACGCCGGTGCGTCTGAAGTGCGCGATCCTCGGGCTCGGCGTCCTGAAGCTCGCGTTGCACAAGGCGAGAGGAACGCCGCTCCCAGAGGAATGGGGCACCTCGTCTCGGGATCTGGTGCTCGAATGAGTCGGTGCACCCAATAGCTCGTAAACATCGCAGCCGCCGTGCGGCTGCCTTCAGGGACGTTCGCGCGATCGGAATCTGCGCTCGCAGATTCGGATCTTGCGCAGGGTGCGAGTAGTGCCCGAGTTCGAAGTCGCCCCGGTCGACGAGCTTCCACCCGGGACGATGCGTCTCATCCCGGCCGACGCGCACACGATCGGCGTCTACAACTGCGCCGGCACGTTCTACGCGATCGAGGACCGCTGCTCACACGACGACGGACCGCTCTGCGAGGGCGATTGGGAGCCCGAGCTGTGCATGGTCGTGTGCCCGCGCCACGGTTCCCGTTTCGACCTGCAAACGGGCATCCCGATGACCCTGCCGGCGTTCGAGTCGGTTCCCACGTACCCGGTCTTCGTGCGCGACGGCACCGTGGTCGTCGACGTCAGAGAAGAGGAGCTCGGGTGAAAAGACACGGCCAGCGGCCGCGACGCGGCCGCCTTCAGGGATCTTCGCAGACCGGAATCTGCGCTAGCGGATTCCGGTCTTGCGCAACTAATGATTGACGAGCGGGTTCAGGCCGTGCTCGCGCGCCTGGAGGAGGAGGACCGTACCGAGCGTGAAGCCGGGATCCCCTCTGCGCGGCGCTCACGGCAGGTCGCTCCCACGACGGGGCGGTTCCTCTTCGCGCTCGCTGCCTCACAGGCAGGGATCGAGGTTCTCGAGATCGGGGCGTCACGCGGCTACTCGTCGATCTGGCTGGCGGCCGGGGCGCGACTCCTCGGGGGACGCGTGCTCGCGCTCGAGCACGACCCGGCGAAGTGCAAGGCGTGGCGAGCGAACGTCGCCGCAGCGGGCCTCGAGGAGTGGGCCGAGCTGGTCGAGGGCGATGCGTTTGCGACCCTCGGCGCGGCCGAGGACACGTTCGATCTCGTGTTTCTCGACGCGGAGAAGGACGACTACGAGGAGCTCTTCGTGCTCGCGCGCCCTCTGCTCGAGCCGGGCGGGTTGGTCGTTGCGGACAACGTCACATCCCACACCGACCCGCTTGCGGCGTACTCGGCCGCGCGACAGGCAGATCCGACACTCTCCAGCGTCACGCTTCCGCTCGACCGGGGACTCGAGCTGTCCGTCGCGTTGACCTGACCTCGCTCATGAAGGCGTGCTGGCTCCCCGTCCATCCGCCCGAAATGCGTATGCTGACAGTAACCGCGGAAAGGAGGTGGTCCGGCTTGAGCGACGACTGTACGGGCAGTGGAGGTACCAGCGGGTAGAGGCGTGTCCCCGGGACCACCGGGAATCGCCTAGCCAGCGTAGGGGGCTCGCGTGCTCGCGCCGCACGTCGTCTCTTCGCGAGACGGCCCGTGCCGGAAGCGCCTCTACTAATCCAACGCTGGTATCCGTCTCGAGGGGCCGCCTTGTGCGGCCCCTCGGCGTTCTCGGTTCAGGCAGCGAGCTCGAGCGCGCCGGCTTCGTGGGCGAGGTTCTCGAGATGGATCCTCAAACGTTCGGCCAGGAGCGGGTCGCGCAACCGCCCGTTTTCGTCGAAGACGTTCTGCGCCTGTGCCACCGGGAGCTCACCCTCGATCACCCTGGCGCCTGCGAGACCCAGTACGCGTCGCAGATCCTGCTGCGCCCACATCGCGCCGTACTGACCGGTGGTTGCGCCTGCGACCGCCGCGGTCTTTCCCCAGATCGAGGCCTGGCCGCGGGGCGGCCGCGACGCCCAGTCGATCGCGTTCTTCAACACTCCCGAGATCGAGCCGTTGTACTCGGGGGTGACGAAGAGCAGCGCGTCCGCGTGGGCGATCCGCTCGCGTAGGTCGGACACGGCCGCTGGAGCGAGGTCACCGTCGGCGTCGTCGTCGAAGGGCGGAATCTGTCCGAGCCCGTCATACAGCTCGATCGACGTCCCCTCGGGCGCACGCTCGGCGGCGGCCCGCGCCAGGGCCGTGTTGTAGGAATCGGCCCGCAAGCTTCCCGAGATCGCGAGGATCTTCACGTCAGGCGGTCCTGACTGCCGCGAGTGTCGCCCTGAGAGTCACCTCGTTCGGCAACAGAAAGCCGCCGCCCGGAAGTGGAGCGTTCCAGTCGAGCCCGAATTCGGAGCGGTCGACGGTGCCAGCGAGCTCGACGCCGATCCGGTCGTTCCCGTACGGATCGACGCCCGAGCCGATGAAGCTGCCCCACAGCGTGATCGGCCTGGTGACGTTCCTTGATCGTCAGCTCGCCGTCGACGACGAGGTCATCTGCCTCGTACGTCGACCGCGGTTGACTCGAAACGAAGTGTCGGATACCTCTGTGTGTCGAAGAATTCTGGCGACTGCAGGTGTCCGTCCCGCGTTTCGTCGAACGTCGTGATCGTGGAAACATCGGCGGTTCCGGCATCGACGGTGCTTCGCCGCCCTCGATCGTGCCGGAGAATCCGGGAACCCGCCCCTTCACTGTCACGAGCCCGAGCTTCTTGACCTCGAATTCGAGCGCAGACCACACCGGATCGATCGACCAGGTGCCCGCCGGGATGACTGGCGTCGAAGTCTCTGCGAGGACTGACATGGATGCTCTCCTTTGCGTCCGCTACTATTGAGTACACAAGCAACTCTACAGGAAGATAGACTGAGTAGTCAAGTATTGATCGCGCAAACGTCTGGCGTCCATGCATTTGCTGGCTCTGGTACGAGCGCATTCGCTGCGCAACGAGGCGCCTGAACGCCCAGCTGGCCGCGGACCACGGGCTGACGCTCAGCGACTACGAGGTCCTTCTTCGGCTCGCCCGAGCGCCCAGACCGCGCATTGCGCGAGGGTCGACCTCGCCGAGCAGGTGCTTCTCACCGCGTCCGGGATCACTCGCCTGCTCGACGGGCTCGAGCAGAGCGGGTTCGTCGAGCGTGCGTCCTGCGCGAGCGACCGGCGCGTGGTCTATGCGGTTTTGACCGACGCTGGGCTCGAGAAGCTGCGCCAGGCCTCCGGAAGTCATCTCGGCCAGATCGATGCATACTTTCGCGCGCGGCTGGACGACGAGGAGCTTGCTGGCCTCACGACCTTCTCGCACGGCTTGATGTTGGCGACGACGCGCGCCTGTGAGCCGCCGCCTAGCCACACTCAGTCCTCGCCGAAGTTCTGCCAGTAGCGGCTCGGTGTCGGGCCGCGTTGACCTTGGTACTTCGAGCCGATGCCCTCGGAGCCGTACGGGCGCTCGGCGGCCTCGGAGAGCTGGACGAACGAGAGCTGGCCGATCTTCATGCCCGGGTAGATCGTGATCGGAAGGTTGGCGACGTTCGAGAGCTCGAGTGTCACGTGGCCGTCCCAGCCCGGGTCGATGAATCCGGCGGTCGAATGGATGAGTAGACCCAGCCGGCCGAGCGAGCTCTTGCCCTCGAGGCGGGCGACGAGGTCGTCGGGAAGCGTCACCCGCTCCAGCGTCGAGCCCAGCACGAACTCGCCCGGGATGGAGGATGAAAGCCTCGTCGCCCGTCACCTCGACCAGCTCGGTCAGCTCCTCCTGCTGCGCCTTCACGTCGATGAACGGGTATCGGGAGTTCCGAAAGACACGGAAGTAACGGTCGACGCGTACGTCGAGGCTCGACGGCTGCATCAGCTCGGGGTCGAACGGCTCGATCCCGATTCGCCCCTCCGCGACGAGTCGGCGAATTGCTCGATCGGAGAGGACCACCGCGCGATTCTAGGTCAGTCGGCGCTTGTAACAAGCTGTTACATGCTTCTCGGCTGCTCGGCCGGAAGCCGCGCGGATACTGCGATAAGGTCCACGCCGCGGTGTCGATGCTCTTCCCACCCGTCGACCCGAACGAGCGGTTTCGCGAGCGTCGGGCTGCGGCGAGGCGCAGGAAGCGCCTCCGGCGTGGGGCCGCGGTCGGTGCGGTCCTCGCGGGGGTCGCGCTCCTGAGCGTCGGCGCACAGTTCGTGAGCACGAGCGGCAGCCCGTCCGAGACGGTCGAGAGCGCGACCAGTCGCGGCGACGCAGTCCGTGGGCGCGCGTGCGCTCCCGGTCGAGATACGGGGGTCCACGTCACGATGGGCCTCGCGTCGCTGCCGGGCAAGCTCGACGAGTACCTCGATCTGGAGAGCGACGGCCTCACGGCGCTCGAGCTCGACGTCAAGGACGAGAACGGCCAGGTCGGCTTCACATCGCCCCGATATACCGCTCGCATCGAAGGTGGGGGCCATACGCGACTACTACTCCGCGCGGGCGGCTGCGCGGCTCGCGCACGAGCGCGACATCTACCTGATCGGAAGGGTCGTGGTCTTCGAGGATCCGATCCTGGCCCAGGCGCGCCGAGACCTCGCAATTCAGTGGCCTGACGGCTCGGTGTGGCGGGACTCCGCCGGTCTGGGCTGGACGAACCCGTACGACCGCCGAGTGTGGGACTACAACGTCGACGTCGCCGTGGCCGCGGCACGTGCCGGCTTCGACGAGATCATGTTCGACTACGTCCGGTTCCCCTCGGATGGTGACGTCGACAGCGCCGTCTACCGAAACCGCGGCGCGTCTGTCGAAGCGCGAAGCGATTCCGGCGTTCCTCAGGTATGCGGCCGCCCGACTCGAGCGCCACGGCGTCAGGATCTCCGCGGCTGTGTTCGGCCTCTCGGCGAGTCGGGACCTCGGAATCGGACAGCTTCCCAGGCGAATGGCGCCGCACCTCGACGGCATGTACGCGATGACCTACCCGTCTCTCTTCGGCTCCGGTGAGCTCGGGATCGCGGAACCGAGCGCCGCCCCCGGGGAGACCGTCGCGCGAGCGTTGCGGCGATTCGCGATCAGGCTTCGGGGCACGCAGGTTCTCGTCGTCCCGTGGGTGCAGGACTTCTCCTTCACGACGCCCTTCGAGTTCGAGCAGGTTCGAGCCCAGATCGACGCAGCCCGCCGTGCCGGAGCAAAGGGCTTCATGCTCTGGAACGCGGAGGGCGTGTACACGGACGGCGTGCTGGCTCCGGCCTATCCCTAACGCCATGAGTCGTCAGGGAGCCAGTCGCTCGCTGACGCCAGCCTTCGCCTGAGCGGACGTAGCGAACCCGGTCGTGGAGCCGGCTCTCCCGGTGTGTCCAGAACTCGACGCTCTCGGGCAGAAGGCGGTAGCCGCCCCAGAACGGCGGCAGCGGACCTCGGCGCCGCGGAATCGGTCCTCGAGCTCTGGCGACGCGGGCAACGAGGTCGGAGCGGTCGGCGAGCGGCTGCGACTGGGGCGACGCCCAGCCGGCGATCCGACTGGCGCGCGGCCGGCTGTTCCAGTACGCGGTCGAGTCGGCCTCCGTCACCTTGACCACCGTTCCCTCGACTCGGACCTGGCGACCGAGCTCCCACCAGTGGAAGACGGCCGCCGCGCGTGGATTCTCTGCGAGCTCACGGCCTTTTCGCGACGTTCGATTCGTGAAGAACACTAGCCCGCCCGAGTCGATGCCACGGAGAAGCACGACGCGTGCCGAAGGACGGCCGTTCCGGTCGGCGGTCGCCAGCGTCATCGAGTCGGCCTGCGGCACGGCAGCGCGTGCTTCGACGAGCCACGCCTCGAGCTGGGCGATCGCATCGTCGTCGAGGTCGTGCTCGTCCACCGGGCCAGGATGCCTATTGACTCGACTCGGCGCAGGAAGGAGACTGACCGCCCATGTGCTTGATTTTTCTGCTCGCGCTCTTCGCACCGCGCGTCGCGTTCGCGTTGATGTGGATCTTCGGCGATCGGGTCGATCTCGCGTTCGGCTCGTTCATCTGGCCGCTCCTGCTCCTGATCTTTCTCCCGTGGACGGGGATCATGTACACGCTGCTCTGGTCCCCGGTTGTAGGCGTCGACGGCGCGGAGTGGATCCTCGTGGGGCTGGCGGTCGCCGTGGACATCATGTCCTGGAGCGCTCGCGCGGCGAAGAAACGCTACGCGTACTAGAGACTTCGTACCCGCCGATCGGCCGCCATGCTCGGTCGGAGATTCCGCCTCCCGCGGCGGGGCGATTTCCGATCGAGCATCTAGGCTGCCGCACGTGGCGGCGACCCGCGTGATCGAGCTACGCACGGAGATCCCGGGGCCTCGCAGCCGCGAGATCCTCGAACGCGAGCGTCATGCAGTCGCACGGCCCCTCATCGTGCACGGGCCGATCGTTGCTGCCGAGGCGCGCGGGGCCACGATCACCGATGTGGACGGAAACACGTTCGTCGACTTCGTCGGCGGTGTGGGGGTGGCCAACGTCGGCCACAACCATCCACGTGTCGTCGAGGCGATCGGCGAGCAGGCGGAGCGGTTCCTCCACACGGACTACACGGTGGTGGCGTACGAGGGCTACGTCAGCCTTGCGGAGAGGCTCGGCGCGATCGTTCCGATCAGCGGCGACGACTCGTGGTGCGTTCTTCAGCGCCGGCGCCGAGGCGGTCGAGAACGCGGTGAAGGTCGCCCGGCTGCACACGGGACGGCACGGCGTGATCGCGTTCGACGGCGCGTTTCACGGCCGCACGCTGCTCGCACTGACCATGACCTCGCGGACGCACCCGTACAAGAAGGGCCTCGGCCCGTTCGCGCCGGAGGTCTACCGGGCGCCGTATCCGAACGCCTACCGCGGCCCCGATGCCGAGACGGCGCTCGCCTCGCTCGAGCGGATGTTCACGACCCACGTTCCTGCCGATCACATCGCCGCGATCGTGTTCGAGCCTCAGCAGGGCGAAGGTGGCTTCATTCCGGCGCCGCCCGAGTTCGTCCGCGGGCTGCGACGCCTCTGTGACGAGTACGGGATCGTCCTCGTCGCCGACGAGGTGCAGACGGGATTCGGCCGGACGGGCCGCATGTTCGCGATGGAGCACTTCGACGTCGAGGCCGACCTGCTGATCGTCGCCAAGTCGATCGCCGGCGGCCTTCCGCTTTCGGGTGTGGTCGGTCGCGCGTCGATCATGGACGACTCCCACGCCGGAGCGATCGGCGGGACGTTCATTGGGAATCCGGTCGCACTCGCCGCTGCCCTGGCGGTTCTCGACGTCTTCGAGGACGAGGGCGTCATCGAGCGTGGCCACGCTCCTCGGCGACACGATCCGTGCGCGGCTGCTCGATTGGCAGCGGCGCTGGCCGCAGATCGGGGACGTACGCGGTATGGGAGCGATGCTCGCGATCGAGCTGGTTCGCGACGCCGGGTCGAAGACTCCCGCCCCCGAGCTCACGGAAGCCGTCATCGAGGAGGCGCTTCAGCGCGGGCTCATCCTCCTGAAGGCGGGCGTCTACGGGAACTGCATTCGGGTGCTCTGTCCGCTGACGATCGGCGAGGCCGAGCTCGACGACGGCCTGACGGCGTGGGAGGAAGCGCTCTCCGCCGTGCTCGGGTAGCGGCCCGCGGTCTTCTCGGCGCGACTTGATGCAGTCACCGCTCTTGGTCGACGCGACATGATCGAGCGTGAGGCGCCAGAGCTGGTGCAGGCCGGGACGGATCGTGGAGCCGTTCGCGTCGCACGCGCTCGGCTTCGCACGCCGGGACGACGACCTGCTTGCAAGAACGAACGTGCGCTTCCAAGAGCGGAGCCTCGAGTGGCACCGCTGTCAGACGGGCGCTCGTTCGCCAGGATCTAGTACAGAAGGTGCGACTTGCGCTCATGCCGCTCGAGCGCGAGCTCTATGAGACGGTCGAGCAGCTCCGCGTACGGGATCCCGGAGGCCTCGAAGAGCTTGGCGTAGACGCTCGTCGAGGTAAAACCGGGGATCGTGTTGATCTCGTTGACGACGACCTCGCCGTCCGGACGGACGAAGAGGTCGATGCGCGCCATCCCCTCGCACTCCGTCGCGATGAACGACTCGACAGCCAGCTCGCGCACCCGCCGATCTGCCGCCGCCGAGATGCGTGCGGGGATGACGAGATCCATCCCGCCCTCGTCGTACTTCGCCGAGTAGTCGTACCACTCGGCGTGGGCGACGATCTCCCCGACGACGGAGGCGATCGGGTCGCGGTTGCCGAGAACGCCGCACTCGACCTCCGTGCCGGCGACGAACTCCTCGATCAGGACCTTGTCATCGTGACGCCGGGCGAGGGCGATTGCGCGCTCGAGCGCGTCTTCGTCGGAGACCTTCGAGATCCCGACGGAGGATCCCAGGCGTGCCGGCTTGACGAAGACCGGGTACGGGAAGTCGTGGCTCGGCGCGTCGCCGTTGCGAACCGTTACGTTCCGCGCCACCGGGATCCCTCGGTCGCGCAGCACGGCTTTGAAGAGGTCCTTGTCCATGCACAGTGCCGAGGCCGCGACCCCCGCGCCGACGTAGGGGACATCCGCGAGCTCGAGCAGGCCCTGGACCGTGCCGTCCTCGCCGAACGGCCCGTGGAGGATCGGTAGGACGACGTCCACGCGGCCGAGCTCGGCGGCGGGGGACGAATTGGCGACGACGGGAAGCGTTTCGGGGAGTGGCGTCGGATTCGTGGCGTCTGACCCCGGAAGTGCGGTCTGACGCCGTTCGCGAGCTCCCACCTCCCGGTGCGGCCGATCTCGACCACGCTCGTCTCGTAGCGCTCCGGATCGAGTGCGGCGAGCACGGACCGGGCCGATTCGACGGAGATAGCGTGCTCGCTCGAGCGTCCGCCTGCGATGACCGCGACGCGGACGCGTCCGCTCACGGCTCCGTCGTTGTCGTCGTCTCGCCCGTGAAGCGTCCGACGAAGAGCGTCACCAGGGAGTCGGGCTTCGCCTGCGACCCACCGACCGGATCCTGGGAGATGACGATCCCGTCGAAGCTCGGCTCGTTCGTCTCTTCGTACACGACTCGCCACCTGAAGCCTGCCGCCTCCAGGGTCGCCTGGGCGATCGCGAAGTCCTGGGTCGTCACGTCCGGAACTGCGGTCGTCGAGGGGCCTTGCGAGACCGAGAGCGTGACGGTCGAGCCCTTGGAGCTCTCCGACCCGCCCGTCGGGTCCTGGCGGACGACGATCCCGGCCTTCAGGTCGGACGCTACGTCGATCCGGGATACGTTGAATCCCGCCTGCTGGAGCTCGAGCTGCGCCTGCTCGAACGGGAGATTGACGACGTTCGGGACGGTCACCGGCTTGGAGCCTTTCGACACGTTGATGCGGACGCGTGTGCCCTCGACGACGACTGTCCCGGAGTTCGGCGATTGACCCGTGACCCTCCCGGGATCCTCGCTCGAGAACACCTCCACGACCTGCGCATCGAGGCCTGCGCGGGTGAGCTCGGCGACTGCGTCCTCGACGCTCTGTCCGACGACGCTCGGGATGGTGACCTCGGGCTTGCCCGACGAGACGTCGATCAGGATGACCGTCTCCTGGTCGACCCGAGTGCCCTCGGTCGGGTTCTGCGCGATGACGAAGCCCTCCTCGACGTCCGAGCTCGATATCTGTCGCACGCGCGGGACGAGACCCTTCTCCGTGATCTCGTTCTCGGCCTGCGCCTGGCGCAGCCCGACGACGTAGGGGACGGCAACCGTCTCGGCGCCTTTCAGCTGACTCTGGATCGAGTCGTAGAGGAACCAGCCGCCCACGAGCACGGCCAGCAGGGCGCCGATCCCGAGCAGCCAGGGCCAGATCGGCCGGGTCCGTGAGGGAGGCTCGTAGTGCGCCGGACCGCGTCGCACCATCTGTGTCACCGCCGTCATGTCGGTGCGCCGCTCGCCCGTCAGCACCATCGTCGCCGCGTCCGCCGTCTCCGCCGCGACCCGACCGCCGCGTGCGACCGTCTCGAGGTCGGCGTCCATGGCGGCAGCGGACTGGTAGCGGTCGGCCGGCTCCTTGGCCAGCGCCCGAACGACGACGAGGTCGAGGTCGTCCGGCACGTCCGAGCGGAGCTCGGACGGCGTCGGGGGCACATCCCCCAGGTGCTTCATCGCGATCTCGACCGGGCTGTCGCCCGTGAACGGAACCTCCCCGGTCAGGAGCTCGAACAGCACAACGCCTGTCGAGTAGAGATCGGAGGTCTGGTCGACGGGCGCCCCCCGCGCCTGCTCGGGCGAAAGGTATTGCGCCGTGCCGATGATCGCCCCCTCCTCCGTCATCTGGCTCGCTCCGGCTCGCGCGATCCCGAAGTCGGTCACCTTGATGACGCCCTCCGGGTCGACGATCACGTTGTGGGGTTTGATGTCGCGATGGATGACGCCGTTGCGGTGCGCATAACGGAGCGCGGCGAGGATCTGACGCGTGTACGCGATCGCGACCGGGATCGGGCAGGGGCCGCGTGAGCGGATCAGCTCCTTGAGCGTGCGCCCCTCGACGTACTCCATGACGATGAAGTACGAGCCGTCGGCCTCACCGCGGTCGAAGATCGAGACGATGTTCGGGTGTGAGAGCCCCGCTGCATGCGTCGCTTCGCGGCGGAAGCGCTCGACGAACTGCTCGTCGTTCGCGTACCGCCCGTGCAGCATCTTGATGGCGACGCGGCGGCCCAGCTCCTGGTCCTCGGCGAGGTATACGTCGGCCATGCCGCCGCCGCCGAGCTTCCGCGAGATGCGGTAGCGCCCTGCGAAGAGCGTTCCGGAGAGAGTGTCCTGAGTCGCCATGCGAACCACCTAGGTTAGGGATTCTCCGTCCCTTGCAGGATTGCCTGCATGACCGCACGGGCAATCGGGGCTGCGGTCGTGCCTCCGGTACCGCTCTGGTTCTGGAGAACGACGGCGATCGCGACCTCCGGTGGGCTCTCCTCGTCCCTGCCGGCGAACGCGATGAACCACGTGGTGTTCGATCCTGGGACGCCCGTCTCACCCGTGCCTGTCTTCCCGCCGATCGAGTAACCCGAGATCTGTGCGGCCGTTCCGGTGCCACGCTCGACCGCGAGCCGCATCATGGCGGCCACTGCGTCGGCGGTCTCCTTGCTGACGGCGCGGCGGATGAGGCGGGGCCGTCCACGCTCGATCACCTTGCCTCCGGGTGCGACGATCCTGTCGACCACCTGCGGCTCCATGAGTCGTCCACCGAGTCCGATCGCCCCTGCGACCATCGCCATCTGCAGCGGCGTGACGAGCATCCGCTCCTGGCCGAAGGCCATTCGGCCCGCGTCGACGTTCGCGTCGACCTTCGGGTAGAAGAGCTTCCCGTTGCGATAGAGACCGCTCGCCAAGCGCTCGTCGGCCGGGGTCTCGAGCGGAGGCCGCTCGTAGAAGCCGAAGCGCTTCGCCGTATCGAGGATCCGCCGCGCGCCGAGCTTCAGGCCGATGTTGCAGAACACGGAGTTGACCGAGTACGCGAGCGCATTCGTGAGGTCGATGGTCCCGAATGGGCGTGAGGTGTCGAAGTTGTTCACCCGCTTGCCGTACACCGTGCAATAGCCAGGGTCGACGAAGCTCGACTCCGGCGTGTACTTCTTCGACTCGAGCGCCGCGGACGCGGTGATCACCTTGAACGTCGAGCCAGGGACGTAGAGCCCGGCGCTGCCGCGGTTGAGCAACGGCGCCGCCGGCGTGCAGCTCGTCGTGATGCGTGAGATCGCCTGGAAGTTCTCCTCGACGACGTTCGGGTCGAAGCTGGGCGAGGAGGCCATGACCTTGACCTTCCCCGTCCTCGGGTCGAGCGCGACGACGGCGCCGCAGTTCGTCCCCAGTTCCTCGAGCGCGACCGCCTGGGCGTCGAGATCGAGGGTCGTGACGACGTCGTTGCCCCGAATGGGCTTGCCGCGGAGCTCGTCGAGCGCCGTGTCGACGAAGGTCGAGAGATTCGCGTTCGAGGCCGTGAGGTAGTCGTTCAGCGACCGCTCGAGGCCCGTACGCGAGCGGCCGACCGTCGAGTACCCGACGACATGGGCTGCCAGCGGGCCGTAGGGATAGCGGCGGAAGAACAGCGTCTTCTGGTCGATCTCCCGCTCGACATTCCGCGCGAGCCGTCTGCGCGGCTCGAACGCGAAGACGAGACCGCGATCGATGGCGAACTCGGCCACGCGCTTGATGGCGTTGTCCTGACGAGCGGCGAGGCCGGCGGCCGCCCACGTCTGCCAGTAGGTCGTCATCACGACGAGAACTCCGACGAGGGTGAGCGCGACGTAGGTGAGTCTGACGATCTGCCTGTTCATGCCCGTGGCGTGTTCGCGCGATTCGAGATGAGCAGGAGGCCCGCGAGCAGGAGGAAGTTCGCCACGATGCTCGTCCCTCCGTACGAGACGAAGGGGAGCGTGATCCCGGTCAGTGGCACCACCCGGAGAACTCCCCCGACGATGATGAACGTCTGGAGCGCGAAGCCGAACGTGAGACCCGCCGCGGCGAGCTTGGAGAAGCCGTCCTGCGCCTGCAGCGCGACCCGCATCCCGCGCACGACGAACAGCATGAAGACGAGGAGGAGCGCGGACGCGCCGATCAGTCCGAGCTCCTGTGCGATTGCGGAGAAGATGAAGTCGGTGCGTAGGTGCGGGATGAGCTCGGTCCCGTCAGTCGACGTGAACGTCCCTTCACCGAGCCCCGTGCCTCCGAAGCTGCCGTTGCCGATCGAGTACAGGCTCTTCACGAGCTGGTACGAGGCGCAGTCTTGGCGGTACTCGAGCAGGCCGTTCTGGGAGCAGAAGACTCGCTCGTCCGTCCACGGGTGGAGCCAGATGGTCACCCGGTCCTGAACGTGCTGTATTGCGTTGTAGAGGACGGCTGCGCCTCCGGCAAAGAGCGCGAGACCGGCTGCGACGAAGAGCGCTCGCCCGGTCGCGACGTAGAGCATCGCGAGGAAGATCCCGAAGTTCAGGAGTGCGCTCCCGAGGTCGTTGGTCTGTACGACGACGAGCATCGCCGCCCCCCAGATCACGACGAGCGGCCCGAAATCCTTGAGCCGGCCCTGTGCGAGCACCTCGCGCTTCTCGCGGAGATAGCCGGCGAGAAAGACGATCAAGAAGATCTTCGCGAGCTCGCCTGGCTGGAACTGGATCCAGCCGAGGTCGACCCAGAGCCGCACGCCGTTGACGCGTTCGCCGAGCCCCGGGACCGAGGGAAGCAGGAGGAGCCCGACTGCCGCGACGCCGAAGAGGTAGCGGTACGACTCGAGGACGCGGTAGTCGTGGCGCAGCACGATGAGCGTCGCCGCGAGCACCCCTACGCCGACCGCGACCCAGAGCGCCTGTCGCCCTCCGTCGCCCGGGTCGAGCCCGTAGATCGAGGCCAGGCCGAACGCGGTCAGCACCGCGGTCAGTGGTAGGAGGGCGCCATCCGCGTACGGGACCGTGCGCCGAGCGACGACGTGAGCGACGACGTAGAGGCCGAGGAAGAGCGCACCCCAGGTGAGAGCTCTTCCCCCGATCTCGGGCTCGCGGGCGATGGTCACGCTGGCCAGCGCGACGCACGCGATGAGGCCGGCGACGACGATTCCCCAGAGCTCGCGGGTGCGTGCGCTCACCTCGTGACCCCCCAGTACAGGGCGATCGCGCCGATGATCAGCACCACTGCGACAAGCAGCAGCGCGACAGGCCGCCCGCCCGGCCCGGCGCCGTGGCGGGCGACCTCGGTCCCTGGATCCGCTCTCTCGGGCGTCGGGCCCGTGGGCTCGGACACCGCCTCGGTGACGGCGGCCTCTTCCACGGGAGCTTCGCCCTCGACGAGCTCGAAGAGGACGACCGTGATGTTGTCCTCGCCGCCGCGTGCATTTGCGGCGGCCACGAGCGCCTCGGCTGCTGCGGCGGGGTCTCGTCCGGACCCGTCGATCGCCGCGAAGATGTCCTCGTCGGTCAGCATCACCGGAACCCCATCCGAGCAGACGAGGTACAGGTCGCCCGGGCGACCCTCGACCGTCCGCGTTTCCACGTCGACGCTCGGCTCGGTGCCGAGCGCTCGGGTGATCGCGGAGCGCTGAGGATGCCGTTCGGCCTCCTCGGGCGTGAGGACGCCGCTCTGGACGAGCTCGGCGACGAGTGAGTGGTCGGTCGTGAGCTGCTCGAGAGTGCCGTCTCGGAGGAGATACGCACGCGAGTCGCCGACGTGTCCGACGGCGACGGTTCCGGATCGCGCGTCGACGAGCGCCGCTGTCACCGTCGTACCCATGCCCGCGGTCGCCGGATCCGTCAGCGCCCGCTCCCAGATGCGCCGGTTGGCCTCGACGATCAGAGCCGTGACCCCCTGCTCTCCCCTCGTCTCCGTCCCTGCCTCCTCGAGAGCGGCGGCGGCCAGGCGTGCCGCCACCTCGCCCGCCCGAGCGCCACCCATGCCGTCGGCGACCGCGAACAGCGGCGGCTCGCAGATGAAGGCGTCCTCGTTGCGGAGGCGCCTGCGTCCCGTATCGGTGACTCCGTACGCGCGACCGATCCTCATTGCTGCACCTGGAGCTCCGTCTCGCCGATACGGACGACGTCTCCTGTACGTAGAAGCCGGGCTCCTTTCAGGCGTGCCCCGTTGACGAACGTGCCGTTCAACGAGCCGAGATCGTCGACCCAGACACCGTCCGGGCGCGGCTCGACCCGCGCGTGCCGCGCCGAGGCGAACTCGTCGCGGGCGAGGAGAATCCCGCTTCTTGCCTCGCGTCCCGCGACGGTCGACGCGGTCACCTCGATCGTACTTCCCTGCGTCAGCTCGGGGCTCTTCAAGACGACGAAGCGAGCCGGACGCACACCGAGCTCCGTACGGAGTCTCGATGCTTCCTCCGCACCGAGGACGATGCTCTCCTGCGGAGCTCCACCGATGTCCTTCGTCGCGGTACGCACCACGAGCAGGATGAATCCGTACAGCAGGACGAGGAACGCGATCTTCAGGATCAGGAGGGTCTCGTCGGTTTCCAGTGCGACGACGGTCACGATCGCGGAAGGGAACGTCCGAAGACGATCTCCGTCGAGCCGAGCATGATCCGGTCGCCGTCCCGGAGCCGCTTCCGATCCACACGCTTGCCGTTGACGATCGTGCCGTTCAACGAGCCGAGGTCGACGATCCAGTAGGCGTCCTTCTCGCGACGGAGCTCTGCATGCTTGCGCGAGATGTTGACATCGGAGACACGGACGCCAGCTTCACGCGAACGGCCGAGAACGACTCGCTCCTCCGTGACTGCGTGTTGCCTGCCTGCGACCGAGAGGGTCACGACCTCCCGCGGTGGCTCGGGTTCTGGCGCGGGCTCAGGGTCGACGGGTGGCTCGGCCGCGCGGTAGATCATCGTCTGTGCCGGCTGTTCGACCGGGAGCTCCGGAGGAGGTGGCGTCTCGGCCGATCTCTCGTCTGCCACGAGGCGGGTCGCGATCCCGAACTCGCCCACGGCGAGGTCGCCGTCCGTCGTGACGAGCACGACCGGCGCGCCGAGGAGGGCATACCGCTCCCGTCGCGCGTGCTCGGCGAGATACTCCTGGAGCTCGCCCACCAGAGATCCTTCATACCCCGCGAACTGCTTCCGGTCGCCCGGCGAGAGGTAGATCGTGTACTCGTTCGGGACGTACACGCGGGAGACGGAGACGTTCCGGTGGTCGTCCATCTCCTTGACGAGCTTGCGTGCCAGCTCGATCGGCTGGACGTTCGTCCGGAAGGCGCGTCCGAAGACTCCCTCGAACAGGCCCTCGATCTTCGATTCGATGCTGCGCAGAACAGGCATGCCGACGGTACTCGCGACGAGTGTAGAGATCGCTCCGGTTTCCGAGACCGGTGGCTACGTCTCGCCCGGCGCGCGCAACGCGCCCGCAACCGCAGCTGCGATGCTCCAAACGAGGACGACCACGATCGTGCTGACCACGGCTGCGCCTGCCACCATCGACAAGACAGTGAGGACGGCTCCGACGGCGGCTACACCGTAGCGAGACCGATCCCGGGCCGACGGGAGGATCGCCGCGGCTGTGGCAGCCACAATGACACCTGCGAGGGCGACCGTGTAGCCCGTCATGGTGCCCCAAACGGCGAGCGCGGCCTCGCTCAGCGGATCGAGCGGGCCGATGCCGAGCGGCTCTGCTGGGCGGTTCACGAGTGGGAGCTCGTCGTCGGCGACGCCCGCGACGAGCAGGGCGGCGAGTATGGCGACCGCCGCCTGCGAGACTCGTCTGACCATGCCGCGGGCGGGTTGCACGACGAGCGGCACGAGCGCGAGCATGCCCGCGCCGGCGAGCAGCGGCCCGCAGACGAACAGGAGCCCGTAGCGGGCATCGCGCCAGCAGAGCACGAGCCATCCGAGCGCGAACGCCCCGTAGAGGAGCGCCGCGCTCTGCGCGTAGTTTCCGAGCGGGAAGACCGGTGCGGCGAGAGCGACCAGGAGACCGACACGCGGGTCGAGCCACGCCGCCAGCCCGGCCCCGATGGCGATGGCAACCACGAGTGCGCTCGGCCAGAACGGAAGGAGTGTCGCCCCGAGCGCCGCCGCGACCACCGCGAGGCCGATCGGAGCGACCCGACGGCCAAGGGCGTTGATCGGAGGTTCGGCGACGGCAGGCTGCTTCTCGCGAGGTGTGCGCCGCTCTCGCGCCGGAGCAGATCGAAGCGAGCTCCGCAGGTCCGCGGCGAACGCCGAGGCTCGAGGCCGCTTCTCCGGATTCGCCGCGAGTGCGCTGTCGACAGCCGCCACAAGTCGTCGAGGAGCCTTCGTACGCTCCGCGGCGAGTGACGGCGCGCCTGCCTGAATTGCCCGCGCGACCTCCTGGAGCGGGAGCCCCCAGAACGGATGGCGATCGGCGAGCACCTCCCAGAGGAGGACGCCTACGGACCAGACGTCGCTTTCCGGTGTCGCCTCCTCTCCGGCGAGACGTTCGGGCGCGATGTAGGCGAGCGTTCCCGGGACGTCCCCGACCGCCGTCAGCGTGTCGGCGCCGTCGAACTGTGCGAGGCCGAAGTCGAGGAGCCGGACGGCGATCTCGTCACGGTCCTCGAGGAGGATGTTGGACGGTTTCACGTCGCGATGGACGATTCCCGCTCGGTGCGCGTGCGCGAGCGCGTCGAGCACCTGCGCGGCAACCTCGACGGCGTCCGAGTCCGACAGCGAGCCTGCTCGCAGTGCCTCTCGAAACGTGCGGCCGGGGACGTACTCGTACGCGATGTAGACGTGGCTCGCGTCGTGGCCGACGTCGTACGCACGAACGCAGCGGTCGTGTCGTAGCCGGCGCGCCGCGATCGCTTCGCGCTCGGCGCGAGCCGCCGCCTTCCCTTCCCGGGGGATGATCTTGAGCGCGACGTCGAGGCCGTTTCGTTCGTCGAGGGCCAGCCAGACCGAGCCTGACCCGCCGCTTCCGAGCGGCCGCAGCGGGCGGTACCGGCCGAGGACGAGCTCCTGGGTCGAGGGGGCGAAAGCAACCGACGTCATCGGTACGAGCACTCTTTGCCGCCCACTCGGGAAGTCCTCGCAGTCGCTTTTCGTGGCTCGCACGCGCGAGGCTCGGCCGGCTCGTGACCGCGCTCCACCGCGCGCTTCGTTCCGATCAAGCATCTAGAGTGGCGAGGCGGCAATGAGCACGCGCGACGACGACATCCTCGATTTCGACTTCTTCGACGAGGACGACCCGCCGTCATGGGAGGAGCCTGCGGAGGGTGGTCCTGGGCCGCCGCGCGACCGTGGACCCCGCCCTCGACGCCCTCGTTTCCGCGCTCCCGGAAGCTTCACGCCGCTGCTGCGGCTGATCGCGCTCATCGCGCTTGCGATCCTCATCGTCGTCCTGCTTGCCGTCTGGATCGAAGGCTGCTCGGCCCAAGCCAAGCGCGACCGCTACGCGGACTACATGGCCGAGATCGCTGCCGTCGGAAACGCGTCCGCGCGGCTCGGGCAGGACGTCAATACCCTTCTTCTTTCGCCCGGGCTCAATGCGGAGGATCTGGACGCGAAGCTGGGTGGTTACATCCAGACAGCCGAGACCCACGTGCAACGGGCGCGAGATCTCGACGCTCCGGGCCCGATGGAGGGCCCGAACCTGGGAGCGGTCGAATCGCTCGAATACAGGGTCAACGGGCTTCGCGGTCTTCGGCGGACGTTCCAGGCGACCGCCGACGAGACCGACGCGAGCGTCGCGGGCGAGCAACTGGTCGCCCAGACGCGCCGCCTGCTTGCGAGTGACATCATCTGGGCCGACTCGTTCCAGGCTCGGGCGGAGGCGGTCGCGCTGGAAGAGGGAATCGAAGGCCTGGAGGCTCCCCCCTCCGTATTCGTCACGACGGACGAGCTGGGGACCACGAGCGCGCTCGCTGCCATCTGGCAACGAATCCAGGGCGCTTCCGACGGTGGGACACCGACCGGGCTCCACGGCACCGGCATCGCCTCGGTGAGAGCTCTGCCGAGCGGGCAGCTCCTGTCGACCACGATGGAGACCACGATCATCGTCACCAACGACCTCGCCTTCGAAGTCGGGGTCGAAGGCACCGGGGAGAGCCAGGAGGTGCGGATCCAGGTGACTCTCACGATTCCGAGCCAGCCCGAGCCGATCGTGCGAAAGTCGATCATCCCGATCATCGATCCGGGCGAGACGAAGACCGTGACGATGACAGTCGGCGATCTCGTTCCGTTCTCCGAGCAGGTCTCGCTGAGGGTCGACGTCGATCCCGTAGCGGGAGAGACGAACACGTCGAACAACACGTACGAGTACCCGGTCATCTTCTCGCTGACGCCATGACCGCAGCGCTTGCGGTGGCGATTGCGGCCTTGGCGGCAGCGGTTCTCGCCGCGGTTCTCGCTCTCTTCCTCTGGCGCCGGCTCTCCAAGCTGCAGAGCGTGCACGCCGTCGTGCTCGGGAGCGAACGTCGCGATCTTCTCGATTTCGCGGTCTCGCTGCAGGGCCGGATCGACGATCTCTACCGCGCCGTCGACGAGGTCGCCGCGGGGCTGTCGCGCGTCGATCGGCGCGTCGACGGGTCGGTCACGAACACTGCGGTCGTCCGCTACGACGCGTACGAGGGCACGGGAGGCCAGCAGTCGGCGTCACTGGCGCTGCTCGACGCCACGCGGACCGGAACGGTCGTGACCGCAATCCAAGGTCGCGACTACGCGCGCATCTACGTCAAGGACCTCGACCGCGGGCGATCGTCCGTCGCGCTCTCCCCGGAAGAGCAGGAGGCAGTGGAGCGCGCGATGGCGCGCTGAGAACTCCCTTCGAAATGAGCGGCCATGTCGCGATCCGCCGCGAGCGCCGCGATGCCGCGTCCTCGGTCGCGCGTATCGCTGTGGATATGTGCGGCCGCGCTCACTGCGTCCTTGCCTCGCGGCAACCAGATCCGCCTTGCGACGGGCGTTCATTCCGAAAGGAGTTCTAGGACGTCGCTCGAGCCGTCGCTACGCGGCCGCCGCAGCGGCCTCGAGTCCCGGTAGGTAGCGCCGCCACACGTCCGGGACGTGATCCGCGGCGAGCCTGATGAAGAGCACCGGCGTCGGAGGTCGTGGGGTGTGGCGGAGCGTCATGCTCGTCTCCTCGAGGAGGCGGTCTCCCTTGCGGTGGTTGCACGGAGCGCAGGACGTGACGACGTTCTCCCACACCGAGGTGCCCCCGCGCGAGCGCGGGACGACGTGGTCGAGCGTCAGCCTGTTCCCTCCCGACCCGCAGTAGGCGCACTGCCAGCCGTCGCGTGCGAAGAGCACACGGCGCGAGATCCTTCGCGTGACTCCGCGTGGGACTCGGACATACGTCACGAGGCGGATCACGTGCGGCCGCTGGAAGTACGTGCAGGCGGATCGCAGCGGGCGTTCGTGGCTCTCGATGATCTCCGCCTTGCCCTTCCAGACGAGCACGTGCGCACGGCGGAGCGAGCAGACGTTCAAGGGCTCGTAGCTCGCATTGAGGACGAGGACGCGCTCCACCGCGCGCGCAGCGTAGCACCCGTTTCAGCGCTCTTTGCGGGGGCAGTAGTCGTATCTCACGCATGATAAGCGTAAGTTATGCATAATAAGCTTCATGGCAACGGTGGCTGTCGTGGGCGCGTCCGGGTACGCGGGCCAGGAGACGCTCGACCGAGTGCTCACGCATCCCGCGCTCGAGCTCTACGCGCTGGGCTCGGACTCCCTGGCGGGCCAGCCGGCCGCCGTTCTCGACCCGCGGCTCGGCCGTAACGGCCGGAGCCGGTTCCCCCGTTTCATCACGAACGGCGCGGCGCTTTCGTGTGGCGCCGACGTGACGTTCGTCTGCCTCCCGCACCGCACCGCGGCCGAGATCACGCCTCCGCCGCGGGGAATCGTCGTCGACCTTTCGGGCGCTCATCGCTTTCCCGAGCCGAGCGTCTACGAGTCGTGGTACGGCTTCGAGCACCCGCAGCCGGAGAGTCTGGGGTGCTGGTCGTACGGTCTTCCGGAGATCAGCCCACCCTCGGGACGGCTGGTCGCGAATCCGGGCTGCTACGCGACCGCCACGCTCCTGGCACTCGCTCCCATCGCAGACGAGATCGCGTGCGACGGGGTGGTCATCGACGCGAAGTCGGGCATGACGGGTGCGGGTCGCGCGCTCACCGCGACCTCACACGCAGGGGTGGTACTCGAGAACGTGACTCCGTATCGCGTCGGCAACCATCAGCACGCGCCGGAGATCGCCGCGCTCCTCGGATTTCCCGTCACTCTCGTACCGCATCTCCTGCCTGTTCGGCGCGGACTCCTGGCGACGTGCTTCGTACGGTCACTCGGTGCCGATCTGCGCGTGTCGCTGCAGGCCCACTACGCGAAGAGCCACGTCGTGTCTGTGCTCCCGGAGGGCGTCGTCCCGGATCTCGCACGAGTGCAACAGACGGACTGCGCCGAGATCGGCGTCTTCGAGGATCGGCTCACGGGGGGCGTCGTCGTGATCTGCGCACTCGACAACCTCGGCAAGGGTGCAGCCGGGCAGGCTGTTCAGAATGTCAACCTGCTCTACGGCTTCGACGAGCTTGCCGGACTCCGGCTTTCCGGAGTGCTCGTGTGATGTCCGTCACGGCCGCACGGGGGTTCGAAGCGAGCGGCGTCGCCGCGCGCATTCGCCGCCTGGGACTCGACCTTGCGATCGTGCGCTCGACCACTTCGTCCGTGGGAGCGGCAGTGTGGACGACGAACCGAGTCCTCGCGGCGCCCGTCGTCGTCTCGAAGCGCCATCTTGACGTCGCCGAGCCGCAGGCAGTCGTCGTCAATGCGGGCGTGGCGAACGCTGCGACGGGCGAGGCGGGGGTCGCGGACGCCGAACGCACGGCAGCGGAAGTCGCAGAACGACTCGCGCTCGGACCCGAACAGGTGGTGGTGCTTTCCACGGGTGTGATCGGCGTTCCGCTTCCCGTGGACCGACTTCTCGCCGGCGTTCGCGAGGCCGCCGCTGCGCTGAGCCCGGACGGGGGAGCGGACGCTGCGGCTGCGATCCTGACGACCGACCGTCGGCCGAAGCAAGCACGGGTCGACGGCGCCGGGTTCGTGGTCGGTGGGATGGCGAAGGGTGCGGGAATGATTCACCCGCGCCTGGCCACGATGCTCGCCGTCGTCACGACTGACTACCCGCTCGAGCCGGGCGAGGCGATCGCGTTCCTCCGACGCGCGGTCGACGCGAGCTTCAACCGGATCTCGGTCGACGGAGAGTGCTCGACGAACGACGCGGCGGTACTCCTTGCCAACGGTGCGAGCGGACTCAGCCGGACGCCTGCTCGAGACGCCGAGTTCGCCTCTGCGCTCGCGGGCGTGTGCGCTGTGCTGGCGCGGGAGATCGTCGAGGACGGTGAGGGCGCGACCGTGCTGCTCGAGATCAGCGTCACGGGCGCGGCAACCGAGGACGAGGCCGTCGCGGTCGCCCGGCGGATCGCGACTTCGCCACTCGTGAAGACTGCAGTCTTCGGACACGACCCGAACTGGGGTCGCGTGGTTGCAGCGGCCGGCTCTGCGCCCTGGAACGGCGGCTTCGCCCGGATCGACGTCGATCGCCTCAGCGTCGCATTCGACGACACCATGGTCTTCGACCGAGGGAAGCCGACCGGAGCTGCTCTGGCCCTCGCAGGACCGGCCGTGTCGATCGCGCTCGACCTCGGTCTGGGCGTGGGCTCGGCGTCGTATCTCGCCTCTGACTTGACGTACGACTACGTCCGGCTCAACGCCGAGTACACGACATGAACGCTCGTCTACGACTCGCGTTCGTGGGGGAAACCGGATCCGAGGACCTCGGGCACAAGCTGGGGCAACCTCCCGGTTTCCCCAGACCCCTTCCCCTGGTCCGCTTCGCGGACAAGGCGCTCCGCGCCTTCCCCACACCCCTCCACACACATGAGCCAGAGAGCGGCTCATGAGCCGTGTCGTGCTCAAGCTCGGTGGGGGCGTGGCCGCAGCGTTCGCACAACGCGCCCTCGAGCTCGACGCCGCAGGGCACGAAGTCGTCGTCGTTCACGGCGCGGGTCCCCAGATCACCGCCGAGCTGCACGAGCGCGGAATCCCGGCTATCTTCGTACGTGGCCGTCGCTTCACAGATCCGGCGACGCTCGCGCTTGTGCGCGCGTCGCTGGTCGCCGTCGGGGCCGAGCTGTCCGCCGCACTCGGCCCTGCGGCCCTTCACCTCGTCGGGGACGAGATCGGGCTCCGCGCGCAGAGGTTGCCGGAGCTCGGCCTGGTCGGCGAGCCCCTAGCGTGTCGTCCGGCAGCAGTGGAGCAGGCATTCGAGCAGCGCCGCATCCCCGTCGTGACTCCCGTCGCCGTCGGTCCGCTGAACGTCAACGCCGACGAGGCCGCTGCTGCCTTGGCGGTCGGGCTCGGGGCCGATCGCGTCGTGTTCGTGTCCGATGTGCCCGGCGTCTACGTCGAGGGCGCGGTGATCGGTCGGCTACACGCGGACGACGCGGACGCGCTGCTCGGCTCAGGGGCGCTCGAAGGCGGGATCGTCCCGAAGCTGCTCGCCGCAGTGCGGGCTGCACGCCTCGGGATTCGTACGGAAATCGGCGAGACGGCGGTCGTCGCGTGATCCCGCCAAGCGATACGGTGTCACGCGGCCCGGGACGGCTCCTGCCGACGTACGCTCGTGCCGACGTGACGATCGTCCGAGGCGAGGGCGCGCGGGTGTGGGGCTCGGACGGTCGCGAGTACCTCGACTTCGGAGCCGGACTGGCGGTCGTCTCGCTCGGTCATTGCCACCCGGCCCCGCTCGCCGCAGCACGTGAGCAGCTCGAGCGTCTGTGGCACGTATCGAATCTCTATCGCTCCGAGCCCGCCGAGGAGCTCGCGGAGCGGCTCTCCGACCGTTTCGGAGGCGCTCAGACGTTCTTCTGCAACTCGGGCGCGGAGGCGATCGAGGCGGCGCTCAAGTACGCACGCAAGGCGACGGGCAAGCCGGGTGTCGTCGCGCTCGAGGGAAGCTTCCACGGGAGGACGCTCGGCGCCCTCTCTGCGACCGGGCAGCCGGAAAAGAGAGAGGCGTTCGCGCCCCTCGTCCCGGGAGTTCGCTTCGTTCCCCCGAACCACGTGGACGCGCTCGTGAACGCTGCCGATGACGACATCGGGGTGGTTCTCCTCGAGCCGATCCTCGGTGAAGGCGGCGTGATTCCCCTCGAGCGTGGGTTCGTCGCGGCCGCAGCCGGGCTCTCTCCGCTTCTCTGCGTCGACGAGATCCAGACAGGGGTCGGCCGCACCGGCACCTTTTTCGCATTCGAGCAGCTCGGCGTGCGACCCGACCTCGTCACCCTCGCCAAGGGGCTGGCGAACGGACTTCCCATTGGCGCCCTCCTCGTCGCCGACGAGGTCCGAGGAGGGTTCGCCCCGGGCGATCACGGCTCGACCTTCGGGGGGAATCCCATCGCCTGCGCTGCGGCCTGCGGGGTCGTCGATGCGATCGACGACGCCCTTCTCGGGCGCATCGTGGAAAACGGCGCGGCTCTCGCCGAGGGTCTCGCACGGTTGACCGGCGTGCGCGGCGTGCGCGGTCGAGGTCTCCTCGTCGGCGCCGTCGTCGACTTTCCCGCCGGTGACATCGTCACGTCCTGTCGCGATCTCGGCCTCCTCGCCCTGACCGCGGGTGAGGACGTCGTCCGCCTGGCGCCGCCGCTCACGATCGACATGTGGGACGTCGAGGAGGCGCTCCAGATCCTCGGCTCGGCTCTCGACCAGGTCCGTCGAGACGGCGCGGTGCAGGTTGTCGTCTAGTCTGCATATCGTGCTACGGTCCTGCATACTATGAACCGACGCGAGCGACAGCACGCGATTCTCGAGCTCGTCCGCGAGCGGGCTCTCTCGACGCAGGCGGAGGTCGCCGATGCGCTGCGTGGAGCGGGCTTCGACGTCGTGCAGACGACAGTCTCACGCGATATCGCCGAGCTCGGACTCGTGAAGGTGCGCGCGCCGAGCGGACGGCTCGTCTACGCATCGCATGGAGCCACCGACGGCGATCGCTTGCGCGCGCTGGGCGCCGCGGTTCGCCGGTATGCGCTCGGAGTGGAAGCTGCGGGAAACCTCGTGGTGCTGACGACTCCGTCCGGCTATGCGAACGCGCTCGCGCAGGCTGTCGACGAGGCCGCTCATCCCGGTATCGCGGGCACCGTCGCTGGCGACAACACGATCTTCGTCGCCGCTCGCGACGGAATCTCGGCAGTGGCTCTACGGGACGAGCTCTCCGGGCATCTCCTGCAGGGCGCCGCATGAACGCTCAAGCCACCGGTCGCCGGCCGCTCCCGCCCGGCGCAGCCGGGCTCCGCGGCCGTCTGACGCCGCTCGCGGCAGGATGCGTCGCGCTCGGCGCTTGTCCGCACCTCTCGTACTGTCCTGCGCGCCTCGCGCTCGCCTCCTTTGCGAGCGACGCCCCGGTGGCATGAGCGGGACAGCCGTCGTCGCGTACTCCGGTGGGCTCGACACGTCGTGCATCCTCGCCTGGCTCAAAGAGGATTGGTACGGCTACGACGAGGTCGTTGCGGTGCTCGTCGACGTCGGCCAGGAGTTCGACATCGACGAGTCCATCGCCCGCGCGAGAGCCGCTGGGGCAGACGACATCCTCGTCGTGGACCGCAGGGACGCGTTCGCGGAGGAGCAGTGCGCGCGGGCGATCGTCACGAACGCGCTCTACGAGGGGAAGTACCCGCTCGTGTCGGCGCTCTCGCGGCCCGTCATCGCCGGCGCCGTGGCCGACATCGCGCTCGAGCTCGGCGCCGAGGCCGTCGTCCACGGCTGCACCGGCAAGGGGAACGACCAGCTCCGGTTCGAGCTCGCGTTCAGGGCGCACTATCCGGGGGTGACCGTGATCGCGCCGCTTCGCGACCGGATCTGGACGCGGGACGAGGAGATCGAGTACGCAGTCGCGAAGGGGATCCCCGTCGTCCAGACCGCCTCCTGCCCCTATTCGATCGACGAGAACCTCTTCGGTCGCGCCATCGAGGCGGGTGCTCTCGAGGATCCCTGGAACGCTCCTCCCGACGAGCCGTACGCGCTGACCACCGATCCGTCAACGGCGCCCGAGCCGATCGAGGTGGTCGTGGAGTTCGAGCGCGGGCTGCCGGTGTCGCTCGACGGCGAGGAGCTTCGGCTGGCCCCGCTGATCGCGCGTGCCAATCAGCTTGCGGGCGCGTACGGGATCGGACGGATCGACATGATCGAGAACCGGGCAATCGGGATCAAGAGCCGCGAGGTCTACGAGGCGCCCGGCGCGGCGATGCTGATCGGGGCGCACTCGGCACTCGAGGACGTCGTCCTGACGAAGGACGAAGGTCGTTTGAAGCGTCCGCTCGAGCAGCGCTGGACGGAGCTGGTCTACGAGGGCCGCTGGTTCAGCCCGGCCCGTGAGGCAATCGACGCGTTCGTCGATTCGACGCAGCAGCTCGTCAGTGGCGAGGTGAGACTCGAGCTCAGGCCGAATGCCGCTGTCGTGACCGGTCGCCGCTCCCCGCACATGATCTACGCCGCCGAGCTCGCCTCGTACGGAACCGGCGAGACGTTCCCGCACGACGCAGCAGAGGGCTTCATCCGCATCTCCTCGCTCGAGACCGAGCTGCACGCCGCGCGCACCCGTGCTCTGAGCCGGGCATAATCGCGCGCACGTGACGACGTGGGCGGGGCGAGTCGGCAGCGCGCTGGACCCCGAGGTCTGGCGATTCCTGCGCGTGGACGATGCCGAGCTCTTGCCGTACGACTGCGAGGCGACCGCCCAGCATGCGCGCAGGCTGGCTGCCGCAGGGCTGCTGTCAGCGAGGAGCTCGACGACGCAGAGGCACGTCTGGCCGAGATCGCACAGGATCCGGACGGCTACGCCGACTCGGACGAGGATATCCACTCGGCGATCGAGCGCCTTCTCGGTGACGTCGGACGCAAGATTCACGCGGGGCGATCCCGGAACGACCAGGTCGCCGCCGCGTTCCGCCTCTACGTGCTCGACGCCTGCGCCGAGGCTCGCGAGGCGATCGACGCGCTCGCGCTCGTGGTGCTCTCCTTCGCCGAGTCGGAGGCCGCGACGCTGATGCCCGGGTACACGCATCTGCAGCGGGCGCAGCCCGTCACTCTCGGTCACCACCTGCTCGCCTGGGTCGAGATGCTCGACCGCGACCGCACTCGCTTCGCCGCCGCTGCCGAGGCTGCCTGCGGAGAGCCCGCTCGGCGCGGGCGCGCTCGGCCGGCTCGACGCTCGAGCTTCCTCCCCCGCCTCGCCAGATGCGCAACTCGATCGACGCCGTCGCCGATCGCGACTTCGCTCTCGACTACCTGTACGCGGCCGCGGTGCTCTTCACCGCACCTCTCGCGGATCGGCGAGGAGATCGTCCTCTGGGCGAGCGCCGAGTTCGGCTTCGTGCGGCTTCCGGAATCGGCGGCCACAGGGTCGTCGATGATGCCGCAGAAGCTGAACCCCGACGTCGCGGAGCTCGCCCGCGGCAAGGCGGGCACGGCCATCGGCCGGCTCACCGGCCTCTTGGCGACCGTGAAGGGGCTACCGCTCGCATACGACCGCGACCTGCAGGAGGACAAGGCGCCGGTCTTCGGGACGCGACGCGACACGCGGCTCGCGCTCGAGGCGCTCACCATGCTCGTCAGCGGCCTCGACGTCGACCGCGCTCGGCTCGCCAAGGCTGCCTCCGACCCGCTTCTGCTCGCGACGGACGCGGCCGAGGCCCTCGTTCGGAAGGGAGTTCCGTTCCGAGACGCGCACGAGGAGATTGCCTCGAGTGTTCGGGCGGGGACCTTCAAGCGGCCGCGCAAAGGGCCGAAGCGTGCGGCTCCGGGCCCCGACGGCGTTCGAGACGCGCTCGCCGAGGCGCGCCAGCGCTTCCTCGACGACCTCTAGATCTAATGGAGAGCAGCAGCGTCGCTGCACGCGGCGTTGGAAGTCGGCGATGAGCTGCTCGCTCTCGACCATCAGACGTCCCTGCGAGGACTGCACGCGACTCGAGGCCGCGCTGGACGGACTGGACGAGCGAGACGTCCTCCTCACCCACCTGGCTGTCCCACGCCATCAGCTCCGCGATCTCCTCGTCCGAGGCGTCCGTGCCGAAGTAGTAGTCGGTGATCTCGATCGTCCGCGCAGGCCCGTCCGGGATGTAGCGCTCGAGGCCGATGTTGGGGATGCCCGGGGCGATGTTCACGGTCGTCACGGGAAACAGGAAGTGGTATTGGGCCTCGGCGACGTCGCTGCGCGGCGTGTACGTCGGCTCTTGCCGTTCCCCGAGAGGGCCGACTCGCGGACCGAGCCGACCTGGCTCGAGAAGGTCGGGTGCACCTGGAGCCGGTATGCGTCGGGCGCGACGTCGATCACCTTGCTGAATCCGGGGTGCGCGGTCGGACAGTGGTAGCACTCGAGGAAGTTCTCCATCGCGACCTTCCAGTTCGCCTCGATCGGCCATTCGTGATGCGAGTGGAAGCGCACGGCGTCGAGATCGATCCCGCTGGCGGCCACGATCGAGGGAAGCTCTCCGAGCGCCTCCTCGAGCGGGGTCGCCGCAGGGTCGCGGATTCACGAAGACGAAAGGTCCCCACGTACCGACGGACACGGAAAGGAGCGAGAGACCCGCCGGGTCGAACCCTGGCTCGCGCTCGGAGCGGGGCGCCTTCCGCAGCGTCCCGTCGAGGTCGTAGGTCCACGCGTGGTACGGGCACTGGAGCGTCTCGCGGCAGCCTTCGCCGGAGACGACGAGGTGGCCGCGGTGGCGGCAGACGTTCACGAATCCCCGCAGGGCGCCGTCCTTCCCTCGAACGATTGCGACCGGAACGTGGCCGACCTGCGCCGCGAAGAAGCATCCGCGCTCGGTGACCCACTTGAGCGGACCCGCGTACTGCCACGCCGAGGCGAAGATGCGCTCGCGCTCGAGCGCGAGCACGTTCGGGTCCGAGTACCAGGTCGCGGGAAGCGTCCAGCCGTCCTCGAGAGGATGTTCGACGGGGCCGATCGCGATCGTACCTTCGTGGATCTGCATCTCGACTTGCCTCCTGACTGTCTTGTCAGTCAGGATACCCGGCATGCCGGGAATCGAGCAAGCGCCCGTGCGTCCGACGAGTGATCGCATCGACGAGATCCTGCGTGCCGCGTGCCGCGTCGTCGTCGCGGAGGGCGCGCACGCACTGCGCATCGGCAGCGTCGCCCTGGAAGCCGGCGTGTCCCGGACGCTCGTCCACTACTACTTCCAGACCCGGCAGGAGCTCCTGCGGGCTGCGTTCGCTTTCGCAGAGGATCGCCGCGCCGAGGCGCTCGAGGCCGAGCTGGCCGAGCTCGCGACCGGCGCGGAGAAGGCGGAGCTCGCGCTCTTGCGAACGATCGAGCCTGGGCTCGAAATGATTCCGGCGCTCTGGAACGAGGTGTGGAGCAGCCTTCGCGACGATGCGGAGCTGGGGCCGCTCGTGCGCGAGCGCTATCGAGCGTGGGCCGAGCGCGTCATTCGGCTACTCGAGGTGGGGCGCGAGGACGGTTCGGTGCCGATCTCCGTGGACGCAAAGGAAGCCGGCTGGCGGCTCGCCGCCGTCGCCGACGGGCTCGAGTCGATTCTCTATCTCGGCCTCCTCGACCCGCCCGCCGCACGGGCCCTCCTCGCCTCCTGCGTCGAGAAGGAGCTCGCCGCGTGAGGCAGTCGCAGGCAGTCACGTTGGACGGACTCAGCAAGCGATTCGACGCGGTAACGGCCGTCGACGACGTCTCGCTGGATGTGGCGAGTGGTGAGTTCTTCTCGCTGCTCGGGCCGTCCGGGTGCGGGAAGACGACGAGCTTGCGCATGATTGCCGGCTTCGAGCGTCCTGATGCCGGCCGAATCCTCATCGGTGGGGCCGATGTCACCGAGACGCCTCCGCATCGGCGGCCCGTGAACACGGTCTTCCAGAGCTATGCGCTCTTCCCGCACCTAAGCGTCGAGCAGAACGTGGCGTTCGGGCTCCGCTTCACGAGCGTGCCGAAGGACGAAGGGCGCAGGCGGGTCGGCGAGGTGCTCGAGCTCGTCCGGCTCGGAGGGTACGGCGAGCGGCGTCCACACCAACTCTCGGGAGGTCAGCAGCAACGGGTTGCACTTGCACGCGCACTCGTGCTCTCACCGTCCGTGCTCCTCCTCGACGAGCCCCTCGGTGCGCTCGACGCGAAGCTCAGGCGCGGTCTGCAGGTAGAGCTCAAGGCGATCCAGCGCGACGTCGGCATCACCTTCCTGTACGTGACGCACGACCAGGAGGAGGCACTCACGATGTCGGACCGTCTCGCGGTCATGCACGGGGGCCGGATCCGGCAGCTCGGGAGCCCGCGCGAGGTGTACGAGGAGCCCGCGACGGCGTTCGTGGCGGATTTCCTCGGGGTCTCGAACCTCATGCCCGGCACGAGCGAAGGCGGTGGAAGGGTGACGCTCGACGGCGTCGCTCTCGAGGCGCGGCAAGGCGACGTGCAGGCGCACGGCGACGTTCGGGTCACGATCCGGCCGGAACGGGTAGAGATTCTCGCCGCGGACGCGACCGGCCCGAACCGACTCCCCTCGACCGTCAGCGAGCTGGTCTACCTCGGCTCGACGACGCAGGTCATCGTGCGTACGCCGAGCGGCGCGACCGTCCAGGCGTTACTCGCGAACACAGGACAAGAGCTCCCGTACCGGCGCGGTGACAGCGTCGCCGTGCATCTCCCCGCTGATGCGCTGCGCGTGCTTGCGGCGTCGGAGGACGGCGCGGTTTGACCGACGTCGTAGTCCTCGGTGCCGGTCTCGCTGGCCTCACCGCGGCGCGCGATCTCGCACGTGCGGGGGCGGACGTCCTCGTGCTGGAGGCGCGCGACCGGGTCGGGGGCAGGGTCGAGCAGGTCTCCGTGGACGACGGGGTGCCGGTGCAGCTCGGCGGTGAGCTGGTCGGAGAGGCACATACCGCCTACCTTGGCCTCGTCGAGGAGCTCGGCCTGACGCTAACCTCGACATACACGTCGGTTGCTGGCGCGACGACGTACGACTTCGTGGACGGCCTCATCCGTTCCGAGGACGGGCCGTTCGCCAACTCCGAGCAGCGCGCGGACTACGAGCGTGTGGAGCGGCTGTTCGCAGAGATCGCCGCCACGGTGGATCCCGACGATCCGTGGTCGCATCCGGACGCGGCGCGTCTCGACGCCGCTTCGGTCGCGAGCTGGCTTCGCTCGGTGGATGCGCTGCCATCGACTGTTCGCGCGATCGAGGCCACGGCGCTCGCCCTCTCCGCCGGGTCGAGCGAGCGTACGTCGCTCCTCTCCGAGCTGCGCAAGGCCGCAGCGGTCGGCGGCGGGGGGTTCTACTCGGGTGACGTCTGGGAGTCTCTCCAGGTCGCCGAGGGGAGTGCGGAGGTGGCTCTTCGGATGGGTGCCGAGCTGGGAGACCGCGTCCGGTTCGGGACCGAGGTGGTCTCGGTCGCAATCGCTGCGCGCGGGTGCGACGTGACGCTCGCGTCTGACGAGGTGTTCGACACCGAGGTGGTCGTGTGCGCCTTGCCCGTCAGCGTTCTGCACGGCGTTCGGATCGAGGGCGTGGCTTCCGACCGCGTCGCGTCCCTCCGAGCACAGCGTCATGCGCGGGCGGCGAAGGTCGTCACCGTCTACGATCGCGCCGTCTGGGAGGACGTGGGAGCGAACGGTCTCTGCGACGGTGAGCAGCTTCTCTCCTCGACCTGGCCTCAACGTCCTGGCGTGCTCTCGGGGCTCATCGCCCCGGAGCGCGTCAGCTGGCTGCTGTCGACGATCGAAGAGGATCGCGACCGCGTCCTGCATGAGGAGCTCGTGCGCATGTACGGGCCTAACGCGGGTGCCCCGCGACATACGTTCCTCAGGCTCTGGGCGACGGACCCGTACACGCTCGGTTACACGACGCACTGGTGGCCCGGGGACGTCATGCGGGTCGGCCCGCGGCACGGCACGCACGATCCGCCCTTCTACGTCTGCGGCTCCGATCAGTGGGTCGCCGGGTATATGGAAGGCGCGGTGCGGACGGGCCGGGCGGCCGCGGCCGCCGCGCTCGGAAAGGACGCGTGGAACCCCGCCTGATCGAGGCCGATGTAGCCGTCGTCGGCGCCGGAGTCGCTGGTCTTGCTGCCGCGACGCGTGTCGTCGACGAGGGCCGGAGCGTGGTCGTCCTCGAGGCCCGGGACCGTGTGGGCGGACGGCTCTGGAACACGGAGATCGGCGGCGAGGCCAACGAGCTCGGCGGGGAGTGGGTCGCGCCGTACCACTCGCGGCTGCACACTCTGCTTCTCGAACTCGGCATCGAGCTCTTTCCGGCATACCGCGACGGAGACGATGTGTACGTCGACGAGGCGGGACGTGCGCACAGACATTCGGGCGACACGACCGGTCTCTCCCCGAGTTCCGAGCGAGCGTTGAAGGATGCGGACGCGAAGCTGGACGCGCTCGCGAAGGAGCTCGATCCGGAAGCTCCTTGGGAGCATCCCGAACGCACGAGCCCTCGACACGATCACGTTCGACGAGTGGCTGCGCACGGAGGTCGGCGACGCGACCGCGCGAGACAACCTGAGCTCCTACCTCTCGGACGGCTTCCTCACCAAGCCGGCTCACTCGTTCTCATTGCTCCAGGGGTTGTGGGCGATTGCCGGCGCCGGTGGGACGTACGAGCTCTTCGCAGGTGAGCAGTGTCTTGCGTCCCGGGTCGTCGGCGGCTCGCAGCTGATCCCGATCCGCCTTGCAGAACGTCTGGGTGAGCGAGTGGTCTTGAACGCGCCGGTTCGATCGGTTCGCTGGTCGGACGAGGGTGTCGAGCTCGACGCGAGTCCCGTCCGAGCACACGCGCGCGCCGCGATCGTGGCGATACCGCCGAACCTCACCGGATCGATTCGCTTCGACCCGGCTCTCCCCGCGTGGCGCATGAGGCTCCAGCAAGCGACGTCACAGGGCTACGTGATCAAGTTCCTCGCCGTGTACGAGGAGCCGTTCTGGCGTGCGGACGGGCTCTCGGGCGAGGGATTTGCGGCGCATCAGTTCGTCCGCGAGCTCTACGACAACTCGCCGCCGTCCGCATCGGTCGGTGTCCTCTGCACGTTCCTTCCGGGCGAGATCGCCGAGACGGCGGCTCGTATGAGCCCCGAGTCGCGCAAGGCTGCGGTTCTCGACGGCCTCGCGAAGTTCGTCGGCCCGCGTGCCCTCCACGCGACCGACTACATCGAGACGGACTGGTCCGCCGAGGAGTGGACGCGCGGTGCTTACGCCGCGACGTTCGGCGTCGGCGGTCTCACCCGTTTCGGAGCGGCGCTCCGCAAGCCCGTCGGCCCGATCCATTGGGCGTGCGCGGACATCGCGGGAGTCGGACACATGCATGTGGAGGGAGGTCTCCGCTCCGGCGAGGCGGCCGCGGGGGCCGTCCTCGACTTCTGATCGTTCCATCCGGTCAGCGAGAGACGACCCGATAGAGCTGCCAGCGGTCGGGCACTCCCTTCAACTCGTGTTCACCGGAGTCCTCGAACACGAGGCCCGCGCCGGCGACGAGGTCCTTCACGGTCCGGGAGACCAGCACCTCCGAAGGAGCAGCGAGCCCAGCGACCCGTGCTCCCACGGCGACGGTGAGTCCGCCGATCTTTCTGTTGATTGTCTCGACCTCGCCGGTGTGGATGCCCGCGCGCACCTCGAGTCCCAGTTCACGCACGTTTGCGGCGATCGCACACGCGCAGCGGACGGCTCGGGCGGGCCCATCGAACGAGGCGAGGAAGCCGTCCCCGGCTGTGTCGATCTCGGTGCCGCGATATCGGGCCAGCATTCCGCGGACGGCGTTGTGATGACGCTCGACCGTGTCCCTCCAGGCATGGTCGCCCATCCTGGCAGCCGTCTCCGTAGAGCCCACGATGTCCGTGAAGAGCACTGTCGCAAGGACACGGTCGAACGATGCTTCCTCCTCCCGCAACGCTCTGACGAAGCGCTCGACCACATCGAGCATTTCGTCCTGGTCCGGAGCCATCCAGTTGTGATTGCTCCCGGGCAGCTCGACCAACTCCGCCCCTGGGATCCGCGATGCGATATACCGCGCCTGCTCGACAGGCTCTGCGCGATCGCCTGCGCGGTGGATGACGAGAGTCGGGACGAGAATCGAAGGGAGGAGCTCGCGGACGTCGGTTTCGATGTCGATGCGGTACAGCTCCGCGGCATCGCCCGGGCTGACCGACTTCCGCATCCACGTCGCATAGAAGGCGATCCATTCCTCGTCCTCGAGCGACGGCCAGTCGTACTCGGAGAAGCTTCCGGGCAAACTCGATCGTCCCCCACGTGTCACGCATGTCGTCCAGGAGCTCCTCGAGGCGCGCCTCCGTCCAGCCCCATGGATAGTCGGGAGCCCACCGGTGCGTCGCGAGAGCGGCGTACGAGACGAGCGCGGTCGTGCGCTCCCTGTACGTCGCCGCGAACAGAGCGCAGAGCGCAAGGCCGTCCTCGAACGTCAACAGCGTCGCCCGCGAGGAGCCGGCCGCGTCCATGACGGCTCGGATGTCACCCATCCGGGCCTCGAGCGTCAGGGATGCCGAAGTCTTGAGGATGCGGTCGGACAGGCCGGTTCCGCGCCGGTCGAAGAGGATTACGCGAGAGAAGCTCGCAAGACGCCTGACAAACGCCGCGGGGTTCAGCCACGCCGTTTCCCACAGGTGCTCGACGTTGAAGACGAACCCCGGAACGAACACGATGTCCGCAGGGCCTTCGCCGACAACCTGGTATGCGATGTGCGCGCCGTCTGCGGTTGTCACATAACGTGTCTCCGGTCGCATCGCATCAGAAGGGTGCGCCTTCGTGCGAGCCTCTCGCAACTCGCAACTATCGATCAGGCGTTCGTAGGCGGATCGAGTGCGGCTAGCTGTCCAGATGCGTGAAGTCCTCCACGGCAGAGCCGGTCCGGCCTCGGGCGGCGCGAGCCGCCTTCCAGAGGAGAAATCCTGCGAGCGCGATCACGACCGTGGCGGCCAGCGTCAGCGTCGCGAGCGCGTTCAGGGCGGGCGTCGGCGCGGTCCGCCCGGTCCGCGTAGATCCGGACCGGCACGGTGTCCGTGTTCGTGCCGGAGGAGAGGAACTGGGTGATCACGAAGTCGTCCATCGAGATCGCAAAGACGACGATCCCGCTGGCGACGATCGCCGGCACCAGCATCGGCAGCAGCGCCAGCCGTACGGCCTGAAGCTGCGACGCGCCGAGGTCGCGCGCGGCTTCCTCGTACTCCGGTCCGATCGCGAGCAGCCGTCCGCGGACGATGATCAATACGAACACCAGCGAGAACGTGATGTGCCCGATCGCCTGCGCCATCGTCCCGAGCTGGATGAACGTGAGCAAGTGCACGAAGACGAGGAAGAAAGCCGTGCCGAGAACGATCTCGGGAGTCACGAGGGTCGCGAGCGAGACGGCGCGGGACGTCGCCGGCGATTCGCCCGCGCCAGCGCGTCAGGCCGATGGCAAGCGCAACGCCGAGCGGAACGGTGACGATCACCGCGATCGCGGCGAGCCGCAGGCTCTGGAGGAGCGCGGCGCGCAGGTCGGGGTCGTGAAGGACGGACAGGTCGGGATCCTCGAAGTACCACCGGAGCGACCAGCCCTGCGCGGTCGAGCGAGAGCGGCCCTCGTTGAACGAGAAGCGGATCGCGATGAGGATCGGGACGATCGACCAGGCGAGGTAGAAAACCGTGAAGAGCACGAGAAACCGCGGCTTCCCCCATGGGTTCGCCCACCATTCGCGAAGCCGCTTCATGTGCCGGCTCTCCGCTGCGCCCGCGCAGTGGCGACGATGTAGTAGCCCATCAGCACCGCGAGGAACAGCATCAGGACGACGACGAGCGCGGCGCCGACCGGGATCTGCTGGCCGCCGCGAATGTAGAGGTAGATCTGGTTTCCGAGCATGCTCGTGGACGGCGAGGAGCCAGCAGATCCGGCGTGTAGTAGTCGCCGAACATCGGCAACGCGATGATCACGATGCTCGCGAGCACGGCGGGCATCGAGAGCGGGAGCGTGACGAGCCGGAACGTCTCGAACGGGCTAGCGCCCAGATCGCGGGCCGCCTCGAGCAGGCTCCGGTCGATCCGGTCCAGGAAGGCGTAGAGCGGCAGGATCATGAACGGGACGTACCCGTAGACGAGGCCGAGGATCACCGACGACGCGCGCCCGTCGAGCCAGGTGCGCGGAGCGTCGAGGATCCCGATCCAGACGAGGACGTCGTTCACCCACCCGTCGTCCTGCAGCAGGTTGATCCAGGCGAGCATCCGCATCAGGTAGCTGATGAAGAACGGGGCGATCAGCCCGAGGAGAAGCAGCCCCTTCCAGCGGCCCCCGTACCGGGCGACGTAGTACGCCACCGGGTACGCGATTGCGAGCGACAGTGACGTCGCGATCGTGACGTAGACCAGCGTGCGGAGAAAGACCGTCTGGAACGCGGCACCGCTCGTGAAGAGTCCCTCGAGCACGAACTCGAACGCCGCCGTGTTCCAGCGGAGCGGGTTCCACTCGGGCACGGGCGTCTGGAAGATCGGGTCGATGCTCCCGAACGCGACGCACAGGATCACGTAGAAGGGGAGGAGGAAGAAGAGGCAGAGCCACGCGACTCCGGGCAGCGCTAGCCCGGCCCAGAACGCGTTCCCGCTCTTGGTGCCGCCTACGTCGCGGCCGGCGTCTTCAGGCACCCGCCTTGAACTCGGCCCAGGCGTTCTGATAGGCGGTCGCCCCGGTCGGCGTCAGCTCCGTGATGAAGCGGCCCTGGTCGAAGTCGCTTTCGCGGACGATCGCCGCCTTCAAGTTCGGCGCCACGACCTCGTCGGTCACCAGGCGGTCGGGATCGAGCGACGTGAAGGGCGGCTGGTAGCCGACGAAGTTGGTGAAGTTCTCGTAGCCGTGCGTCTCGTCGAGCAGGTAGTTCAGGAAATGGTGCGCGAGGACGGGATTCTTCGCCGAGCGCGGGACAGCGAGATTGTCGTTGCCGATCGTTCCCTCGCCGTCGGGCGGGAACCAGAAGCCGAGCGCCCCGACGTCGACTCCCTCCGGGAGGTACGACTGCGCCGAGATGGCGCTGCCCGACCACATCTGGTGCACCCACGCGAGACCCTCGGGGAGGTTCGTGTAGTCGTTCGTCGAGTACTTGACGTTCACGGCTGGGATCAACGACTTGAGCTCCTCCTTCGCGAGCTCGATGTCCTTCGGGTCCTCGGTGTTGATGTTCGTGATCCCGTTCTTCAGCAGCATGTGGCCGATGGCGTCCCGGCTGTCGTCGAGTATGTAGGTCTTGCCCTTGTTCGCCTCGTCCCAGTAGATCTCGTAGGGATTCGAGAGCTTGTCCGGTGTCGTCGAGATCTTGTCCGTGCGGTAGCCGATGCCCGTCGTCCAGGTCACGTACGGGACCGTGTAGCGCGACTCCCCGTCGTACCACGGGTCCCGCACTGAGGCCCACACGTTTGGCAAGGTTCGGGAGGTAGTCGTGGTTCAGGGGCTGGAGGAGCTTGCCTACCACGAGCCGGCCGAGACGGTCTGGAACGGGGATGAAGACGTCGTAGTCCACCGCTCCCGAGGAGATCTTCGCGATCGCCTCGTCCATCGTGTCGAAGTAGGTCTCCTCGACCTTGACGCCGTACTCCTTGCCGAAGTCCTTCTTGATCCGCGGCCAGAGATACCCGTTCCAGTTGTAGATGCGGAGCGGTCCGCCCTCCGGCTCGAGCCCGGACGCGATCATCTGGTTGTCCTCGTAGAGCGACCACGTGACCGGGTTGTCCGGTGTCGCTATCCGGAGCTCGTCTGCCGCACTCGTTCCGTTCCCGCTCCCGCAGGCGGCGAGGATCGTGCTCAGACTCGAGAGGCCGATCACTCCGGCCGCCGAGCGTCCGAGAAACTCGCGCCGTCCGTACCTCGATTCACGTGGGTGGAGCATCGCGCCCTCCTCCTTCCCGCCTGCCGGTCGACCCCCGCGGGAGTGAACCACAGTGCGCCCCACCGGTCAATTCGAGACGACGACGAGGGCGTCGACGGCGATTGCTCCCTCCGGTCCGACGATCAGCGGGTTGACGTCGATCGACTCGATCTCGGGATGTGCGGCGGCGACCCGACCGAGCGCGACGAGGGTCCGTGCGACGCCATCGGACGGATCGTCCACGTCCACGTCCGCGACGAGCTCCGCGAGCCGCATCGAGGTCGAGCGGCGGAACGGTTGCTGTGACCCGAGCGAGCTCCTCGACAGCACCTCCGCCTGCTCCGACGACGAGCACGGGCCCGTAGTCGGCGTCTCGGGTCATGCCGCAGAGCACCTCCACGCCCCGTGCAACCTGCTGCGCGACGAGAACCGATCCGCCGAGGCGGCGGGCGGCTTCGGCCGCTTCCTCGGGCGAGGTGACATCCAGGACGACGCCTCCCTCTCGGCTCTTGTGGGCCGGACCGTCCCGTTTCACGACGAGTGCCGCGCCGAGCTCCCGAGCAGCCTGTGCAGCTTCCTCGGGCCCGGCTGCACGGCGGCGCGGCGCGAACTCGACGCCGTAGCGTTCGAGGACGAGCGCCGACTCGTGCTCCGGAAGCGAACCGGGGACGAGGAGATCTCGGAGATCGGGCGGGTCACGATCCACGGTCGGAGGTCGCCAGGGACGTCTGAGCGCCACGTTGGCGATCGCCTGCATCGAGTCGCGAGGGCCGCGGAGGAGCGGCACGTCGAGCTCCTGCGCCAGTTCTTGGAACCAGTGCGGCGGGTCCGCGCTGTGCACCGTCGTCATGGCACAGAAGAGGTCGTGCTCGTCGGCGAGGCGTGCGAGCGTGCGTAGCGTCAGCTCGCACCAATCGTCGTTGCCCGGGTCGCGGAACTGTGACAGGTCGGCCTGGCCGAGGAGGATGTCGAACGCCTTTGCCTCTGCCATGAGCTCGAGCGACCGGGGGTAGACCTCGCCCTCGTCGGCGATGCCCCATGCGTCGAGCGGGTTGCCGGGCGCGAGAAAGTTGGGAAAAGCACGGCTCAGCTCGGCTGCGAGCTCACTCGGGAGCGGGTGGAACGGGACGCCCGCGGCCTCGGCGTGGTCCGCCAGTAGCGCGCATTCGCCGCCCGACTCCGAGACGCCGCCGATTCGTGTCCCGCGAGGCCAGCGGCGTCGTCCGAGTATCTCGAGGGCCTCCACGAGCTCGTGGAAGTCGCCGACCTCGATCGCGGAGTACCGTCTGAGCACGGCCGAGAAGGCGCGCTCCGAGCCGACGAGCGCGCCTGTGTGGGACAGGGCGGCGCGCGCTCCTGCTTCCGAGCGGCCGACCTTGAGACACACGACGGGTTTTCCCGCAGCCGCGCACGAGGCCAGCGAGTGGAGGAACGCCTCGGGCCGCCTCACCGTCTCGAGGAAGAGTCCGACCGCACGGGTCTCGTCGTCGTCTGCGAAGAAGGACAGGAAGTCGGCCGCGTCCGTCACCGCCTCGGCGCCCGACGAGATCACGCACCGAAGGCCGATCCGGCCGCCGAGCGAGAGGAACGCGTCCGCGATCGACCCGGACTGACAGAGGACGGCGACGTGCCCGGGCGCGGTCGTCTCGGGCGGGCTCCCGTTCCAGGCTGCGGGGCCGCCGGGAACGACGAAACCCATGCAGTTCGGTCCGAGGAGCACGGCCCCGATGTCTCTCGCGCGCGCCGCGAGCCGTTCAGTGGTGCGCCTCGCGGCCGCACCTGCCTCCGCTCCGACGCCGGGGACGACGAATGCTCGAATGCCTGCGGCCGCGGCGTCCTCGAACGCAGCCTCGACGCGCTCGTGGTTCACCATGAGGAACGCGACCTCGGGTGTCTCGGGCAGGTCCACGAAGCTCGCGTAGCACCGAAGCCCGGCCACCTCGTCCCGGTTCGGGTTCACCCCCCACGCAGGGACACCGCTTCGGAGGACGGTCTCGACCGCGGCCAGGTTGCGCGGAGACGCGCCGACGACGGCGATCGAGCGCGGGAGGACGAGTGCGCGGACGTCGGACACGGCGCGCATTCTTGCGTCTGTCGGGAGATAGCATCGCGGCCCATGACTCACGAGAAGCGCGTCGAGATCCGGTGGAGCGACGTCGACGCGTACATGCACGTCAACAACGCCGTCTACGCCAGCTACCTCGAGGAGTGCCGGGACGAATGGGTCGATCGCGCCCTCGCTGGGGTCAGCGACACCTGGGACTTCGTTCTCGCTCGCGTCGCGATCGACTTCAGGCGCGAGTTGCGCCTCGAGGACGACGAGGTCGTCGTCTCGTGCAGCCTCGTTCGCATCGGCAACTCGAGCGTCACGCTGCGGGAGCAGATCCGGACGGTGGACGGCGACCTGTCCGCCGAGTCGGAAGCCGTGCTCGTGGCTCGCGACCGTGACGCAGGCAAGGCTCGGCCACTGACGGACGCCGAACGAGCGGCGCTCGAGCGTGTTCTCGAGCCTTCTTAGCCCGCTCCGGATCGGGCCGGTCGAGCTTCCCAACCGGATCGTCTCGACGGCTCATCAGACGACGCTCGTCCACGACCACCTTCCGAACGACGACTTCGTCGCCTACCACGAGGCGCGTGCCCGCGGCCGCGTCGGCCTGATCGTGCTCGAGGCGACGGCGGTCGACGCCAGCGGGCTCCTGACCTCGCACACGCTCGGCGGATATCTCCCCGAGATCGTGGACGGCTACCGAAGGGTGGCCGCCGCCGTGAGGCCGCACGGAACACATCTCTTCGTGCAGCTCTTCCACGGCGGTCGCGAGCAGATCGCGAGCGCGCCGCGGGCCCCGGCACTCGCGCCGTCCTCCGTACCGAGCCAGCGGTTCCGGACGGAGCCCCGCGCACTGCGTCCGGAGGAGATCGAGCGCATCGTCTCGGGGTACGCAAGGTCGGCTGCACTTGCTGCCGAGGCCGGTCTCGACGGGGTCGAGGTCTCGGCGGCTCACCGGTACCTCGTCGAGCAGTTCTTCGACCCAGCCCTGAATAGACGCAAGGACGAGTGGGCCGAACGGGCGGCGGTTCCTCCAGACCGTTCTGAAGGCGGTGCGGACGGCCGCGCCGGGTCTCTGCCTCGGAGTCCGGGTTTCGGGGGACTCGGGTGTCGGCCTGGAGATCGCCGAGACCGCGGCTGCCGAGGGTGTGGACTACCTCTCGGTGGCGCTCGGGGACTCCTCGACCTATCTGGGCTCGGTGGGAATCGTCCCGCCTCCGCCGATCGAGGAGAACGCGGTGGCGAGGCACGCGGAGGGCTTCCGGCTCGGCCCGCCGCTGATTGCCAACTCTCGGATCGTCGACCCGGAGCGCGCCGATCGCCTGATCGGCGATGGGACGGTCGACGCCGTCGGAATGACGCGGGCGCTCATCGCCGACCCGGAGCTTCCTGTCAAAGTCGCTGCAGGCCGCCGCATCCTGCGGTGCATCGGGTGCAACGCATGCATTGCCCACTACCACGCGGGAACGGCGATTGCGTGTTCCGTGAACCCTCGCACCGGGCGCGAACGGACGCTTCCCGGGGCTGTCCGAGGAGACCGTCGTGGCCGGCTCCTCGTGGTCGGAGGCGGCCCGGCCGGTCTCGCCGCGTCGGCTGAGGCCGGGGAGGCCGGCCACGACGTCGTGCTCCTCGAGCGCACGGCCCGGCTCGGCGGTCAGATGGCTCTGACTCGTGACGCGCCTGGTGCGGCCGAGATCGGCCGTCGTCTGCTCGACCTCTACGAAGGACGGCTGGCTGACGGGGATGTGGAGATACGTCTCGACACCGAAGCGGACGTCCGCGACGGTTCTCGAGTTCGGGCCGGCTGCGGTCGTCGTAGCGACAGGCGCCCGTCCATTCGTACCTGCACTTCCGCTCGAGGGTGTCCCAGTCGCGCAGTCCTGGGACGTGCTGGGCGAGGGCTCCCCGAGTGGGCTTCGAATTGTGGTCGCCGACTGGGGAGGCGACCCTTCCGGGCTGGACGCGGCCGAGGTGCTCGCGCTGGCAGGGAACGACGTAACGCTGGCGGTCGCGTCGGTCTCTGCGGGCGAAGCCGTGCATCAGTACCGGCGCAACCTCTACCTGCAGCGCTTGTATCGGGCGGGCGTCGACATCCGCCAGCACCGCGCTCTTGCCGGCGCGAGCAAAGGTCTCGTCGAGCTCGCGAACGTCTTCGCGCCCGAGGTTCGGGAACACCTTCCCGTCGATCTTCTCGTGCTCGCGCAGGGTCGCGTACCGGAGGACGAGCTCGCTCGTGACCTTCAGACAGCGGGGCTACGGGTCGAGGAAGCCGGAGACTGTCTCTCGCCTCGCTCGCTCGAGGAGGCGATCCTCGAGGGCACGCTTGCGGCCCGCGCTGTTCTCGCCTTGGCGTAGGCTCCGCGCCGTGATCGTCCCTGCTCTGCCCGGCGAGATCCGCGACCTGAAGGACGCCGTCGGGCGCTTCGTCGAGACGGAGGTGTACCCGCTCGAGGCGCGGATCGCCGAGCGCGGCTCGATCGATCCCAACGAGCTGAGTACGCTGCGGAGAAGGGCCCGCGACGCCGGCTTTGCGATGCTGAACATGCCGACCGAGCTCGGTGGGAGCAACCTCTCGATGCTCGGGCAGGTCGCCCTCGAGGAGGAGTCGGGAAAGGCGACGAACGGGCTCGGCTTCGCGGTCGTCGACCGCGGGCCGCGCGAGCTCCTCGAGATCGCGACGCCCGATCAGGTCGAACGCTTCGTGCTCCCGATCGTGCGCGGCGAATACCGCGAAGCCTGGGCGCTGACCGAGCCCGGCGCCGGCTCGGACCTCGCCGGCTTGCAGGCGACTGCGAAGCGCGACGGCGAGGAGTGGGTCCTGAACGGGGAGAAGTGGTTCGTGACGAGCGAGGGAGATCCCGGCGTCTACATCGTTCTCGCGGTCGCCGGGGAGGAGCAGGCGCTGTTTCTCGTGGACCCGGGCGCGGAGGGGCTCGAGATCCGGCGAACGCCGTCCTTCCTCCACGACCCGTACATCGACCACCACCCGGAGATCGTGTTCCGGAACTGCCGAGTCCCCGAGGCGAACCGCGTTCCGGCGAGCGGCGACACGGGCGCGAAGGAGTGGATCCTCGTCGAGCGGCTGTTCATCGCCGCGCGTTGCTGCGGTGCGGCGCTCCGGCTCGTCGACGACACGGCCTCGTGGGCGCAGGAGAGGGAGGCGTTCGGATCACCCATTGCCGAGTACCAGGGCATCTCGTTCCCGCTCGCGGACTCGCTCACCGAGCTGCACGCCGCACGTCTTCTGACCTACCACGCCGCGCACGCGTTCGACGCGCTCGAGGACCGGAAGGTCGTGCACGGAAAGGTCTCCATGGCGAAGCTGTACGCGTCGGAGATGGCGGGTCGGGTTGCCGACCGCGCAGTGCAGGCGCTGGGCGGCCGCGGCTACATGGTCGAAAGCCCCGCTGCGCGCTTCTACCGCGAGCTCCGAGTCGACCGGATCTGGGAGGGGACCAGCGAGATCCAGCGCTCGATCATCTCCCGCGGGGTCTTCAAGCGCGGCGCGGCGCCGTACCTGGGCTGGGAGTAAGGCGCCTGCGTTGGGGCGAGCCCGGCGACGCCCGCGAAAGGCCCCACGAAGAAGTTACAAGTTGTCACTAGCCGGCCTCCCAGCGATGGCTCTGGCTGGTCCTGCCCTTGTGACAAGTTGTTGCAAGGGCTGTGTGACGTGCGGCGTGGGCGGCGGCGTATGCCAGGAGACACCGACCTCGGAGGTTCTCCCAAATGAAACGCTTGCTCCTCACCGTCGCTGCAAGTCTCGCCGTCGTCGCGCTCGCCGGCGCCGTCGGGCTTCCCGATCTCGCCGGCGCACAGGATGCCGCGCCCACCGAAGACTCGATCACGGTCAGCGGCGTCGGCTCGGTCGACGCGGTTCCGAACGAGGCGCAGATGTCGTTCGGCGTCGAGACGCGTCGCGACACCGCGAAGGCCGCTGTTTCCGCAAATGCGGACGCCATGCGCAAGGTCATCAACGCGCTGCGGCAGGCAGGAGGACGCGAGCTCGCCACCCAGTGGGTCAGCGTGTATCCGTTCACGGACGAGACCGGCGCGGTCACCGGTTATTCGGCGTCCAACAGCGTGTCCGCGGTGAGCGACGTCGCCGACGCGCCCGCGCTCATCGATGCCGCCACCGAAGCTGGCGCGAACAACGTCTCCGGACCGGGCCTCAGCTCGAGCAATGCCGATGCGCTGTATCGGCAGGCACTCGCGAAGGCGGTCGCCGAGGCTCGGCTCAATGCCGAGGCCCTGGCGAAGGCCGCCGGTCGCTCGCTCGGCGAGATCACGGCGATCGTCGAGGGCGGCTCCGTCGGCGGCCCCGAGCCGCTGTACCGCGCCGAGGCACAGGCCGCCGATGCATCCACCCCGATCGTGCCGGGCGAGCAGGAAACCTCGGCGACGGTCAGCGTCACCTTCTCCCTCCGCTGAGTCGGTAGCGAGGCGCCGCGGTTCTGGCCCCGCGGCGCCTCCTCCAGCGGACGGCTTGGCGATGATCTCGATGTGTCCGAGCTCATCGATCGCAGCGCTCGCGTCTCGTCACTCGAGCTCTTCTTCGATCTCGTCTTCGTCTTCACGATCACTCAGCTGACGGGTGTCCTGGTTGCCGGCGACGGCGCGGAGTCGGCGCTACAGGTGATCGTGATGCTCGCCGTGGTCTGGTGGATGTACGACGGCTACGCCTGGCTGACGAACGCCATCGCGACCGATCTCCTGCGGTTTCGCCTCCTTCTGCTCGGCGGGATGGGCGGGTTCCTCGTGATCGCTCTCGCGATCCCGACGGCGTACGAAGGCCAGGGCCTGGCCTTCGGGATCGGCTACGTCGTCGTCGTCGTGCTGCACGCGGGCATGTACTCGAAGGGGACCTCGGTCTCCGAGGTCGCCGCGATCCTCCGCATCGTTCCCTACAACCTCGCAGCTGCAGGTCTCGTGCTCATCGGCGGGATCGCTGGAGGGCGCTCGCAAGACGTCCTGTGGCTGCTCGCGGCGTTCGTGCTCTGGGGGACCGGCTGGTTCGCGAACACCGAGGGCTTCGTCATCGCCGCCGAGCACTTCGTCGAGCGGCACGGGCTCGTGGTCATCATCGCGCTCGGCGAGTCGATCGTGGTCATCGGGGTCGCAGCAGCGGGCGTCCCGCTCGATCTCCGGCTCGTCATCGTGGCACTTCTGTCGCTCGCCCTGAGCGCTGCGCTCTGGTGGCTCTACTTCCGCGACGAGGGTGCCGTCGAGCGCGCCATGCTGCAGGCCGATCAGGCGCGCCGGGCTCGGTTCGCGCTCATCGGGTTCGGCTACTGGCACTTCGGGCTGCTGCTCGGCGTCGTGGCCCTCGCGGCCGGCCTGAAGAAGGCGATCGGCGATCCGTACGACCCGCTGGGCGGCTGGATCGGTGTCGAGCTCGGCGTCGGCGTCGCGCTCTTCGTCTGGTGCACGGTCGGGTTCTGCCGAATGCTCGGCCTCGGCGTGAGCGGGCCCCGGCTCGTTGCCGGCGCCGCCGCACTCGCGACGATCCCGATCGGAACCGAGTGGGCTGCAGCAGCACAGCTCGCCGCACTGGTTGCGATCGTCGCGGTTTCGCTCGTGGTCGAGGGCAGCGGGGTCGGACCCGTGGGGTCCGACCCCGCTGCTCAGCAGTCGTAGTACAGGGCGAACTCCGCCGGGTGCGGGCGCAGGCGCACCACGTCGACCTCGTTCTCCCGCTTCCATGCGATCCAGGTCTCGATGAGCTCCTTCGAGAAGACCTCGTCCGCGAGCAGGAACTCGTGGTCCGCCTCGAGCGCGTCGAGCGCCTCAGAAAGCGAGCCCGGGACCTGCGGGACGTCGCCGGTGGCGTCCTCGAAAAGGTCGTAGTCCGCAGGCGCGCCTGGATCGAGCCCGCGCTGGATCCCGTCGAGTCCCGCCATCAGCATCGCCGAGAAGGCGAGGTACGGGTTTGCCGCCGAGTCTGGAGGACGGAACTCGATGCGCTTCGCCTTGGCAGAGTCCGAGTACATCGGGATCCGGATGCACGCGGAGCGGTTCCGCTGCGAGTAGACGAGGTTGACGGGCGCCTCGAAACCGGGCACGAGACGGCGGTACGAGTTCGTCGTCGGAGCGCAGAATGCGAGGAGTGCCGGTGCGTGCGCGAGTAGGCCGCCGACGTACGCACGACCGAGCTGCGAGAGGCCGGCGTACCCGGACTTGTCGGCCATCAGCGGCGTTCCTTCCATCCACAACGACTGGTGCGTGTGCATCCCGGAGCCGTTGTCGCCGAAGATCGGCTTCGGCATGAACGTGACGGACTTGCCGTGGCCGCGGGCGACGTTCTTGACGACGTACTTGTAGGTCATGACCTGATCGGCCATGCGCGTGAGCGTCGTGAAGCGGAGATCGATCTCGCACTGGCCCCCGGAGGCGACCTCGTGGTGATGAAACTCGCACGGGATGCCGATCCGCTCGAGCGTCAGCACCATCTCCGTACGGAGGTCGTGGAGCATGTCCGAGGGGGCGGCGGGAAAGTAGCCCTCCTTCGGACGCGCGGTGTACCCGAGACCCGGCTTGCCGGAGTTCCAGTACCCCTCTGCGGAATCGACGAGGTAGTGGGAGCGGTTCGGCTCGAGGTCGTAGTGCACCTCGTCGAAGACGAAGAACTCGCACTCGGGCCCGAAGTACGCGGTATCAGCGATCCCGCTCGAGCGAAGGTGCGCCTCTGCTCGGCGAGCGACACCGCGCGGGTCCCTCGGGTAGGGCGCACGGGTGATCGGATCGGCGATCTCGCACACGAGCGAAAGCGTTGGCACCTCGGTCGCAGGGTCGAGGATCGCGGACGACGGGTCAGGGATCAGCAGCATGTCGGAGTCCTGGATCGCCTGCCAGCCGCGGATCGACGATCCGTCGAAGCCGAGTCCCTCGTCGAACGCGCTCTCGTCGAACGCCGTGATCGGCAACGAGACGTGCTGCCACGTCCCGAGCAGGTCGCAGAACTTGAGGTCGACCATCGCCGCGCGCGTCTCCGACGCCCACTCGAGGGCCTCCCGTGCCTCCGGAAGCGCCTCGCCGCCGTTCCGCAGGTAGTGCCGCTCCGCCATCTCCGACATCCTCGCCACCTCCGTCTCGGCTCTGACCGGCAGAGCGTTGGACCAACAAAAAAGCCCCAGGACTCCACGAGTCCCGAGGCCACGTCGCCTCGCCGGAGCCTTCTGCGGCTCCGACCACTCCTCACCGTACCCGCGCCGGCGGACGGACGTCAATCCGTTGCCTTCAACCGAATGTGCTGGTATCGTGGCCAGCTCGTGAAGTTCCTCGCGCGTATCTGAGACACCGGTTGCCGGGGCCCACCGACAGGGCCGCGCACTGGCTTGCACGTTTCTCGCTACGCAGTTCTTCGAAGGAGCTTCAGATGACAGACGTACAGCAGATAGCACTCAGAGAGGCCGTTCCCCGTCGACTTGACGCGGCTGTCGAGGTGGACGCGCTGCGAAAGGAGTTCCGCCGCCGCGACGGCAAGCGTCGCGGTGAGCGGCGCACGCGGGTCGCCCTCGACAGCGTCTCGTTCGCGATGGAGAAGGGTGAGACCGTCGCAGTTCTGGGGCAGAACGGCTCCGGGAAGTCGACGCTTGTCCGCTTGCTCTCGACGCTTCTGCTGCCGGACGGCGGCACAGCCCGCATCTTCGGCCACGACGTGGTCGCGAATGCGCGCGCGGTTCGGCGGCTCGTGAACCGTGTCTCGGTCGAGGCGTCGTTCTTCAAGAAGATGTCGGCCGCCGAGAACCTCGGCTACGCAGCCCGCTACTACGGGATGACCGCGGGACAAACCCGCGACCTGATCCCCGCGATCCTCGAACGGGTCGGCTTCCCGTCCGACCGACGTGGCGAGCCGATGGAGAACCTGTCACGCGGGATGCAGCAGAAGGTCGCGCTCGCGCGCGCGCTCCTCACGTCGCCCGTGCTCCTGCTCCTCGACGAGCCGACGACCGGGCTCGACCCTCGCTCGAAGCTCGAGGTGCAGGAGTTCATCCGCGAGATCCGGACTCAGCACGACTCGACGATCCTGCTCTGCACCCACGACCTGGACGAGGCGGAGACGCTCGCAGATCGGGTCGGGATCCTGGACCGGGGACAGCTGCTCGCGCTCGAGCCGGTCGACGACCTCAGGCGCCGCTACGACGCCGAGACGCTCGAGGAGGCGTTCTTCGCCGCGACCGGCCGCGAGTTCGAGGCCGAGGAGGACGAGGACGGCGACCGGGAGGTGTTCGCATGAGCGGCGTAGGCTCGACGGAGCCGCCCAAGGAGCGGAGCGTCGGCTTTGCCGGCGTGGAGCGGGCATGAGGGTTTTGCTTGGCACGATGCGAGCCGAGCTCGTCGGCGCGGGCGGTGTCGTGGAGCGCAATGCCTATCTCACCAGGCGTTACATCTGGTGGGACGTCGCATGGTTCCTCTGGACCGTCGCCAACACGCTCACGATCGTCTTCATCGCGAAGGGGATCGAGGCGACTGGCGGGTCGCTCGACGTCAACGAGACGATGACGACGCTGCTCATCGGAGCCGTCGTCTGGGCGTACCTCGGGATCCTCTTCGAGTTCCTGATGGAGACGGTCGCCTGGGAACGCTGGGAGGGGACGATCGAGTACACGTTCATGGCGCCGCTCTCGCGTGCGATGCACCTGGCGGGCCAGGGCGTCTTCGCGATCGCGTACGGCCTCCTGCGGGCGACCTTCCTGTTCGTCGTCTGTGCGTTCCTCTTCTTCGACCTCTCGATACCGGACGCGCAGTACTTCGCCGCGTTCGTCGTCCTCGTCGTCGCGTCGATCTCGTTCATCGGCATCGGGATGATGATGTCGGTGCTGCCGCTCATCTCCCCTGAGAAGGGAACGCAGCTCGGGTTCGTCGCCCAGGGGACGCTGCTTGTCGTCTCGGGCGTCTACTACCCGGTCGACGTGCTCCCGCAGTGGATGCAGGCCATTGCCACGATCTCGCCTGCGACCTACGCGCTCGACGGCATCCGCGAGGCGATCCTCGAGGGACAGGGCTTGACCGCGATGTGGGACGAGATCTGGCCGCTGCTCGTCATCGGCGCCGTCTCGATCCCTCTCGGGCTCTGGATCTTCGCACGAGGTGAGCGGTACGCGAAGAAGCACGGGAAGCTGAAGCGCTCGGGGTGACCGATGCGCGCCTGGCAGGGGTCAGACCCACAAGTCTGACCCCGGTCGTCCGGTCCAGGAAAGCCAGTTTCGCTACTCGGTCTAGCTGCGCCCGAACACACGAGGAGCTCGGTGTGAGCCGAGGTAGCTGTGCTGCTAGAGTCCCCGCGTCTATGTGAGGCAACGTGGCCTCGGGCGATCGCGCCCGGGGTCTTTTTGCTTTTCAAGGAGGGATTCATGGCACGACCGAGGACGCAGGCGCGCGGCACGATGGTCAAGAGCGCCGACCGTGCGACATCGAGCGTGGCCGGGCGGCGCGCGGTGCTCAAGCGCATCAGGGACGAGGGCGTCGAGCACGTCCTCTTCTGGTTCACCGATCTCGAGGGGCACCTCAAGTCGTTCGCGATCACCCCGGCCGAGATGCAGGAGGCGCTGAACGACGGGATGGGCTTCGACGGCTCGTCGATCACGGGCTTCAACGCGATCGAGGAGTCGGACATGGTCGCGATCCCGGACCCTGCGAGCTTCCAGCTCATGCCCCGCCCGCTCGACGAGCACGGGCAGGCGATCGGCGCGAAGGTCGCACGCATGATCTGCGACGTCGTGACCCCCGACGGCTCGCCGTACGAGGGTGACCCGCGGTACGCGCTCCGGCGAGCTCTCGAGCGCATGAAGGGCATGGGGTTCGACGCCTTCAACGTCGGTCCGGAGCTCGAGTACTTCATCTTCGATGACGACAAGGGCACCGAAACCATCGACGAGGGCGGGTACTTCGCGATGACGGTTCAGGACGCCGCGACCGAGATGCGGAACGACACGATCGCTGCGCTCGAGTCCGTCGGTATCCCGATCGAGTACCACCACCACGAGGTCGGCCCGTCTCAGCACGAGATCGACATGCGCTATGCCGACGCGCTCGCGATGGCGGACTACACGATCACCTACCGCCTGATCGTCAAGGAGGTCGCCGCCTGGCACGGCTACTACGCGACCTTCATGCCGAAGCCGCTCTTCGGCGAGAACGGCTCGGGCATGCACACGCACATGTCGCTGTTCCGCAACGGCCGAAATCAGTTCTTCGATCGACGCGACCCCAACCACCTGTCCACTACTGCCAAGGGCTTCATCGCGGGGCTGCTCGTGCACGCGCGCGAGATGTCCGCGGTGCTCGCCCAGTGGGTCAACTCCTACAAGCGGCTCGTTCCGGGCTACGAGGCACCCGTGTACGTGGCCTGGTCACAGCGGAACCGCTCCGCCCTCATCCGGATCCCGCTCTACAAACCCGGGTCCGAGCAGGCGACGCGTGCCGAGATTCGCTGCCCCGACCCGGCCTGCAACCCATACCTTGCCTTCGCCGCGCTGCTCCACGCCGGCCTCGAGGGGATCGCGAACGGGTACGAGCTCCCCGAGTCGATGGAGACGAACCTCTATCGCCTGACGACCGAGCAGCGGCGCGAGCGCGGGATCATCGCGCTTCCGGAGTCGCTCGGTGAGGCGATCGACGAGCTCTCGGTCTCGGATCTCATGCGGCGGGCGCTCGGCGAGCACATCTTCCCGCGCTACGTCGAGCTGAAGCGCAAGGAGTGGGACGAGTATCGCGTCCAGGTCACGGAGTGGGAGAAGGCGAAGTATCTCGCGGCGCTGTAGGTTGCGTCGAGTCGGCCTGACCGCAACTGACACTTGCAGTCGGCGGACGAAAGTTCCATGATGGGCGCTGCAGGGCACGCCGCAAGGCGAGCGGCGAGCCTTGTATCTGACGGCCGATCGCGGGCTCCCTGGTGTGGAGCCCGTGGTCGTTAAGCGGTGGGAGCGCTGACGCCCCACCGAGCGGCGTGCACTAGGGTTCCAGCAGCGCACGAACGTTCTCGCGTTCGGCCAGGTCGCTGGGCCGTGTACCGTCGTCCATCGTCGCGTTGGGGTCTGCGCCGTAGTCGAGCAGCAGCCGGACGAGGTCCTCGTCACCGTTCTGTGCTGCGGTGTGAAGCGCGGTGAAGCCGCCCGCACCTCTGACGTTCACGTCCGCGCCCACGTCGAGCAGCACGCGTGCGAGGCTCGACGAGCGGACGAAGGCCGCCGTTCCGAGCGGCGGCACCTGCGCGATCGGGCCCGCGGACACCTTGTTCAGATCTGCGCCATGCTCGGCAAGAATCCGCGCCGCGTCCTCCTGCTTGCCGAACACGGCGAGATGAAGCGGGGTGAACCCGTCCTCGGAAAGGGCGTTCGCCTGCGAGGGGTCGTGACTGAGGATCTGGAGCAGTCGAGCTGCCCGTCCGAACGCAGCCGCCTCGAAGACCGAGAGCCGATCATCGTCAGGAAGGATCTCCTGCGCTCTGCGGACGTCGCCCTCGTAGAGGGCTCTCAATGGTTCGCTCATTATCGTCTCCTCAATCGATGATCTTGCGTCATGTTCTGCGGCGTTGTCGCCATGCGACCGACGGTCGAGACGACCGCCGCCTGGCGGAAGTTGCTCGAGCATGCGCGTGTGCCGAATCGATCTGATCGCTGACGCGCTCGTTGATCTCTTGGACGCGGAGCTGGACGTGCTCTGGCGCGCCGGTCGCCTCCTCGAACAGAGATTTGCGCTTCGGGCGCGGCGTCCCGCCGAGCGCTACGCAAAAGCTCAGTCAGGCTTGCCGGACATCGCCCACACCGCGACAACGGCGGCTGCCAAAACGATCAAGGCGAGAATCATCGTCGCCCTGAGCAACCCGGTTCCCTTGCCCACGCGGAGGCGGCGAACACCGATGCCGCCGAGGATCAGCGCGATGAGGGTGAGGAGCGCGCCGATGTCCGCGATGATGTACCCGATACCGATCCAGGCGGGCTCGTCCGCGACCTCGTCCCACCCCTCCTTCGAATAGGTCCACTCGGCGCCGATCCTCATGACGATGTATCCCGGGAGCGCGACGAGGAGTAGCGTCCAGTAGCCGAGTCGCAGAAACCGCGCCTCTCCGCGAGCGAACGCGAGCACGCTCGTCCCGGTGAGGAGCCCGCCCACGAGGATCATGGCGCCGAGCACGTGCACGAACAGGGGGAGGTTCCAGCTGTCCGGCCGCACTGCCGCGATGACGCTGGTCATGCGCCGGGCTTCCAGATCATGAGGACGAGGATGAGGACCACGACCACGCTAGCGAGCCCGTGGAAGAGAACGCCGTTCTGCGTCCGGTTGAGCGCCAGCAACTCCGCGCTCGGCCCCGTCTGCCCGGCCGCTTGGAGCTCTTGCGCCTTGTTCATGCCCTGCATGTAGGCGCTGGCGGTGCGCTGACCGACCGCCACACCGATCAGCCAGAGCACGATCGCGGCGATGATCCAGCCGTCCCAGATGTCGTACCCGCCCACCGAGAAGGCCAGCCAGATCCCGAGCACGATCGTGCCACCGGCGCCAATACCCACGGCCGCGTTGCCCACTTTCACGACGGGTTCCATCCGGATCGTGCCCTCCGGGGTGTCCGTGCGCCTGACGGCGACGATCAGTACCCAGAACGTCACCATCCCGGCCACGAACGCAAATGCGCTCAACACGTGGAGCGCGAGGATCCAGTCGTCGAAGCTCACGCAGCGGGATCCTATGACACCTCGCCCGCTGGCTCAAACGCGACAATGACCGACGTGGATGCGACCGCTCGCCACCTGCGGCTGCTGACGGAGACGATCGCAGCCGTCAACTCGTCGCTCGACCTGCAGGAGGTGCTCGAGCTCGTTGCTAGCAAGGTCGCCGATGCGCTTGGAACGGACGCGTGCTTCGTCTACCTGTACGACGAGCGCTCGGACGAGCTCATTCTGCGGGCCACGCACGGCACGCGGGTCGAGGAGCTGACCCGAACGCCGCGCATGCGTCCGGGCGAGGGGATCACAGGCGTCGCTGCAGCCGAACGAACACCGGTGATGATCCCCGAGCAGGCCCATCTCGATCCGCGTTTCAAGCTCTTCCCCAACCTGCCCGAGGACGAGTACCAGTCGATCCTGGCCGTCCCGATCCTGGCGCGGGCGACCCTCGAAGGTGCGCTGAACGTACGGACGCGCGAGCCCCGTACGTTCACCGAAGCGGAGATCGAGCTCCTCGTCGCGATCGCATCGCAGGTCGCCCAGACGATCGAGCACGCGAAGCTGTACGAGCGGGCGCAACGGCGGGTCGCGGAGCTCGAGGCGCTCGCGCGGATCTCGGAGGCCGTCTCGGAGTCTCTCTACCTCGAGGAATCGCTCGAGGCGATCGTGAGGACGACGATGGAGTCCATGCATGCCTCGGGGGCCGCGCTCGTGCTCGAGGACGGGAAGATCGCCTGGCCCGAGGGCCGTGCCGGCGCGTACGCCGTGCGCATGCCCCTCCGCTGGAAGCGCCGTCAGATCGGCGAGCTCGTGTGCGACCGCGACACGCCGTTCTCGCCCGACGACGAGGCGCTGCTCGAGGCGATCGCGCACCACGCGGCCGTCGCGCTCGAGCACGGGCGCGCAGTGATGCGCGGCGTTCTGGCCCAGGAGATCCACCACCGCGTGAAGAACAACCTGCAGTCGGTGGCGTCACTGCTTCGGCTCCAAGCGCGCGCCGACAGCGTCGAGCCCCGGAAGGCCCTCCAGGACTCCGTCAACCGGATCCTTGCGATCGCGGCGGTGCACGAGGTTCTGACCGAGCACCGCGAGGACGACGTGGATCTCGGCGAGCTCGTCGACCGGCTCCGCGCCATGCTCGTGCAAGGCCTCGTCGAGGGAAAGAAGATCACCGCGGAGCTCGAGCCCGTCTCGCTGGCGGGCCAGCAGGCGACCGCGCTCGCGCTCGTCTTCACCGAGCTCTTGCAGAACGCGCTCGAGCACGGCGGCGAGCACGTCTCGATCTCCCTCGCGCAGGCAAACGGGGACGTCGTGCTCACGATTGCGGACGACGGAGGCGGACTTGCCGGCGACGGGGACGGTACAGGGCTCTCTATCGTGCGGGCTCTCGTCCGGGACGAGCTCCGAGGGACCTTCGAGCTCGCGTCCGAACACGGTACTCACGCACGAGTCGTCTTCCCTGTGTGAACTTCCCCCTCCTCTCCGTCGAGTAGCCTCGTCGCGATGGCCTCGAGAGTGCTCATCGCCGAGGACGAGACGATCATCCGCCTCGACCTCAAGGGGCTGCTCGAGGGGGCGGGTTTCGAGGTTTGCGCGGAAGCGCGAGACGGCGAGGAGGCGGTCGCGCTCGCGCGCGAGGCGGAGCCCGACGTTGCGCTCCTCGACGTGAAGATGCCGCGGCTCGACGGGATCGAGGCGGCGCGGCGAATCCTCGACGAGCGCCCGATCCCGATCGTCATGGTGACCGCCTACGGCGAGCGGGAGCTCGTCTCGCGCGCCGTCGAAGCCGGTGTCTTCGGCTACCTCGTCAAGCCCTTCCGTGAGACGGATCTGCTTCCCGCCATCGCGACTGCGACGGCGCGCCACGAGGAGCTGGCCGCGGTGCGCGAGGAGGCGGACTCGCTCGCCGAAGCGCTCGCGGCGCGGAAGGCCATCGAGCGTGCGAAAGGGATCCTCATGAAGCGGGAAGGCCTCTCCGAAGAGGAGGCCTTCGCACGACTCCGCAAGGCGAGCCAGATCTCCGGGCGGCCGCTCAAGGTGGTCGCGGACGCGCTCATCGCGACGCTCGGCGAGGAGCAGACAAGGGGTCAGACCCGTGGGGTCTGACCCCTTGGGGTGGGACTGAGGAGGGCTCGGGGTCAGACCCCACGGGTCTGGTCCACTACGTCGCCAGCAGCCGCTCTTCTTCGCGGCGTCGGTAGAAGCGGCGCCCGAGCCAGGCCGCGAAGGCGACGAGCGCGAACGGCGCCAGCACGATCAGCATTGCGAGCGCGACGACGGCCTCCCAGGCGAGGACGTTCAGGGCCTCGTCGATCGTGCGGTCGAGCCGCGCCGGCGGCGCGACCGCTCCGAACGCACCCGGCGTCACGACGGTGAGCTGGATCGTGGACATCCGCGCTTCCGCGTTCGTCGCCGAGATTCCGCTTCGGATTTCGCGGAGCTCTCCGCGCAGGTTCTTCAGACGAGCCTCGAGCCGCGCCTGCGTCTCGGTGTCGAGTGTTCCCGACTCGAGCCTCGCGAGAATGAGCGCGATCTGGGACCGCAGCGAGGCCTGGCGTCGGTTCAGCCGATCGAGGGTCTCCTGCAGGTCGTCGATCGTGACCTGCTGCGAGACGATCCGGCCGAGAGCCGAGAGGCCGACGACCGCCTGTTGCACCTTCGCAACGGGGACGCGCACGGTCAGCGAAGCGCTTCCTTCGTCGCCCGTGGCGACCGAGGCATTGACGACGTGCCCCCCGAGCCTCCGGGTCAGGTCGAGTGCGTCCTGCGCAGCTCGCGAGACGGCGTCCGCATCCGCGACCTCGACAGTCAGCGTCGCGCTCACATGCTGGGCGCGACCGGTCGTAGGTCCGACCGTGGACTTCTGAGCGTCCGCACCGAGGGCCGTCGAAGGCGCGGGCGCGGCCTCGGTCGTCGCGTTGTCGGCCAGAGCTTCCTCGCGTTGCACATCGGGAGACACGTCCGACCGTGCGATGCCGAGTACGCCGGCGCTTGCGAAGGCGATCGCGGCCGCGGCAGGTATCGCGATGAGTGCGACGCGGCGAGCGGGAAACCGAAAGCGACTCCACGGAGATCGTGCAGTGCTCTCGGCGGAAAGCTCGCGGACGCGAGCTCTCAGGGCCGCGGGCGCGGCCGGGCGCGAGGCCCGGAGCTCGTGGATCAGGTCAGGCGACGACGTCATGGTCTCTCATCCTCTCTTCGAGCTTTGCGAGCGCGCGACTCAGTCGCGTCGAGACGGCGGTCGGCGTGATGTCGAGCAGGCGGGCGGTTTCCTCACTATCCAGGTCGAGAACGATTCGCAGCGCGACAACCTCGCGCTCGCCGGCTGTCAGGGCCCGAAGACTCTCCTCGAGCACCGGCGAGAGGCCTTCACCGAAACCCACTTCATCGTCGCGACGCGACTCTCGAGCGTCGGCGCGCTCCTCGCGCCGCCGGCGCCGGGCGTCGGCGCGGAACCAGTCGAGAGCGGTCGTGCGGGCAATCGCGAGCAGCCACGCGCGTGGCGTTCCGCGACGCGGGTCGAAACGACGCCACTTGCGGAACGCGGTCTCGAACGTCTCGCCGGTCAGATCCTCGGCCACGGCCCAGTTCTTGGTGAGGTACAGCAGGTAGCCGAACACGTCGTCGAGGAGCTCCTCTGCAACGGCTGCAAACGAAGGCGCGGCCGACGCGACGGGCCGATGTGCCTCGAGGGTCACTGCGTGCATGCTCCCTGTACGCCGCCACGACCCCCGTCCGTCACCGGGTCGAGGCGTCCTCGAACAGCACTTCCCACCGGAGGAGAAGCTCCTGGAGCTCATCCCGCGCGGCTCGGTGCGCGGTGAGGACATCCATGTCGTTCCAGTCTCCGGCCAACCTTCCCTCGAGCTGGACGATGCGGAGCTCCACCGCTGCGATCTCCGCCTCCACGCGCTCGAGCTCCGAGGGAGGAGCAGGCTTCCGGCGGAGTTTCGACCTCCGGACCTTGACGGGCTTCTCTCCGGGCGGCTCCGGGTCAGGCGAAGGCGAAGGCGACGACGAAGCTGCCTTGTCGGCCCAGCCGCCGTCGTACGAGCGCAGCGTGTCGTCCTCGATGGCCACGATGCGGTCCGGGACCGCATCGAGCAGGGCGCGGTCGTGGGAGACGATGAGCACCGTGCCCGGGAACGCTTCGAGTGCAGCTTCGAGGGCCTCCCGGCTCTCGAGGTCGAGGTGGTTCGTCGGCTCGTCCAGGACCAGGAAGTTCGCGCCAGAAGCCACGAGGAGCGCGAGCGCGAGCCGTCGTCGTTCTCCTCCCGAGAGCGCGGTCACGCTGCGCCCGTGAGTCTCCCAGCCGGAGAAGAGGAAGCGCCCGAGGAGCGTCTGCGCCTGAGGTCGTGTCAGCCCCGTCTCGCCCGTCGTCGCGTCGAGCACCGACCCCTGACGCGGCAGCTCCTGCGTGTGCTGCGAGAAGTACGCGGGGACGACGCCATGGCCGAGCGCGACCGTGCCGGCCTCAGGTCCGTCTCTTCCAAGGATCGCCTCGAGCAGTGTGGTCTTCCCGCTCCCGTTGGGCCCGACGAGCGCGACCTTCTCGCCGCGCTCGATCACCATCGTGGCGTTGGCGAGCAGGTGCTTGTCACCGGCGGAGAGCGAGATGCCCTCGGCCTCCAGCACGACTCGGCCGGTACGCGGCGGCTGGATGAAGTCGAAGCCGAGTGCGCGCTTCCGGCGTGTGAGCGACTCGAGCTCGTCCCGCGCCGCGGCACGTTCCTTCTGGAGACGTCCGATCTGGGTCAGCTTGGCTTGCGCCTGCTTCGCCTTCGACTCCTTGTAGCGGAACCGAGCCACGAAGCGCTCGAGCCGCGCGATGTCCTCCGACACGCGATCTGCCGTCTTCTCGGCGGCCGCCGCGCGCGCCGCCTTCTCGCGCCGCCACTCGTGCCAGGGACCGGCGAAGTAGTGCGCGCCGCCGGGGGCGAGCTCCAGCACTGCGGTAGTCACGGCTTCCAGGAACCAGCGATCGTGAGCGACGAGGATCACCGCCGCGTCGAGGGTCTCGAGCTCCCCTTCGAGCCATTCGAGGCTCTCGACGTCGAGGTGGTTCGTCGGCTCGTCGAGCAGGAGCAAGTCCGGATCGATCGAGAGCGAGCGTGCCAGCGAGGCGCGCGTCAGTTCTCCGCCCGAGAAGGTCGCGAGCTTCCGCTCGAAGTCCTCGTCGCGAAACCCGAGCCCACGGGTAGCTTGGGCGATCCGGTCGCGCCAGTTCCAGCCCCCGGCGTGCTCGAGCCGTGCCTGCGCTTCGGCGTACCGACGCATCGTCGCGTCATCGTGGGCGCCCGCGGCCATATTGCTCTCGAGACGCCGCAGGTCGTCCTCTACGGCGAGCAGGTCGCGAGCGCCGGAAAGGACGTACTCCCTGAGCGTGAGGTCGAGCTCGCGCGGAGGCCTCTGATCGTGGAGAGCGAAACGGGTCCCCTTGGCGAACGCGAGCTCGCCCGCCTGCAACGAGGTCTCGCCGACGATCGCACGAAGGAGCGTCGTCTTGCCGGCGCCGTTCGGCCCGGCGAGCGAGAGCCGGTCACGACGGCCGACGCTGAACGAAACACCGTCGAAGAGCGGGTCGCCGGAGAACTCCTTCCGGAGGTTGGATGCGATCAAGACGGACACGTGAGCGAAAGCGTAGTGAGCGGTGCCGGAGCGTTCCCGGCGCGTGCCGCGAGAGAGCCGCCTGCCCCGATCGGGCTTCCGGCTACGCCGTCGGCACGGCCTCGCGCACGAGCTTCCGTGCAGCTGCGGCGATGTGCTTCGCGTCGATCCCCGCCGCCGACAGCAGCTCCTCGGGCTTACCCGAGCGCGGCATGCCGCGTACCGCGAGGCAGACGACGTGCGGGGGGTCTTGCATTCCGGCGACGGCGGCCAGGACAGCCTCTCCGAGGCCGCCCTGCGGCCAGTGGTCTTCGACGGTCACCAGTCTCCCGCCGGTAGCCTCGGCGGCTGCTGTGAGCGTTGGCGCGTCGAGCGGCTTGATCGAGTAGAGGTCGATGACGCGCGCGGCGATCCCGTCCTCGGCGAGCAGGTCTGCCGCTCGCAGCGCCTCATGCACCGTGATCCCGGCGCCGATGATCGCGACGTCATCGTCCTCCGAGGAGCGAAGGACGCGGCTTCCGCCGACTGCGAACTGCTCGTCGGCGGCGTAGAGAACCGGGGTGGCGGGGCGGAGCGTGCGAAGGTAGGAGATCCCGTCGGTCTCGGCCATCGCCGCCACGAGGCGAGCGGTCTGGTTCGCGTCGCACGGGTGGAGCACGGTGCTCCCGTGGATCGCTCTGAACGCGGCGATGTCCTCGAGACCCATCTGCGATGGACCGTCCTCGCCGATCGAGACGCCGGCATGCGAGCCGCAGAGGGCGAGCGTGGCGCGGCTCACCGCTGCCATGCGTACGAAGTCGTAGGCGCGGGAGAGGAACGCCGCGAACGTCGACGCGAAAGGGCGCCAGCCGACAGCCTGCAAGCCCACCGCAGCGGCGACCATCTGCTGCTCGGCGATGTACATCTCGAAGTACCTCTCCGGGTGGGCGTTTGCGAAGATCTCCGCGAACGTCGAGTTCGAGACCTCGCCGTCGAGGACGACGATGTCCGTGCGGGCCGAGCCGAGCGCTGCAAGCGCTTCGCCGTACGCCTTTCGCGTCGCGACCTCGGAGCCAACCTCGTAGCGGGGGAGCTCGAGCTGCCCGCCGGAGGGCTTGCTTCCCGCGTGGATCTTCGGCGCGGTGACCTCGATCCGGATGTCGCGGAGGCCCCCGAGCTCGGCGATCGCAGCGTCCGGATCGTCCAGCGGCTTGCCGTGGAGGCCGTTCATGTCTGCGACCTCCGCGACCCCCTGCCCTTTCACCGTGCGAGCGACTATCACTGTGGGCTTGCCGCTCGTCGCGATCGCCTGCGCATAGGCCGCGTCGATCTCGTCGACGCCGTGTCCGTCGATGACGACCGCATGCCAGCCGAACGCCCTGGCGCGTTCTGCATGGACGTCGAGATTCCAACCCACCATCGTCTCGCCTCGCTGGCCGAGGCGGTTGACGTCGAGGATCGCCGTCAGGTTGTCGAGCTCGTAGTGTGCGGCATGCTCGAACGCCTCCCAGATCGAGCCCTCGGCCAGCTCGCTGTCGCCGCAGACCACCCACACGCGGCTCGGCAGGCGTTCGAGGTACTTGGCGGCGAGCGCCATCCCGACCCCGATCGGAAGGCCCTGGCCGAGCGAGCCTGTCGCGACGTCGACCCACGGCAGGACCGGTGTCGGGTGGCCCTCGAGCGGGCTTCCGAAGACGCGATAGCGGAGGATCTCCTCGTCGCTCACGACCCCGACGGCGCGGTAGATCGCGTACACGAGAGTCGACGCATGACCCTTCGAGAAGATGAGCCGGTCGTTGGCAGGGCTCTTGGGGTTGTCGAAGTCGTAACGCAGGTACCCGTCCACGAGGACGGCGAGGAGGTCGGCGGCCGACATGGCCGAGGTCGGATGCCCGGACTTCGCGGCGGTGCTCATGCGGATCGAGTCGACGCGGAACTGCTGTCCCAGCTCGCGGCGGCGTTCGGCATCGGTCATGGCGGCCATTCTACGAGCGTCCGTCTCCCGCTTTTTGCCGCGCGGTAACGTTCGGGTATGAGATCGAGTCGTCTGCACCAGCTGTCGGCCCGCGGCGTCAGCGTCTGGGTCGACTCGCTCTCGCGCGAGATGCTCGCCACGGGCGAGCTCGAGCGGTTGATGGAGGAGGACGCCGTCGTCGGCGTCACGTCCAACCCGACCATCTTCGAGAGGGCCCTCTCGACGGGCGGGTGGTACGACGAGCAGCTTCGAGCGAGCCTCGAGCGACTCGACGATTCCAAGGAGATCTTCCTCGAGCTGGCCGTGGACGACGTGCAGAGCGCGTGCGATCTCCTCAGACCCGTGTGGGAGCGAACCGGCGGCGTCGACGGATACGTCTCGCTCGAGGTCGACCCCGCCTTCGCCTACGACCGCGATGCCACGTTCGCGGAGGCGATGCGACTTCACGACCTCGGCGATCGACGGAACTTGTTCGTCAAGATTCCTGCAACTGCGCCCGGCATCGGCGCGATCGAGGACTGCGTCGCCGCAGGACGGCGCATCAACGTGACACTCATCTTCTCGCTCGAGCGCCACGCGGAGGTCGCCGAGGCATACATCCGCGGCGTCGAGCGACTCCTCGCTGCGGGCGGAGATCCGGCTGATGTCGCGTCGGTCGCCAGCTTCTTCGTCTCCCGCGTCGACACCGAAGCGGACCGCCGGCTGGCCGAAGTCGGTCGTCCCGATCTCCAGGGAAAGCTTGCGATCGCGAATGCGAAGCTCGCGTTTCAGCACTACCTGAGGACGTTTGCCGGCGAGCGCTGGGACGTCCTGGCCGCCGCCGGAGCGACGCCGCAGCGATGCCTGTGGGCGTCGACTTCGACGAAGAACCCGGCGTACCGCGACGTGCTCTACGTCGAGGAGCTCATCGGGCCGGACACCGTGAACACGATGCCGTTCGAGACGATCGCAGCGTTCCAGGATCACGGGGTCATCGCAGACACGCTCGTCGCGGGGGTCGACGAGGCTCGAGCCCTTCTTTCCGAGCTCGCCGACGCGGGTGTCGACTACGACGACGTGGTGGAGACTCTCGAGGCCGAGGGCGTCGAGAAATTCGCCGACTCGTTTTCGTCGCTCCTCGACGGCATCGAGTCGAAGCGGGCCGCGCTCGTGGCTTGACGCAGTTGAGTACTTTACATATGTAACTTGCATATAATGATGGGCGTGCATCGCCGTGGCCATCGCGCTCGTTTCCGGAACCGGCATCGGCGTGCGGACGGATCGTGGGAAGTGCGCGCCCGCGTCGAGCGCTTCGGAGAGCCCGCGCTGTTGTTCCTCCTCGCGGACGGGTCGGCACACGGCTACGAGCTTCTCGATCGCCTCCCGGCTCTCACCGGGGACGAACGGGTGGACGTCGGAAACGTGTACCGCGCGCTCCGCGGCCTCGAGGACGAAGGGCTCGTCGCGTCGGAGTGGCGTGCCGATCTGCCCGGGCCCGCCAAGCGCACGTACACCCTCACGAGCCAGGGGCACGCGGTGTTCGCCTCGTGGCTCGATTCCCTCGAAGGACTTCGAGACGGCCTGACCGTCTTTCTCGAGCATGCGCGGAAAGGAGGTGACGATGTGCGGACGACACCACCGGATGCGGTGGCGCGCCCCGAGCCGTGAGGAGCTGCTGAAGGCGCTCGAAGAGCGCCAGAAGGACCTCGAGCAGGAGATCGCGGACATCCACGATCTGTTGCGCCGGCTGCGAGACGAGAGCGCGGCGCCACCGACCGAGCCCGCTCCCACGATCTGAGGTCGCGGCCCCGGAGCCACCCGAGCAGGTCAGGCTTCGGCCTGAGTGCTCCCCGCCGCGGAAGCACTAAGCCTGCTCGGCGAGCGCGGCGAGCAGTTCCTCGTGGATGACGCCGTTCGAGGTCACGGCGGTCCCGCTGTCGATCGTGGCCCGACCTGCCCGATCCGAGAAACGGCCCCCGGCCTCCTCGACGATCACCTGAACCGCGGCCAGGTCCCACTCCCGCAACGCCGTGGCGTCCACGGCTCCGTCGACGGCGCCTTCGGCGACCAGCATGTGCGCCCAGAAGTCCCCGAGCCCACGCGCGTGCCAGGCGCGGCGACCAAGCGCCGGAACGCCGCCCTCGACGGGGAGGCTGAGAACCGCGTCTTCGACGCTCGAGACCGTGGACACGCGCGCGGGTCCCCACTCGCGTACGCACCCGAGCCACGCTCGGCCCACCAGCGGCGACCGAGAGCGGGTGCGGAGACGACCCCGAGACATACGGCTTCCGACTCCTCGAGCGCGATCAGCGTCGCCCAGATCGGGATACCGCGTACATAGTTCCGGGTCCCGTCGATCGGGTCGAGGAGCCAGCGTCGTCCGCCACCCACGGACACGCCGTGCTCCTCGCCGAGGATTCCGTCTTCTCTCCGCTCGGCCGTGAGCATTCGTCGGAGCTCGCTCTCGACGGCGCGATCCGCCTCCGTCACGGGCGTGAGGTCCGGCTTGGTCTCGATCGCGAGGCCCGAACGGAAGCGTGGAAGCGAGATCGCGTCCGCGGCGTCGGCGAGCCTGAGTGCGAGTTCCAGGTCGGGGCTCACGCCTCCGACCCTAGCGGTGCCTTCGCTCGAGACGTTCGACGCAAGTTACGAGTTGTCGCAAGCAATCCTCGGGGTCGCACGAAGTGGGTTCGTGCCTGGTTTCAAGGATGTTCTCTCGAGTCAAGTTACAAGTTGTTGCAAGGCTTCACCGCACAGGCGCGCTGTCCCGGTAGCGAGCGCCTCCTCTAGCGGCGCGCCGCGGCGAGCACGAGGGCATCGTCTTCTGCCCGCCCCGCGATCTGCACCGAAGCCGGCAGCTCGTCCTCCACATTGCCACACGGAGTGCGAGCGCCGGCCATCCGAGCGCGTTCAACGGAAACGTGAACCGCACCATCGAGCGCGCGTTACGCCCGCGCGAGGAGCACCCTCGGCGGGCAGTGCGCTGGTCTCAATCCAACTGGAGATACAGGACCGCGACGATCGCGGTGCCGGCGAAGAGCAGCCAGAACAGCGCGAACAACGCCCAGCCGAAGCGGAGGTTCCGGCGTGCGAGGTCGTTGTCGTTCACAGGAGCACCGGGTCGAGTGCGGCAGCCGTGAAGAGCAGGGCGAGGTAGGCGAGGGAGTAGTGGAAGAGGAGCTGCGCCCGCGCGCGTGTGAGGTCTCGGCGAAGGAGCACTGCCAGTGCGACGAATGCGGCGCCGAGCGCGACGGCCACGACCGTGTAGAGCGGGCCGAGCCAGTAGCCGACGGCGATCGTGAAGGCGACCATCGCGACCGCGTAGAGCACGATCTGGCGCGCGGTCTCGCGATCCCCGCGCACGACCGGCAGCATCGGCACCCCCGCGGCCGCATACGCGTTCTTGATCATCAGCGCGAGCGCCCAGAAGTGCGGCGGTGTCCAGAGGAAGACGATGAGGAACAGCCAGAGGGCCGGTAGCGCCAGGCTGCCTGTTGCCGCTGCGTACCCGACCAGCGGAGGCACGGCGCCGGCGGCGCCGCCGATGACGATGTTCTGCGGTGTCGAGCGCTTGAGCCAGTGCGTGTAGACGACGACATAGAAGAGGTTGCCGACGAGCGCGAGCACCGCCGTCAGCACGTTCACAGCCGACGCGAGCAGCGCGAACGAGAGCGCCGAGAGGAGAAGCCCGAACTCGAGCGCCTGCTCTGGCGTCATGCGTCCCGAGGCCACCGGCCGCTCTTTCGTCCTCCGTCCCATGAGCGCGTCGATGTCGCGATCGAGCACGTGGTTGAGCGCCGACGCGCCGCCACATGCGAGCCCGAGGCCGAGCATGGTGACGGCGAGGAGGCCGAGCGGGGGCACGCCCTGGGCGCCCACGAACATCCCTGCTGCGCCTGTGAGGAGGAGCAACGTCATGATCCGCGGCTTCGTCAGCGTCAGGTAGTCGCGAGCCCGAGCGAGGGGCAGGGGGGCGCCGCGAAGCGCAGCGGCGACCACGAGCAGCGACGCGCCGAAGGCCGCACCGGCCGCCCCAACGTGCAGCAGGCTTGCCCAGTCCGCCTCGCCGCTCCAGGCGACGATCCCGCCGAGCGCGATCGCGATGAGGAAGAGCACGACTGCGCCGACGGCTCGCGTGAGGAGCTCCGGATACGCGAGGCGTACAGCGACCGCGTTCCCGACCAGCAGAGGAAGTGCCACGAGCGCCAGGCCCCAGTGCGTCGTTCCCAGCTCGAGCACGGCGCTCACGACGACAAGGCCCACTGCGACCGCGGCGACGCCGGCCGACAGCCTGAAGAACACGCCGGGTACACGTGCGTCAGCCAAGCGTACGTTCTCCCCGTTGCTCACGCAGCCTCCGCCGGAGATCGTAGAGCGGCCGTGCACTCGTGACGTACGGGACCTCGTCGAAGTTGTGGGGTAGAGGCGGCGAGGTCGCGTACCACTCGAGCGTGTCCGCCTGCCAGGGGTCGTTGCCGACCCGCGGTCCACTTCGGGAAGTCCGCCACACGTTCACGATGAAAAAGAGGATCGCGATTCCCATCACGTACGAGCCGATCGTCGACGCGAGGTTGTAGCCCTCCCAGCTCTCGTCCGAATACGTGTACACGCGCCGCGGCATCCCCTCGAGCCCGACGAGGTGCTGCGGGAAGAACGCGAGGTTGAAGCCGACGAAGAGCGTCCAGAATTGCCACTTGCCGAGCTTCTCGTCGAGAAGCCGTCCGAACATCTTCGGCCACCAGTAGAAGAGTCCGGCGAAAACGGCGAACATGACTCCGCCGAAGATCGTGTAGTGGAAGTGCGCGACGACGAAGTAGCTGTCGTGCAGCTGCCAGTCGATCGGGAACGCGGCGAGGTAGATGCCGGTGAGCCCACCGATGACGAAGATCGACAGGAACCCGAGCGCGTACAGCATCGGCGTGTCGAAGTGCAGGTTCCCGCGCCAGAGCGTTGCGAGCCAATTGAAGATCTTCATTCCGGTCGGCACGGCGATGATCATCGACGCGATCATGAAAAACGCCTGCAGGGAGATCGGAAGCCCGACCGTGAACAGGTGGTGCGCCCAGACGAGCATCGAGAAGAAGCCGATCGCGACCGTCGAGGCGGCGATCGCCTTGTAGCCGAACACGGGCTTGCGCGCGAAAACGGGGAGCACCTCGGAGATGATCCCGAAGGCCGGCAGGACCATCACGTAGACCTCCGGGTGGCCGAAGAACCAGAACGCGTGCTGGTAGAGAACGGGGGAGCCGCCTTCCTCCGGATTGAAGAAGTTCGTCTGCACATCCCAGGGGCCGAGCGACACGCCGCGGTCGAGGAGGAGCAGCGTAAGTCCGGCGGCGAGGACCGGGAGGATCGCCATGAGCAGCCACGCGTAAAGCTCGATCGACCAGACGAACAGCGGCAGCCGCATCCAGGTCATTCCGCGCGTCCGCAGGTAATGGATCGTGACGATGAAATTGATCGCTCCCGCCAGCGACGATGCCGTAAGGACGTGGAGCGACAGGATCCAGAAGTCCTGCCCGTTGCCGGGCGCCTGCGTCGAGAGCGGCGGGTATGCGGTCCAGCCGGTGTCGGCGGCCCCTCCGCTTGCGAAGAAGCTCAGCATCAGCACCGCGCCTCCGAGGAAGAAGAGCCAGTACGAAAGCGCATTCAGCCGCGGGAAGGCGACGTCGTGGGCGCCGATCATGAGCGGCACGAGGTAGTTCCCGAAGCCCGCGAGGAGCGGGACGACGACGAGGAACACCATCGCCGTGCCGTGGATGGTGATGAGCTCGTTGTAGCGGTCGGCGCTCAGCACGTCCGCGTTCGCTTGCGCGAGCTGAAGCCGGAAGACGAGTGCCATCAGCCCGGCAAGAACGAAGAAGACGAGGGCTGTCGAGATGTAGAGGATCCCGATCCGCTTGTGGTCGGTGGTCACGAGCCAGCTCGCGGCCCTGCCGCGCTGCCAGGCGGGCGTCGTCTCGACCCTAGGTGCCACCGGGCGGGTTCTCCTCGAGGTAGTTCGTCAAGGCGAGGACCTGCTCATCAGTCCAACCGGAGCCGACGGCCGGCATGGTGCGGCGCCCGTTTCGGACGAGCTCCTCGATCGCCTCCGGATCGGTGAGGACCAGTGAGCCGGCGATCCGCGGTCCGATGCCGCCCTCGCCGGCGAGGCCGTGGCACTTGGCGCAGACACCCTCCCACTGCTCCTTTCCGAGCTCCCCCGTGCCGGCACTCTGCGCTTCGCGTCGCCCTTCGAGCCAGGCCTCGAACTCGGCCGCCGGCAAGACTTCGACGGAGGCGAGCATGCGCGCGTGCTCGAGGCCGCACAGCTCCGCGCACTGGCCGGTGTACGTTCCGGGATTCTCGGCCTGGAACCACGTCTCGTTGACCGTGCCGGGGATCGCGTCGATCTTGCCGCCGAGCGCTGGAATCCACCACGAGTGGATGACGTCCGAGTCGGGCGCGGTGACCTCCAGGCGGACCGGAACGCCGGCCGGAGCGGCCATCGTGTCGATCGCGATGACGCCGTTCGGATACTCGAACTGCCAGTAGAACTGGCGCCCAGTGACGCGAATCTCGAGCTGTCCGCTTGCGCCCGCCGAGGGCACGTCCTTGATTCCGGGGAGCTCGACGAAGACGAACGCGCCGATGAGGAAGAGGACGACGACCGGGAACGCCGTCCAGACGAGCTCGAGCTTCGTCGCACCATGCACCTGCGCGCCGTCCTCGAATCGCGCGCGTTTCTGCTGCCGGTACCGGACGACGAAGGCGATCAAGAGCCCCTCGACGAGGACGAAGATCCCGAGGACGAAGATCGAGATGAAGAGGTAGCTGTTCTTGATTCCTTCGGCGTTCGGCGACTCGGGAGTCACGGGAGTGAAGCCGCCGCCGTCGGCCATCGCCGAGGGAGCCAGTACTGCCGCGAGCAGCGCGAGTCCGGACAAGGCGAAGAGCCTGCGCACCGGCTGCCATTCTATGAACGTGTCGGAACACGCGTCCCGGAGAACGCGCGTGCGGCTACCGGCCGATGTGGTTCGCCCTTTCCGGGTGTTCGTGAACGGCGTCCAGCAGGAGGAGGGCGCGGACTTCCGGGTCGAGGGCCGGACGCTTCTCTTCGACCGCGAGCTGCGCAGCGAGGGCAAGCTCGGCTTCTGGCGCTGGTTGTCGATGTGGGTCGGGATCGCAGGGACGTACCGGCAGAACGACTCGGTCGACGTCGCCTATCAACGTGACGGGAAGCCTGTCGTCGCGGCGAAGCTTCCTCTCGAGCCGCTCTGAGAGCGGGCGGGGGCGCCGCTAGTGTGGGACGGTGGAGCCGAGCGACAACGGGATCGAGGTCGACGGCCTCGTCCGCGAGTACAAGAAGGGCCCGCGAGCGGTCGACGGGATCGACATCTCGGTTGCGCCGGGCGAGATCTACGGCTTTCTCGGGCCGAACGGCGCCGGGAAGTCCACTACCGTTCACGTCCTGACGACGCTTCTCCCTCCCACCGCGGGAACTGCGCGCGTGGGCGGCTACGACGTCGTCAAGGATGGGCCGAAGGTGCGCTCGCTCATCGGCGTCGCGCTCCAGGAGGCGGCTCTCGACCCGCTTCTGACCGGACGCGACCACCTCCGGCTGCAGGCCACGCTCCAAGGCGTGCGCAAGGAACAGCGTGCTGCGCGCGCGGAGGAACTGCTCCATCGGGTCGGGCTCGCAGACGCCGCCGATCGCAAGGTGTCCGGCTACTCGGGAGGCATGAAGCGGCGCCTCGACCTTGCGCTCGCGCTCATCCACAGCCCGCGCGTCCTCTTTCTCGACGAGCCGACGACAGGTCTCGATCCGCAGAGCCGGACGGCGCTCTGGGAAGAGGTCTCGCTCCTTCGGAGGGAAGATCGGGTGACGGTGTTCCTCACGACCCAGTACCTGGAAGAGGCCGACATCCTCGCGGACCGAGTCGGGATCATCGACCAGGGAAAGATCGTCGCGGAGGGCACGCCCGCGGACCTCAAGGCCGAGATCGGACGCCCGAGCGTGCACGCGATTCCGCATCGTGATGACGACCGGCCGCGCATCGCTGAATTCCTCTCCCGGTTCGGCGAGCCGCTCGCCTCGACCCGCGACGTCGCGGTGCGGCTACGGGAGGGGCTCGGACTGACTGACATCGTGCGCGCCGTCGACCAGAACGGCGTCGACATCGCCGATCTCGAGCTTCGCGCCCCCACGCTCGACGACGTCTTCCTCGCCAAGACCGGGCGCACGCTAGAAGGTGCGACCGAAGAGGCCGAGACGGCCGAGCAAGAGACGCGCACACGGTGAGCAGCCTCCCGCAGGTCGGGGCGATCGCGCGTCGCTCGATCGTTCGCACGTCACGGCAGCCGGCAAGTGTCATTCCTCCGCTCGTCTTCCCGATCGCGCTCATGGCGGTGAACGCCGGCGGCCTGCGCTCGTCGACCGATCTTCCGGGATTCCCGACGACGTCGTTCCTCGCGTTCGCACTCGCGGTTCCCTTCATCCAGGGTGCGCTCTTCTCGACGATGAACGCGGGCACTGACCTCGCGCGCGACGTCCAGACCGGCTTCATCAACCGTCTCGCGCTGACGGCACTGCGCGACTGGGCGCTCCTCACGGGTCAGCTGGCCGGCGTCGTGGTACTCGGGATCGTCCAAGTGATGTTCTATCTCGCCGTCGGGCTGACGGCCGGGGTCCGGTTCGAGTCGGGGCCGCTCGGTATCCTCGTTCTCCTCGTCTACGGGGCGATCGTGTCCTTGTCGTTCGGCGCCCTCGGGGCCTGGCTCGCCTTCAGGACGGGATCGGGAGAGACGATCCAGGCGCTCTTCCCGGTCCTCTTCGTCTTCCTCTTCATCTCCTCGATGAACGCGCCGCGGAATCTCATCGGAATCGAATGGTTCCGCATAGCGGCCACGCTCAACCCGGTTTCGTACATGATCGAGTGCGTTCGCAGTCTCATCATCACGGGTTGGGACCTGCAGGCGCTCGCACTCGGGTTCGGCTTCGTGATCGTGCTCGGCGTCGTCTCGCTCATGCTCGCCTCGCGGGCCCTGCGAACCAGGATGACGCGCACATGAGGATGTGGGATGTCGTTTCGGGCGTCGCGTGGCGGACGCTCAAGAACGCCCTCACGAACCCGCAGATCGTGCTTCCGACGATGCTGTTCCCGCTCTTCTTCTTCACTGCGTTCGCGGGCGGCCTCTCGCAGCTGAACGACATTCCGGGGTTCGACTTCGAGCCGGGCTATACGGCGTTCCAGTTCGTCTTCGTGCTGCTCCAGTCCGCCGCGTTCAGCGGCGTCTTCACCGGGTTCGGGCTGGCGCGGGACTTCGAGGGCGGGTTCGCCAAGCGGCTGCTGCTCGCCGCGCCGCATCGCAGCGGCATCGTCCTCGGCTACGCGCTGGCCGCGATGTGCCGCTGGCTCGTCGTCGCCGTTGTCCTCACCGTCGTTGCGCTCGTCGTGGGAATGAACGTCCACGGCGGTGCGGTCGACCTCTTCGGCCTCTACGTCCTCGCGTTGCTCGTCAACTTCTGCGGCTTCTTCTGGGCCGGGGGGATCGCCATGCGCTTCCGCACGATCCAGGCCGCGCCGCTCATGCAGATGCCTGTCTTCCTCGTTCTTTTCTTCGCGCCGGTCTATGTCCCGCTCGAGCTCCTGCAGGGCTGGATCGAAGGCGCCGCGTCCGTCAATCCCGTGAGCTACCTGCTCGAGACGGGCCGCGGGTTCATCGCCGGTGACGCCCCGCACGTCCTCGGCGCCTTCGCGCTCGCGATCGGCATGGGCGTCATCTTCTGGACGTGGGCGTTCCTCGGCCTGCGCAAGGCGGAGGCCTCCGGAGCGTGAGCAAAGCTCTGCGAAGATCCGCGGTCGATGGACCCGCACGGTGATGCCCGGGTAGCCCTGCTGGGCGGACTCATCGATCACGCGCCGCTCTTTCCGCCGGCGTCGTTGCCGCTCCCCGAGGCTCTCGCGGAGGACGCGCGAGCACGCGAGAGCCGGGATTCGTTCATGCTCGGGCGGTTCGTCTGTCCGGCGTCGCGGCTCGGCGAGTTGCCGAACCTCGGTCGAGGGATAAGTGTTGTGCTGAACGCCGCGCTCGCCCACGATCCGAGGGTGGTGGCCGCCGAGACCCATCCCTTCTTCGACCCTGGGGCCGGGGTCCCCGATGTCGGCGAGGTCTACGTCGAGACGCCGCTCGACGACGGGCTCGAGGACCGTCTCGATCACGTAGCCGAGCTTGGCCTCCGGGCGAAGGTCCGGTGCGGAGGCGCTGCCGTGCCGGATGTCGAATCGCTCTCCGGCTTCATTCGCTCCTGCCGCGAGCGGGAGCTCGTCTTCAAGGCAACGGCCGGCCTCCACCACGCGGTCCGATCGGACGGCGAGCACGGATTCCTGAATCTGCTTGCAGCGGTGGTCTTCGGAGATGAAGAGCACGCGCTCGAGGAGACGGACCACACCGCCTTCGAGCTGGACGCCGAGGCATTTTCGTGGCGCGACCGCTCGGCGCGTGCCGGAGAGCTCGCGCGGGCGCGCCGCGAGAGACTCCACTCGATCGGAAGCTGCAGCTTCTTCGAGCCGGTCGAGGAGCTGGAGGCACTCGGAGTGCTCCCGCTGTGAACGGGGGAATCGGATTCGGGGTCTTCTCCGTCGACGGGGACGACCCGCGGGTCGGCTTTCGAGTCGGACAAGGCGTCCTCGACCTCGCCGCAGCGGGCCTCGGCGATGTGTTCGAGGCGACGAGCCTCAACCCGTTCCTCGCGCTCGGGCGCTCAGTCTGGGAGAACACGCTCACACGGATCGATCGGCTCGTCACCCGTGGTGCCGAGTTCGTTCCGCTCGAGCAGGCGACGACACATCTCCCGTTCGTCGTGGGCGACTACCTCGACTTCTACGCCTCGCTCGAGCACGCGACGAACCTCGGCCGTCTCTTCCGACCCGATGCGGAACCGCTGCTCCCGAATTGGAGGCATCTTCCCGTCGGCTACCACGGCCGCTCCGGCACGGTCGTCCTCAGCGGGACTCCCGTCGTTCGGCCGTGTGGCCAGGCGAACGCGCCTGACGACACCGAGCCACAGTTCGGCCCGACTCGATGCCTCGACATCGAGCTCGAGCTCGGCTTCGTCGTCGGGGTCGGAAGCCGCCTCGGAGAGTTCGTCCCCGGGTCGGCGTTCCGAGATCACGTCTTCGGTGTCGTCCTCGTGAACGACTGGAGCGCGCGTGACATCCAGGCGTGGGAGTACCAGCCTCTCGGCCCCTTCCTCGGAAAGTCCTTCGCCACGTCGGTCTCGGCCTGGGTGACGCCGCTTGCGCTCCTGGAGGACCGCTTCGTCACGGCGCCCGTCCAAGACCCCGAGCCGCTTCCATACCTGCGCGTCTCCGGAGACTGGGCGCTCGACATCGAGCTCGAGGTGGAACTCTCGGGGACGGTCGTCTCGCGGACGAACGCCCGCGGCCTCTACTGGACGATGCCCCAGCAACTTGCGCACGCGACGGTCAACGGTGCCTCGATCGCCACCGGGGATCTCTTCGCCTCAGGCACGATCTCTGGCTCGGAGCAGGGGAGCGAGGGATCGCTCATCGAGCTCGCGCGCAACGGGGCGCATCCGATCCGGCTCGGTGACGGCAGCACGCGGGCGTTTCTCGAGGATGACGACGAGGTGATCCTCCGCGGCCGCGCAGGAGACCTCGAGCTCGGCGAAGTGCGAGGAACGATCATGCCTGCGCGATGCGCGCGGAACGTTCCAGAGGGCAAGCTGCTTCGGTCGAGGACGTCGACCTCGAGCCACCATTAGGTCGCCGGAAACGTCCCCGCGCGGTAGAGCTGGCCTTCGAGTCGGCGGTCGAGCACGCCGTCGAGCCAGGCGGAGACCGCGATGAGCGAGCGGCAGTCCGAGCGCTGACGCTACGGCGAGGAGCTTTCCAAGTGAAGTTGTCACTTGGATATCACGCGCCGTCCCGAAGTCGCCGGGCCAGCCGCACCGGTTACGGAGCGAGCCCGCTCGTCTTCTCGGCGAGGTCCCGGTCGCGGTCGGTGATCCCGCCGGCCGTGTGCGTCCACCAGCGCAGGGTCACGCGGTTGTAGTGGATCGCGATGTCCGGGTGGTGGTTCTCGGCTTCCGCAAGCTCTCCGACGCGGTTCACGAACGCGAGAGCTTGGACGAAGCTCTCGAGCTGAAACGTGCGCTCGAGCGCCCCCTCGACCTCGCTCCATCCATCAGGGCTCACGAGCGCAGTATCTACGATCGGCGACACCGGGATGAGCAGCTCGACCGAGAACCCGCAGGTCCCGGCCCAAGCGTCCTTGCACGAGCGTCGTGCGGGCCGCGAGATCACGCTGGAATGGATCTTCCGACCGCTGGCCGGCGTCCTTGTACCTTGGCTGCTGCGACTACGTATTCCGCCACCCGTGGTCGTTCTCGCGAACGCGACAGCAGGTCTCGCCGCCGCGGCTGCGTTAGCCCGCGGAGAGCACGTTCTTGCGGCCGTGCTGCTGCAGGTGAAGACGGTTCTCGACAACGCCGACGGCCAGCTGGCGCGGGTGTCCGGCCGAGTCACCCTGGCAGGCCGGTACCTGGACACTGAGGCCGATCTCGTCGTGAACGCCGCGCTCTTTGCCGCGCTCGGTTACGTCACGGGACAGCCGTGGCTCGCGCTCGCCGCGTTTCTCGCGCTCACGCTCGTCCTCGCGACCGACTACAACCTCTCGGAGCTGTATCGAGAGGTCCACGGCGTGGCACAGGCGCCTCCCGCAGCTTCAGGAGGTCGTGTCGAGAGCCTACTCCGGGAGGTCTACCGCGTCGTGTTCGCACCTCTGGATCGGCTCGTCCGGGGGCTCTCTGCGAGGAGGCTCGAGCGAGCACTCGCGGGTGAACCCGCTTCCGACGTGGTGACTCTCGCGTACAACGATCGTGGCACGGTCACGGTGCTTGCGAACCTCGGACTGTCGACGCAGCTCGCCGTCCTCGGGCTCTGCCTCCTGCTCGCCGAGCCGGCGCTCTACCTCCGGATGACTCTCGCCTCCGTCGCGCTGCTTCCCGTACTACAGCTTCGGCGCGAGCGCCTCGCTCGCCGAGCGCCCTAAGCGGCGCCGCGGAGCGTCAGGCGCTGGCCGTTCATCGACGCCGCGTCGTCGGAGCACAGGTAGGCGATCGCCTCCGCAATCTCCTCCGCGGGAGTGAACGTGGAGAAGTCCTTCTCGGGGCTCTCAGCCCGCATGGCAGGAGTGAGGATCGAGCCGACGACGACGATGTTCGCCGTCGCACCTGTGCCCCGGAAGCGGTCCGCGAGTGCGAGCGTCCACGTCTCCGATGCCGCCTTCGCCGCGGCGTACACCGCGTTCGGATGAGTCGGGGCCTGTGCCTGGCCGGCCGAGATCAGCACGAACCGTCCGCGGCCGCTCGAGAGGAGGTGCGGCGCGAATGCCTGGCCCGCGTGCTGGAGTGTTCGGACGAGGAGACCGCTTAGGAAGTCCCAGTCCTCGAGGGGCGCGTCCTCGATCGGAGTGCCGCCTCGCCACCCGCCGACCAGATGTACGAGACCGTCGACCTGCCCTCGCCTGGACGCGAGATCGTCCGCCCACGCTTTGGTCGCCTGCGCATCGAGGAGATCGACGACGTCGGTCTCGATGACGTGCCCGATCTCGGCCGAGAGCGCGTCCAGGCCTGCTCGATCGCGTCCACAGACGCAAAGCTGTGCGCCCGCCGAAGCGAGCCTCGCGACGACGGTCGGTCCGAGATTACCTGCGCCTCCCGCTACCGCGATTACCCTGCCCTCGAGCGACATCGCCACCAACGCACGCTAGCAATGCGGGACGTTCCTGAAGTAGCGTCCTTCCGTGGCGACAGCGACCTTCGCCGAGCTCCAGGCCACCTTTCGAGAGTTCTGGCCGACAGTGACGCTGCGCTCGATCGACGTCGAGCGAACGGTCGTCGTCGTCCACTCGATCAGCTTCGACGTCCCGGACCAGCTGATCCCCGTCTTTCCCGCGTATGAAGAGCGGTTCCTCTGCATGGTCCTGAGCCTCCTCCGAGCGCCGCGGTCCCGCGTCATCTACGTGACGTCGCAGCCGATTCACCCGCGCGTGGTCGACTACTACTTCGGGCTCGTCCCCGAGCTGGACACGCCGGAAGCCCGCGCGCGCTTCGTTCCGGTCTCTCTTGTCGACGGGCGCAACGAACCGCTCTCGCGCAAGCTCCTGGCCCGACCCGGTGCCATTCGGCGGATCAAGGAGCTGGTCGGCAAGCCCGAGTTCGCGATGATCCTCCCGTTCTGCATGACCGCCGACGAGGTCGAGCTTGCGGAGAAGCTCGAGATCCCGATCTACGGGAGCGATCCGGAGCTCAACTGGCTCGGTTCCAAGACTGGCAGCCGCCGCGTCTTCGCCGAGGAGGATGTTCCCCATCCGATCGGCCTGGACGTCGCCGGTACCGGCGATCTCTCCGAGGCGCTGCGCGAGATCCGCGCGCGCAGTCCGGAGGCGCGGGGCGCCGTGCTCAAGCTCGACCAGGGTGTGAGCGGCCTCGGCAATGCACTGCTCGATCTGGAGCAGGCAAGCCGCGACGTGCACGCCGCGGTCGAGCTGGAGGACGAAGAGCTGACCGTCGAGCAGTACCTCGCAGCCCTCGACGACGAGGGCGGAATCGTCGAGGAGCGCATCGAGGGCGAGCTGTTCCGGAGCCCCAGCGTGCAGTTGCGCATGAGTCCGGCCGGACAGGTCGACGTCATGTCCACGCACGACCAGATTCTCGGCGGGCTCCACGGCCACACCTACTTCGGCTGTCATTTCCCGGCCGATGCCGAATACGCCGAGCGGATCGCGGCGGAGTCTCTGAAGGTCGGGCGTCGTCTTGCACGCGAAGGGGTCATCGGCCGGGCTGCGATCGACTTCGCTGCGATCAAGGCCGGCGATGTGGGCTGGCGTCCGTACGCGCTCGAGATCAACCTCCGCTGCGGCGGCACGACGCATCCGCTCTTCGCGCTGACCACGCTCACCGACGGCGCCTACGACCCTCTTTCGGCCGAGTACCGGACGAGGTACGGCGACATCAAGCACTACGCCGCGACCGATCATCTCGACTCTCCCGCCTACCGGTCCCTTACCCCGGACGATCTCCTCGACGTCGTGACCGAGCGCGAGCTCGGGTGGGATTCCGAGAGTGAGACCGGTGTCGTCCTGCACATGGTCAGCGCGATCGCAGTCGCCGGCCGGATCGGCCTCACCGCGATCGGCGACACCCTCGAGGAGGCGCGTCGTCGCTACTACGACGTCAAGTCAGCCGTCGACGAAGCCGCCGCCGAAGCTTCGTCCTCCTAGCCCTTGGACAGTAATGACCTCCAGGCGTCGTCAGCGCTCGAACGAATGCCCGCGGGAGGACTCGAACCTCCGACACCAGGTTTAGGAAGTTGTGCTCCTGACGCCGAGATTGGCTCTACAAGCCGTCTCTAGGCTGACTTCTCCTCCTGCGCACCAGTCTGCGCACGAGTCGTGCCGTTCACGTACTGGCCAAGTCGCGCGGCGTCCGTCTCGGCCTGCCCGTTGAGAAGATGCCGGTAGCGGTCGGTCATGTACGTCGAGGAGTGGCCCACGTAGTCACCGATCTGCTCGAGCGGAACGCCGGCAGCGTGCATGAGCGAGACGTAGGTGTGTCGGCACTCCTGCAACTTGATCGGCTCGAGGACTTCTTTGCCCGCCTTCTTGCGCTCGACGTTCGCCGCTGCCCATGCAGCAAGGGCCATCTTGCGAACATGGGTCGGCGTGAAGGGGTTGACAGGAGTACGGCCGAACACGAGCTCTTCGCCGCCGTCGCCCGAGATCGCCGCCACGCTGAATCGCCGGGTGGTGTGATCCTCGAGGTAGGGCCGCAGGATCTCCGGCGCGGGCACCATGCGCTTACCCTTGACACTCAAGATCGCGGCTGAATGGCCCGAGGCTCTCAAGCTGGTGGAGAGGTTGCACGAAGAGGTCCGCCGCTCCACCCCGTAGGCGCAAGCGGCCGAGGCCCACGCGGCCGAATCCGTCGCCCGCGTCGAGGAGCTTGAGAAGGCAGTCGCCGCGGGGCTCGCAATCACGCTGACGAAGAGAGGGTGACTGATGGCGACTCACCTTTGTAGCTGGCACTGGCCCGTTCAACACCGACTTGACGGGGCAGGGGCGCGCCGTCTCGACAGTTGACATTTCGCCACCACCACAGCCACGGCCGGACGCATCCAACTGCGCGACGGCTCGGTCAGCGGGCCGATCTTCGCGCGGATCAACTTGGCTGGCAACTCGTCGGCGTCGCAGTCGAAGAAGGCTTTCTCGCCGCAGCTCCTCCACTTCGTGAGCGGGCTCTTTGTGGAATGCGTCACTGGGGCGATCGTTGGCAGTGTCCAGTTCCACTGACTTGCCGGCTCGCTTGGTTCGGGCGACACCGGCAGGACGGCCCTCACGGACACGGGGGGCCATGCTGCGCACACCCGGCCGGGTTACTGCTGGCCTGGCTGGGTTGTGCGCACTCGGAATCCACTGAAACGAAATGGCTCGCCGCACGATGAGGCCGGACGCAGGAGGGAGAAGTAGCTGCGGCACCAACCGCCCCCTCGTTGCCCTCACTGGGGGGAAGGGACAGACCACGTCCGACCTCTTCACACACAGTGTGCGCCTAGGCCGTTGGGTGCTCATGCCCCTGTCGGGGCAGGCCCGCGACGACGATCCGGAATCCCGAACTCGCGAGTCCCTGCGGATCGAGGAGCGGGAGACTCGAGGGCCGGGGCGGGGCAACGTTGCAGCCGCCAGGCAGGCGTCGCCCCGCCCCGGCTTTCCCTCCCCCATGAGTAAGACGCAGCACACGATCGAAACTTGCGCGTTCACACTCGGATATAGACGGTGCTGCTGGAACCAACTGCCCCTGAGGGGACGCACCGCTGAGCGGAGAAGGCCCGCCGGAGCGGGCCTTCTCGTGAAGCGTCCGGCGACTGTCGCGACTAGCGAAGCCGCTCAGCCATGCGGGTCAGTGACAGTGGAAGAAAAAGTTCACCGACCCATCCGGGCGTTCGTTGAAATGATCCGTCACGTGGTTCGTGACCTTCGATCCGTCCGAGCCGACCAGGCTCACGTTGAACGTGAACGTGCCGTTGACTGTCGTTCCGTTCTGGTTGAAGCCGCTCCAGATCGTGAACTTACCCGTGTAGCTCGGCAGGCTCGGATCGTCGAGCGGCACAAGGACGACGGTGCCGGTCTGCGTGAAGGTGGCGTGGACGCGCCCATCGTCGAACACCGTCGTATGCTCGACCGAATTGCCGGTGGTCGTGATTTCGTAGAGCGGCCCTCCCTCGCAGGTGGGCAGGACGTCGACGAAGGTCTCGACAACGTTCTTCTGGGTCGTGGTCGTCGTCACTGGCGGGCCAGCGAGAGCCGGCACCGCGACCACCAACAAGCCCACGGCCGCGATGAGGCCTACGACTAGGCGATAGAGCATGGAATCCCCTTCCCATTGCGGAAGCGCACTCGCGCTCCCTGTTTTCCGAAGCAAGCTCGCCGCAGAGGGCCTGCCACCCCGATGGAGACCTGCGCCGGTAGCCGCGGCACTCTACGGGGCGGTCAGGAGCAAGTCAACGGTAACTGGCCGCGCCCGTCATCAGGCGACTCGAAGGCCGCACAAGGGGGATCTGCCAGGTCGCCTCCTCCCTCTTACGATCTCTTTGTGACCAACGAGCCGACCGAACCTATCCGGTGCTCCGAGTGCAAGCGGGAGCCGCGCGAGGAGGAGAACCCCGACGACGAGTGGCGCGCGGTGTCGGACGGCGTGGGGGAGCTGCACATTTTCTGCCCGGAGTGCTGGGAGCGGGAGTTCGGGGAGGAGCGAGACGTTTGGGTCGTAAACCGAGCTCGAGGAGGCTCGGGTGGAGCTGCGGCTTCGGGTTCGCGAGGCGCGCGAAGCAGGGGAGACGGTCTCGGAGATCGCCCGCCGGCTCAACGTCACTCGGGCGCGGGTTCAGCAGATGTTCACGACCGTCGCCTGGGCCTGGCCGATACGTGTCCGAACGGCCACCGGAGGCGCGTTCTGGACAGGCCCTAAGGCAGGTCTGCCGTCGCCATCTTGTCGATACGGTAATCACCGTCTCAGCCGGTCGTGGCAGGCTCGATCGTGTCGAGCATCCTGGTGAGAAACGGGTACTGAAGCGGGTGCTCTCGCACGAAAGCACGCATCGCCGGCGACATCGTGAGGATGAACTGCGTCCAGTCGTCCCAGTCGGATCGGATGTCGGATTCCGGATCCACCGCTCCCAACAACGCAACATCTTTGCCCTGGTATAGCCAATGGGCGGACTGAAGCGCGTCACCTATCAGTTCGGTCATCGCGAGAACGCGCGCCCTGGTTGTCGGATCTTCTTCAGGCGACTCCACACCTTCGTAGAAGTACTGGCGAAGCTCTGGGTAATCGATGAAACGGGTGATGACGTGATCCCATAGCTCGTAACCCTGCGCCAAGGCCCGAGCACCAGCCAGCTCGTTGGCGACCAAGAACTGATGAACTGACTGGCTGGTCTGACGTGCAAGGAACAGCACCGACCCCGCCACCGCAGCTGCGGTTACGAGACCAGCGATGAGGGTCGCCAGCTCCAACGCCTCGTAACCATAGGCACGACGATCGGACGAGCGAACTGAACCGCACTGGCGCGAACGTGACGGCTGGGGTTGACCCGATTGAGGGGCTAGGTGCGCACCAGGTGCGCAGCAGTCGCTACCCGCCAGTGCCCTATTTGAGCCCCCTGAACGGATACAAGAGAATGTCCCCAGAGACACCGAAACCCCCGTAAACACGAGGGTTTCGGCTCTACCAGGGGGATGCCCGCGGGAGGACTCGAACCTCCGACACCAGGTTTAGGAAACCTGTGCTCTATCCCCTGAGCTACGCGGGCTCGCCGGGCAAGGGTAGCGCTCGGCCTCGAACGTCAAGCCGAAAAGCGCTCGACGAGTCGTGTCGCGTACCACTGCTCCCATGGCTCGCGCGGAGCCTCCGCCGCATGGCGACGGTCGAGCTCCACGAGCGCGTGGACGAGATGGCTTCGCACGGGCTGCGCCTCGAGAATCTCGGAGAGCTCCGAGAGCTCGAGGAGCCAGTCGGCGTACCAGGAGGCCCAGTCCGGATCGTCTCCGTCCGTGATCCGATAGACCACGTGGTGGGTCTCAGCCGCCTCGTGCAGAAGCGCCGCAACGCGACGAGCGCGATCGTCGAGGGTCACAGAGCCCAAGAGTAGTCTCGTCGGCCGATACGCTTCGCCGGCGCTGCGGCAGAGAGTTAAGAACACGCGTATTCGCGGGCATGCCCTGCGAGGGGCGAGACCTCGGCGGTTACCATCTCGGCATGACGTTTCTGATCGCCTTCATCGTTCCCATGGTCATCGGCTTCTGGGCGCAGCACCGGGTCAAGACCACGTTCGCGCGCAACCTCGAGGTGCCCGTCGCCAATGGCATGACGGGCTCGCAGGTCGCGCGTCGCATCCTCGACGCGAACGGACTGAACGAGGTTCCGATCGAGGAGACGCCCGGATCCCTTTCTGACCATTACGACCCCCGAAGCAAGTCCGTCCACCTTTCGCCCGAGGTGTTTCGCGGAGTCTCGATCGCGTCGACATCGGTAGCGGCGCACGAGGTCGGCCACGCGCTCCAACACGCTCAGGCCTATGCGTTCTTCAAGTTCCGCAGCGCGATGTTCCCGGCCGTGCAGTTCGCCTCCAACATCTGGGTGCTCTTCCTGATCGGCGGGATCTTCTTCCAGATCACCGGGTTCATCGTCCTCGCGGTCGCTCTCTATTCAATCGCGGTTCTCTTCCAGATCGTCACGCTTCCGGTGGAGTTCGACGCGTCGAGTCGCGCCAGACGCCAGCTCTCGGAGCTCGGCCTGGTGATCGCGACGGAAGGCGCGGGTGTGAAGAGCGTCCTCAAAGCTGCCGCCTGGACGTACGTCGCTGGCGCACTCGCTGCGGTCGCAATGCTCCTGTACTACCTCTCGATGCTGCAGAACCGGTAGGCATCCGCCTACCCGTCAGTGCTCCCGCGGCATCCAGCTGAATCGGCGGAGCGCGAGAACGAGCCCGGCAACGCCCCAGGCGACGACGACGCCGAGCGCCCCCGGGTCGGCGAAGAGCGACTCACCGTCGATGTAGACGCCGTAGACGATGGCGATGAAGTACGTGAGCGGGAGCACGTCGGCGATCGACTGTAGGAAGGCCGGGTACTCGTCGGTCGGTCCGAACGAGCCCGAGAGAAACGCCATCGGCAGCACGATCACGTTGACAACGGCAGAGACCCCTTCGGCGGAGCGGATCAACGACGCTGCACCGAGTCCCATGCCAGCGAAGCACGCCACCCCGAAGACGATCGCGCCGGCGAATCCAAGCCAGTTGCTGGGAGTGCTCGCGTCGAAGGCGAGCGTGCCGAGTGCGACGAGCCCCACCGCGTCGAGCGCGAACACGACGAGCCACGACAGGAGAAGTGCGGCGATGTACGTCGTCGGCGGAAGTGGGGTCGAGCGGACCCGCTTGAGGACACCTGCCTCTCTCCTACCGACGAGGATGATCGTGAGGCCGCCGAAGGCGGTGTTCATCGCGCCGTAGCCGAACAGACCCACGAGTAGGACGTCCACGGCTGGCTCGCCCTCGATGTCGCCCGAGTAGACCGACCCGAGAAGCGCGTAGAGGAGAAGAGGGAAGATGAAGATGAATACCGCGGCTTCGCGGCTCCGCCAGAACGTCCGCTGATCGAACGCGAGCTGGTGCAGGAGCACAGTCATTCCGCAGTCTCGTGCTCGGCGTCGACGAGCTCGAGGTAGACGTCCTCCAGAGTGGGCCGGCGAACCTCCAGGCGCTCGAGCTCCCCGCCAGAAGCCAGCGCCTCCGCGGTCAGCTCGTGGAGGACCCCAGTCGGATCCTCCGTCTCGATCGTGACGGGCTCGCCTTTGCGGCGGAACGTGATCACCGTTTTCCGCGTGTCTCCGATCAGCTCCGCGGGCGTGCCGAGGTCGACGATCCTCCCTGCGCGGAGGACTGCGACCCGGTCGGCGAGGTGCTGCGCCTCGTCCAGATAGTGCGTCGTCAGGAGAATCGTCTTGCCGAGCGAGCGGAGGGAGCGAATCATCTGCCACGCCGACCGTCGTGCCGCCGGGTCGAAGCCCGTGGTCGGCTCGTCGAGAAAGACGAGGTCGGGGTCACCGACCAGTGCAATGCCGAGATCGAGCCGTCTGCTCTGTCCGCCCGAGAGCGTCCTCACGCGCGCGTCGCGTTTCTCGGCGAGACCGACCAACTCGATCACTTCGTCGACGTTTCGCGGAGTCGCGTAGTACCCGGCGAAGAGCCGGTGCACCTCGTGCACGGTCAGAGTCGGCGCGAACTCGGAGTGTTGGAGGACGACGCCGATGCGCTCTCTGAGCTCGCGGGGCGCCTTGCCCGGATCATGGCCGAGCACCAACGCGTCGCCGCCGTCGCGGCGCCGGTACCCCTCCAGGATCTCCACCGTCGTCGTCTTCCCCGCACCGTTCGGTCCGAGGAGACCGAAAACCTCGCCCTCGCCGACCTCGAAGCTGATCCCGCGGAGGGCCTCCACGCTGTCGTACGACTTCACGAGGTCACGTACGACAATTGCGCCGGCCATGCCGGAACGATATTGCGCCCGGAGCCTGGATAAGGTGGGCGACGTGCCGACTCTGCGCTTCGTCGTCGTCGACGTCTTCACCGACCGTGCGCTCGCGGGGAACCAGCTCGCCGTCTTCACCGATGCTCGTGATCTGGATGCCGAGACGATGCAGGCGCTCGCCCAAGAGATCGGCTTCTCGGAGACGACGTTCATTCTGTCCGCCGAGGACGGAGGGACCGCTCGCATGCGGATCTTCACCCCCGTCGCAGAGCTCCCCTTCGCGGGGCATCCGACACTCGGCACGGCGTGGGTGCTCGGGGCGCCGCTCGAGCGCGCCGTCATCCAGCTGGAGACGGGCATGGGCATCGTGCCCGTCGAGCTCGAGCGGGACGAGTCGGGCGCGCTCCGTTTCGGGCGCATGGTCCAGCCCGTTCCGAGCGTGCAGCCGTATCCGGAGCCAGACGCGTTGCTCGCAGCGCTCGGCGCGACGGAGTCGGAGCTGCCGATCGAGCGCTACGACAACGGCCCGCTCTTCACCTTCGTCACACTCGGGTCGCGCGATGCCGTTGCGGCGCTCGAGCCCGACTACAACGCACTGACCGCGCTCGAGGTCAACGTCAGCTGCATCGCCGGGTCGGAGAATTTCTGGAAGACACGGATGTTCGCGCCTTCGCTGGGCGTGCTCGAGGACCCCGCGACCGGTGCCGCCGCCGGGCCGCTCGCCTGTCACGTCTGCCGCCACGGCCTCGTCCCGTGGGGCACCGAGATCGAGATCTCACAGGGCGATGAGCTCAGACGACCCTCCACTCTGTACGCGCGCGCTGAGGGGAGCGAGGCGGGGATCGAGCGGGTCGAGGTCGGCGGGCGTGCCGTCCTCGTCGCTCGTGGCGAGTTCCGTCTCTAGGGCATGGCCAGAAGCACAGAGACCGTCTCGGCTGCCACCCGCGCGGCCTCGACGGGCTCTGCGCCTTCGGCGCGGTGCACGAGATAGGTCACGGAGTACGTGTCCCCGGCACCGGTCGGATCGACGGGCGCTTCGATCTCGACCGCCGGCACATGCTCTGCGAGATCGGGCGTGATGACCCACGATCCCAGTGAACCGAGCGTCAGCAGCACCTCGGGCACGCCGAGTGCGCGCAGTCCCTCGGGGTCGGCATGTCCCACGAGCGTCTCTGCCTCTTCGTCGTTCAGCTTCAACACCTTGAAGTGATGGAGGACATCGCCGATCTCCCCGTTCGTGTGTAGAGGTCCGACCTCGGCTGTACGGACGAGGCCCTGAGCGTCGACCAGTAGCTGACGCCCCTCACCGGCGAGCGCAGCAAGAGTCTCGGGCGGAAAGTCGGTACGTGTCAGTGCGCAGACGTCGACCCACGGCGCGTCGCCCGCTGCGCCGATGGCCTGCGCGGGCGTCCACGGGTCTCCGACGGCGTCCTGCCACATGACTCTCCGATCCCCCTCGTAGTGGAAGCTGTACGCGGTCGTCGTGGACGACTCGTGCCAGGTGACGTCGAGACCGAAAGCCTCGAGGGGTGGGAGAAGTGTCGGTCGATCCTCGTCGGAGCACGACGCGGCGACGCGCGCGCTCGTCCCCAGGCGCGCGAGCGCCCGTGCGGCGTAGAAAACGCCTCCACCCGGACGTGGCGCAGCGCCGGCCACGACGTCGCGCGCGAGGTGTCCGATCGCCGCGACGAGCGTCATGCAGCCGCCGCTCCCGCGGATGTCCGTCGCGCGACGAGCGCGACGATGCTCGCGATCCCGAACGAGACGAGGAAGCTCGGAACGGTCGCCCCGACACCCCAGTCCGGCGGGTTCAGCTCGGAGACGACATCGACCCACCAAGACGGCCCGGTGGGGTACAGCCACTGGTAGACAGCGAATCCGGCGACCCAGGCGGCGATGAGCCCTGGCCGCCAGTCGGGCGTCTCGAAGACGTCCTCGGGTCGGTAGTGACGTCCGCATGCGACCCAGTCGGCCAGGAGGGCGGCGAAAAGTGGGACGAACACCGATCCGAGCAGCAGGAGGAAGCTCTGGTAGCTCACGAGATCGATCACGAGAGCGCCCGCCGTCGCGATCGCGGTCACGAGGACGACCAGCAGCTTCTGGGGAGCGCGCGGGACGGCGTTCTGAAGTGAGACCGCGGCAGAGTAGACGTTCGCGAACGCCTCGTCCGTCTCGGTGACGAGCAACGCGAAGAGGGCGACGATCGCGGCGAAGCCGCCGGCGACGACGGCCGCCGGGAGCGCGGCGGGATCGCCGAGATCTCTCGAGACGACGAGGACGACGCCGAGTGCGAGGAGCCACATGTCGGGCACGAGGTAGCCGAGCCCCGTCCCCCAGAAGGCGCCTCGCCGTGTCCGCGAGAACCTCGTGTAGTCGGCCGCGTAGGGGATCCACGAGACCGTGATCCCGACGACGACGTCTGCGCCCTGCCAGACCGAGAGCCCGCCCTCACCCGGCGCATCCCAGAGCGCGCCGAGCCCGGCGCCATCGACGGTCCACCAGGTCAGGTACCCGATCGCGAGTGGCACGGCCCAGATCGCGAAGCGGCGAACGAACCTCCGCACGAACCCGATCGGCCCGAGCAGCGCGAGGGCGAGCGCGAACGCGCCGAAGACGAGCGTCCACAGCCACTGCGCGCGGAAGCCGAAGAGCTCGTCCGAGAGCGCAGCCGCGGCCGTCGCGATGATGAGGAGCTCGAAGACCGACCAGCCGATCCCCTGGATCACGTTGATCCCGGTCGGGAGGTACGACCCGCGCTGGCCGAGCGGCGCTCGCATGAGCACCATCCCGGGCACTCGCGCGTCGGCGCCGATTGCCCCAGCCACGGCCAGCATCAGGTTCCCGATCAAGCAGCCGAGAACGATGGCGACGAGCGCGTCGGGGAGGGAGAGCGCAGGGACGAGTGCAGCCCCCGCGACGATGACGAGCAGCGAGATGCCGAGGTTTCCCCAAAGAAGGCCCGTCTCGAGCCCGCTCAGGACGTGCAGGCGCGCGGGAACGGGGTCGACTCCCCAGCTTCCTTCGATTCTCTCGGCCGGCGTCATCCGGTCGAGCAGGTTATCGGCGCGTCTTCGAGGACCGGGCCGGGGCCACTGTCCCGGTCAGTCGGTCAACAGTCGCCGCAGCACGTAGGGGAGGATCCCGCCGTGCCGCAGGTACTCGCGCTCGCGCGGGGTGTCGAGCCTCACGATCGCGCGGAACTCCGCTGCGTCCGCACGCACGGTGACCTCGCGGGCCTCGCCGTTTTCGATCCCCGAGATGGCGTACTCCTCGTGCCCGGTCAGGCCGAGCGACTCGGTGTTCTCGCCGGCCCGGAACTGCAGCGGGAGGATGCCCATCATCAAAAGGTTCGAGCGGTGGATCCGCTCGTAGCTCTCCGCGATGACGGCGCGAACGCCGAGGAGCTTGGGCCCCTTCGCCGCCCAGTCGCGCGACGACCCCGAACCGTACTCCTTGCCCGCGAGGACGATAAGGGGGACACCCTCCGCGCGATAGCGCTCGGCGGCCTCGAAGATCGTCAGCTCGTCGCCGGAAGGAAGGTGGACCGTCCAGGTTCCCTCCGACCCGGGCACGAGCCGGTTCCGTAGACGGACGTTCGCAAACGTCCCTCGAACCATCACCTCGTGGTTGCCTCGCCGTGACCCGTACGAGTTGAACTCGCGTCGCTCGACGCCGCGCTCGATGAGGTAGCGCCCGGCGGGTGAATCGGGCTTGATCGATCCTGCAGGAGAGATGTGGTCGGTCGTCACCGAGTCGCCGACCCAGACGAGGCAGCGCGCGCCGGCGAAGTCCTCGACGGCTTCCGGTGTCGGCGGCATTCCCTCGAAGTAGGTGGGCAGGCGGACGTACGTCGACTGGGGGTCCCAGGCGAAGAGCTCGCCCTCGGGAACGGGCAGCTCGCGCCAGCTCTCGTCACCGGTGAAGACGTCCGCGTAGGTCGCGCGGAACATCTCCTCGCCCACCGCGCGAGCGATCGTCTCGGAGACCTCGTCCGGCGAGGGCCAGATGTCCGCGAGGAACACGTCTCGACCGTCTGATCCAACGCCGATCGGCTCCGTTGCGAGGTCGATGTCCATGCGTCCTGCCAACGCGTACGCGACGACGAGCGGAGGCGAGGCAAGGTAGTTGGCCTTGACCTCCGAGTGGATCCGCGCCTCGAAGTTCCGGTTGCCCGAGAGGACAGCGCACGCGACGAGATCACCCTCGGCGATCCCCTTCGAGATCGGCTCAGGGAGGGGGCCTGAGTTCCCTATGCACGTCGTGCACCCGTAGCCGACGGTGTGGAACCCGAGATCCTCGAGGTACGACGTGAGCCCCGCCTTCGCGTAGTACTGCGTGACCACCTTCGAGCCGGGCGCGAGGCTCGACTTCACCCACGGCCGGCGGGTGAGGCCACGTTCGACGGCGTTCTTCGCAAGCAGGCCGGCCCCGATCATGACCGCCGGGTTGGACGTGTTCGTGCAGGAGGTGATCGCCGCGATCACGACCGAGCCGTGGTCGAGCTCGAAGGTCTCTTCGTCCAGCGTCACCTCCACCGACGACCGCTCCGCGAGCACGAGCCGGGGGATGTCGAGACGATGGCACCGTCTGTCTCGGGCTCATGTCCCGGCGCCGTCGACGCAAGCGGATCACTGGCCGGGAAGGTCTCGGCGACGGCCTCGTCGTGTGCGTTTCCGTAGTCGATGCCGAAGGTCGGCAGGGCATCCAGAAAAGCCTGCTTCGCGTGGCTGAGTGGCACGCGGTCCTGCGGGCGCCGAGGTCCGGCGAGCGAGGGCTCGACGGTCGAGAGATCCAGCTCGACGACCTGCGAGTACGTCGGCGGCTCGTCCGGGTCGTGCCAGAGCGCATTCTCCTTGCAGTACGCCTCAACGAGCGCGATCTGTCGCTCCGGCCGCCCGGTGAGCCGCAGGTAACGCAGTGTCTCGTCGTCCACGGGGAAGAAGCCGCACGTGGCCCCGTATTCGGGCGACATGTTCCCGATCGTCGCTCGGTCTGCGAGCGGCAGCCCTTGCAGGCCGTGCCCGAAGTACTCGACGAACTTCCCGACGACGCCTGTTTCTCGCAAGATTTGGGTCACCGTGAGCACGAGGTCGGTCGCGGTCGAGCCCTCTGGCAGTCTGCCGGTCAGCCTGAATCCGACCACCTGCGGAACGAGCATCGAGATCGCCTCACCGAGCATCCCAGCCTCGGCCTCGATGCCACCGACTCCCCAGCCCAGCACGCCGAGCCCGTTGATCATGGTCGTGTGCGAGTCGGTGCCGACGAGCGTGTCGGGGAACGCGACGCCTCCGCGCTCCTCGACGACGCGGGCGAGAAACTCGAGATTGACCTGATGGACGATGCCCGTGCTCGGCGGGACGACCTTGAAGTTGTCGAACGCGCCCTGCCCCCAGCGCAGGAACGCGTAGCGCTCGCGGTTCCGCTGGAACTCGAGCTCCGCGTTGCGGACGATCGCGAGGCGGGTCGCGTACTCGTCGACCTGGACCGAGTGGTCGATGACGAGCTCGACGGGAAGCTGTGGATTGATCTTCTCTCGGATCTCCTCCGAGGGCGTTCATGGCGTCTCGCATCGCCGCGAGGTCGACGACCGCCGGCACGCCGGTGAAGTCCTGGAGGAGGACACGGCCCGGTGTGAATGAGATCTCCCGGGACGGCTCCGACGTCGCCACCCAGCTCGCCACCGCCTCGACGTCGGCCGCCGTGACGTTCACGCCGTCCTCGTGTCGCAGGACGTTCTCGAGGAGGATTCGCAGTGTGTAGGGAAGCCGGGAGACGTCGTGGCGCTCCTGAAGCGCGTCGAGGCGGAATATCTCGAGCTCGCTCCCTTGGACTGCGAGTCGTCCTCGGGCTCCGAAGCTGTCGGGGTGCGACATCGCCTCCGATTCAACCACTTTCGGCGCCCCCAACCGCTCGAGCCCGCGCTCGGTGAGTGAGGTCCGGCGTGGATCGAAGTGACGCGCGACCGCCTGTGAGTACGGCTTCGAGACGCGCCATGCGTACGCCGCGAAGCCCTCCTCGCGCAGCGGTTTCAGGTCCTCGGTGTACGGATCGAGGACGTGCTGCCTGCCGACCTTCCGCGCAGAGTTGAAAAATGCGAGGCCAACCCCCACGGACACTTCCAGCAGGCTTCTCTCCTCCCGATCGGCCTCGGCGACGAGGCCCCGGTAGGCAGCGGCGAGCTCCTCCGGGGAGGGAAGCCCGCTTGCGTCCTCGCGGAGGTCGGCGAGTGACTGCTTCAACGCCTCGACCTCGAGCGGTGGGATGTCGATGAGGCGGGCCGTGGTGCCGCTCGCGCCCTCGAGCGCGCCGAGCAGCGCGTCGACGGAATCGAGCTCGAGATCCTCTGCCAGAAACCCGGCGCTCTTGAGCTCCGAGACCAGCGCGTCCAGATAGACCCTGGTTCCGCGTGATACATCTGCGGAAGCGGCGAGGAGCCAGAGCGGCGAGAAGCCGAACGCGAAGATCGAGCCGAGCTCGACCACGTTGCCACCGGCCTTTCGGATAGCGAGCTTCTTCGGTGACTGCTCGAATTCGTCGGTAAGGACTTCCGCCGGGCGCTCGACGCCACCGACGAGCTCGACCGTGATCCGCAGCAGGTTCTTCGCCGTCGCCTCGTACAGGCGCGACTTCCGGACCAGCCTCGGTAAGACGAGCTGGGCGGTCTCGTGCAGGGCTCCTCCCGTCGCGGCTGCGACGGCGCGGAGCACTCGCTCTGGGACGGAGATCAGGAATCGAACCGAGGCGAGCACGCTAGCTCTCGGGTTGAGGCGAACCCCGCTTGGCGCCGACCGAGACGCCGCCGAAGACGGCAAATCCGTCCAGAGTCAACGTCGGTGCGCTCGGGTCAGCGGGCTCGGGGACGCGAACCTCGACTCCGCCCGCCAGGGCTCTCATGCTCGACTGAACGCGCCACCCCTCGGGCACCTCGACGGCAATACCTCCGTTCACGGCGTGGAGATCGAGGTGAGCGCCTTCCGCCGCGAGCTGCGCCTCGCGGAGATCGACCGCGATACCGCCGTACCACGCGAACATGGAGCCACCGCGGAAGGCCGTCGCCCGACTCTCGAGCTCGACTCCGTCGAAGATCGCGACGAGCGCGACGTCGTCACTCTCCGCACCGCCACGCGACGGGACGGCACGCTTGACGACGGCTGCCGCCGTCGCCATTCCGGCCGAGAAGCCGAGTGCGGTGAGCCCCAGTGCACGGATCGCGCGCATCGGTAGCGAGCGTACCCGTGGATACCATGCTTGCGATGGAAGCCGAGGCGATCCGAGCGCTCCTGGAGCAGGCGTTCCCGAACGCTTTGGAGGTGGACGTCGAAGACCGCACTGGGACCGGCGATCACTTCCAGGTGACGGTGGCGAGCGCCGAGTTCGACGGAATCCCCCTGCTCGACCAGCACCGGAGAGTGAATACGGCCCTCGCTGCCCCGCTCGCCGACGGCTCCATCCACGAGCTACGGATTCGAACTCGGGTCGGGACGAAGCGTTGAGTCCCCAGACGCGTCGTCTCGACCCGAGTTCCGACGAAAGGAACCGAATGAGCACGCTCAAGGATCAGATTTCAGAGGTCATCGAGAAGGAGCCCGTCGCGCTCTTCATGAAGGGCACCCCGGAGATGGTCATGTGCGGCAACTCGTACCGGGCGCTGAACGCGCTTCACGCCGTTGGCGCGCCGATCACGACGGTCGACATCCTTCCCGACCCTCGCATCCGCCAGGAGCTGTCGGCGATCTCGGGCTGGCCGACGATTCCTCAGGTCTTCGTCAAGGGCGAGCTGATCGGTGGCGCCGACATCACGGAGGAGCTTCTCGAGTCGGGCGATCTCCAGCGGAAGGTCGACGACGCGCTCGGCACGGAGCGCACGCAGGACGTGAAGGTCGTCGCGCTCGACGTGGTCTGACGACAACTACGAAGCGGCGATCCGGTCGGCAAGCTCGCGCGAGATCGCGTGCTCGCCCGTGTCGGTTCGTACCGTGACCGGCCCTGCGAACGGCGCGAGCGAGACGAGCTCCACCTCCGACCCGGGCACGAGCCCGAGCTCGCCGAGGTAGCGCAGGAGCTCGCGATCGCCGTCCGGGACGCGCGCGATCCCCGCGCGATCGCCCGGCTCGAGGTCGGTCAGGGTTCTCTCGAGGCCGTGAGTGACCCGGAGCTCCCGATCGGGGATCGGGTCCCCATGCGGGTCATGCGTCGGGAATCCGAGCTCGGCGTCGATCCTCGCCTCGAGCTCCTCCGACAGTGCGTGCTCGAGGAGCTCGGCCTCGGCGTGCACCTCGTCGAGCGTCAGCCCGAGCCGGTCGACGAGGTAGCGTTCGAGCAGCCGATGGTGGCGGAGCACCTCGAGTGCGCCGCGACGTCCCTCGTAGGTCAGTGCGACACCTCGATAGGGAGCGCGCTCGACGAGGCCGAGCTCGGCGAGGCGCTTCGTCATCGCGGTCGCAGACGGGGCGCTGACGCCCATGCGGCTGGCCAGAGCGGACGTCGTGACGCGCTCCCCGGACTTCTCGAGCCCGTAGATCGCCTTCAGGTAGTCCTGGACGGCGACGGTGAGATCTGCCGCTTGGGTACTCATTTCCGCTGTCTTAGGTTACACTGCGCATCGGATTTAGCTATGACTAAAAGAAAGTTGACTCGAGGAAAGCTCCTGGCAGCCGCCGCTCCACTCGCGGCTGCCCCGCTCGTGGGGAAGCTCGCGCTCGACGGACGGGCCGAGGCGAGCCCGCACGACCATTCGAGCCATGCTCATCCGCGAACACCGACCAGCCACGTCAAAGGTGCGATCGGCCACGCGGCGATGGTCCGCGACGAGGCACCGGCGGTCGGTGGCCCGAACGACCTCGATGCGCTTTTGTACCCTCCGCCGGCGTTGCCTTACCGACCGGGTCGCGTGCGGGAGTACACACTCACCGCGGTCGACACCGAGCTCGAGGTCGCGCCCGGGATCTTCTTCCCCGCCTGGACGTACAACGGGACGGCCCCCGGCCCCGTGATCCGGGCGACCGAAGGGGACACGCTTCGTGTTCGCTTCGTGAACCGGGGATCCCATCCGCACACGATCCACTTCCACGGGATCCATCCGACGAACATGGACGGCGTCTTCGAGGTCGTCGAGACGGGTGGTGAGTTCACGTACGAGTTCGAGGCGCGGCCGGCAGGCCTGCACCTCTACCACTGTCACGCGACGCCCCTGAAGAAGCACATCCACAAGGGGCTCTACGGCGCCTTCATCATCGATCCCAAGGAGTCGCGTCCGCCTGCGAAGGAGCTCGTCATGGTGATGAACGGCTTCGACACCGACGCGGACGGTGGAAACAACTTCTACACCGTGAACGGTCGCTCGTTCTACTACGCGCGCTACCCGATTCGCGTGAAGCGCTCGGAGCTCGTGCGGGTCTATCTCGCGAACCTGACCGAGTTCGACCTGATCAACTCGTTCCACCTCCACGCCGACTTCTTCCGCTACCAGCCGACGGGTACGGGCGAGTACTGGGAGTACACCGACACGGTGATGCAGTGCCAAGGCCAGCGCGGCGTGCTCGAGATCGAGTTCGCGGGTACGGGGCTTCACATGTTCCATGCGCACCAGTCCGAGTTCGCAGAGCTCGGCTGGATGGGCTTCTTCGAGGTCGTCGACTGATGGAGGTCGGTGCCGCCACGTCTCGGGCGCGCATGGGGTGGCGTCTCTGGGCGGTCGTGCCGGTGCTGCTGCTGGCGCTCGCGGTCGGCCTCGTCGTCACCTCCGGCTCGTCCTTGGTCGATCTCGTCGGCACCAATCCTCCGCCCGCCGACGAGTTCGACATCCGCCGCGTCGAGTTCTCCCCCGGTGAGATCCGGATCACGGTGCGGAACCCGCAGCCCGACGACCTGACCATCGCGAACGTCAACGTCGACGACGCGATCGTCCCGTACTCGGTCGACGGCCCGACGACGCTCGGACGCTTGCGCTCGAGCACGATCGTCGTCCCGTTCGACTGGGTGGACGGCGATCCGATCACGGTCGGTGTCACGTCGTCGACCGGAATCGAGACCGTCGAGGAGATCGCCGCCGCGATCGAGACGCCGACTCCTTCCGCCGAAGGGTTCCTCGGCTATGCGTTGATCGGCGCGCTGGTCGGGGTGCTTCCCGTCGCACTCGGACTGCTCTGGCTTCCGGCCCTGCGTCACGTCGGCTCGGAGTGGCTCTCGGCCTTCATGGCGTTCACCGCGGGGCTGCTCTCGTTCCTCGGCGTAGAGGCGCTCGCCGAGTCGTTCGAGCTTCAGGCGGCGCTCCCGTCCGCGCTCGGTGGCACGGGGCTCGTCCTGTTGGGAGTCGCGCTCTCGTTCCTCGGGATGACAGCGCTCGCCGGCCGGTTGAGTGGGGGGACTGCAGCGACGGGGATTGCGCTCGCCGTGCTCGTGGCGATCGGAATCGGCCTCCACAACCTCGGCGAGGGTCTTGCGATCGGCGCCTCGTTCGCCCTCGGCGAACTCCAGCTCGGGACGTTCCTCATCGTCGGCTTCATGATCCACAACGTCACCGAGGGGCTTGGCATCGCCACTCCCGTCGCGAGAACCCGCGTGACGATCCTTACGCTCGCCGGACTCGCGCTCGTCGCGGGCGCTCCGACGATTCTCGGAGCCTGGATCGGGGGGTATACGTCCAACGAGGTTCTCGGTGCGCTGTTCTTTGCGATCGCCGCGGGTGCCGCATTCCAGGTCGTGGTCGAGGTCGGCCGCTACGTCGCGCGGGTGTCGCCGGGCGGCCTTCGCTCGGGATATGCGATCGCCGGATTCGTCGCGGGGATAGCGACGATGTACGTCACGGGCGTCTTCGCCGGCTGAACTGCGACTTAACCGGCCCTAACCCGCGGTTCACGCCTCGCCCTCTATAACGGATCGGCATGTCCGGCCTCCAATCGCTCCGATCCTTCGCCGCACTCCTTGCGACCGCCGTTCTCGGCGGTGTCGTCGCCGTCGGAGCCGTGGCGTTGCTCGGCGGGCTCAATGGCGACACGACCGTCGTCACCGAGACGGTCGACGAGCCGAATCCTTCCACCGTGCCGGCCGGTCGTGGAATGACCGTGAACGAGATCTACGAGCGCGCCTCGTCTGGGGTCGTGCGGATCAACGCCACGAGCAATTCGACGTCCACGGACCCGAGCTCGGTGAACCCCTTCGAGAATCCGCTGCCGAGCGTGCCGTCTGCCTCGGCCCTTGGCTCCGGGTTCGTCATCGACAAGGCCGGGCACATCGTCACGAACTACCACGTCGTCTCCGGCGCGGACCAGGTCACGGTGAGCTTTTCGAATCGTGACACGGTCAAGGCGGAGATTGTGGGCACGGACCCGTCGACGGACATCGCCGTCCTGCGGGTGCAGACCTCGCCCGCCGCGTTGACCCCGCTTCCGCTCGGAGACTCGGACAAGGTCGAGGTCGGCGACCCGGTGGTCGCGATCGGAAACCCGTTCGGACTCGACCGGACTGCCACCTCGGGCATCGTCAGCGCGCTCCAGCGCCTGATCACGGCGCCCAACAGCTTCACCATCGACCACGTCATCCAGACCGACGCACCCATCAATCACGGTAACTCCGGTGGGCCTCTCCTGAGCTCGCGCGGCCAGGTGGTCGGCGTCAACACCCAGATCGAGACGGGCAACACGGCTTCGGGGAACGTCGGCATCGGCTTCGCGGTCCCCTCGAACACCGTGAAGGACGTCGTCGCGCAGATCATGCGAACTGGTCGAGTCGAGCATGCGTACCTCGGCATCAGCGGGCAGGCCATCAGCACGGACGTGGCCGAGACCTACAACCTCCCGGTCGAGAAGGGCGTCCTCGTCGGTGCAGTGACGAGCGGAAGCGGTGCGGGCAAGGCCGGGCTCAAGGGTGGCGACACGCAGGTCGTCGTCGCCGGAGAGACGTACGTCCTCGGCGGCGACATCATCGTCTCCTTCGACGGCAGGCAGATTTCCTCGATCGAACAATTGCGCGACGCGATCGCCGGTCACAAGCCCGGCGACAAGGTCTCACTCGTGATCTACCGCGGCGCGAACAAGACGGGCGTGACCGTCACGCTCGGGCGGCAGCCCCCCTCCCCCCAGGGCTAGCTGCCGATCAGGCCCCGGCATCGACCGGGGCCTGGTCAACCTCGGCAAGGGGTCCGACCGCCTGCCCGGACCCCTGCCACCTCTTTGCCCTCACGCGTCGTCGAGGGCCGCGCGGCTCGTCCTGAGCGCATCGTCGGTGAGCTTGTACCCCCGATCGATCAGCGATCGCTTGTGCTTCTTGGGCCACGGTCGGTCGCTTCGGAAGGTCGGGTCGAGCCGGTCCTCGCCCGGGCTGCTCCGGACGATCAGCGTCGGAACGTGCCGGTCGTGGCGGAACGGGAAGCGGGCGGAGCCGAAGCGCTCCTCGAGCTCCTCCCGAAGACGTCTTCGACGCCACGGCGGAGCGGCTGCGACGGCGCGAGCGACGATGTCGGTGCGGAGCCCCGTGAACTCGGCGACGGACGTCTCACGCTCCTGGGCGAGGCGCTCCTCGAGCACCGCGTTCCGCGCGAACGCAACTCGCATGAGCCGAACGATCAGCTCGCCGTAGTGGGCCGGCTCCCCGCGCGAGGCGCGCTCCTGTGCGAGGCGGACCTCCGCGAGAAGTGCGCGTGCCGGTGGGACGGCGCGGAACCGCTCGAGCCGCTCGCGAGTGCGCTCGAGGAACGCCGTGTCTGAGCGCGCGTAGCTCGGAACGTATCGGAAGGCGGCGATCGCCGCGACCTCGGAGTTCCGATACGCGTGCTCGAACGGGAAGTTGCGCACCCATCCACCGTCCGTTGCCGTGATGCCGTCCACGGTGACCGGGAGCACGAGCCCGCTGATCGCCGCGGACGCGAGAATGGCTCTCCCCATCGCTTCCGGGCTCGTCGAGCGAGCTGAGTAGCGGAGCTCGAAGTCGCGCGTCTCGTCGGCATCCGGGTAGTCGCTCACATCGGTGGCGAAGACGACCAGCTCGATCTCTGCGTTGGCGAGTGCGGTGCCCACCTCCTGCGGACTTCCGATGCGAGCGGCGATCGTCGCAGGGAGCGTGTAGTCGTGAAGCCCGCCGGGGAACTGCCAGACAGGTCGCGGCCTGAACGCATCTTCGGGCTGAAGCCCGAGAAGGAACTCTTCGAGGTCGTCGAGCCGGTCGAGCGCCGCCATCGTGCCCGCGACAGCTCCGGCGGATGTTCCGTAGATCCAGCCGACGCGTGGCCAGAGCGGGTCCTCGCGAAGACGCTCGAGAAAGCCGAGTTCGAGGAGCACGCCGTTGATGCCGCCGCCCGAGAGGACGACTGCGAGGTCGCGTTGGTCGGAGCCGCGCACGAGGCTATTGTGCCCCCGTGGAGTCGGAGCTTCGCCGGGGCGTCTCAACGCTCTCCGACGTCGGTCTCGAGGAGGACGTAGAGCTGTGGGAGGACGATGGCGTCGAAGATCACAGCGGTTGGTACTGCGTGCGGACCGACCCCTTTCCGTGCCCAGCGGAGGGATGCTCGTTCGTCGCGGACTTCATGACCGCGGCCCATCTCGTGCTCGTCTGGGAGGAGCGAGACGACCCCAACCTGCTCTGGCACGCGCAGCGCGCGAAGGAGGTCGGCAGGAACCCTAGGGTCATCGGGTACGAGCCCGGCTTCGGACCCAGTGCTTCGTACTACGCCTGGGAGGCGGCTGGCCGCCCGGTGCACGGGGTGAAAGGAAGGCCGTAGGCCGTCCGTAGAATGGGCACCGTGGGTGTAGTCCAGGAAACGATCACGGTGAGCGGGATCCGCTGCGAGCGGTGTGTCGGACGGCTCGCCGGAGCGCTTCGCGAGCACGAGGGGCTCGAGTATGCGAACGCCAATCTCATGGGTGACGTCAGCCTCGCGTGGGACGAGGAGCGGACGTCGCGGGACGCAATCATGGCGCTGCTCGCCCGTTCCGGGTTTCGCGAGGTCGCGCTCGACCGGGAATAGCGCGTTCGCGGGGCTCGTTGCAGGCTCGTGTAACGCAAGGGTACGGTAGGCCGGTGAGCGAGCCCGAGCCGGAGACCGAGGCGCGCCGGATCGCTACAGAGGCACGCGATCGGGCACGCTTCGAGGAGGAGGCGCTCACGCTCGCTGACCAGGTCTACCGCGTTGCGAGGCGGCTCGTCGGCTCGCGTGAGGAGGCAGAGGACCTGGTGCAAGAAACGTATGCAAGGGCATTCCGGAGCTGGCGCTCCTACACGCCTGGAACGAACATGCGTGCGTGGCTCCTCCGAATCCTCACGAACCTGAACGTCGACCGCGGCCGCCGCATCCAACGCACGCCTCAGACCCAACCTCTCGAGGAGACCGACTACTACCTCGCGAACAAGCTGGCGACCGCAGGGGGCGAGCAGGTCCTCGAGACGGACGATGTCGTCGAGCGCATGTCGCAAGATTCCGTCGTGAACGCGCTCTCGGAGATTCAGCCTCAGTTTCGCGATGTCGTGGTGCTCGTGGACATCGGTGACTTCACGTACGCGGATGCAGCACAGATCCTCGACATCCCGATCGGAACCGTGATGTCGCGCCTCCACCGCGGCCGCCGAGCGCTGAAGCAGCGGCTCGCAGAGGGGGCTGTGACGTGAGCGGCGATCCGTGCGACCGCTGCGAGGAGCTTCTCCAGGATTTTCTGGATCGCACGTTGTCGGACGCCGAGTGGCGCGAGGCGGAGGCGCACCTCGCGGGGTGCGACTACTGCTCCCGTCGGTATCGCTTCGAGGAGAGCCTGCGACGGTACGTGAAGACGAGCGCGATCGAGCGGATGCCGCCCGGGCTCATGGCGAAGCTGGACGAGCTTCGCGGCCTCGACGCAACCGCCTAGAGCGCCCTCAGGTCTTCCGGCGTGTCGACGTCGCCGGGTGCTCCCAGGTCATCGCACGGGACGAGACGAACGCGGCGGTCTCGTAGGCCTTCGTCGGGGATGCTGCGCCAGTCGGCGCGTCCGAGCACGAGCGGGTGTCCTCTGTCGCCTTGATAGGACGCCGCGACGATGCCTCGGGTCTCTCGCCACGTGGTCACGACCCGCTCGACCGCCTGAGGTGCCAGGTTCGGCCCGTCGGCGAGGACGACGACCGCTGCGTCGACGTCGTCGTCGAGTGCCGCGAGCCCGCAGCGAAGTGATGCCCCCGGGCCCAGCTTCCACCCCGCGCACGGTACGACGCGCGCCGCGATGCCGGGTGTCGGCACGAGCTCGTATGCGCCCTTCACGACGACGATCTCGTCGACGGGAGCTGACGACAGGCGCTCGAGCACGCGCGGCAGCAGCAGTCGCTGCTTCGCAGAGCCGAACCGCGACGCCTCGCCGGCTGCGAGGACGATCGCGGCGATTCTCCCCATCAGCCTTCGTTGACCGTGACCGAGTTGACGACGACCGGCTGACTGGGAGGCCCGTCGCCGACGCCGAGTGCGTCGATTCGCTCGACCGTGTCCATTCCCTCGGTGACCTCGCCGACGATCGCGTACTCGGGCGGAAGGCCGGCGTCCTCTCCGGTGACGACGAAGAACTGGCTACCGGCCGTTCCGGGTGCCTCGACCCCGGATTTCGCCATTGCGACGACGCCTCTCGTGTACGCGGCGCCCGAGGGAGGGACGTCGACGGTCGAGTAGCCAGGCCCACCGCTTCCCGACTGCGTCGGGTCTCCGCCCTGGATGACGAAGCCGGGAACGACGCGATGGAAGATCGTGTCGTCGAAGTATCCGTCGCGTGCGAGCGCGACGAGCGATGGCGCCGTGTTCGGGGCGAGCTCCGAGTCGAGAGTGATCGCGAACGACCCGCAGCTCGTGTCGAAGCTCAGCGTGTATGTCGTGCCGCTCGCGAGCGGCTCGGTCGGCGTCTCGTTGGAGCCCGGGTCGCGCGGCGCAGGTGCATCCACGCTCGCACATTCGCCGCTCGCGGAGGTCGGCTCGGACGATTCGTCGCCACCGCCGCAGCCGGCGGCCAGTGCGAGCATCGCGAGAACAAGGAGAGCTGTGCGCATCGCGTGCGATCCTATCCCGCGATGTCGAGAGTTCATCGTTGCGAGTGGGCGGACGGTGGCGACGAGCTCATGCGCACGTACCACGACGAGGAGTGGGGGGTCCCGTCGCACGACGACGCCCATCTCTTCGAGATGCTCACGCTCGAAGGAGCGCAGGCCGGCCTCTCCTGGTCGACGATCCTGCGGAAGCGCGAGGGCTACCGGCGTGCGTTCGCCGGCTTCGATCCCACGGTCGTCGCTCGCTTCACGCAAGCCGACGTCGAGCGCCTTCTCGCGGACCCGGGAATCGTCCGGAATCGCCTCAAGGTCGAGTCGGCTGTGGCGAACGCCGCGCGTGTCCTCGAGGTTCAGGAGGAGCTCGGCAGCCTCGACGCGTACTTCTGGAGCTTCGTCGAGGGCCGTCCGGTCGTCGGTCACTTCGGCGTTTTTTCCGAGCTGCCCGCTGAGACCGAGCACTCACGGGCGCTGTCGAAGGACTTGAAGCGTCGTGGCTTCCGGTTCGTCGGGCCGACGGTGTGCTACGCGTTCATGCAGGCCGTCGGGCTCGTGAACGACCACACCGTGGACTGCTTCCGCTACGGCGAGATCACCTCGTGACCGCTGCGATTCGGTACGCACGGAGCGGCGACGTCAACGTCGCGTACCAGGTCACGGGAGAGGGCCCCTTCGATCTGGTGCTCGTCCCGGGCTTCTTCTCGCATCTCGAGATCGACTGGGACCACGCCGGATACGCGCACTTTCTCGAGCGACTGGGATCGTTCGCACGCTTGATCCGCCTCGACAAGCGTGGGACGGGCCTGTCGGACCGCGGCGTAGGGCTGCCTGACTTCGAGACCCGCATGGACGACGTTCGTGCGGTGATGGACGCGGTCGGGAGTGAGTCGGCAGCGCTTTTCGGCTACTCGGAGGGCGGACCGCTGTGCATCGTGTTCGCCGCGACCTACCCGCGGCGCGTCCGCGCGCTCGTGCTGTACGGGACCTATGCCAAGCGCTTGCACCCGGATGAGGACTATCCCTGGGCACCGACGTGGGAGGCGCGCGTACGCGTGGCGCGCGAGCTCGAGGAGACGTGGGGCGAGAATGTCGACCTGTCGACGATGTGGCCGAACGCAGACCGGGCCGACGCCGCCTGGTTTCACCGCCGAGGCCGGGCGTCAGTCAGTCCCGCGGGTGCGCGCGACCTCATCCTCATGAACTCGAAGGCCGACGTGCGCGCCCTGCTGTCGAGTGTCCAGTGCCCAACGCTCGTGCTCCACCGCACCGGCGATCGTGATTCACGGGTCGACGAAGGCCGCTACATCGCGACCGGTATTCCCGGAGCGCGATTCGTCGAGCTTCTCGCGGAGGACCACTTTCCAGCGGCGCACCCGGATCAGATTGTGGACGAGGTCGAGGAGTTCCTCACGGGCGTGCGGCCCGTGCGCGCATCCGATCGCGTTCTCGCAACCATCCTCTTCACCGATCTCGTCGGCTCGACCGAGAAGGCGCGATCGCTCGGTGATGCCGCCTGGGCATCCCTCGCCGCATCGCACGAAGACGCAGTCCGACGCGAGCTCGACCGCTTCTCCGGCGAGGAGGTCGACACGGCAGGTGACGGGTTTCTCGCCGTCTTCGACGGGCCCGCACGGTCGATTCGTTGCGCGCTGGCCATCCGAGAGTCGCTTCGCGCCCTCGGGCTCGAAATGCGCGCCGGTATGCACACCGGCGAGGTCGAGCGTCGGGCCGGCGAGAAGCCGCGAGGGGTCGCGGTTCATCTTTGCGCGAGGATCATGGCGACGGCGGACCCGGGCGAGGTGCTCGTGAGCTCGACGACCTGTGATCTCGTCGCAGGCTCGGGTCTCGACTTCGAGGATCGCGGGGAGCACGTGCTGAAGGGGATCGAGGGGCCGCGACGCCTCTTCGCCGCGCTCTTGACTACGCACGCGTCGTGATCGTGACGAGGTCGGCGAGGTTGACGAGCTGAATCGCGGAGCGGAAAGTGACGGCGCGCTCGTCGTCCGCGACGAGCTCGACCCCGTCTTTCCAGAGCTCGTGCGCGGTGACGAGGAGCTCCTGGATGCGCTCGGAGCTCTCGGGATGACCGTTACTTCGCTCGCGTGATGCATTCACGGCGAGACCGAGTGCGCCGATGGCGTCACGCTGGCGAAGCCAGAGCATCGGGACCGCCATCGAGATGTACTGGTGGATGCGGGCAAAGGTCAGAGGCTGGACGAGCGAGGTCGCGCCTCTCGGCGCCGACAGCGGCTCCAGCTCGGCGCCCTCGACGATCCGCCTGGCCGTCCCCCCCAGCATCAGCCGCAGCTGCTTGTCGTCGAAGCCGGCGAGCTTCGCGGTGCGGACTGCCAGGAGCAACGAGTTCGGCTGCCGGCCGTACGGGTAGTCGGACGCGTAGACGACCTGCTCGGGTGCGACTTGCCGGTACAGGTCGAGGAGGTCGACGCCGCTCCACACCGAGGTGTCGAACAGGACCCCGGGCATGCCGCCCAGACGGCCGGCGAGGCCTGCCATGTCCGCGATTCCAGCGTGCGCGACGACGAGTCGAACGCCGTCGTAGCGCCGCACGAGCCGCTCGAGGTGCTCCGCGATAGGGGGTAGCCCGCGGCCACCGTGGATGAGAATCGGCACGGACCGTCCGACGGCGAGCTCGAAGACCGGCCCGAGCCGCTCGTCGTCGAGTGCGAAGGCCTGCGCCCGTGGGTGGAGCTTGATCCCCCTGGCACCGAGGTCGAGACACCGCCGCGCCTCCTCGATCGGTCGAGCGGTCAGATCGAGGCGGACGAAGGGGATGAGCCTTCCGCCCGAACGTTCCGCGTGGGCGAGCGTCCGGTCGTTCGGGACGCTGAACGCCGGCTCGCGATCGTGCTCGTCCATGCAGAAGACGAACGCGGTCTCGAATCCGTATCGGTCGAGCACTCCCATGAGCTCGTCGTAGAGCGCGTTCGTTCCGTCGATGTCGTGGCCGAGGTGAGTATGGATGTCGACGAGCCGCGCGTGCTCGGGAAGCTCGACGTTGAGGTCGGCGTCCCATTCTGCGACCAGGGCCCGCGCGCGCTCGAGCGCCGTCACAGATCATCCTTCGGCGTGTTTTCGGAGAGAGCGGCCCAGACGCGCGGCGGCGTCAGCGGAAGCTCGCGCATCCGCATTCCCGTCGCCGCGGCGACCGCGTTCACGATGGCTGGGGCTGCGGCGACCACGGGCGCTTCGCCGATCCCCTTCGCGCCGAACGGCCCGTCCGGCGCGGGAACCTCGACGATCAGCGTGTCGATGTCCGGGACGCGATCCGCCACAGGGATCGCGTAGTCGAGGAACGACGCCGTCAGCAACTGGCCGCTTTCGTCGTGGTCGAGTTGCTCGAAGAGGGCCCAGCCCATCCCCTGCGTCGCTCCGCCGCGCATCTGGCCCTCGACGAGGGCCGGATTCAGCGCTCGCCCGACGTCCTGGGCGATCACGTGCCGGAGGAGCTCGACCTCGCCCGTCTCCCGGTCGACGCGTACGTGCGAGAGATGTGCGGCAACCGAAGGTGCTCCGACCGTCTGGGCGGAGCCTCCGTGACCCTCGATCGGTTCGTAGCGCCCTCCGAAGCGAAGCGCCTTGCGAGCGAGTTCCTCCACAGTGATGGAGCGGTCGGGAGCACCGACCGCGCGCACGACTCCGTCGACGACCTCGAGGTCGTCGGGCGCGATCTCGAGCTCCTGCGATGCGGCCGCGAGCACCTTCGACCGGGCCGCGCGCGCGGCGCCCTCCACCGCCTTGCCCACGGTGTACGTGATCTTCGAGCCGCCACTTGCTCCCGCATAGGGGCCGGTGGCCGTGTCCGCGGTTACGACGCGGACCTTGTCGGGCTCCAAACCGAACGCCGCGGCCGCAATGACCGCGAACCCCGTGTTCACGCCGCTCATGTCGGCGGCAGACGTGACGACGGTCATCGTCCCGTCCGCGTCGACCCGACACGCGGCTGCCGCCGGCTCGTTGCCGCCCGGCCAATAGCCGGCGGCCATGCCCACCCCCTCGCCGTCGGGGAGCGACTCCCGCTCGCTCCAGAGTGGGTGCTCCCGCAGACGCTCGAGGACCTCGACCGCGCCGATCGTCGGAAACGGGTTGCCGCTGACGCCGATGTCGCCCTCGACGACGGCGTTGCGCAGGCGCATCTCGATCGGATCGAGGTTGAGCGCGTCTGCGAGCTCGTCGAGCAGCGACTCGAGGGCGAACGCCGCGGTGGGCGCTCCCGGCGCGCGGTAGGCACCGAAGGTGAAGCGGTTCGTCTGGACGCCGTACCCGCGAAGGTCGTGTGCCTCCCAGCGGTACGGGCCGGCGACGAGGAGCGATGTGATCCCTTCGACGCCCCAGCCGGCGTTCGAGCCGCGGTCGACCAGTAACCGCGCTTCGATACCCGTGAACGTGCCGTCCTTGCGCGCGCCGACGCGCAGGTGCGTGACCTGCGCCGACGCGGGGTTCGTCGCCTGGAAGTCCTCTCTGCGGGTGAGGACGAGGCGGACCGGGCGGCGGAGGGCGAGAGCAGCTCCCACGACGAGCGGCTCGACGAGCGCGACCTTGCCGCCGAATGCTCCGCCGAGCGGCTCTGCGACGATTCGAATTCGCTCGAGCGGGAGATCGAACGCGCGGGCGAGCTCGCTTCGTGTCAAGAAGGAGCCCTGCGTGCTCGTGGAGACGACGAGCGTCCCTGACGGCTCGAGCCACGCCGTTGCGACCTGCGGCTCCATGTACGCCTGGTAGACCCAGGGGGTCCTGAACGTTCCCGAGACGACTGCGTCACTCGCGTCGAGCGCTGCCGCAGCGTTCCCCGAGCGCCGGTTCACGGTGTCGAGGACGTTCCCGGAGAGCTGCTCCTCGTCGACGTCCTGCTCGCCCTCGTCGACGCCAGTGTGGATCGACTCCAGGTCGCCGCCACCCTCGGCCTCTTCGACGAGGCGCGCAAGCGGAGCCCCGGGCACCATGGCGTCTTCGAGCCCGACGACCGCCGGTAGCGGCTCGTACTCGACGGCAACCATCTCGGCGCCATCCTCGGCGGCAGCCTCGGTCTCGGCCACGACGAGCGCGACCGGCTGACCGGCGAAGACGACCTCCTCTCGTGCGAGCGGCTCGGCGGTCCTATCTGTTCCCGCTGTCGCCAACGGCAGGTCGGCCGCGACGAGCACCGCCACGACCCCCGGCACGGCGAGCGCTGCCTCTCGATCGATCCGCCCGATGCGCGCATGCGGCTCGGTCGAGAGGACCGGGCGAGCGTGTAGGAGACCGTGGACGTATCCGTCGGCGGCGAACCTCGTCGCACCGGTCACCTTGTCCGGCGCATCGATCCGTGGGCGCGCGACACCGATCAGCGCTTCGCTCACCGTTCCTCCTTCGCGCGCGCGCTCGCTCGCTCGAGCGCGCGGTCGACGAGGACGATCGCGAGATGTCGGCGGTACTCGGCCGGGGCAAAGCGGTCGCCGAAGACCTCGGTGCCGCCGACCGGATCGTCGGGGTCCGACACGAGGAATGGTCGGGCAGCGATCCCGGTCACCGCGACCCGTTCCCCGTTCGGCCCGACGGAGGCAGCCGCCCCCGCGAGCGCGAAGCCAGAGGCGGGGTGTTCGACCGAGACGTACGCGGAACCCGTGCCGGGCTCAGGTAGCGGGACGATGATCTCCGTGATCAGGTCCTGCTGCCGGAGCGTGGTCGTGAACGGGCCGACCATGAGATCGTCGAGCGGGATCGTTCGCTCGTCCTCGCGCGAGCGGATAACGACCATCGCTGCTAGGGCGAGCAGTACGGCGGGCATGTCCGACGCCGGATCGGCGTGCGCGACGCTGCCCCCGATCGTCCCGAGGTTGCGCACCTGGAGATCGCCGATGCCTCGCGCACACTCGGCGATCGCCTCGAGACCGGCGCGTGTGATCGGCTCGGCGTCGATCAGCTCGCTCCAGGTGGTGAGCGGACCGATGTGCAGTGCGCCGTCGCGCTCGCCCGCGCCCCGCAGTTCGATGCGCGAGATATCGATGACGAGCGATGGCCGCGCGATCCGCAACTTCATGACAGGAATGAGTGACTGTCCGCCTGCGATCACTTTCGCATCGGGCTCCGCGAGGAGCTCGAGCGCGTGGCCGGCATCGGACGCACGCGTGTAGAGGGTCTGAGCGGGGATCACGCGTTCGCCGCCACGGCGCGAATCGACTCCACGATGCCCTGGTAGCCCGTGCAGCGACAGAGGTTGCCTCGCAACGCGTGGCGGATCTCGTCGTCGCTCGGCGATCCGTCCCGCGAAAGCAGATCGACACTCGTGAGGATGACGCCCGGGGTGCAGAAGCCGCACTGCAGCCCGTGGTGCTCGACGAACGCGCGCTGGATCGGGTGCATCTCACCGTCAACCGCAAGGCCCTCGATCGTCGTGATCTCGGCCGCCTCCGCCTGCAGTGCGAGCACGGTGCAACTCTTCACCGCGCGTCCATCGAGAAGGACCGTGCACGCGCCGCACTGACTCGTGTCGCAGCCGATGTGTGTGCCGGTCAACCCGAGCCCGTCGCGGAGGGCGTGCACCAGCAGCGTTCGCGGCTCGACCTCGAGCGAGCGCGACTCGCCGTTTACGACCAGCGAGACCGCGTCAGGCACCGGCTGGCAGGGCTGCGAGCTTCTCGCGCAGGTATGCGAGGTACGGCTGCGGGTCGATCGTCGGGGAGCCCGTTACGCGCTCGATGGTCTCCTTCGGCGTGAGCTTCCGGCCGAGCGAGTACAGGTTGTCGCGAAGCCACGTCGAGAGTGGCACGAGCTCTCCGGCTTCCATCTGCGCATCGAGATCCGGCAAGGCCTCGCGCACCGCGCCCCAGATCTGGAGCGAGATAACGTTGCCGAGCGCATACGTCGGGAAGTACCCGATCCCGCCCTGTGACCAGTGGATGTCCTGGAGGACACCCTTGGCGTCGTTCGGGACCTCGACACCGAGCAGCTCGTGCATCGACTCGTTCCACACCTCCGGAAGATCCTTCGGCGCGAGCGTCCCCTCGATCAGCTGCCGCTCGAGGTTGAAGCGCAGGATGATGTGGAGGCTGTATGTCGTCTCGTCCGCCTCGACGCGGATGAGCCCGGGCTCGGCTCGGTTGATCGCGGCGAGGAACGAGTCGAGCTCCACGTCGCCGAGCTGCTCGGGGAACGTATCCTGGAGCGGCTCGTACCAGTGCGACCAGAATGGCCGGCTCCGGCCGACGAGGTTCTCCCAGGTCCGGCTCTGTGACTCGTTGAGGCCGAGTGAGGGAGCCCCGGCGAGCGGCGTCCGCTCGAGCGATGCGGAGATCCCGTGCGCGTACAGGCCGTGCCCCGCCTCGTGCATCGTCGACGACAACGAGTCGAGCCCGGTGTCCAAGTACCGCGTCGTGAGTCGGACGTCCCGCGTCGAGAACGAGGTGCAGAAGGGGTGGACCGTCGGGTCGAGCCGCAGCGATCCCTCTTCGAATCCAAGCGTGTCCAGGATGTGTTCGCAGAACTCGCGCTGTCGGTCCTTGTCGTACGGAAGCTCGAGAAACGAGGAGTCGACGACGGGCGCCTCCCTGACGAGCTCGGAGAGAACCGGCTGGATCGCGTCGAAGATCTCCGCGACCTCGGTCGTCTTCATGAACGGCTCGAAGTCGTCGAGGAGCGGCGTGTACGGCGAGTCGTCCCACTCGAAGCAGTCGACGTAGCGGCGCTTGAGCTCGAAGTTCCTCTCGAGTGCAGGGAGGAAGCTCGCGAAATCGCTGTTCGCGCGGGCTTCGACCCAGATCTGGTTGCCCTGGGCTGCGGCGCGCGTCATCTCGACCCGCAACTCCGTCGGCACGCGATGCTGCTTTTCCCAGTCGCGACGGGTCACGCGGACGAGACTCGCGTCGTCGGATTCGAACTCCAGCGCTTCCTCGAGTGGACGAAGGCGTTCGAGCAGAGCGCCGATCTCGTCGTCGACGAACTTCTCGTGCGCGATGCGGCTCAGGGTGCTTAGGGCCTCCGCGCGGGCCGGATGACCGCCGGGGGGCATGGTGACCTTCTGGTCCCAGAACAGCACGCCCATCGAACGATGGAGGTCGGAGATCTCGGCCAGGCGCTCTCGGAGCGTGCGGAGGTCGGCGTCCACCGCGGAGGACTCTACCGGCGGCGATAGGATCGGCGGCCATGACCGTCCTCATCGCCGGCGACACGGTTCGCACTCCCGAGCTCCGGCACGAGGTGCCACTCGGCATCCCCGATCCCTTCCTGTATGCGGAGATCGACGGGCGCCGCATCGTCGTCATCGGTGCGATGGACGCCCCGCAGGTCGGCGCGCTCGGCGCGGGTCTCGAGGTCCTGCCCACCGAGGAGTTCGGCGCTGACGAGGTCCGCCGAAGCGGGCTCGCCCCACGCGCAGCGGCGGACGAGCTGGCGATCCGCATCGTTCGTGGTCTCGGAATCGAGCAGGCTCATGTGCCCCGGATGTTCCCACTCGGCCTTGCCGACGCACTCCGCTCGAGCGGGATCGCGCTCGAGGTCGATCAGAAGCTCTTCGACGACCGGCGGCGACGGAAGAGCGCGGGGGAGCTGGCCGGGATCAGGCGCGCGCAGCGGGCGGCCGAGGCCGGTATGGCGACGGCGCGTGACCTCCTCGCGCGCGCGGAGTCCGAGAACGGGGGACTCTCCGTGGACGGGGAGGCGTTGACATGCGAGCTCGTGAAGAAGCGGCTCCGGGCGACCTTCCTCGCACACGGTGCGATCTCCGACGACGTGATCGTGTCTCACGGCCCGCAGACGGCGATCGGGCACGACATGGGTTCGGGACCGATCTCGCCCGACGACGTCGTTCTTCTCGACCTCTTCCCGGTCGATCTCGAGTCGGCGTGCTTCGCGGACCTCTCGCGGACGTTCGTCGTAGGTCGGGTGCAGCCCGAGTTTCGCGAGTGGCACATGCTCTGCCGCGAAGCCCTCGCCCTTGCGTTCGCGGAGGTGCGGCCCGGTGTGGACGGCCGCGAGATCTACAGGCTCGTTGCGAGGTTCTTCGCAGATCGGGGCTTCCCGACACTGCTCACGAAGCCCGAGGGCGAGGTGCTCCGCGACGGCTTCTACCACGGGCTCGGCCACGGCGTCGGCCTCGAGGTGCACGAGGCTCCAGCTCTCGGGATGCTCGGCCAGGAACTGATCGCCGGCGACGTGATCACGATCGAGCCCGGTCTCTACCGTCAGGGCTTCGGTGGTGTCAGGGTCGAGGATCTGCTCCACGTGACAGAAGACGGCTACGAGCTCCTGACCGACTGCCCCTACGAGTTGGAGGTCTGATGATGGGAGACGCTTCTCGCGCTGCCGGCGAGAACCGCGAGCAAGCGATCGAGACGCTGTTGGCGGAGGAACGGCGGTATCCCCCACATTCCGAGTTCACGGCGCAGGCGAACGCGAAAGCCGAGATCTACGACGTCCCGTTCGAGGAATTCTGGGAACGGCAGGGGCGAGAGCGTGTCACGTGGTTCGAGCCGTTCACGTCGCTCCTCGAGTGGGAGCTCCCATACGCGAAGTGGTACGGCGGCGGGAAGATCAACGTCACGTACAACTGCCTCGACCGGCACGTCGAGGCGGGTCTGGGCGACCGGGTGGCGTACTACTACGAGGGCGAGCCCGTGGGTGAGCACGCGACGATCACCTATCGGCAGCTTCTCGACGAGGTCGTGCGCGCCGCGAACGGCTTGAAGGCGCTCGGCGTAGGGAAAGGGACGCCGGTCGGCATCTACATGGGTATGGGGCCGGGATTGCCGGTGGCCATGCTTGCCTGCGCCCGTCTCGGAGCACCTCACACGGTCGTTTTCGGCGGCTTCTCGGCCGAGGCGCTCGCCGATCGTCTCAACGACATGCGGTGTGAGGTTCTCCTCACCCAGGACGAGAGCTACCGTCGCGGGTCGATCGTGCCCTTGAAGCGGAATGCGGACGAGGCGCTCGGGTCGTGCCCGGGCGTGAGGAAGGTGGTCGTCGGCCAGCGGACGCGCGCGGACGTGCCGATGACACCCGGTCGCGACCTGACCTGGAACGAGCTCACGGAGCGACAGTCCACCGATCCGGCGACGTGTCCGTGTGAGCCCATGGACTCGGAGGATCTCCTCTACCTCCTCTATACGAGCGGGACCACCGCAAAGCCGAAGGGCATCGCCCACACGACAGCCGGCTATCTCGTCGGCGTTGCGACGACGCATCACACGATCTTCGACCTGAAGCCGGCGACCGACGTCTACTGGTGCGCGGCCGACATCGGGTGGGTGACCGGCCACAGCTACATCGTCTACGGGCCGCTCTGCAACGCGGCGACGAGCGTCCTCTACGAGGGAACCCCGGACTTCCCGGACAAGGACCGTTGGTGGGACATCGTCGAGCGTTACCGGGTCACAATCCTGTACACGGCGCCGACCGCGATTCGCACGCACATGAAGTGGGGCCCCGAGAACGCCGCGAAGCACGATCTCTCGTCGCTGCGCCTGCTCGGCACCGTCGGTGAGCCGATCAACCCCGAGGCGTGGATGTGGTACCGCGAGCACATCGGTCTCGACCGGACGCCCATCGTCGACACCTGGTGGCAGACCGAGACGGGGATGATCCTCATCACGCCGCTTCCCGGTGTGACGACCACGAAGCCCGGCTCGGCCACGAAGCCCTTCCCCGGCGTCGATGCCGGTGTCGTGGACGACCACGGCAACGAGGTCGGTCCCGGTGGCGGTGGCTACCTCGTGCTCAAACGACCGTGGCCGGCGATGCTCCGCGGTATCTACGGCGACGACGCGCGCTACCGGGCGACCTACTGGGAGCGCTTCCCCGGGATGTACTTCGCCGGCGACGGGGCCCGGATCGACGAGGACGGCGACTTCTGGCTTCTCGGCCGCGTCGACGACGTCATGAACGTCTCAGGACACCGGATCTCGACGATCGAGGTCGAATCTGCACTGGTCGACCATCCGAGCGTGGCCGAGGCCGCGGTGTGCGGCCGTGCCGATGCGCTCACGGGCCAGGCGATCGTGGCTTTCGTGACGTTGAAGGGCGGGGAGGAAGGCACGGTGGAGAGGCTCGAGGAGCTCAGGAACCACGTCGCCGCGAAGATCGGCCCGATCGCAAAGCCGGCGAACATCGTCTTCACACCGGAGCTGCCGAAGACGCGCTCGGGGAAGATCATGCGAAGGCTCCTGCGCGACGTGGCCGAGGAGCGGCCACTCGGCGACACGACGACGCTCGCTGACCCTGCGGTCGTCTCCGAGATCGCCGACCGCGCGGTCGCTCAACCGACCGAGTACTGAGGCCGCTAGGCGGGGGCTCCGACGAGCTCCGATCGGAGGCGGCCGATCGTCGCAACGACGCGGTCGACGTCGTCCGGGGAGGTCGACCAGTTCGAGACGGCGATGCGCAGGAGGCGCTCGCCACGCCACGTCGTCCCACCCATCCAGCATGTGCCATCGCCCTGGATCGCGTGTTCCAGGCGATCCGTGAGCTCGGCGTCTCCGACCCGGAGAAGCACCTGATCGAGGACCACGTCGTTCACCACCTCGACTCCCGCGAGCTCGTCGAGTCCCTCGGCGAAGCGACGAGCGAGATCGCAGCAGCGGTCGACGAGCTCCGCGACGCCCGAGCGCCCGAGCGAGCGGAGCGCCGCCCACGTCGCGAAGCCGCGGGCCCGTCGCGACGATTCCGGGACGAAGTCGCCACCGCCGAACTCCCGTCCCGCTGCCTGGCCGGTCAGGTACGAGGCTGTATACGACATCGCGGTTGCGTGTACGTCCGGGTCGGCGCAGATCGCGTAGCCGGTGTCGTAGGGGACGTTGAGCCACTTGTGCCCGTCGCACGCCCAGGAGTCGGCCAGCTCGACGCCGCGGACGAGGTGAGCCGTACGCGGGCTCGCGGCCGCCCAGAGCCCGAAGGCCCCGTCGACGTGCACCCAGGCCCCGGCGGCGCGCGCAGCCTCGACGACCCCGGTCAGGTCGTCGACGGCCCCCGTGTTCACGTTGCCGGCCTGGGCGCAGACGATCGTGGGCCCGCCGTCGCCGGCGGCGAGGATGCCGGGCAATGCCTCGGTATTCATCTCCCCGTTCCGGAGAGGAGGCACTTCGACGATCGCGTTCTCGCCGAGGCCGAGGAGACGAACTGATCGGTCGATCGTGCCGTGGCGCTCGGCGCCCGCCACGACCCTGACCCGCGGGGCGCCATGGAGCCCGTCGCGGCCAACGTCCCAGCCGTACTGGTGCAGGACGTGCCAGCGCCCCGCCGCGAGTCCGACCGTGTTCGCGCCCTGGCACCCCGTTGCGAAGCCGACCGAGGCATTCGCCGGGAGTTCCAGGAGCTGCTTGAGCCAGTTTCCGGCGACGTCTTCGAACGCAATCGCCGCAGGCGAGAGCGCTTCGTTGTAGGCGCACTGGTCCCAGCCGGAAGCGATCACGTCGGCGACGAGCGCGGCGTCGAGAGAGCCACCGGTGACGAACCCGTAGTACCGCGGACCGGCCGAGGCCATGAGCCCAGGAGTCGCGGCACTGACGAGCTCGTCGATCACCTGGTCGAGCGCAGTCGGTTCGTCCGGGAGCTCGCCGAGGGATCGGCGGACGCTCTCTCGGCTCGCATGCGGTGCGACACGCGCCTCGGCGAGTCCCGTCCGGTACGCCATGATCGTGTCGACGGCTCCGTCGAGCGCTGCCCGGAGGTCCTCCATGCCTCGATCCTATGCCGCAACGGACCGCCCTCGCGTGCGACCGGGTCCGGGTCAGGGCAATTGACTCTTCCGTAGCGGCAGGCTCCATGCTCGGAGCCGTGGAACTGCTTCCCATCGGTCGCTTCGCCCGCCTCACCGGTCTCACGGTCAGGGCGGTGCGGCACTACGGCGAGCTCGGTCTCCTCGAGCCCGCATACGTCGACCCGGACTCTGGCTACCGCTACTTCACGTCCGACCAGGTCGAGGACGCAGCCGCGATCCGGCGGCTCCGCTTCCTCGAGTTCGCGCTCGACGGAGATCCGAGAGATTGTCGTCGCCGACGATCCCGGGTTCACCCGCGCCCGACTCGTCCGGCACCGCGCGAAGATGGCGGAGCTGGCGGCCACGACGGAGCAGATCCTGGTTTCGTTGCAACGCATCATCGACGGAGAGGAGAAGCTGGCGCCAAGCACCGACGACATCCGGAGCGAGATCGAGATCAAGGACGTTCCCGAGCAGCCTGTCCTCCTGATTCGTGACCGCAGGCCGCTCGAGGAGATGAGCAGCGTCGTCCCCGCCGCGATCGGGGAGGTGCACGCGCAGCTGGAAGCGATGGGAGCCGCCATCGCAGGCCCGCCTCTCGTCGTGTGCCCGTACGCCGACGACGAGGGAATGGTCGACATCGAGGTCGGCTGGCACGGTGATCGGGTCTCCGCGGGAGATCTATTGGACCGACCCAGAGGAAGTGAGGACCCGGCCGACTGGGTGACCGAGATCCAGTTCCCCATCGCGCGGGACGAGGCGCGCATCGCGAGGCTCGAGGTCGCGCGAGCCTAGGAGTCGACGAGTTCTGAGACAAACGACAGCACGTCTGGGCCGGCCGGGTCGATAGCGTGATCCCCTCCGACGCGGGCCTTCCGAGCATGCGGGAGCGCGCGCTCGAGCGCTTCCGAGCCTCGCCGGATCGGCTCCGGCGAGTCCTCGGCTGTCACGACGAGGGTCGGCACGCGCAGTTCCCCGAGCCGCGCGTTGTCGGTCGTTTCGCCTCCTCGGACCTCAGCGAGGAGAGCCGGGCCATTCATGGTGAAGACATCCCGCCACAAGTCGGGAAGCTCCTCCCACGCGCCGAAGACCTCGCGGATCACGACCTCTCCTACGACGTCGACGCCGCGTACAGTGGCAGTCTGCTCGACGGTCGTGGCGAGAGACTCGAACCATGCGTCGTACTCGGGGGATAGCCCCTTCGTGCCCGCCTCGAGAAGGGCGACCCCGAGCGCCGACGCAGGATGCCGAAGAGCGAGGTCGAGCGCGACCGTTGCGCCGTAGCTGCGGCCGATCAGGATCGCTGGCTCGGCGCCGAGCATACGCAGGAGCTCGAGCGCGTCGTCGGCGTGCTCGCGCACGCTCGTGACCTCGTACGGATCGGGGCGATCGCTCCGGTTGCTGCCGCGGCGGTCGTAGACGATTACGCGGCCGAGCTCGGACAGCCTCTTGGCGGCGTCCTCCCAGAAGACCGCCGAGCTGCCGCCGCCGTGGATCCCCAGAATCGGTGTGCCCGAGCCCTGCTCCTCGTAGTACAGGCGCACGCCGTTGACAGTCGCATGTGGCATGTCTCACGATCCTACAACTGGCCGCTTGCCGCTCGTCGCTCAGGCGGCGAGCAGCTTCTCGAAGCGGGTGGGATCGTCGAACGGACCGACGAGCGCGAGGTACAGCCGCTTCTCCTCGAAGAGGTCGCGGGCGACACGCTGCACGTCCTCGACTGTCACCTCGTCGAGTTGCCTGAGGAGCTCGTCCGGCTCCTCGATCTCACCCTCGAGCACCTCGCGGCGGAGGCCGTACTGGATCGTCCCCTGCGGGCTCTCGAGTCGCAGGACGAAACGACCTTTCGCGTAACCGCGCGCCTTCTCGAGCTCGTCGGCGGGCACCGGCTCGGCGGCGATCTTGCGGAGCTCCCCGAGAATCGTCGAGATCGCGTCGTCCACTCGGTCTACGTCCACTCCCGCGTTGGCGTAGAACGTTCCCGTGTCCGTATAGGCCGTGTTCCCGGCGTTAACGTAGTACGCGAGGCCGCGCTTCTCACGCACCTCCGTGAACAGCCGCGACGACATCCCGCCGCCGAGCACGACGGCCATGAGCTGGAGTGCGTACCGATTGGGATCCCCGATCGGAAAGCCGCGGACTCCGAGGATGAGATGGGCCTGCTCAGACGTCTTCGTGTGCAGCATCACGGGTGACGCGTCCGGCGGGAGCTCGACCGGTGCCGCTGTGCCGGCCGGCCGCTGCTCGATTCCCCCGAGCAGCTCCTCGAGCAGCTCGGACAGTCCGTCCCCGATGCGCCCGCCGACGCCGACTACGATCTTCTCGGGGCGATACCAGGCGTCGAGGTACGACGTGAACGTGTCACGGGTCGTCGCCTCGATCGTCTCCTTCGTGCCGAGGACGTCCCAGCCGAGCGGCTGGTCGGAGTAGAGCAGACGGTCGTAGACGTTTCCGACGTAGCGCTGTGGCGTGTCGAGGTAGACGTTCATCTCCTCGAGGATCACGCCCTTCTCCTTCTCGATCTCGGTGGGGTCGAAGCGCGAGTGGAGCAGCATGTCCGAGAGCACGTCGAAGGCGACGTCGCGCGTCTCGGAGCCGCACCGCACGTAGTACCCCGTCAACTCCTTGCCGGTGAAAGCGTTGAACTCGCCGCCGATCGCGTCGATCTCGGTGGAGATCGTCCGTGCGGTCGGGCGCCGCTCCGTTCCCTTGAAGAACATGTGCTCCGCGAAGTGCGCGATGCCCTTGGACTCGGGCGTTTCGTACCGCGAGCCCGCACCGACCGTCACGAAGCACGACACCGATGCGATCTGCGGCATCGTCGCCGTGACCACGCGAATGCCGTTGCCCAGCGTCTGCTTCTCGAAGACGGGCATCGTTTTCGATGGTATAGACAGCACCCGTGCCCGGACAGCTGACCCGAAAGGCCACTGCCGCGCAGCCCGAGTGGCTCCGCCAGGTCCCCGGGCGAGTCGGAGAGTCGCGGCTTCCGGACGACGCGAGCGTCCTCTTCACGGGCTGTGGAACGTCCTTCCACGCGGCTCTCGCATGCGGACGGGCGGCACAGGCGCTCGAGGTCGTTCTCGGCAACGCGCCGCCGGCGGATGTCCTCGTGGCTGTGAGCCATGAGGGCGGAACGAAGCTCACCCTGGAAGCGGTCGAGGGGTTCCCGGGGGAGACGTGGCTGATCACGGGGGCACCGGAGAGCGCGATCGCGGGCGGGGTGGACCACGTCGTCGTCGCAACGCCCGAGATTGAGGAGAGCTACTGCCACACGGCGAGCTACACGTGCGCGGTCGCGGCTGGGAGGGCGCTGCAGGGCGAGGACGTAAGCGGACTGGCCGCCGCGGTCGCAGCCGAGCTCGAAGCCGAGTCGCTCGGTGCGTCCGCGCACGACCGCTTCGTCGTCGCGGGTGCAGGAGGTGGCACCGCGACGGCGCTGGAGGCGGTACTGAAGCTCCGCGAGGGCGCACGCGTGGCTGCCGAGGCGCACCACCTGGAGCAGCTCCTGCACGGGCACCTCGCGGCGATCGACGACACGGTGCGCTGCTTCGTCCTCGAAGGAGAAGGACGTTCGGCCGATCGCGCGCAGGACGTGATGCGCGCCCTGGGCGAGCTCGGCGGCGAGGCGATGCTCATACCCACGAGCCATCCCGTCGTTGACATCGTCCGCTTCCAGCGCCTCACCTGCGATCTCGCAGAGGCGCGCGGCATCGACCCGGATCTCATCCGCTGGGACGAAGTGCCGTGGGACCGGGCACGAAAAGCGTATTCCTAGCGGCGGTCCTCGATGCGGTAGACGAAGCGGAGCGCCTGCCAGCGCTCGTCGATGGAGCACGACTTGTTGTCGACGAGCCCGTGCGCGAGGCCGATCTCCTGGACCGTCTCGAACGTGAGATCGCCGCCGATCTTGGCCGCCTTCTTCGGCCACGCGATCCAGAGCCCGTCCGCGGGATCGAGGACTGCCTTCAACGACTCGAACCGGGTCGCGAGCACCTCGCGGCTCGTCGTGAAGTAGACGACGACACCAGCACCCGGCTTCGCGCCGAGCTTCTGCGAGAGCGGCGTTCCCGAATAGTCCTTGCTCGCCACGCTCAAACGAACGCCGCGAGCCCTTCGAGCAGGCGATCGACCTCTTCCTCGGTGTTGTAGTGGACGATGCCCGCACGAACGGCGCCATCGTCGAGGCCAAGATGCTTCATGGTCTCGACCGCGTAGTAGTTGCCGTGCCAGACCGCGATCTCGCGCTCTGCGAGGGAGGTCGCCACCTCGGCCGGAGTACGCCCCGGCACGTTGAAACAGAACGTAGGCACACGGCCGGTCATGGTCCGCAGTCCGTAGAGCTGGACGTCCTCAGGTAGGCCGTCGAGGAAGCGCTCGCCGAGTGCACGCTCGTGCGCCACCATCGCGTCCCAGCCGAGCGAGTCGACGTAGTCGACCGCGGCCACGAAGCCGGCGAGGAGCTCGTGTTGGCTCGTGCCGAGCTCGAAGCGGCGCCCGACCGGATGGTCGGCGGCCGGCCGCACCTTGTACGGCCGCCAGGATTCGAGCAGCTCACGCTTTCCGAACGCGAGGCCCATGTGCGGACCGAAGAACTTGTACGGGGAGCAGATGAGAACGTCCACGTCCCAGGCGGTTACGTCGATCGGCCCGTGTGGGGCGTAATGGACGGCGTCGGCCCAGGCGAGTGCCCCGGCCTCGTGCGCGAGCTCGACCACGCGGCCGACGTCCGGCGCGGTTCCGACGGAGTTCGCCGCGACGGGAAACGCGACCACTCTCGTTCGGGGCGACAGCTGGGCAGCCACGTCCTCGTAGTCGAGCTCGAGCTCGTCGGTCAGGCTCGCCGTGCGCACGACGATGCCGAGGTCGTGCGCGATCTCCAGCCACGGCGACACGTTCCCGTCGTGATCGAGCGCCGTGACGACGACCTCGTCCTCCTCGCGGAGCGTTCGTGCGAACGCACGCGTGAGCAGGAAGTTGAGCGCCGTCATGCTCTGGCCGAACGCGACCTCTCCAGCGGTGCATCCGAGGAAGGATGCTCCGCGCTCGTGCGCTCGCTCGACGAGCTCGTCCGTGCGCCGGCTCGTCTCGTACGGCGCGCCGACGTTCGCATTCGATTCCCGCAGGTACCCCGAGATCGCGTCGATCACCTCGTCCGGGCACTGGGTGCCGCCCGGACCGTCGAAGAATGCAAGGCGACGATCGAGCGCAGAGAAGCGCGCGCGAACAAACGTGATGTCGAGTGCCGCGGTGCTCATCGACCGATCTCCTCGCCGTTGACGGTCCAGTGGTGACGCGGAGTCGCCGTCAGCGAGTTGCTGACGAAGCACCCCCGCTCAGCCTTTTCGACGAGCTCGTCGACGACCTCGCGCGGAGGCGGCGGGTCGAGCTCTATCGCGAGCTCGGACTGGATGTCGACGAATGCATACAGCCCGTCTGCCTCGCGCTTCGTGACCGTGCCATGCGCCCGGCCCGAGCCGACGACGTCGAGCCCGGCCCTGCGGGCCGAGTAGTCCATGCTCCCCAGTGTGCAGCGGACGAGAGCCGCCAACACGAGGTGCTCGGGCCACCATGTCTCCTCGCGTGCGATCGAGGTCCCGCCGAGAGCGCTCCGGGCGGACCTGTCGCGGTCGACGCTCACCTCGAACTCGAGGAGTTTCGGTTTGACCGGCACGGGCGCAGCCTACCCCGCGACATCCGAGACCTGGCCTACGCTGCGGACGAATGGAGCGACTCCGGACGCTCAGCGAAGCGGAGTGCTACGAGCGCTGCTACGGCTGGCGCCATACCGAGGACACGGTCAAGGTCCTCTACCGCGAGCCCGAGCTTCGCACCGAACAGTCCGACGTCGGCGAGCGTCTTCGCATGCTGCTTGAGCTCCGACTGGACGCCCGCGAAGCCGCCTGAGCGTTCAGGAGCAGGCAGGCTCCCGACGTGGCTGTCCGCGCCGTCGTCTTCGACCTCTGGGGAACACTCGTCCGCTGGCCGCTCGAGGACGCGCGAGCTCTCCGCGAGTGCTGGGCTGAGCGCCTCGGTGTCTCCGCCGAGCGCCTGGACGAGCTCTGGTACGAGGCCGGCGCGTACGAGCGCCGGGAGAGCGGGCCGCTGTTGCCCTTCCTGAGCTCCATTCGCGCGGCCACCGGAAGCGACGCCGACGTCGCGGAGTTCCTCGACTGGCGCGTCGCCCTCGCTCGTCACGCGCTCGTCAGCGACCGAGACACAGTCCAGGCGCTCTGCGAGCTGCGGCGACGTGATTACGTCCTTGGCCTCGTCTCCAACTGCACCGAGGACGTTGCCATCGTCTGGCCGGAGACGGAGCTGGCACCGCTCTTCGACGCAGCAGTGTTCTCCGCCATCGTCGGCTTCATGAAGCCCGATCGTCGAATCTACGAGCTCGTATGTAGCGAGCTCGGTGTCGAGCCGTCCGAATGCCTCTTCGTCGGAGACGGAGCGAACCGAGAGCTCACGGGTGCGCAGCGGGCCGGGATGACACCCGTACTGATCCATGTCGAGGGTGAGCAGCCGTCGTGGGAAGACGTTCGCGGCTGGGAGGGCCAGCGGGTCACCTCGATTCCTCAGGTCCTCGAGCTCCTCGGATGAGATCGAACGGCGAGGTACTCGACGTGCTCGGTCCCGGCGTGCGGGTCGTCTCGAGGAGTATTCATCTGTTTCCAACGCAGCCAGAGACGGTCAGAGAGCTACGGTCCAGAGGGGGTCCAGCGACTACAGAGTTGTCTTTATCCCCGACTGGTTCTCGAGCGACAGTACGCTCGCCCACTCAGGCGTGCTACCTGCTGGTTCTCGGCCGCTTTAACTCGACACCGATGACGTGAATCTCGGGGAGGGGAGCAGGCCCAGGCCGGCGTCGTCGCGTACGAGTCCGGTCTGGTCGTCCCGCGTCTGATGCGAACCCCTCCCGGCGCGGCTCGGCTAGTCGTCCACGACAGCGAGTTTGATCACCTGGAACGGCGTTCCCAGCGGGTCGAGGAGCCATGCTGTCCGGCCGACGGTGACGTCGAACGGCTCGGCGACGACCGTGCCGCCGAGCTCCTGCGCCTTTGCTGTCGAGGCGTCGGCGTCCTCGACCGAGAAGTAGACGCCCCAGCCGGTCGGCATGTTGCCCATCTCCGCCGAGATCGGGAGGATCCCGGCCACCTGATGGCCGTCGATCGTCTGCACGTGGTACCCGCCTGGCACGTCCGTGAGCTCCTCGGACGCCCAGCCGAAGACCGCCGAGTAGAAGGCGCGCGCCGTCGCGACGTCGCGGGTCGCGAGCTCGCTCCAGTTCCACGTCCCTGGCTCGTTGACGAGCTGCGCGCCTTTGTGCGCGCCGGCCTGCCACACGCCGAACACGCCGCCGGTCGGGTCGCCGGCGAAGGCCATGCGGCCCGCGTCCAGGACGTCGAACGGCTCGGCCAGCATCGAGCCGCCGGCCTCCGTGATCTTCGCGGCGGTCGCGTCGACGAGGTCCGACGTGATGTAGGTCTTCCACCCCCTCCGCGCGTCCGGTTGCGGCAACGGTGACGCCGCCGCGACGTCCTTGCCGCGCAGACGGAACGTGGTGTATCCGTTCGCTTCGGGGCTCGGATCGGTGGAGGCCTCCCAGCCGAACAGCGTCGCGTAGAAGGCCTTGGTGCCCTCCAGGTCCGTCGTCGTCACGTCGACCCAGCACGGAGTGCCGGCCGGAAATCCGTTTCTCTCGCCCACGAGCGGGTCTCCCTTCTTCCGTCTGCTGTGCATCCGACGCTACCGAAGCGCCCTGGTGCTGGGCCGTCCGCCGCGCGGCGGCAGCGCCGTGGGCGTTGTCTCGAGCTCGGGTGACATTCCCGAAAACTCGCCCAAACGAGAGTCCTCGGCGTGACTACAGAGTTGTGTTTACCCCGACTGCGCTCTAGCAACAGCACGCTCGTCCAGCCGAGGGCAGTTGGGGTCATGCATCGAGTCGGAGCACGACCTCGTCCGTTTCCTCGTTGCGCCCATGAGCGAACTCGCGCCCCTCGCCCACGATAAGGAAACCGCACTCGTCAACACACGAATCGACGCGGCGTTGTCGCTCGCAGCGTGAGCGTAGAGCGGACGGGTTGCCTCCAGCTGCAAGAACTCTTGTAGGGCACGCGTGGCAATGCCGCGGCCCCCAATCTTCACGGCCGATCCAATAGGTGACCTCGCGGTGACCCTCCAAGTCGAAGCTCGCAATGTGACCCACAACTCGACCGTCGATCTCGACGACCCTGTTCGTCGTAGAGCCGTCGCTCCGCAGCCGCGCCCACCGTCGCTCGAAGTTCGTTCGATCATCGGCCTCCGGCGAAGTGAACGCGGCCATCCCTATAGCGTCGCGATCCCTCGAGTGCTCGAACAGCACGCCGAGATCGCGATCTTCGATCTCGCGAAGGACAAGCTGTCCCGAGCCCTCCCGCACGGCCGTTAACGCTAACTGCCGCAAACTCAGTGACATTCCTGAACACTGGCCCAGGCGAGCGTCCTTCACCCAACTACAGAGTTGTCTTTATCCCTGACTACCTCCCAAGCGACAGTACGCTCGCCCAGGTTGCGGTCCTTGTTCGCTTCGTATTCCAGATCCTCAGGCTCGATTCGGCCGGACGGACTCTGCTGCGACCGATGAGCTCCGCGCCTCGGTGCGGTCACAACGAGAAAGGCCACCACGAGAGACAGGACGAACTCATGAAACTGACAACCACGACGCTCGTCTCCGTCGATGGAGTGATGCAGGGAAACGGCGGGCCGGATGAGGCGAAAGGAGCTGCACCATGACCAAGGTGGTCGCAATCATGTCGATGTCTCTCGACGGGTACGTCGCCGACGCGAACGACGGGGTCGCCGAAGTTTTCGACTGGTACTTCTCGGGCGACGTCGAGGTCCCCACAGCGAGCGCGACATCGGGCATGACGTTCCACGTCTCGGCGCCGAGCGCCGACCACCTGAGGGGCTTGGCGGCTGAGGTCGGCGCCATGCTCACCGGTCGGCGCACGTTCGAGCGCGCCGACGGCTGGGGCGGCCAGCACCCGTGGGATGTGCCCGCTTTCGTCGTCACCCACGACGTGCCCGACGGCTGGCCACGGCCCGGCTCGACAGTCCAGTTCGTCACCGACGGCATCGAAAGCGCCGTTGCTCGGGCGAAATCGGCTGCCGACCCGAAGTCCGTGTTAGTGCACGGCGCCCAAACGATCCAGCAGTGCCTGAACGCCGGGCTGCTCGACGAGATCCACATCGATCTGGCTGCCGTGTTGCTAGGCGCAGGAGTGCGGCTGTTCGACCACCTCGCGAACACACCGGTCGTCCTCGGGAATCCGACAGTCGTCACCGGTGTGGATGTCACGCATCTGCGCTATCCCGTGCACACGTCGTAGACCTGCTCGGAACCACTGCCTCGGCTACTCAGCGAGCTTCGGCGGCCCAGGGGACACTCCTGAACGCTGGCCCAGACAAGAGTCCTCGGCGTGACTACAGAGTTGTCTTTATCCCCGATTGCCCTCTCTCTGGCGACAGACGCTCGCGCACCTGGCGATGTTGTCGCGTGACGGGTCTACGCAGGTACGGGACTGCCAACTCGATAGATACGCCACGAGCCGGGGATGCCTTTCAACTCATGCTCGCCCGCATCCTCGAACGCAAGCCCGGATCCCGCCGTGAGGTCCTTGACCGTCGATGACACGAGGACCTCGCCGGGTCCTGCGATGGCCGCAATGCGTGCGCCGATATTGACGGCGACGCCGCCCACCTTGCTGTTGATCGTCTCGACTTCCCCGGTGTGAACGCCTGCGCGGACCTCGAGACCGAGTGAGTTCACCGCACCGACGATCGCATTAGCGCATCGCACGCCACGGGCGGGGCCGTCGAAGGTGGCGAAGAACCCGTCGCCAGCCGTGTCGACCTCGTTGCCTCGGTACCGCACCAGGAGGCTACGGATCGTCGCGTGGTGCGGTTCGACGAGGTCGCGCCAACCTCGATCACCGAGAGCAACCGCCTGTTCGGTGGAGCCGACGAGATCCGTGAAGAGAACCGTGGCGAGTACGCGATCGAACTCGGCCTCTTCCTCACGAATCGCACCGATGAAAGTTCGCAGCCGACTTAGAACCGTCTCCGTATCGCCCATGAAGGGGGCGTGTTCGGTGCCCGGCAGCTCGACAACTTCAGCTCCGCCGATTTTCTGGCCGATGTAGCGCGCTTGCTCGACCCGCTCGGACGTGTCGCCCAGCCGGTGCATGACCAGTGTCGGGACCTGAACCGAAGGCAGTATCGCGCGAACATCCGTTTCGAAGTTTCTGCGTTCGAGCGCAACCGCCGATCCTGGGCTCGCTGAGAGGCGCGAATAGCGTGCCCATGCCTGGACTCGCTCGGGGTCGGACTCCATAGCCGAAGAAACCAGTGAGCTATCGGTTCGCCAGAAGTCCTCCGTACCCCACTTGTTCGCGAGGAGCGACTCCCAAAAGAATTCGGTCCGCTCCTGCGTCCAGCCCCATGGGTAGTCCGGTGACTCGCTGTACTTCACCCAGATGCCGAACAGGATCAGCGCCAATGTCCGCTCCGGATATGAGGCGGCGTAGAGCAAGCTCTGGCAGCCTCCGTCTTCCCAGCCGAACAGCACGGCCCGCTCACTTCCGGCGTCATCCATGACGGCACGGATGTCATCCATGCCGACCTCCAGCGACAACGCATCCGGCGTGAAAGGACGGTCCGAGAGTCCCGAGCCGCGACGGTCGAAGACAATGAGCCGAGCGAAGGTCGCGAGCTTCCTCAGAAAGTCACCGAGATCAGGCATCTCCCAAACGCATTCGAGGTTCGAGAACCAGCCCGGCACGTAGACGAGATCGAACGGGCCGTCGCCGACGACTTCGTAGGCGATGTGGAACCCGTCCACCGTTTTCGCGTAACGGATGGACCGGCTCGACACGTAGCGATCCTACCTCGGTTGAGCTGCTCACAAGTCGCTCCCAGCAGGTCAACTGTTCAAGCGACATTCGCGATGACTGGCTCATTCGAGCGGCGTCTCTCCGGGATGTCGCCTCACCACTAAGGAGTTGTCTTTATCCCTGACTACTCCCAAGCGAAAGTACGCTCGCCCACCTGACAGCGCTCCTGCTTGGCTCCCGCGGCCTGCAGTCGTGTGACTCGACGCTCAGCCAAGCTCGACTGCTGGATCGCGCGTCACCTCCTCGCCGCGTGCAACGTGATACGCCTCATCGCCAAGGGCGGCGCGTTCCGGAGCCCTCAGCCGATCCGCTCCGCCAGCTCGACGATGATCCCCTCCGCGCCGCGGACGTAGCAGAGCCGATAGATGTCTTTTGTAGTTCTCCACCTCGCCAACGAGCTCACCGCCGCGGGCTCGCACGGTGGCGGCGGCGGCGTCGATGTCGCCGACTGCGAATGCGACATGAGGGATTGCCCAGGGTGCTCGCCGGCGCGTGTGGTTCGAGTTTACTGAGGTTCGCTGCCGCGGCGACGAGCACCTCAAAGCGGCTCCGGAAGAGGCCCCGCGGCCCAACGGTTCTTGGGGGGATGGGTGCCGTCACAGCCCCCAGCCTCGCGCGCGCGTGCGCGGGCGCGAGGAGAGGAGTGGGGACCGGTGCGATCGCGGCAAAGGTGTTGCCGGGCTGGGGCCTGGGTGGACGGGGGTGATCCACCCCGCGAGTTGGTGCGTCGAGTCGGGTGAGCGAGCGGGGTAGCTTTTGTCCCCGTGGCTGACCGGACAACGTTCGAGGGAGCTCGGGTTAGGGTGCTGGCCGTCTCGAATGTCCCGATTTCGGACTGCTCGGGCCAGCCGCGGTGTCTCGGATGGTGACTTCGGAGGAAATCGGGCGGTTCGAGGTGTTCGCGACTCTCGAGACCGCCGACCGCGAGCGGCTCTGTCGCGTCGCCGCCGACATCAGCCTCGGCCCCGGGGAATACGCGGTACGCGAGGGAGACGAGCCGGGGCTCCTCGGACTGCTGGAGGGGCATATCGAGGTGGTCAAGATCGTCGATGGAGTCGAGCGGATCATCGGCGAGCGGCGGCCCGGCGACCTGATCGGGGAGATCTCGATCACGCTCGGGACGCCCCAACCCGCTGGCTTCCGGGCCGTTGAGGCGTCGCGCGTCTTCCGGATCGAGCCGCACGACTACCACGCCGTCGCGGCTGTCGCGCCGGAGGTCGGGAAGCACGTGGGACGCCTGGCGAGCGATCGGCTCAGCGGCCCGCGCGGTCTTCAGAGCCTCATCTCCGAGTCCGCTCCCTATCGCGCAATCGTCCTCGGCCACCGATGGGACCGAGCGTGCGCCGAGCTTCGGCGCTTCCTCGACCGCAACCAGATCCGGTTCAGGTGGCTGCAACCCGACGTGCACGACGACGCAGCGCTGTGGTCTGGAGCGTTGCCGGCCGAGAGCGATTACCCCGCCATTCGCCTGATCAACGGCGAGACCGTCGTCCGACCGGCACTTCGCCGCGTAGCCGAGATGCTCGGCATCGCGACCGAGCCGGCCGGCGCGGAGTACGACACGGTCATCGTCGGTGCAGGCCCTGCTGGCCTGGCAGCCGCCGTGTACGGCGCTTCGGAAGGCCTCCGGACGATCGTGGTGGAACGGGAGGCGCCCGGTGGGCAGGCGGGCACGTCATCGCGGATCGAGAACTACCTCGGCTTCCCCTCAGGCGTGTCGGGCGACGAGCTCGCGAGCCGAGCACTCCAGCAGGCGCGCAGACTGGGCGCCGAGATCGTCGTCACCCGGTCGATCGCGCGGATCGATTCCTCGACGCGTGAGATGCACCTCGACGGCGGCGACGTCCTGAATGCGCGGACGATCATCCTCGCTTGCGGTGTTTCCTGGCGGCAGCTCGAGATCGAGGGCTTCGACGGACTCGCCGGCAAGGGGATCTCCTACGGTGCGGCACGCAGCGAGGCCGCGAACACCCACGGCCTGGACATACACATCGTTGGCGCTGGCAACTCGGCGGGCCAGGCCGCGATGTTTTTCTCGTCCCATGCCCGGACGGTGACCATCCTCTACCGCGGAGACACGCTGGCGAAAAGCATGTCCCGCTACTTGGTGGACCAACTCCGCACCCGGACGAACATCCAGGTGCGCTACCGCGCAGAGGTCGTGTCCGCGCACGGCGACACCTCACTCGAAGCGATCGACGTCGTCGACAACGCGACACGGGAGAGGGCTCGCCTCGAGTCGGGCGGGCTCTTCATCTTCATTGGGGCGGACGCAGAGACGGGGTGGCTCCCGCCCGAGATCGCACTCGATCCGAAGGGCTATGTGCTCACCGGCCCAGAGGTCCGTGCCGCGACGCGGTGGGAACTCGACCGCGACCCGTACCTGCTCGAAACGAGTGTCCCCGGCATCTTCGCGTGCGGTGACGTTCGCTTGAGTCCCGTGAAGCGCGTCGCGGCGGCCGTCGGCGAAGGAAGCATGGCCATCGCGCTCGTTCACCAGTACCTCAGGGACACCGAGGCCCGCCCCGACGCGATGTAAACAGCGCAGTCAGTAAGACCGGAAACGGGCTGTGCCAGAAAGGACGCCCTCGCCCGTTTGCTGCCCGAGCTTGGCCGTCAGACGAGCGCGAAGGGCCAGCTCGATCGCGTAGGAGTTGCGGCGGCCCTGGCGGAAACTCAGGGATGGAGGCGCAGCCTGTCGACGATCTTGTCGACAGTCTTGCGCTCGGCGCGGAACGCGATTCCCACGAGATCGAGATCCTGCGCGGCGACGGCGGCGACGGCGGCGCGGTTCGCTTCGTCGTGATTCGTCGCGAAGAGCTCGCTGGTGTAAACGGCGGGTGTGACGCCGCGGCTCACCGCGCGTTCATAGGCCCGCCGCAGCGCGGCACCGTCAGCCTCGTAGACAAGGACCGGCTGGACGAACATCGGCAGATACTCGTTTCCCGACGCATCCCGGTAGGGCGGGCCGATCGCGGCGGGCACCGTTCCGGCGATTCCGCTGACGAGAAATGCCGTCACGTTCGTCTTCTTCCAAACGGCCAGATCATCTCGCAGAACGACGGCGATCTTGGTGTCGAACTGCATGGCGTGACGCTAGCGGCCGAAGACTAGGTGGGGCGTGGGGCCGCAACTACAGAGTTGCGATTACCCCCGACTGCGCGCTAGCGACAGCACGCTCGCGCAGGCGAGCCGCGAAACACCGGCATATGCCTCGGGAACTTGGTGACCGTTTCACCGCGGTTCTTCCCGGTTACGATCGACGATTCCAGCGCCCCGCGCTACCAGGAGGAGATTCGATGAGCGACAAGCCGAAGTGGCAGGTCGCGCGTCTCGAGGACATCGAGCGGCGCGGCACAGACATCCCGGTGCGCGAGCACCTCGGGATCCACGCATTCGGAATCAACGCCTACACGCCCAGCGAGGATGGCACGCTGATCAGTGAGCACGCCGAGTCCGGCTCGGGCCAGGAGGAGCTGTACATCGTGCTCGACGGGAACGCAACCTTCGAGCTCGACGGCGACACGGTCGACGCGCCCGCAGGGACGTTCGTGTTCGTCGGGCCGGAGTCGCGGCGCAAGGCGACGGGGGACGGAACCGTCCTTGCCGTCGGCGCCACACCCGGCGAGGCGTACCAGGGGGTCGACTGGGGTGAGGCGTGGCCATTCCATAGCGAGTCCATGAAGGCCTATGGCGAACAGCGCTACGCCGACGCGCTCGAAGCGGTCCGCGGTGCCCTCGAGCGCATGCCGGACCACGCGGGCTTGCATTACAACTACGCGTGCTTCGCAACGCTCGCAGGCGACACCGGCGACGACACGTTCGCCCACCTCCGACGGTCCGTCGAGCTGTTACCGCGGTTCCGGGAAGACGCGCGCAGAGACGACGACTTTGCCGCCGTACGCGACGACCCGCGGTTCGAGGAGGCTCTTCGCTAAGAGCGCAGGTTCCACCTTCGACAAGCTGAGAACCAACGTCTGCCCACCTGCGGGGTGCCGCTAGTCGGTTTTCTGGTGCATTCCCGCACGCTGGCCCAGGCGAGGGTCCTGCGCCCGACTACAGAGTTGTTTTCTCCCCGACTGGCTCTCGAGCGACAGTACGCTCGCCTATCCAACGCACATCTCCCCGATGTTCAAAGACGCGCCTACGCCGTAGTCTCTGCGCGTGATCACCTGCCCGAGCTGCGGACAGGAGAATCCCGAGGAGGCGAGCTTCTGCAACGCCTGCGCGACGCCGCTCTCTCGCCACAGAGATCGCGCGCGAGCAGCGCAAGGTCGTCACCGTCCTCTTCTGCGACCTCGTCGGGTCAACGGCGCTCGGCGAGTCGACCGATCCCGAGGCGCTCCGGGCGCGCATGCGGCGCTACTTCGAGGATCTCCGCGTGATCCTCGAGCGTCACGGAGGCACCGTCGAGAAGTTCGTCGGAGACGCCGTGATGGCCGTGTTCGGGATCCCGGTATCGCACGAGGACGACGCCCTCCGCGCCGTGCGTGCAGCCTCCGAGATGCGAACCGCGATCGCGGAGCACGGTCTCGACGCACGGATCGGCATCAACACGGGCGGGGTCGTCGTCGGCGGCGAGGGCGAGACGCTCGTCACCGGTGACGCCGTCAACGTCGCGGCGCGCCTCGAGCAAGCAGCCGCGTCCGGGGAGACGCTGATCGGCGCCGAGACCCGGCTACTCGTTCGAGATGCCGTACGGACCGAGGCTGTCGAGCCGCTTGCGCTGAAAGGGAAGTCGGAGCCCGTCGAGGCGTTCCGCCTACTCCAGGTGCTCGACGGAGCCGAGTCCCTCGCCCGCCATTTGGAGACGCCGCTCGTCGGCAGAGAGCGGGAGCGCCAGCGTCTCTGGCGCGACTACGAGGATGCCGTGGCCGACCGCACGTGCCGGCTCTTCACGCTCCTCGGACCGGCCGGCATCGGGAAGTCGCGTCTCGTCGCGGACTTTCTCGAGCGTGTTGGTGACTCGGCCGACGTCCTGCGCGGGCGGTGCCTCTCGTACGGCGAGGGAATCACGTACTGGCCGCTCGTCGAGATCCTGATCGCGATCGGCGTCGAGCCCGACTCCGTCATCGGCACGTCGCCGCCGGAGACGCAGCTCGCCTTCCGGCGGCTCCTCGAGTCGCGTGCGGCCGAGCGGCCGCAGGTGGTCGTCATCGACGACCTCCAGTGGGCAGAGCCGGTCTTCGTCGACCTGCTCGAGCACGTTGCCGACATGTCGCGCGACGCGGCGATCTTCCTGCTCTGCATCGCGCGGACGGAGCTGCTCGACACGAGACCGGGATGGGGCGGCGGCAAGCTGAACGCGACCTCGCTCCTGCTGGAGCCGCTAGGCCCGGAGGAGTGCTCGGCGCTCATGGACGAGCTCGTCGCCGACGCTCCACTCGCAGGCGACCTGCGCGAGCGCATCACGACGGCATCGGCCGGGAACCCGCTTTACGTCGAGGAGATGCTCGCGATGGTGCGCGAGCACGGTGGTGACGGCGAGATCGTCGTGCCGCCGACGATTCACGCGCTCCTGCAGGCGCGCATCGACTCGCTCGACGGCGACGTGCGGATGGTCATGGAGCGAGGATCCGTCGAAGGGGAGGTCTTCCACCGCGGCTCCGTGGCAGTGCTCTCCCCGGATCCCCTTCGACCCGCGGTCGAGTCCCATCTCGCGACGCTCGTCCGCAAGGAGCTCATCCGCTCGACGTCAGCGACGTTTCCGGACGACGAGGGCTTCCGCTTCCGGCACCTGCTCATCCGCGACGCCGCCTACGAGTCCCTGCCCAAGGCGATCCGCGCCGAGCTGCACGAGCGCTTCGCCGAGTGGCTCTCCGGCCACGACCTCGTCGAGAGCGACGAGATCGTCGGCTACCACCTCGAGCAGGCGCATCGGTACCGGGCCGAGCTCGACGGCTCGGATGCCGCGCTCGAAGGACTTGCGCGTCGCGCTTCCGCGTGTCTCGCGGAGGCCGGGCGAGGAGCCCTCGAACGCGGCGATTTCAACGCCGGCCGCTCACTGTTCGGCCGTGCGACGAGCCTGTTGCCGGAGCACGACGAGGCTCGACTTGCGCTCGCGCCGGACTTCGCCGACGCCCTGTACGAGTCGAACTACGACGAAGCCTGGAAGGTGCTGTCGGAGGCGAGGCAGGCAGTCGACCCGAGAACGCGGGCTCACGCAGCAGTGTCGATGGCGACCAGGAGGCCTGGGTACGGGTCACGCGAGCTCGGTCGAGAACGAGCGAATCGTGGCGGAACGAGGCGCGGGCCGTCTTCGAGGAGTCCGGGGACGAGTACGGCCTCGCGCGCTACTGGTGGAGCGTCGCCATGGAGTCGTGGAACAGGTTGCGCGTGCAGGAGACGGCCGATGCAGGAGAGCGCGCGCTCGCGCATCTCGAGCGCGCCGGCGAGAGGGGGGCACGACTGAGAGGCACGCTTCGAGCCAGGTTGGGTAGCGGCTACTACGGCGGCCCGATGCCGGTCGACGAGGCACTCGAGCGCATTCGGGCGCTAGGGGCACGCGAGTACGGCCTCCTCGCGGCAGCGTGGGAGAGTTCCAGTGTCGCCCGCTTGCACGGCATGAAGGGGGAGTTCGAGTCCGCCCGCGAGCTCTGGAGCGACGCGCGCCAGGTGTATGTCGACGCGGGTCTCCTCTTGACCGCCGCTACGTTCGCCCAGGGTGGCGCCGAGATCGCTTTTCGGGCGGGCGACCTCCATGGCGAGGAGGCGCTGCTTCGGGACAGTCTCGAGATCCTCGAAGGAATCGGCGAGCGTGCTTTCTTTGCCACTCACGCTCTCATGCTTGCCGAGTGCCTCTACCGTGCAGGAGCGGATGACAGAGAGATCGAGGAGCTGTGCGCGAAGGCGCGCGAGACGACGCCCGCCGAGGATCTCATGAACTTCGTCTGGCTCGAGATGGTCAGCGGGTTGCTTCACGCACGCCGCGGCGAGTACGCGCAGGCCGAAGAGCGCTCACGTCGAGCGGTCGCGCTAGCCGAGCCGACGGATAACCACTTCGCACGGTCGTACTCCCGTGCGTACCTCGCCGAGGTCTTGGCGCTGTCCGGTCGGAGCGAAGAGGCATCGGAGGTGGCGGCGGAGGCGTTCGAGATCCTCGAGGCCAAGGGCGATGTCGCCGCCAAGGCCCAGTTTCGCGCGCGTCTCTCTTCGCTCGGCGTCGAGGTCGACTGAGCGCTACTACGTCATGGTCGATGTTCGCGATCGTCGACTACAGAGGCATCTTTATCCACGACCGCCTCTCGAGCGACAGTACGCTCGCCCACGCGATGTTCCCAGTCTCGGCTGGCGTCGGTAACACTCCGAGACGCATGCGCCTCCGTGCGGGGCGACCAGTGTGTTCCCGCTCATGCTCTTCGTGGGGAGACCTGCGCTCGCTGTGAAGGCCGAGGGTCGACGTCGGAGTCTCACGTGAGCGTCACGGCCTCCGCCGTCGACTGGCTGCTCGAGTCGGACGAGCCGGGGATCGTCGCGCAGGCGAAGCGGGACCTCCTCGACGAGCAGGCGCCGGACGAGGCGGCGCGGGTCCTCGAAGGTCCGAAGGTGCACACACTGCTCGCCGGCCAGCAGGCGGACGGCGGCTTCGGCACCAACGTCTACGCGAAATGGGACGGTGCCCACTGGCGGCTCGTCTCGCTCGTCGAGCTCGGCGTCCCGGCCGGCGAGCCGCGCTGTCTCGCGGCTGCGGAGACCGTCCTCGCCTGGCTCACCGGCAAGGGCCATCGCGACCGCATCCAGGTCATCGACGGGCTGACGCGGCGCTGCGGGTCGCAGGAGGGCAACGCACTCGCGGTCTGCTGCCGGCTTGGCCTCGCCGACGACCCGCGTGTCCGCCTGCTCGCGGAGTCGCTGGTCGAGTGGCAGTGGCCTGACGGCGGCTGGAACTGCGACAAGAAGGCGAGCGGCTACCGCTCGTCCTTCAACGAGTCGCTGCCGCCGATGTGGGGGCTGCACGAGTATTGGGCGGCGACGGGCGAGACGGGGGCGCGGGAGGCCGCCGAGCGCACCGCCGAGCTCTTCCTCGAGCATCGACTCTTCAGGGCGCTCGCCACCGGCGAGCCGATCCGCGAGTCGTTCGTGACGGTGCACTCGCCGCCGTTCTGGCACTACGACTTCTTCCAGGCGCTCGTCGTGCTCGCCCGGATGGGGCTTGCGGACGACCCGCGCTCGGCGGACGGCCTCGACCTGCTCGAGGAGCGAAGGCTCCCGGACGGCCGCTGGCGCGCCGGCGGCCGCTGGTGGAGGGCGCCGGGCTCGAAGGGCAGTAACGTCGAGGTGGTCGACTGGGGCTCCGGGCCGAACGAGCTGTTGACGCTGCACGCGCTCCGCGTGCTCCGCGCCGCCGGCCGCTCCTATGCCTAGCGCTGCCCGGGTATCGGGCCAACACTAAGAGTCGTTTATCTGCCTGGGTCGCTACCGTGCGGCGCGCTTGGAGCCCGGCCCGGGCTCGACGTCCACCTCGCTCGCGCGGATCGGCTCGCCGCAGTGGGCGCATCGGAGCTCGGCCTGGGTCAGGTGCCCGCAGGGGCGGTGGCGGCGGAGGACGGGCGGGCCGGCCTCACCTGCCGTCCAGCGGTCGCCCCAGGCGCTGATCGCGAGCAGGATGTCGGCGAGCTCCCACCCCTTCTGCGTGAGCAGGTACTCGTGGCGTAGCGGTCGCTCCGAGTAGACGCGCTGCTCGAGCACGCCCTGGTCGACGAGCCACTTGAGGCGCTCGGTGAGCACCTTGCGGGAGATCCCGAGGTTGCCCTGTATCTCGTCGAAGCGGGTCAGACCGACCCAGACGTCGCGGATGATGAGCGGCGACCAGGGCTCGCCGGCGACCTCGAGCGTGCGCGCGATCGAGCAGACCATGTCGCCGAAGCGGGTCCGTTGCACGCCTGCATCCTAGCTTAGTTCCCTTAGGAGACTGTCCTGTGATAGGGTGAGTTCCCTCAAGGAACCGATGACGCTCGTCGAACGTCGGGAAGGATCACGGAGATCATGACTATCCAACGGATGGATCACGTCGGCATCGTGGTTGACGACCTCGCAGCCGCAACCGAGTTCTTCGTCGAGCTCGGACTCGAAGGGCGCGATGAGGGGTCGGTCGAAGGTCGCTGGGTGGACGGCGTCGTGGGGCTCGAGGGCGTACGGGTGGACTTTGCGTTCATGCAAACTCCGGACGGCAACGGACGACTCGAGCTGATCAAGTTCCACTCGCCGTCAAACCAGGGCGACAACCGGCCCGAGCCGGCGAACACGCCGGGTATCCGCCACATCGCATTTGCCGTCGAGGACATCGACGCCGTCGTCGCCGGCCTGCGAGCCCGCGGCGCTGAACTCGTCGGCGAGCTGGAGCAATACGAGGACAGCTACCGGCTCTGCTACGTCCGCGGCCCCGAGGGGATCATCGTCGAGCTAGCGGAGCAGATCGGCTAACGGGTCGAGTCCGTTGCCGACTCTCAGAGCTATGCGGCCGAAGAGTGTGCCGTAGGCCTTCGGCGGATTCGGGGCCGATGCGAGAGCCGCCGCGAGGCGGAACGACGCCCTCGCTCATGAGCCGCTTCGCGATGGCGTGGAGCGGGAGCGCCTTCGCCCTTCGCCCGCAGCTTCCGTGCGCGTACCCGGACCGCCTCCGGGTAGACGGGACCGCCGCGCCTCTCGCGTGGGAGCTGCCTCAGCGCGTCCCTTGTGCGTTGTGCGATACGGCGCGTTCCCACTCCGCGACCGATGCGATCACATTCGCGACCAGGCGACCTCCTGGGGTGCTCGTGTCCACGCCCAGGGTCCACCGCGACGAAGGCCGCGCCCCGTCGTTCGAGGCGGGCGAGGAGCTGGGCCAAGTCGCCGACACTCCGAGTGGCCCTGTCGAGTCGTGCAACCACGAGCGCATCGACCTCCCCGTCGTCGATCATCGCGAGAGCCCGCTGCAGGGACGGCCGGTCGAGCGACTTCCCCGACGCCGCGTCCTCCAGGTGGGCGACGAGCGTCCAGCCGCGAAGGAAGACCGCCGCGAGGACGGCCTCCCTCGGGGTCAGACCCCGACCGTTAGCTGATTCGAGCGACGTACTTGCCGAGCACGAAGTCCCAGCCCGAGTCGTAGTTGTCGCGCTTCTCCACGGCGCTCTCCGCCAGGCGCTCCCAGCCGCGGTGCTCGAGCTCGACCCGGGTACCGGCACCCTCGGGCAGGAAGCGAACCTCGACCTCGGTCTGCTCGCCCTCTCGCTTCAGGATGTTCCAGGCGAGGACGAGCCTCGTCGGAGGCTCCCACTCGAGGACGGTCGCCCAGTGTCCCCGCTCGCCGTTCGCACCGGTCTCGTACACCGCTCCACCCACCTCCGGCTCGAACACGATCTCCCTGACCTCGTCGTGGATCGAGTGGGGTCCCACTGGCCACCAGCTGATCGCGTCGGAAGTGAAGATCCGGAACGCCTCCTCGACGGCGCAGTCGACAGTGACGGTCTTGCGCACGACCTCGATGACGAGCGCATCGCTCATTGCTCCTCTCCTTTCGTGTCGGCCACCGCCTTGAACCGGGCGAGGGCCTCGCTCCAGAATCCGTCGACCCACTCACGGAGCGCCACGACTCCGGAGGAATCGAGTTCGTACAGGTGCCGCGTCCCCTCGCGTCGGTGGGTGACGAGGCCGGCGTCCTCGAGGACGCGCAGGTGCTGCGACACGGCCGGCCGGCTTACTGGTAGCGCGGCCGCGAGGTGTCCGACCGACCTCGGCCCCGGGCGAAGGAGCTCGAAGACCTGCCGTCGCGTCGGGTCGCCGAGTGCGTCGAGCGGATGTCCGTTAGTCTGCACTTACCGTAAGTTAGTACTTACGGTACGTGAATGTCAACCCTGCCAGCGGTTCGTTATGGGCGTGCGCCGGTCCCGCCCGAACGCTCTCGGGCGCAGCTTGACTCCAGGAGGGGCCTGGCGACGCTTGTACTCCGCTCGATCCACGAGCTCGACCGCCCGCATCACGATCTCGGCGTCGAACTCGTGGACCAGCTCCTCTCGAGAGCGATCCTCCTCGACGTACGCCTCCAGCACGGGGTCGAGCGCATCGTACGGAGGAATCGAATCCGCGTCGCGCTGATCATCACGCAGCTCTGCGCTCGGTGCGCGCTCGATCGTGCTGCGCGGGATCACCTCGCGCTCGGCGCGCTCGTTCAGGTGCCCTGCGAGCCGGTAGACATCCGTCTTGAAGACGTCCTTGAGGAGCGCGAACCCGCCGACCATGTCCCCGTAGAGGGTCGAGTAGCCGACGGCGAGCTCCGACTTGTTCCCCGTCGAGACGACCAGCCAGCCGTAGGTGTTCGACAGGGCCATGAGGATCACGCCTCGGACACGTGCCTGGAGGTTCTCGGCGGCGAGGCCGGCGAGGCCGTCCGCGATCTCGAGCTCGAGCACTTTGTGAAACGCAACCACCGCGTCCTCGATCGGGATCTCGCGAAAGGCGCAGCCAAGGCTTTCCGCGATCGCGCGCGCATCGTCGCGCGTACCGTCCGAGGAGAATCGGGACGGCATCGAGACGCAGTGGACGTGACCCGAGCCCAGCGCGTCCGCGCAGAGCACGGCAGTCACCGCGGAGTCGATGCCGCCCGAGACACCGAGAACGACTTCCGAGAAGTCGTTCTTCTCGACGTAGTCGCGGAGGCCCAGCGTGAGCGCGAGCCGCATCTGCTCGAGCCTGGGCTCGAACGGGGCGATCTCGATCGATGTCGGTGTGGCAGGTACCGCCTGTACGCCGAGCTCGACGATCGCGACCTCGGGAACGGTCTCCCGCGACCGGTCGAGCTCGCGTCTTCGGACGTCGCGCAGTCGGCGTCCCATGGCTTCGGCCGGCTCGATGTCCACGACGAGCAGGTGCTCCTCGAAGCCCGGCGCTCGCGCGAGCACCGCTCCGGAGTCGTCGAGAACGACCGAGTGCCCGTCGAAGACGAGCTCGTCCTGTCCGCCGACGAGGTTGCAGAAGGCGACGTAGGCTGTCGAGTCGCGAGCGCGTGTCACGAGCATCTCCTCCCGCTCCTCGGCCTTGCCGACGTGATACGGAGAGGCAGAGAGGTTGACGATGAGCTGCGCTCCGGCGAGCGCGAGGTCCGTTGCAGGCGGGCCCGGCTGCCAGATGTCCTCGCAGATCGTCACGCCGAGGCTGGTGTCGCCCATGCCGAGAAGCACGAGGTCACGGCCCTCGGCGAAGTAGCGGTGCTCGTCGAACACGCCGTAGTTCGGCAGGAAATGCTTGCTGTAGACGGCGCGCACCTGACCGTCGGCGCACACGGCACAGGCGTTCGTGAGATCTCGATCGAACCATGGTGTCCCGATCAGCGCGACGATCCCGTTCGCAGCGATCGCGATCTCGTCGAGCGACGTGCGCGCGGCGCGCACGAAACCCGGGCGGAGGAGCAGGTCCTCGGGGGGATATCCCGTGATCGCGAGCTCCGGAAAGACGACGAGATCGGCTCCGACGCCGTTCGCCCGCCGCAGCTGCTCGACGAGCTTGGCGCGGTTGCCCTCGAGATCGCCGACGACCACGTTCAGCTGTGCGAGCGCGAGCCTCAAGGTTTTAGCCTCACAGTCACAAACCGAGTCTATCGCGCGGGGTCTGACCCCAGGACACGTCCCCTGGATCTGACGCAGGTAGAAATCGACACGTGGAGATCACGTTCGACCGGCGCTTCCGCGGGCCACTTACGTCTGCGAACGGCGGATACGCCTGTGGCCGGCTCGCCGCGTTCGTCGACGCGGAGGCGGTGGAAGTGACGCTTCGCCTTCCGCCACCTCTCGACCGGCCGCTCGCCGTCTACGGCGACGGCGAATCGGCGATGCTTCTCGACGGAGAGGACGTCGTGGCGGAAGCGCGGTCGGCGCAGCTCGAGCTCGAAGTCCCTGCTCAGCGTGCCCATCGCGGCGGCGGTGGAGGCACGGTCGAGGCATGTGCGGGCCGTGCACGCAGAGTTTGCGGAGTGCTTCACCTGCGGGATTCGGGAAGAAGCCGACGGCCTGGGGGTCTACGCGGGCGCAGTGGCCGGACGGGAGCCTTTGCATGCTGCCCCGGTGACCTTCCGGGATGAATTGCCCGAGCTCGTCTGGGCTGCAATCGACTGCCCAGGTGCGTATGCGACCGGGGCGGTCGGGCGAGGTGACGTCGTCCTCGGCCGCATGACCGCGCGGATCCAGCGGCTGCCCGAGATCGGCGAGACGTGCGTCGTCACGGCATGGCCGCTCGAAGAGAACGGGCGGAAGCTCTTCGCCGGTACTGCACTCTTCGGCGAGGACGGCGAGCTCCTCGCCTTTTCACGCCAGGTTTGGATCGTCCCTCGCTCGTAGAGGAACGCGCCGAGCCCGCCGCGTCAGCGCGGCGTCAGCGCGACGAGCAGGCCGCCGTCGTCGTCGTACGCCGGGAAGAAGTCAGCGGTCACACGCTTGTCCAGTCCGGCCCGGGTTCGGATCTGGAGCTCCTGCCCGAGTTTTCTCACGCCCCACTCCCTGACGACCTCGATGGGTGACGTATCCGAGAGCGCGAGTGCCTCTACGACATCGCGCCCGATGAGATCGGCGTCGCGGTACCCGGTGAGCTCGAACACACCTCGGCCGGCCGCGAGCACGCGCGTGTCGCGGTCGCAGACGACGAAGCCGGTCTCCGGGGCGGGGTAGTAGTCCTCGAGCAGCTCGAAGAGGAAGCCGAACGCGCAGCTGCGGCACTGGACGGCTTGCGCCGAGAATCCGTCGTAGCCGTCGAGGTCGAGCGAGCGCTCCTTGCAGTTCGGACAGATGAAGAACGGCACGGTCCCATCGTACGGACGCCTTCGTTCGGCGAGCGTTAACGACGAAGCCGGATGGCGTTCAGGTCGCTCGCGGCGATCTCGTCCGCGCGCGAGATCAGATCCTCGATGTCGTCGTGCTCGGCATGGATGTAGCGGCCGGCGAGCGCATCCGCTCGGCCGGATGCGAGCACCCGGACCAGCTGCGGCGCGAGCTCGGGCGGCGTCCATGGTAGGTCGTCGCCAAAACGTTCGGTCATGGCCGTGCGGACGAGCCCAGGGCTGAAGACGAAGACGGGTATCCGACCCCTCAGCTCATCGGCCAGCACCTCGCCATAGCGGCAGACTGCCGCCTTGCTCGCGGGGTAGGCCGTGTGGCGTGCCCCGGGGAGATATGCGGCGCCGCTGCCCGTGATCACGATACGGCCCTTCTCGCGCTCGAGCATGCCCGGGATCGAGGCTCGACACGCGAGGTGGACGCCGAGGACGTTCACTCGGAACGCGTTCCACCAAGCGTCGATCGGGACCTCCCAGGTGGCCCCATCCTGACCTCCGACACCCGCGTTTGCCGCGAGGAGGTCGATCGGGCCGAGCTCCTTCTCGGTCCGGGCCACCCAGGCGTCCACGTCCTCGCGGCGTGCGACGTCGCCGACGAGAGCGAGCCCACGGATCTCCCTCGCGACCGCGTCCACTTGCTCGGGCGTACGGCCCGTCACCGCCACTTGCATGCCTGCTTCCGCCAGCTCGCGGGCGATGGAGGCTCCGATCCCGCGCCCACCCCCAGTAACGAGAGCGACGCCCTCGAGAACGTCAGACGGCACGTTCGATCTCCTCGAGCGCCTCGGGGTTCTCGAGCGTGGAGAGGTCGCCCGGATCCTGCCCGAGTGCGCGCGCCCGCACCGCGCGGCGGACGATCTTCGCGCTTCGCGTCTTGGGGAGGGCAGAAACGAAGATCACGCGGTCCGGCGCGAACGCCTTCCCGAGCTCTCCCGCCACCGCAGCGGTGACGTCGGCCTCGGTCGCGTCACCGCCCGGCGCCGGAACGCAGTAGAGCCAGGCGACCTCACCCTTCACCTCGTGCGGGATCCCGACCGCCGCTGCCTCGACGACTGCCGGATGGCCGACCGCCGCCGACTCGAGCTCGGCCGGTCCGATCCGCTTGCCTGCGATGTTCAGCGTGTCGTCCGAGCGTCCGTGGAGGAACCAGTAGCCGTCCTCGTCGATCGACGCCCAGTCGCCGTGGGTCCAGACCCCGGCGAAACGCTGCCAGTACGTCTCGAGGTACCGGGCCGGATCGCCCCAGATCCCGCGCGTCATTCCCGGCCAGGGCCGCTTGCAGACGAGCTCGCCGACCTCGCCGCGTACCGGTCGGCCCCGATCGTCGAAGACGTCCATGTCCTCGCCGAGTGCCGGGAACCCGACCGAGCACGCCTTCGTGGGGCTCATCGGGGTCACGGAGAGGAAACAGGCTCCGACCTCGGTTCCACCCGAGCAGTTGACGATCGGGATCCTCCCTCGACTGCAGACGTGCTCGTCGAGCCAATCGTACGGGCCGCGGTTCCACGGCTCGCCAGTGGTGACGACCGAGCGCAGCGACGAGAGGTCGGCGACCGGCTCGCCGTGCGGGATGAGTGCTCGAACAAGTGTGGGCGAGACGCCCAGCATCGTGATCCGCTCGCGCTCGACGATCCTCCAAAGGCGGTCTGGAGGCCAGTCGGGCGAGCCCTCCATGAAGACGATCGTGGCGCCGCAGGCCATTCCGCCGACGACGGTCCACGGCCCCATGATCCAGCCCATGTCCGTCGAGAAGAGCACGCGATCTCCCGGCCGAAGATCGGCCTGGTACGCGGTCTCGCGCACGATCGAGAGGAGGAACCCGCCCTGGACGTGAAGCGCACCCTTCGGATGACCTGTCGTCCCGGAGGTGTACGCGATGAGATAGGGCGCCTCGCTTTCGACCTCTGTCGGGGCAAGGGTCCCCGGCTCGTCGGCGACGAGCTCGTCCCACCACGCGTCGCGGCCGCTCGCCATCGGGCAGTCGACTCCCGCTCGCCGCCAGACGACGACGTGCTGGACCGTCGGCGCATCGGCGAGAGCGGCATCGAGGACTTCCTTCATGGGCACGAGTCGCCCACGGCGGTATGACGCATCCGCCGTTACCACGACCTTCGCGGCGGCGTCCGAGAGCCGCGACGAGACCGCAGGCCCCGCGAACCCCGAGAAGATCGGTACCTGAACGGCGCCGATGTGCGCGCACGCATGCGAGGCGATAGCCGCCTCCGGTGCCATCGGCAGGAAGGTTCCGACCGCGTCGCCCTCCGACACGCCGAGCCGGCGGAGCGCCTCGGCCAGCCTTCTTACCTCATGCGAGAGGTCGGACCAGGTGAGCGACCGCCCGTCTCCGACTTCCGGCGCCCATACCGCAGCTTCGTCGCGCGGGCGCTCGCGCGCCCAGCGGTGTACGCACGCGTCCGCGACGTTCAGGCGCGCTCCGACGTACCAGGTCGTCCACTCGACCCCGCGCGACTCGTCGAGCACTTCGTCCCAGTCCCTCGAGAGCGGGATGCCGAGATCGCTCGCGACGGCGCGCCAGAACCGGTCGGGCTCCTCGATCGAAACCCGATGTAGCTCGTCGTAGTCCCCGCAGTCGAGCGACGTCGCGAGGCGCGTGACGTTGGCCCGGGCGAGCTGCTCCGGCGTCGGCACCCACGCGAAGTCGACCGATCCCCGCTGGCTAGTCTCGGGAGGCATGAGGGCTCGGATCTTCGCAGAGCACAACCGAAAGTGGCTCACGCTTGCGGCCGTCTCGTTCGGTCTCTTCATGATCATGCTCGACAACACCGTCGTGAATGTGGCTCTGCCCTCGATCCAGCGCGACCTCGACGCCGATCTCTCCGAGTTGCAGTGGATCGTCACCGGCTATGCCCTGACCTTCGCCGCGCTCATGCTCGTCGGCGGGAAGCTCGCCGACGCATACGGTCGCCGGCTGATCTTCGTCATCGGAATCGCCGTCTTCACCATGGCGTCGCTCCTCTGCGGCCTGGCCGATTCGGGGGAGATGCTGATCGCCGCACGCGTGCTTCAGGGCGCCGGAGCTGCCCTGATGAACCCCGCGACACTCTCGATCATCGCCGCGACGTTTCCGCCGCGCGAGCGCGGGACGGCGATCGGCATCTGGGCGGGCGTCTCGGCACTCGCGCTCGCGATCGGACCCCTTGTCGGTGGTCTCATCACCGAGCACCTCGACTGGAGCTGGATCTTCTTCGTCAACGTCCCGGTGGGGATCCTCGGGATCGCGGCGAGCTACGTCTTCATCGACGAGTCGCGCGACGAGACCCACTCGCGACTCGACCTGCCCGGGCTCGCGACATCCGGCATCGGCCTCTTCGCGCTGACGTACGGGCTCATCGAGGCGAACACGTACGGCTGGAGCTCGACGCGGATCGTCGGCTCGTTCGTCCTCGCCGCCGTCTCGTTGCTCGTGTTCGTTCAGCTCGAGCGTCGCCAGCGCGACCCGATGCTGCCACTCGAGCTCTTCCGAAACGGGACGTACACGGGCGCGAACCTCGTCGTGCTGCTCGTCGCGCTGGCGATGTTCGGAGTCTTCTTCTTCGTCTCCCTCTATCTGCAGAACATCCTCGGCTACTCCGCGGTCCAGACCGGCGCTGCCTTTCTCCCGCTGACGATCCTCATCATCCTCGTTGCTCCGATCGCCGGGAAGACGAGCGATCGGATCGGCTCCCGCGGGCTCATGACAACCGGGATGATCCTCATCGCCGCTCAGCTCGTGATGTTCTCCCGGCTGAGCGTCGACGCGCGCTTCTGGGATCTGTTCCCGGCGCTCGTGCTCGGTGGCATCGGGATGGGGCTGACGATGACACCGGGCGCGGCCGCGGCAACGAGGAGCGTGCCTGTGGACAAGTCCGGCGTGGGGTCGGCGGTCCTGAACAGCGCACGACAGGTAGGCGGCACGATGGGAATCGCGGTGATGGGTGCGATCGTGGCCGCCGAGGCGGGCGCAGAGCGCACGCCCGAGGCGTTCATGAGGGGGTTCGAGGCCGCCCTGCTCGTTGCCGCCGCGATCGCGGTCGTTGGGCGCGATCGTCGCATTCGCCCTCGTGCGTCCGCACGCGGGTGCCGGCCGCCCTCGAAGTGACGCTGCGGTCGAACCCGTCGGGTAGCTCGCACGTTTGCCGCCCAGGACGTGAAAACGCCCCCGGCTGCGGCTCCGGGGGCGTTCTCCGTTCGAGGCGACCCCTTCCCGGGACGGCGAGCCGGAATTTCGTGGCTCTGCGGCCCAGCCACGCTCTTCCTGCACTCGCCGACGAATCCGGCGGTGGTGCCCGCGCAGCCGATCTGGCGTCCGATCGGTTGCGGTGTGCGCCTGACTATAGGAGCCGTGTCCAGAAAAGTCAAGTAGCTTGGTCAAGTGATTTCCGCTACCGTTACTTCACTCGAAACGGGTAGCCACACATCCCCCTTTAGGGGGAGCGCGGCGAGCCAGAACCGGGTTCACTGAAATGGGCATGATCGAGACCGCCACACTGTCTGGCACCGCTGCCGGCTCACGCCTGGGGGATCGCGTTCGTGCTCTTCGCATCTCGGCCGGTCTCACGCAGACCGAGCTCGCCGGCGATCGCTTCTCGAAGGAGTACATCAGCCAGATCGAGCGCGGCAAGACTCGCCCGACCGCGGCGACCATCGCTTGGCTCGCCGAGCGGCTTCGCGTTGACCCGGCGTTCATCAGCGCCGGTGTCTCGGCTGATGAGCGCGCGAAGGTCGAGGCGATGTTGACGCGCGCAGAAGCCCTTTCCGAGGCGCATCGCTACGAAGAGGCGATCGCTGACTTTCGTGAGGTGCGTCCGAACGTGCTTGGAACAGACGCGTCCTCCCTGGAGCTTCGGTCGCTGGTCGGCGAGGCGTGGGCGCTTCAGCAGTCCGGCGCCGTCGGCCGCGCCGTCGATCTCCTGCAGCGTGCCCGTGCGATCGCGGAGCGTCCCGAGTTCTCCGATGTCGACCGAGCGGAGGTCCTGTGCCGCCTCGGAGCCTGCAGATGGAGTCTGTCCAGCATCTCGACCGCGATTGCCCTCTTCGACGAGGCGCTCGAGCTCGCGGAGCGCTCAGATCTTCCGTGCGATCTCCTCCGCGCGGACATCCTCGGCTGGCGCTCCCGGTGCTATCGCCGCCAGCGTGATTACGTCGCGGCGCGCGAGGACGTCGAGCGCGCGCTCGAGCTCGCCGAGGGACTCGGCGATCGCCGCGCCATCGCCAACACGTACTTTCAGGCTTCGCTGACCGCTCAGCGGCAGGGGCACTACATCCGCTCCCGCAACTACGCGCAGCGGGCCAAGGAGCTGTACCAGGAGCTGAACGACGAGCGAAACGTCGGGCGGCTGCTGTTGATGCTCGGCGGGCTGACGCTCCTCCTGGGAGACGAGGAGCACGCCGTCGAGCACTTGAAGGCGTCGTACTCGCGGGCGCTGGATGCCGATTCCCCCGCGGATGCCGCACAGGCGCTCGAAGGGCTCGCCAAGGTGCACTTGAACCGCGGCGAATACGACCAGGCGGACGCGCTCGCGCGTGAGTCACTGGAGCTTCTGCAGGGTCGCGAGGATTACCTCCATGAAGTCTGTCCGTCGCAGCTCGTATTGGGACGAGCGCTGCTGGAGCGCGGGCGGCTGGATGAGGCGGGAGAATGCTTCCGGATGGCTGACGCCGCGGCGGAACAAATGGCGTCGATCAGCCACCGGACGGAGGCGTGGGTTGCACTAGGGGATCTCGCAGCTCGTCGTGGAGACGAGCACGAGGCCGCACGTCTCTACCGGAACGCCGCTGAGGCGCTCCAGGAAATCCGCTTCTAGAGAGGAGGTCGCCGTGAAGCCGAGACTACTGCTGCTGCTGGTCAACCTGGCGCTGCTGGCTGCCTTTTTGAGCAAGGCCAAGGGCTCCTGGCCCGAGGGCCACTAACCGAGGCGAGGCTACACTCGGGCGCGTATGCGCCCCGTTGCGGCTCTGACCGTTGTGCTGTCACCATTGCTCCTCGTCGGTTGTGGCGGATCGAGCGAGGAGTCGACGACCACGGCGGCTGATCCCGGAGGGGGCAGGACGCTCGAGCAGCTCTGGCGAGCGCCGGGCGACGACGTCGCGATCGTCCCGGGGACTGCGAGTCACGAGCCCGGGAACGTCCGAGTCTCCTTCCTCGTCATCGACGCGCAGGAGCGTGTGGTCACGCTTCCGAGCGCGCGCGTGTGGGTCGCAGACCGGCTCGAGGCTCCTCCGTTCCTCGAGTCGAGCGCGAAGCTCGAGCGGATCGGCGTGCCCGGAGGCGACGTGGCCGATGCCAGTCACATCTATGTCGCTCGCTTTCGGCTGCCCCGCCCGGGCACGTACTGGCTGCTCGCAGAGCCGGAGGGAGGCGCCACGGCCGTGCAGGCGCTCGGGAACGTGGTCGTGGCCGAGAGTGACTCCGCGCCGGACATCGGCGACCCCGCGATCGCGTCGGACACGCCCACGATCGCCTCCACGCGCGGCGTCTTCTCGAGGCTCACGACCCGCACGCCGCCCGACGAGTCGCTGCTCGAGCATTCGATCGCCGACTCGCTGCGATCGAAAGCTCCGTTCGTCGTTACGTTCTCGACGCCGAAGTTCTGCTCCAGCCGTACGTGCGGTCCGGTGGTCGACGTCGTCGAGGAGGTCGCGAGCCGGTTCGAGGGCGGGGAGACGCGTTTCATCCACGTCGAGGTCTACGAGGGGAACGACCCGGCGAAGGGTTTCAACCGCTGGATGCGGGAGTGGGGCCTCGAGACCGAGCCCTGGACGTTCCTCGTCGGGACCGACGGCAAGATCGTCGAGCGGTACGAAGGCGTGGTCTCGGTGAACGAGCTCGAGGCCGCGGTGCGGGCTCAGCTCGGCGGTTGAGCGCGACCGAACCCGTCAGACGCCGTCGCGCAAGAGCTCGACGACGATGTTCGGAATGCGCGCTTGAGGGCTCAGGTGCAACACCGTTCGAACGAGTGCTGCGATGTCGTCGGGCTGGATCTGCTCGTCGGCGCGGAGCCCGGTCCAGTCCGTCATTCGCGTCGCGACGAAGTCCGGGGAGATCGCGGTCGCACGCACGCCGTACTCCGCTTCTTCGCGATTGATCGAGCTGGTGAGTGAAATCAGCGCGGCCTTCGTCGCGCCGTAGACGGCGAGACCAGGGGTCGGAATCGTTCCGGCGATCGACGCGAGCGTGATCACGTGGCCGTGCGTCGCCCGTAGGTGGGGGAGCGCCTCACGCGTGACGATCATCGTCGCGCGCAGGTTGACGTCGAGCTGGAGGCCGATCCGCTTCGTGTCCTGGTCCGCGAACGAGCCCATGATCCCGAGGCCGGCGGAGTTCACGAGTACGTTCATGCCTCCGTGCCGCTCGGCATGTGCAGCGACGGCGCGCGTGCATTCGTCGGCGTCCGCGAGGTTGGCGGCGACGGCGAGCGCACCGAGCTCGGCTGCCGCCTCCTCGAGCGGCTCAGGACGTCGTGCGACGAGCGTCAGGTCGTAGCCCTCGGCGCGAAGCATCCGTGCCAGGGTGAGCCCCAGCCCAGAAGAGCCCCCCGTGATGAGCGCCGACTTCACGCGGCGAGTCTAAGTGGAGCACCAAAGTCAGCGGCCGCCGAGGGGGCGGCGGCCGCTGCGTCAGGGGGAGAGGAGAATGGGACGGATCTCTCCGGTCGCGAGTTCGCTGCTCTCGGCGGCTCTCCTCCCCAGCGCGCAGGACCGGAATACTCGTCGCTGCACGAGTCCGGAATCTGCGAGTGGAGATTCGGGTCGCGCAACATCCCTAAAGGTGCCCGCTGCGCGGGCACTGACGTGCGGATTCGGTCTCGCCAAGCCGTGAAGCGCGACCTTTGCGCGGCCGCGGGCGCCTACAGTTCATGGAGTGGAATCGGTTCCGCTCACATCGCTCGCGCGTGCGGGTGGATGCGCGGCCAAGTACGCGGCAGGCCGCCTCGAGACCCTCCTCGCCGGGCTTGTGCCCGCCGGGGCCGAAGATCTCATCGTCGGTCTCGACTCCGCCGACGACGCTGCGGTCTATCGTCTCGACGCCGACCGCGCGATCGTCTTCACCGTGGACTTCTTTCCACCGCTCGTGGACGACCCCCGTGTCTTCGGCGCGATCGCGGCGACGAACGCCCTGAACGACGTCTTCGCCATGGGGGGCGTCCCGCTGCTGGCGCTCTCCGTCGCTGCGTTTCCGGAGGAGCTTCCGACGGAGGTGCTCGGCGAAATCATCGCGGGTGCAGACGAGCGCGTTCGCGCCGCCGGGGCGATTCTGGCGGGAGGCCACACGATTCGGGACGAGGAGCCGAAGTACGGGCTCGCCGTCGTCGGCACGGTGCATCCCGATGCGGTCTGGTCGAAAGCCGGCGCGGAGCCGGGAGACGTGCTCTTCCTGACCAAGGCGCTGGGAACCGGCATCGTCCTGCAGGCGGAGCGCGACGGGGAGGCACCGCCCGGCGCGCTCGACGCTGCGATCGATTCGATGGTCGAGTTGAACACCGCGGCGGCCGATGCGCTACGGCCGTTCGCTCCCAACGCAGTGACGGACGTCACCGGCTTCGGGCTCGTCGGGCACACACACGAGCTTGCATCGCGGAGCGGCGTGCGCGCGATTCTCGATGCGGGCTCGCTTCCGCTGCTCGCCGGAGCGCTCGAGCTCGCGCAGGCCGGCGTTCGAACCGGCGGCGATCGCAGGAACCGCGAGTACGTCTCGGGGCACGTGGAAAGCGAGGCCGATCCCGCCCTCGAGGCACTCGCGTACGACCCCCAGACCGCCGGGGGCCTGCTCGCGTCGGTGCCCGGCGAGCGGGCTCACGTCCTTCAGGCGACGCTGACGGCCGCCGGTCTCCCGCTGCATCGGATCGGACGCGTCGAAGCCGGCGCGGGTGTCGTTCTAGAGCCGTGAGCATCGCAGTCGTTCGTGCACGCGCGATGTCCGCGCGCGGCTTCCTCCGCTTGGCCGTCTCGTCGTGCGTCGCGCTCTTCCTCGTCGTCACGTCAGGAGCGTTCGTCCGGCTCACGGGCTCCGGTCTCGGATGCGAAAACTGGCCGAGCTGCGGTGACAAGCCGTACCCGGAGCAGGGCTTCCATGCCTTCGTCGAGTTCGGCAACCGGTTGATCGCGCTCGTCGGCATCGTGCTCACGCTTGTCACATGGCTGGGATCGCGCAGAGTGGACAGGCTGTCGCGCACCGCCAGGCTGGCTGCGCTCGGCGCTTTCCTCGTCGCCGCGGCTCAGATTCCGATGGGCGGAATCACGATTGCGCTCGACCTGCACCCGCTGGCGGTGATGACGCACTTCCTCCTCGGGCTGGCGGTGGTCGGGCTCGCCGTGGTCGTCGCGCTCGAGGCGTGGCTCCTCGTGTCAGGTGCCGCTGCGCCCGCGGGTGGGCTGTGGCTCCGCAGAGCCGTGAGCTGGATCGGCCTCCCCGCGTGCGCTCTGCTCGTCGTCACGGGCGCAGTCGCCACTGCCTCGGGCCCACACCCGGGCTCGAGCGCCGACGTCGAGCGTCTCGGCATCGCCATATCGGAGACGGTGTACGTCCACGTGCGAGTTGCGGCGGCATTCGGTATCGGGGTTCTGGTTGTCGGCTGGTTCCTCCGCGGACTACGTGGGACCTATCCGGGCATCGTGCGAATCTGGGGCTTCCTTCTCGCCGCGCTCGTTGCGCAGGCGGTACTCGGCGAGGTCCAGTACCGCAGTGCGTTGCCCTGGGGCCTCGTGCTCGTCCACGTCTTCCTTGCGGCGACGATCTGGGCGCTCAGCGTGGCGCTTGCGTACGTGCTGTGGCGCCCTCCTGCGGTGTTGGCGCGACAGTAGGCTTGTCTGATGGCTGACGAGCTCCGGATATTCGAGCGACCGACGCTCGTGCGGCCCGTACTCGTGGGCGCCTTCCGGGGCTGGAACGACGGCGGTCAGGCGGCGACACTTGCCGCGGGCTACCTCGCGCGCCTATGGGGGGCTCGCAAGTTCGCCGAGATCGATCCCGAGCTCTTCGTCGATTTCCAGGCAACGCGGCCGTTGGTCTCGCTCGAGGAGGGGCAGACGCGCAAGATCGAGTGGCCGGAGAACACCTTCTTCCACGCCCCCATCCCCGGTGCCAACCGCGATGCGGTCCTACTCGTGGGCGTAGAGCCGAACTACCGCTGGCGCACCTTCAGCGAGCTCATCGCCGATCTCGCGCGCGACCTGGGTGTCGAGCTCGTCGTGACGCTGGGCGCGCTACTTGCAGACGTGCCGCATACGCGACCATCACCCGTCACCGGCGCCGCGACCGACCCGCAGCTCGTGGACGAGCTCGGCCTGCAGCTCTCGCGGTACGAGGGCCCGACCGGGATCGTCGGCGTGCTGCTCGATGCCTGCCGGCGAGCGGGCATCCCGTCGGTGAGCCTGTGGGCAGCAGTTCCACATTACGTCCAGCTCGCGCCGAGCCCTCGGGCAGCGCGGGCTCTGTGCGAGCGACTCGCAGGGGTCCTCTCTGCCGACATCGACATCGGGGAGCTCGCCGAGGCGGAGGACGAGTACGTCGAGCAGGTATCGCAGGCCGTGGCCACGGACGCCGACACCGCGGCCTACGTCGAGGAGCTCGAGCGCCGCTCCGATTCGCTCGACTGGATCGAGGGGTCGGGCGGGCTTCCTTCGGGCGACGCGCTTGCGGCCGAGATCACCCGCTTCCTGCGGGACCGCGAGGCGAACGGAGACGGCGAGCCGAAGGGCGGGGAAGGCTAGGCCGCGTCCTCCGACGTCTCGTCGGGTAGAGGCGCGGCCGCGGGCTCCGCGACGAGCGCGATCGGCTCTGCGCTCGCGCCGTCTTCGCTCGGAGCCTCTACGGCCTGGGCTTCAGCCTGCGCCGGGCCCCTCCGCTTGCGCCGCCGCCGGCGCGACTTGCGCGCGGTGAGCTTCGGTGCGGGGAGGTTGTCGGCGAGCGCGTTGGCGATCTCGCCGATCGTGCCGAGCTCCTCGCGGGCGCGGTCGAGCGCGGCATTTGCGCGCGGCGTATAGCCATCGGCAGACGCCAGGAGCGCGGCGCCGACGGAAAGAGGCATCGCCTCCGCCACCTGGACGAGCCGATTGACGTTCTCCTCGTGTCGGTAGCCCCGTGAGTTCGCAGCCGCACCGAGCAGACGCTTCGCCTCGGGGAACTCGGTCGAGACGCGTCGGTCCTGAACCTTGCGAGTCGAACGGGCGAGACGCCACGTCCAACGCGCCAGGATCTGATCGGGCGCAACGGGCTTCCCCTCGCCGATTGCCCGCAAGAGCACGCGAACGCCCGCGGAGCGGTCCTTCTCCCAGGTCGGCGCCTGGGTCACGAGCGTGACGAGGTCGTCGAAGTCGGCCCGGTCGACAGGAGTCGCGACGCGGTCGAGCAGCGCGGTCATCCGCAGACGGCGGTTCGGGTTCTCGGCCGCGCAGGTCGCGAGGAACTGCTCGAGTGCGCCCTTGCCGGCACGTCCCTCGGCGAATTTGCGTGCGAACTCTGCCCGTTGGTCGAATCGGATCTGCCGCCCTGCGATGGTCGCCCAGAACCGCTGCTCGTCATCGTCGAGGTACTTCGGGTCGATCCGCTGCCACTCGCGCTGGATGACGGCGAGTCGGCGACCGACGTCGGGAGTGACGGGGACGAGCCACGGCACCGGCGAGAGCTTGCGACGGGCGCGACGCTGCTGCCGACGGCGTGGAGCAGGAGTTACGCGGGCGCCCTCGCGATAGAAGTCCGCATTGAGCAGAGCGTGCAGCGAGACGACGCGGTCGTTGTGGGTCGAGCCCTTGGCGACGAAGTCGACGACGATGCCCGCTTCCTTGCGCGGGTGCATGCGCATGATTCGGCCGATCCGCTGCTGGTAGACGCGACGTGAGGCTGTCGGGGCGAGGTGCATGCAGACGGTTGCTCGCGGTGAGTTCCACCCTTCGGCGAGCAGCTGTGCGTTGATGAGGACGTTGATCTCGCCGCGTTCGTACGCCGCGAGCGTCTCTGCGAGTCGTGCGGGAGGGGTCTTCCCGGAGACGGCCTCGGCCTTGAGGCCGGCCGCGCGGAACTCCTGCGCGAGGTTGTATGCGTGCGCCACGCCGGCCGCGTAGACGATGCCGGGAGTCGCTCCGAAGCGCTCGCGGTAGAGGCTTGCGGCCGCCTGGTTGAGTGCCTCGTGGTCGAGAGCGGCGGCGAGGGCTCGCTCCTCGAAGTCGCCGCCGACGATCGGCACCGAGTTGATCGCGGCCGCGGGAGGCACCCTGAGGTTGCGCAGCGGCGCGATCAGCCCGCGTCTCGCCGCGTCGGCCAGCGGAAGGTCGTCGACCGAAGCCGGGAAGACGTCGGAGACCTGCTTCGCGATGAGCTGTTCGGTCGCGGTCATCCCGATGTACAGCGGCTCGTGGAAGGCGCGGATGGCGCCGCTGGTCTTCTCCCCGAGTGCCGTATGCGCCTCGTCACAGAGGACGAGGTCGTACGTGTCCCGATCCAGCTCGCTGCCGTGGCGCGCGAACCAGGCGTACGTCTGGATCGTGATGGGGTTCTCGCGTGGGGCGTGCGTGCCCTTGACCACCGCGTCCGCGAAGCGGTCGGCGTACCCCTCAGTGGTGAGGTCGCGCTTGAACTGGGAAACGAGCAGTCGGCGGTGCGTGAGGATCAGGACGCCGAGACCGCGGGCGGCTTCGACGAAGCCGGCGGCGGCGATCGTCTTCCCGGAGGCCGTCGGATGGCGGAAGCGGTAACGACGAATTGCGCCAGGATCGGCACCGTGGAACGAGGCCTCGGGGTCTCCCTCCTCGACGAAGCCGGCGTCGAAGTCGTCGTCTGCCTCCTCGTCGATCTCGGGCTCCGCCGCGGCACCGCCGTTTCCGTTCCCGTTCTCTTCGGCCGAGCGCTGCGTCGCCGCGATGAGCTCGGCGAGCATTCCCGCGAGCGCGTCGACCTGATGACGGCGAAGCTCGGTGCCTGCCGCCGTGCGCGGAAGGCTCTCGGTCAGGACCCGCTCGAGACCGAGCATCAGTCCATATTTCACTTTCCAGCGTCGAGACGGGCGCTCCAGGCCACGGTCGATCTCCGCGAGCGCGTCGTCGAGCGCCGCCCTGCGCGCGGTGCCGGGAGCAAGTGCGGCGACCGCATCCTCGTCGGGTAGCAGGAACGGCTCGCCGACCCAGCTCTCCGCGCGGTGAGCGGCGGCGGTCAGGTTCTCGGGGGTGTCCGACGTCGGCGCCGGGATGGTCGTTGCCTCGTGCATTCACGCAGCACGTACTGCCGTGCCGCTCCTTCCGAAGAGTTGACGCTCGCCCGTTAGCCGGCGAGCGGTACCGGCAGAGCATACCTCAGAGCCGGACGGACGTGGCTACGCAGGTGTCGCGGGGAGGTCGGCAAGGAGGCGACCGGCGACGCGCTGCGACACGCCCGTCTGATCGAGGTGCTTCGTGATCCCCCCGAGCCAGAAGGGAAAGCCGGCCCCGAGGAGGAGACATGTGTCGACGTCCGCCGCCTCGGCAACGACACCTTCCTCGAGGATGTGCCTGATCTCGTCGGCCATCGCCTCGAGCACGGCGTCGTGGATCTCGTCGACGGATCGCGGGGCGTGCTCGACGACGACCGGCTCGCCACCTGCGGCGAGGCTCTCGAGAGTCGCCGAGAGCGGGAAGCGGTCGGGCCAAGCGTCGTGGAGCGTGTGGCGAACGTGGTTCGCGACCTTGGGCCCGACGAGCTGGAGGAGCACCGACGGAGCCATCGGCATGCCGAGCCTCAAGATCGCCTCGTCGGTCTCGTCGACCGAGTTCCCATGGTCGAGTGCATCCGTCACGACCGCGCCCTGGCGGGCGAGGATTCTGTTGACGACGAACGCCGGCGCGTCGCGGACCAGGACTCCCGTCTTGCGGAGTCCTCTTGTGACCTTCCAGGCCGTCGCGAGTGACGCGTCGTCCGTCTGCGGCGTTCGCACGAGCTCGACGAGCGGGAGCACGGCGACCGGGTTGAAGAAGTGCATGCCGACGACCCGCTCGGGATGCTCGAGATCGGCGCCCATCTCCGTCACCGAGAGCGACGACGTGTTCGTGGCGAGGACGCATTCGGGTGAGACGATGCGTTCGAGCTCGGCGAAGACCTCCTTCTTGGCGGCAATCTCCTCGAAGACGGCCTCGAGCACGAGATCGCACCCGGAGAAGACGTCCCACCCGGTGCCGCCGGTGACGAGCGAGGCCAGGAAGGCCGCCTTGCCCTCACCGAGCCGGCCCTTGCGGACCAGGTCGGCGAGCTCGTCCGCGATCCACGACCTCGCGTCGTCCACCTGCTCCTGCGTGAGGTCGCGCAGAACGACGGGCACTTCGAGGCGGCGGAGCACGAGCAGCGCGAGCTGTCGCGCCATCAGTCCCGCTCCGACGATGCCGACCTTCTGAACGCGGCGTGGCTCGACATCCGGATCGCCTCCACCGCGCTTGGCCCGCCGCTCCACGAGGTTGAAGGCGTAGACGGAGGCCTGGGCCTGCCGGCCGGGAAGGAGCTCGGCCAGCGCATCCTCCTCGGCGCGGTAGCCCTCCTCGAGGGGCCAGGTCGCGGCGCCCTCGATCAGGTCGAGCGCGCGATACGGCGCCGGGGCTGCGCCGTGGAGCTGGCCGTCGAGCCGCGCTCGTGCCTTCCGGCAGACCTCGGCAGCGTCCGAGAGATCGGCCGCCGGTCGGCATTTTCCGGCTCCCTCGTCGATCTTCTGAAGGAGCATGGCGAGTGACTCGTCGAGGAACTCGACCGGCTCGAGCAGTGCGTCCGCGAAGCCGGCTTCGAGCGCTTGCGGAGCGATGAGCATCCGGTTCTGCCGAAGCGGGTTCTCGACGATGAACTTCACGGCCTGCTCCGCTCCGACGAGCTGCGGAACGAGCTGCGTTCCGCCCCAACCGGGGATGAGCCCGAGGAACACCTCGGGGCAGGAGAAGTGACGGACGGACGACGCGATCGTCCGGTAGTCGCAGTGAAGCGCGATCTCGACGCCTCCGCCGAGAGCCGCACCGTTGATCGCGGCGAGCGTGACGAACGGCAGATCGCGGATGCGGCCGAAGAGCTCGTGCCCGGCTTCACCTCCGAGACGGGCTCGCTCGGGCGTGATCCCGCCGAACTCGTCGATGTCGGCGCCGACCGCGAAGACGAACGGCTTGCCTGTGAGCAACATGCCCCGCCAGTCGCGGGTGGCGAGCCGGCCGAGGACCTCCTCGAGCGAGCGGAGCGCCTCCTCACCGAACGTGTTCGGTTTGCTCCAGTCCTCGCCGTTGTCCATCGTCACGAGAGCGACGGGGCCGACGCGCGTGTCCAGCCGCTGGAGCTTGAATTGCGTCGCTGGGCTAGCCACCGTTCTGGAGGTTCTCCCAGAGGACGGCGGCGCCCATCCCGAGGCCGATGCAGAGTGCGGTGAGGCCGTAGCGCGAGCCCGGCCGGTCGCGAAAGCCACGCGCGAGCTGGGCCATGAGCCGTACGCCTGTCGCTGCGAGCGGGTGGCCGCACGCGATTGCGCCACCGTAGGGGTTCAGGCGCGAATCGTCGGGGGCGACGCCGACGCCGTCGCACCACGTCAGCACCTGCACCGCAAAAGGCTCGTTCAGCTCGAAGAGGTCGATGTCGTCGATCCCTACGCTTGCGCGCTCGAGCACGCGCTGGGTCGCCGGCACCGGCCCGAGGCCCATCAGCTCCGGCTCGACGCCCGCGTAGGCGAATGCGACGAGCCGCATCTTCGGCTCGAGCCCGAGCTCGTGTGCGGCGCTTGCAGAGGCAATGAGAGCCGCAGTGGCGCCGTCCGTCAGCCCTGCGGAGTTTCCGGCGGTGACGCGTCCTCCCGCACGGAACGGAGTCCGCAGGCCGGAGAGCGCCTCCATCGTCGTCTCCGGCCGGAGGAACTCGTCGCGCGCCGCGACCCTCCAGCCCTCGTCGGTGAAGACGGACATGGGCACGACGATGTCGTCCATCACGCCGTCGTCCCAGGCCTTGCCCGCACGGCGCTGTGACTCGACCGCAAAGGCGTCGGCCGCCTCCTTCGTCAGATGAGGAAACGCATCGTGGAGGTTCTCGGCCGTCTGTCCCATCACAGCCGCCGACTCGTCGACGATCCGCTCTGCGACGAAGCGTGGGTTGAAGTCGACGTCCTCGCCCATCGGGTGGTGGCCCATGTGCTCGACGCCGCCGACGAGGACGACGTCTGCAGCGCCCATTGCGATCTCTCCTGCTCCCGCGGTCGTCGCGGTCAGCGCGCCTGCGCACATGCGATCGACAGCGAAGCCGGGCACCGTCGTCGGGAGCCCGGCGAGGAGCGCGACGTCACGCCCGAGCGTCAGCCCCTGGTCGCCGACCTGCGCCGTCGCGGCGAAGACGACGTCGTCGATCCGCTCCGGCGGGAGCTGCGGGTTGCGGCGGAGTACCTCGCGAACGGCCTTGACGGCCATGTCGTCGGCGCGCGTTTTCGCGAAGTAGCCGTCTGGCGTAGCTCGGCCGAACGCCGTGCGTAGGCCGTCGACGTAGACCACCTCGCGGAGCTCGGCCACGGCGAGACGATACTTTCGAAGCCATGGTCGACTGGGAGGAACGGGCAGCGCGGGCGCAGGAGCGCTTCGAGGACGGCGCGGCGCGGCTACCCGACGATCCGGACGAGCGTCAGCGCCAGCTCACGCGGATGGGGAACGCGGCCTGGGCGGCGGGGCTCTCGCTGCTGATGCTCGGACGACGCGATGACGGCAGCGAATGGCTTCTTCGTGCGGCCGATCGCTACCGCGAGAGCTGGCCCGAGGCGCCACCGGGCAGTTGGGGCCGCCCGATCGGGGCGATGAAGTCTCGGCTCATCGCAGGCGACCTCGAGGGTGCTCGCGACGACGCCCGCTGGGCCCTCGACGCGGGCGCGGCCGACTCCGAGAGCCCGATCGGCCGCTATGCGGCTGCGCTCGCACACCTCGTGCTCGGCGACGACGAGGCCGCGTCCGAGCTGGCCGCGACGCTCGCGCGGAGTCGACGGTTTTCCTGCGCCGGTCACCGACTCGGTCGCCGCGCTCGCTGCCGGAGATGCGAGCGGCTACGACGCGGCTATCCGGGCGCTCGTCGCCGACTTCGAAGCTCGGACGGAGTTCCTGGAGGACACTCCCGTCGCCGACACGGTGCTTGCGCTCCAAGCGTTGGCAAGCTCCCGAGAACTTGCGATCGAGCTCGAATCGGTCATGCTGCCTCGCTAGGAGAGGCGTCAGCGCACCGCCGCGACGAGGTAGGCCACAGTTCCGAGAGCGAGCGCGAGTCCGCCGATCGTCACGGCCGCTGTGGCCTCGACGCGCCTCGTCCCGCGGCGTCCTTCCAGCCCGAGTGCCAAACCCGCTCCGGCAACGATGAACGGGACGCCGAGCCAGATGAGAGCCACGCCGGGGACGACGCTCAGAACGCTGCAGACGAGTCCGCTCCTCGCGGCACGGTCTGGGCCGCGCGTGCGCTCTCGCGGCACGAGCCAGCCGAAGAGGAACGCGCCGACTGCCAGCGAGAGCGCGACGCTGATTGCGAAGGCTGCCGGATCGACGAGCACGCTGTCACTGTCACTTCGGTCGGTGCCGAGGAGATGATCGATCGCCATAGTCGAGACTGCGACGACAAGGGCCACGAGACCGACGAGGGCCACGTTTGCCCCGCCGGAAGTCTCTCGGTTCTCCACGAGCCCGAGGCGTGTCTACTGCTCGCCGGCGGCGAGCTCGCGGGCACGCACCATCGCGGCCTGGATCGCGTTCAGGAACGCGGCTCGCACGCCCGCCATCTCGAGCTCTCTGATCGCCGCAATCGTCGTTCCGCCCGGGGACGTCACCATCTCGCGAAGCTCGACCGGGTGCATCTTCTCGTCGCGGAGCTGCTTTGCGGTGCCGAGCATCGTCTGCACGACGAGCTGCGTCGAGATCTCTCTCGAGAGGCCGAGCAGGATCCCCGCCTCGATCATGGCCTCCGCGAGGAGCGCGAAGTAGGCGGGACCGGAGCCGGAGACCGCCGTGATCGCGTCCATGGAGGCCTCTGACACGCGCACGACCCCACCGAGGTGGGAGAGCGCCTCCTCGGCGAGCGCGAGGTGCTCGTCTCCCGCATGTGCGCCCGCACAGAGCCCAGCGATCCCTTCGTGCACGGTCGAGGGCGTGTTCGGCATCGCCCGAACGACCGGTACTCCTGGTGAGAGTCGGCCTTCGATCTTCGCGGTGGGAATCGCGGCCGCCACGCTGAGGACCGTCTGCTCGGGCAGGATGAGCCCGCCGATCTCTCCGAGGAGCACGTCGATGTCCTGCGGCTTCACGGAGATCACGACGAGCGCAGCGCCCGCCGCTGCGTCGTGGTTCGAGAGCGTCGCATCGACACCGTGCCGCTCGCGGAGCTCCGCGACACGCTCGGCGCGACGCCCGGTTGCCGCGATCTCGGCGGGCTCGCGCCAACCCGACGAGAGCAGTCCTGCGATCAGCGACTCGCCGATCCGGCCGGCGCCGAGGATCGCGATCTTCCGCTCGTCCACCATGCGCGGGAGTGTACGGCTGCCCGTCAGGCCACGTGACTCGCGCGAGCGCGCACCGCGCGTGCCCGATCCATGCTCGCGCCGGGGATCAGGCCGCGCTTGAATCCCTGCAGCAGAAAGACGCTCGCGAGTCCCTGCCACTCGCCGTACGGCTCGAGTAACTCCGCTGTCTCGTCCGGCGCGGGCCAGCGTCCGCGCAACGATGCGAGGAGCTTCACGAGCGCCAGGTCTGCGACGAGCCCTGTGTCGTAGCGCCCGAGCCCCTGCAACGCGACGACCCCGACGGTCCAGGGGCCGACGCCCCGCTCGCGGCGTAACCGGGCGAGTGCGGTATCGCGCGTGACCTTCAGCTTCTCGAGATCGAGCGTTCGGGTGAGGCGAGTGAGGGTGGCAGCTCGACTTCCTGCGAGCCCGCATCGAACGAGCGCGGCCGGGGAGAGCCGCGCAAGCGCGTTGCGCGTCGGTGGATCTTCGCCGCATGCCCTGATCACGTTCCGTTCGATCTCGAGGGCACGACTCGACTGGACGAGCTGACCCGCAACTCCCCGCAACGCGGCGTGGGCAACGGTCGCCTTGCGCTTCGGCCGCAGGCCGCGGAGCGCACGAACGGTCGGGCCGAGGAGAGGGTCGCGCGCGAAGCGGCGATGGAATTCGGTCGTATCGTCGTCGAGCGCGAGGACGAACCGCGCCTTCTCGAGCGCAGGCTCGTCGCTCGCACTGATCAGCACCGATCCGTCGGGCGCCTGCATTGCCGAAGCCCAGCCGCTCTCGGGGAGCCGCGCCTTCCACGTCCCGGAGCCGGCGGTTCGCTTCAGCGAGTAGAGCCCGTTCGGCTTGATCGCCGCCTCGACCACGGTGGGCAGCGTATCTCCGGGGTCAGACCCGTGGGGTCTGACCCCGACTGCAGTCGCCCATCGCGTGACCGGGGTCAGACCCCACGGGTCTGACCCCATACTTATCGCCGGTGCGGATCGTCGATCAGGTCTCGCTGCGCTCACGGAAGCGGAAGCTCCGGCTCTTCCTCGAGGAGTTCCACCCGACCGCGGAGACCTCGGTGCTCGACGTCGGGGCCGACGAGCTCGCGTTCGGCGAGGGCAACGGCTGTGGAACGCTGAACTTCCTCGAGGAGCACTACCCCTGGCCCGGCCGGATCACCGCGCTCGGGCTCCACGACGGCTCCGGCTTCCGGGCTTCCTACCCCGGGATCCGCTACGTCCAGGGCGACGCGTGCGAGCTCCCGTTCGCGGACGGCGAGTTCGACATCGTGTTCTCGAACGCGGTCGTCGAACATGTCGGCGATCGGGAGCGCCAGCGGCAGCTCGTGTCCGAGGCTCTCCGCGTCGGACGCCGGGTGTTCATCACGACGCCGAACCGGCGCTTCCCCATCGAGGTCCACACGCGGCTGCCTTTCGTGCACTGGCTCCCCGACTCGATCGCGCACAGTGCGTATCGCCGCGTGGGCAAGTGCTTCGCGACCGAGATTCACCTGCTCTCGAAGAGGAGCTTTCGTGCGCTCTTTCCGGGTCGTGTCCGGATCGTCAACCTGGGCTTGACCTTGGTGGCGATCGTCGATTAGCGCGCGTCGAGTCACCGGAATCGCTCTCGTCGTGCTCGTCGTGGGCCTCGCGCTGCACAACGTCGCCATGGCCCAGCTCTGGGAGCTCGGGGTGCGCGGGACGCTCCTCGATGTCGTCGCAGCCTGGAAGGAGGCGCTCCTCCTCGTCGCGCTCGGGGCCGTCGCGTGGCACGTGCGACGACTCCCGGCAGTCAAAGCCGCCGACGTGCTGGCCGCGTCCTACGCGATCGTCATCGTCGTCTACTGGCTCCTTCCGCAGGGCTGGCTCGAAGGCGAGGCGACGACTCGCGGAGAGCTGCTCGCGCTGCGCCACCACCTGTTCCCGGTCGCTGCATATGCGCTGGGACGCCTCCTGGGCGTCGCGTGGGCGGAGCGCTGGGCGGATCGGTTGGCTCGTCGCTCTCACCGCGGTTGTCGTCGCAGTCGTGGGTCTCGTCGATCTCGCTCTCATCTCGCTCCAGTCGTGGCGGGAGTCCGGTGTTCCAGGTTGGTACCGCGAGCAGCTCGGGCTCGACTACGAGGGCCTCTCCGGACTTCCCGAGAACTGGGTCTACAACACCGGCGACGAGGAGAACCCGATCAGGCGGCTGGTCTCGACGTTCCTCTCACCGCTCGCGACCGCCTACCTCTTCGTCGTCGCGCTGATCTACGTCGTCGCCCGGCCGTTCCGCTGGTACTGGGGGCTGCTGGCGCTGCTCGTCTACGCAGCCCTCCTGTACACGCACACCCGAGCCGCGTTCGCAGCCCTTGCGGTCGGTCTGGCCGTGCTCGCCTTCGGCCAGCGTCGCGTTGCGCCCGCAGTGCTCGCCGTCGTATCGGTCGGGGTCAGTGCCCTCTTCCTCGTGGCGTACCCGTCGATCGGCCCTTCGACGAGCTACACGCCGGAAGAGCTGGAGTGGCTCCGCGAGAACGCGAAGAGCGAAGGGCCCTTCGCCAGACGCTCGATCCCCGCCGAGGACGCATCGACGGAGAGTCATTGGCGGAACCTGCGAGAAGGCGTCCGCGTGGTGTTCAGGCATCCGCAGGGCTACGGCCTCGGAAACGCCGGCGTGGTCGCGAAGCGCACGGGAGTCGAGATTCGCGCCGGCGAATCGACGTACGTCGAGCTCGGCGTCGACGCGGGAGTGGCCGGGCTCGCTGCGTTCGTCCTCTGGAACCTGGCGCTGTTGATCGGGTTGTGGCGGAGGGAGGCATGGCTGGCGGCTGCCTTCGCCGCGGTGCTACTGCTCGCTCTGCAGACGGACGTCATCGGCGTGCACTGGCTCGCGTTCACGGTCTGGGCAGCAGCAGGGCTCGCTCTCGGACTGTCGCGAAGGACGCGTTCGACTGGCGAGTCGACACCAGAATCTCTGTAGTTGGTCTCTGCAGGAGCGACCACCAACGGCTCGATGTACTGCTCGACTGCTACCGTTCCGGCGTCAATCAAGAGCGAGTCCGGTTTGCGCGTGCGCCTTCCTAGCCCGTTCGTGAGTTTTGGTAAGGGAGGTGTTTTCTATGGCAAGCGGAACCGTGAAGTGGTTCAACGACAGCAAGGGGTACGGCTTCATCACCCCCGACGAGGGTTCGAAGGACCTGTTCGTGCACTTCAGCAACATCGCCGGTGACGGCTTCAAGAGCCTGTCCGAGGGCGCTCGCGTCGAGTTCGAGCCGCGCGAGGGCGCGAAGGGCCCCGAGGCGACGAACGTCGTCCTCACTGCCGCATAGCGGCATGTCCTGGCCGTGGCCGCCTCGAGCGGCCACGGCTTCTCACCCCGAGCAAGGAGTACCGATGGCAGTGAAGGAAGAGAAGCTCGAGGTCGAGGGTGAGGTCATCGAGGCGCTACGGAGCCGCATGTTCAGAGTGCGGCTCGACAACGGGCACGAAGCGTTGGGGTACATGGGGGGCAGGATGAAGCGCTATCGCATCCGGGTGTTTCCCGGCGACCGAGTTCGGATCGAGCTCTCCTCGTACGACCTGACCCGCGGCCGCATCGTCTACCGCCTGAGTTGATAGTCACGATCCGGCGTACTCGCGACGTTCGCTGAGGGCGTCGAACGCGGCTGCCCTCACGAGTACAGCGCGAGCCCTTCGACGCCCTTCTCGTCGAGACCCCAACGGTGTAGAAGCTCGACGAACGTGCCGTCGTCGTTGATCGTCTGCAGCGCGAGGCGAACGCCCCAGAAGACGCTGTCTCTCCCTGCCGGACAGCCGATGGCGTAGTCGACCTTCACGACGGGCAGCGTTCCCCCGTCGTCGAACGTGTCGGTTTGGAGCCTCGAATACCAGCCGACGAGAGGGACCTCGTCGAGCAGTCCGTCGATTCGACCAGCCTCGAGTCGGCTCAGTGCCTCGGACACGTCATTCACCGGCACCTCGTCGACGGGCGGTCGACCGGCGCGCTCGCACACGTCGGAGTACTCCGCAAGGATCCTGGACTGGCGCGTCCCCGCGAACGCGCCGATCGGGACGTCCGCAGAGACCACGGGCGAGCGGGGGTTCGCCACCGTCTAGGACGAGCAAGGAGATCGGGACACCCAGATAGGCGATCTCGCGGATCAGCTTCTGATCCTCGAAATCCACCGGAAGGCTCGAAGCGATGACATCGCACCTGCCTTCCACCACTGCGTCGACGAGCAGCGAGCGGCGTGTATCCACCCAAACCGGCTGAAGATCGACTCGATTCGCGATCTCGTCGAGCAGGTCGATCTCGAACCCGCGGAGCACGCCGTCTCTGCCGCGGTACTCCATCGGCGGCCGCGTCGGGTCGCTACAGATTCGGAGAACACCCGGCTTCGTGAGCTCGTCCTCGGCGACCGGAGACTCCTGGTCGCTACAGCCTGCAACGGCCAGGATCGAGACCGCTGCAGCGCAGACCGCTCGCAGCCGCGCGTTCACTTGAACACCTGCAAAGCCACTACGATGGAGTCGAGTATAGCGCTGCAACACCGACGAAAGGAAGATGCTGGTGTCGAAGGCGCCGCGCTACGACGTCCCGAACGCAGCGCCGGACGATCTCCGGCTCGTCCAGCTCTTCGTCAACACGACCGACGAGGAATTGAGCCGCGAGCTGCTCGATTCACCGCGGGGACTCGGCGACTGGCTCGTCGAGCAGGGACTTTTGGGCCCCAAAGCACGGGTGACGCGGGCCGACCTGGTGCGTGCAACCGCGCTTCGCCAGGCGCTCCACGCGCTGCTGGCCGCCAACAACAACGGGCCCGCGAACAAGGCCGCCGCCGACGAGCTGAATCGCGCCGCCCGGTGCGGTCGCGTTGAGCTCCGCGTAACGCCGTCTGGCTCGGCGGAGCTCGTCGTCGGAGCTGTCGGTGTGGACGGCGCCCTTGCTCGGATAGCCGCCGTGGCGATGGCGGCGATGCTCGACGGCTCGTGGAGCCGGCTCAAGGCTTGCCGGAACTGCGGCTTTGCCTTTTACGACTTCTCGCGCAACCGCGCCGGGACCTGGTGCTCGATGGTGATCTGCGGCAACCGGCTCAAGACTCGACGCTACCGGGCGCGACGGCGTCGTCGCCCAGCCTCCGACCTCAGTGAACTCTGACGATCGGTGCCAGCGTCACAGCCGTCCCGCTCCTCCTCCGCGTCAGCTATACCTCGGGAGTGAGCACAAGCAAGCCCGTCGAGCAGCTCGAGCGGGTCGTGATCCGCTTCGCCGGCGACTCGGGCGACGGCATGCAGCTCACGGGCGACCGCTTCACGAGCGAGACGGCCGTCTTCGGGAACGACCTGGCGACGCTCCCCGATTTTCCGGCCGAGATCCGCGCGCCGGCCGGCTCGCTGCCGGGCGTCTCGGGCTTCCAGGTCCACTTCGCCGACCACGACATCCTCACGCCGGGAGACCAGCCGAGCGTGCTCGTCGCGATGAACCCGGCGGCGCTCAAAGTCAATGTCTCCGACCTCGCGAAGGGCGGGACGATCATCGTCAACACGGACGCCTTCAACGAGCGCAACCTGCAGAAGGCCGGGTACACGTCGAGTCCGCTCGAGGACGGCTCGCTCTCCGACTTCCACGTCCACGAGGTCGCGCTCTCCTCGATGACCGTCGAGGCGCTCAAGGAGGTCGAAGGGATCACGTCGCGGGAGGCCGAGCGCTCGAAGAACTTCTTCGCGCTCGGGCTCATGTCCTGGCTGTACCACCGGCCGGCGGAGGGGACGCTAGCCTTCATCGAGACGAAGTTCGCGCGGCGTCCCGAGATCGCCGAGGCGAACACGAAGGCTTTCAGGTCGGGATGGAACTACGGCGAGACGTCCGAGGACTTCGCCGTCTCGTACGAGGTCGCGCCCGCGAAGCTCGAGCCGGGGACGTACCGTCAGGTCTCCGGGAACACGGCCCTGACCTACGGCCTGGTCGCCGCGAGCCGGCTCTCGAAGCTTCCGCTGTTCCTCGGCGCCTATCCGATCACGCCCGCGTCCGACGTTCTCGAGCAGCTTGCCCAGCTCAAGCACTTCGGCGTCCGCACCTTCCAGGCCGAGGACGAGATAGCCGCCTCGGGGGCTGCGCTCGGAGCTGCCTTCGGTGGCGCGCTCGGGGTCACGACCTCGGCCGGACCGGGCATCGTCCTCAAGTCCGAGACGGTAGGGCTGGCGGTGACGCTCGAGCTCCCGCTCGTCATCGTGGACATTCAGCGCGCGGGCCCGTCGACGGGCATGCCGACGAAACCGGAGCAGGCCGATCTGCTGCTGGTCATGTTCGGGCGAAACTCGGAGTCGCCCGTTCCCGTCGTCGCCGCGTCGACGCCCGCCGGTTGTTTCGAGGCCGCGATCGAGGCTGCGCGACTGGCGATCAAGTACCGCACGCCCGTCTTCCTGCTCTCGGACGCCTACCTCGCGAACGGCTCGGAGCCGTGGCTGATCCCCGACGTGAGCACGCTTCCGGACATCTCGACGGCTTTCATGACCGAGCCCAACGACGCCGATGGCTTCCTGCCCTACAAGCGCGATCCCGAGACGCTTTCCCGACCGTGGGCAATTCCCGGCACACCGGGGCTCGAGCACCGGATCGGCGGGCTCGAGAAGGAGAACGAGACCGGGAACGTCTCCTACGATCCCGAGAACCACGACCTGATGGTGCAGCTCCGAGCCGCGAAGGTCGCGGGAATTGCCGCCGACATCCCCGAGCTCGAGGTCGACGACCCGGACGACGCGGACACGCTCGTCCTCGGCTGGGGATCGACGTACGGTGCGATCGGAGCGGCTACGCGCCGCGTGCGCGCGACCGGACGGAAGGTGGCGACCGCACACTTGCGGCATCTGAATCCGTTCCCGAGTAACACGGGAGACGTCGTTCGCGCGTACGACAAGGTGCTCGTCCCCGAGATGAACCTCGGCCAGTTGAGGTTGCTTCTCCGTGCGGAGTACCTCGTGGACGCCGTGGGCTACAACAAGGTTCGCGGCCGGCCGTTCCGAGCAGCGGAGCTCGAGGAGGCGATCACGGCGCTGGTGGACCAATGAGCAAGGGAAACGGCGACTTGGTGCAGCTGACGGCGAAGGACTTCAAGTCCGATCAGGAGGTGCGGTGGTGCCCCGGCTGTGGGGACTACGCGATCCTGAACGTCATCCAGGGTTTCATGCCCGAGCTCGGGCTCTCACGCGAACGTATCGTGTTCGTGTCCGGGATCGGGTGCGCGGCCCGTTTCCCGTACTACATGCAGACGTACGGCATGCACTCGATCCACGGGCGCGCGCCGGCGATCGCGACGGGTCTCGCGGTGACGCGCCCCGACCTGTCCGTCTGGGTGGTGACGGGTGACGGCGACGCGCTCTCGATCGGCGGCAACCACCTGATTCACGCGCTCCGCCGCAACGTCAATCTGAAGATCCTCCTCTTCAACAACAAGATCTACGGGCTCACCAAGGGGCAGTACTCGCCGACGTCCGAGCTCGGGATGGTCACGAAGTCGACTCCGCTGGGATCGCTCGACCACCCGTTCAACCCGCTCTCCGTCGCCATCGGCGCGGAGGCGTCGTTCGTCGCTCGCGCGATCGACACCGACAAGAAGGGGCTGACCGAGGTGCTCGGGGCAGCCGCGCGTCATCGCGGCGCGGCGTTCGTCGAGATCCTCCAGAACTGCAACATCTACAACGACGGCGCGTTCGACTTCGTGCGCGAGGAGAAGGGGAACCGCATCTACCTCGAGCACGGGGAGCGGATCCGGTTCGGGGCCGACGGCGAGCGCGGAGTGCAGCAGTACCCGGATGGCTCGCTTCGCGTCGTCGACGTGGCGGAGGCGGGCGAGAACTCCCTCTTCGTGCACGACGAGGCGCATCCCCAGGCGAGCCTCGCGTTCGCGCTCTCCCGGATCACCTTCGAGACCGACGGCGCCGTGCCGCTGGGCGTCTTCCGCAGCGTCGAGCGTCCGGTCTACGACGATCTCATGAGCGAGCAGCTCGAGGCTTCCCGCGAGTTGTCGGGCGAAGGCGACCTCGCCGCTCTGCTCCACTCCGGTGATACCTGGGTCGTCTCTTGACGCCGTAGCGGCGAGACGTAGCTCGCTCTACTTCTCGACCAGAAAGCGCGCGATCCGCTCGGCGATCTCCTCGCCCTTCTCCTCCTGCAGGAAATGGCCTGCGCCCTTCACGATCTCGGCCGGGCCCGCGCCGGGGATGCGTGAGGCCAGGCGCCGAGCGGCGTCCGTCGAGAAGATCGGGTCCGAGTCGGAGAAGAGGACGAGCGTCGGACGATCCCAGTGCTCGAGCGCGGCGCGCACGTCGAGCATCTTGGCGGCCGAGGGATGGTCGATCTCGGTCGGCACGAGCTCCGGAAAGGCCAGGACGCCGGCCTTCGACTCCGGGACGGGAAACGGGGCGTTGTAGGCATCGACGACCTCGTCGTCGAGCTCGCCGACGGCGGAGATCCGCACCAGCTGGCCGGGTACGAGGTCCGTTCCGACTCGCCGTACGAGTGCCCGAAAGCGGAGCCACTCCTCCGACGGCGCCCGCCCCGCGCCGATGCCCGTGTTCAGGATCACGAGCCGCGAAACGCGATCCGGCCGCTCGACTGCGAGCCGGAGCCCGATCGGGCCACCCCAGTCCTGGACGACGACCGTCGTCCCGCGGAGTTCGAGCTCGTCGGCGAAGCGCTCGATCGACGCGTAGTGGAAGTCGTAGGAGTAGTCCTCGATCCGTGTCGGCTTGTCGGAGCGTCCGAAGCCGAAGTAGTCGGGCGCGAGCACCCGCGCCGCCTCGGCAAGCGGCGGGATCATCTTCCGGTAGAGGTAGGCCCACGTCGGCTCGCCGTGCAGCAGGAGCACGGGATCGCCGGCCCCCTCGTCCACGTAGTGCATTCGCAGTCCGTCCTGCTCGACGTACCGGGGCTCGAAGGCGTAGCCCGGCAGGCCCTCGAACCGATCGTCGGGGGTGCGGTAGGCCTCCATCGGCCGATCATTAACGCTTCGCCGCCTGCATTGCGTTGGGGTGAAGCGCGCTGTAGTGTCACTTCAGTTTTCTTCGATGAGCTCTCAGACAGCTAGCGACGGAACGGGTGTGGACGTCGGTGAGCGGCTCCGCGCGATCCGTCGGTTACGCCGCGTCACACTGAAAACGGTCGCCGGTCGCTCCGAGCTTTCCGAGAGCTTCCTGAGCCAGGTCGAGCGAGGGCGCGCGAACGCGAGCATCGCTTCGCTGAAGCGCATCGCCGGCGCCCTCGGTGTCACGGTGGCCGATCTCTTCGAGCCGAACGGGTCCGCGAGCCGTCCCCGGGTGCTCCGTCGCGAGGCGCGTCCGGCCCTCACGTTCGGCACGCTCGGGCGGAAGTACATGCTCACTCCCCGGCCGCTCGAGCATCTCCAGGTGATACTCGGGGAGCTCGACGCGGGCGGATCGACGGGCGACGAGCCCTACACGCACGGCGACTCCGAGGAGCTGCTCGTCGTGTTGGCTGGGATCGTCTCGCTCCAGCTCGGGACCGAGATGTTCGAGCTCGCGACGGGCGACTCCATCGACTACCGCAGCTCCACGCCGCATCGCCTGACGAACATCGGCGGCGACGTCGCGGAGGTGATGTGGATCATCAGTCCACCGAGCTACTAGCGTCGATGGTGTCCGTCATGGCGGCGAATCGGGAATGTTCGCCACCGCGCAGCGCACAAATCGAACGAAGAGAGGAGATCGAAATGATTGACGGTCGGGATCTCATGGAGCGGCGGATCACCCGCGAGGATCTGCTCAAGCTCGCAGCGCTCGCCGGCGGAGCCGGACTTCTCGCCGGCCGTGCGTCGGAGCCAGCGCGGCCCTCGACCGCCTCGCCGCCGAGAGCGGAAGGCTCCAGGTGCTCGACTGGGCCGGGTACGGCTACGACGGCGGCCAGGCGATGTTCGCGGCGTACGACAAGAAGTACCCGGAGAACAAGCCGAAGTTCACCGTGATGGCGAACGAGGCGAACGCGTTGGGAAAGTTCCAGCAGGGCGTGAACTGGGACATCTTCCGACCGTACGTCGGCTGGGTCAGGGACTTCGCCGAGAGCGGCCTCGTGCAGCCCTGGAACCCCAAGCTGATCCCCAACCTCAAGCACCTCAACCCGCGATGGTGAAGGCGGGCCAGTACAAGGGAAAGCAGTACGGGATCCCGGAGGACTGGGGCTACGACGCGGTCCTCTACCGGTCGACAAGGTGAAGCCGAAGGCGCGCTCCTGGAGCCTTCTGTTCGACGAACGCTACAAGGGCAAGATCGCGTGGTACGACGACGGGAGCACGATGCTCTCCGATCACCGCCCTGTATCTCGGCTCAAGGACCCGTGGAACCTGACCGACGCGCAGCTCAAGCGGGCCCAGAAATTCCTCATCTCGAAAAAGCACCTCGTGCGGACGATCTGGTCCTCCGAGACCGCGCTCTGGGAAGCATTCGGCTCGGGAGACCTCTGGATCGCGTACGCCTGGCCGAACGACTGGGTGCAGATGAGGAAGAAGCCCAAGCCGGGCCTCCCGGTCGTGTACATGATGCCGAGGGAGAAGCCTCTTGCCTGGATCGGCATGCTCATGCTGCTCAAGGGCTCGCCGCGTCCCAAGCTCGCGCACGCGTTCGCCGATGCGCTGGAGCTCGACAACAAGCGGGAAGTGGCTGGAGGACAACTACGGCTACGGTCACGCGAACGTTCTCGCGAAGCCGTCGTCGAGCGATCTCTTGCGTGCTCTCAAGCTCGACGACCCGAACGCCCTCGGGCCTCGCAACGCGTACATCGACCGCCACATCCCCCGGCGCGATGTCTACGCGAAGGTGTGGCAAGGAGTGAAGGCGGGCTGAGAGGCAGCCGCTAGTTCTCGCCCATGCCAGGCGACGTCGAAGCCGCGACGTCGACGCTGAGCCGCGAAAACCGCCGGCGGCTCCGGCTCGATCTGACTGCGCCGAGCCTGCTCGGCCTCCCGGTCGCCTGGCTCATCGTCTTCTTCGTGGTGCCGATCGGGATCGTCGCGGCGTACAGCCTCGACGCGCTCTCGATCACGAACGGCCCCCACCCGGTGACGCTCACTGGGTGGCGCGATCTCGTCGCCGGTGACCCGTTTCTGGGCCATATCTACCTGGAGCTGTTCTGGAAGTCGGTGAAGATGTCGCTGATCGTGTCGGCGGTCATCGTCGGCCTCGCGTATCCGCTCGCGTACTACCTCGCGCTCTCGGGCACGAAGCGGAAATACGTGCTCCTCCTGCTCCTGATCGCTCCATTCCTCACGAGCTACCTCCTGCGGGTGCTGGCCTGGAAAGTGCTCCTCGGCGATCAGGGGCCGATCAACAGCCTCCTGTCCTCGACCGGTGTCACGTCGCCCGACCACCCGCTGACGCTGATTTACACGCAATTCGCCGTCATGTTGGTGCTGGGCTACATCTGGCTGCCCTTCGTCGCGCTGCCGATCTTCGTCATCGCTCGAGAGCCTCGACCGTCGACTGCTCGAAGCGGCGACCGACCTCGGAGCGAGCCGCTGGCAGGCGTTCGTCCGTGTGACACTTCCTCTGTCCGCGCCGGGCGTCTTCGCGGCTTTCCTGTTCGTGTTCATCCCGACGCTCGGCGAGTTCGTCACGCCGTCCCTCGTCGGCGGGACGGACGGCTACATGTACGGCAACCAGATCGCCGACCTCTTCGGCACCGGCTTCCCCGACTGGCGTACCGGCTCCGTGCTCGCGCTCTTCCTGCTGGGCGTCGTCGGCGCGCTCACCCTCGTCTTCGCGCGCTTCCTCCAGCCTCGACAGGTGGCGGCCGACTGATGGACGTCGCCCTCTCGAGACGGGGCGCGTGGCTCCTCGCGAGTGTTCTTCTTCCTGGTCGTCGCCTTCCTCTACGCCCCGATCCTCGTCCTGCTCATCTTCTCGTTCAACGACTCGGCCTTGCCGACGTTTCCGCTCAGCGGATTCACGCTCCGCTGGTACCACCAGTTCCTCACCAACCCAGACCTCCAGGATGCACTGAAGACGAGCGCCATCGTTGCCGCACTCTCGAGTCTGGGCGCCGTCATCCTCGGCTTGCTCGCCGCGATCGCGCTCGTTCGCCACCCCTTCCGTGGGACAGGGCCGGTTTCCGCGCTTCTCCTCAGCCCGCTCGTGATCCCGTTCATCGTCTTCGGGATCTCCCTGCTCCTCCTCTTCCACGCCGTCGGAGTCGAGCTGGGCGTCAAGACCGTCGTCATCGGGCACATCGTGATCACGATCCCCTACGCGATCCTCGTGATGTTGCCGCGGCTCCAGCAGATCGACGTCTCGCTCGAGCAGGCGGCCTACGACCTCGGCGCGAGTCGACTCCGAACCTTCCGCTCGATCACCTTGCCGCTGATGCTGCCGGCGGTGGTCTCGGCGTATCTCATCGCCTTCACGACGTCCTTCGACGAGTACGCGGTCGCCTCGTTCGTCAAGGGCTCCACGGTGACGTTCCCGGTCTACCTCTACGCCGCCCTGCGCTTCCCGAACCAACTGCCGCAGGTGATCGCGGTTGCTGTGGTCGTGATCGGTCGTCTCCCTGATCGTCGTCGTCGCGGCGGAGGTCGGACGACGGGTCGCCGAGCGGCGACTCGGGGCTGCGCGATGGCAGCTAGGTAGCTTCTGCCGGAGCCGGCTCGCCGAGCACAGACGTGTGCTCCGACTCCCACGGACAGAGCAACGCGCGAGCCTGGCTCGAAGGGCGCGGTCGACTCGTCGGCGAGGCGGTTGCTGACGATGCGGCCCGCCCGAGTCTGGACGTGGAACTGCGTGTACATGCCCAGGTAGACGATGTCGGAGACCGTGCCCTCGAGCCGCGATCCTCCGTCGGTCCAGCGGGTCCTCGACCGGTCCGATGTGCACGCGCTCCGGGCGCACCGCGACGCGCAGCGAGTCGCCGCTGCGAGCGCCGGGGCCGACAGGAACGACGAGGCGCTGATCTTCGCCGATGCGCATGACGGCGTACTCGCCGACGAGCTCGTCGATTGTGAAGCTCGAGCGCATTGAGAGAGCCGATGAAGTCGGCGACGAACGCGGTCTCGGGATGCTCGTAGATCTCGCGAGGGCCGCCGATCTGCTCCACTCGGCCTGCCGTTCATGACTGCGATCCGATCCGACATCGCGAGCGCCTCTTCCTGGTCGTGCGTGACGTAGACGAACGTTGTTCCGAGCTCGGCCTGGATCCGCTTCAGCTCGAGCTGCATCTGCTTGCGCAGCTTCACGTCGAGCGCGCCGAGTGGCTCGTCCAGCAGGAGCGCGGCCGGTTGGTTGACGAGAGCCCGGGCGAGCGCGACGCGCTGCTGCTGGCCGCCTGAGAGTTGTCGTGGACGCCGGCGCTCGAGACCTTCGAGCTCGACGACGCGCAACATCTCGTGGACGCGCCCGCGGTGCTCGCGCCGGGGAACGCGCTTGACCTTCGAGCCCGAAGGCGACGTTGTCGTAGATCGACATGTGCGGGAAGAGCGCGTACTGCTGGAAGACCATGTTGACCGGTCGCCGGTTCGGAGAAGACGGACGTGACGTCCTTGCCCTGGAGAACGATGCGACCCTCGTCCGGCACCTCGAAGCCGGCGATCATCCGCAGCGTCGTCGTCTTCCCGCAACCGCTCGGCCCGAGCAGCGAGAAGAACTCGCCTTCGCCGATCTCGAGCGTGACGTTGCGCACCGCCTCGGCCTTGCCGAAGCGCTTGCTGACGCCCTCGAGCGCGATCGCGACGCTTCGGTCCTCCGCCATGCCGGGCCGAGTGTAACCGGCAAGGTATTGCCGGATCGGAGAGCCGCGCACTCCTATCACGGCGTCTGGCGGCACCGGGTCCGAGAGCCCGCGAGCGCACGCGCGCCCGCGACACCGATCGTCGCCAGCGCCGCGACCCCTGCGACCGTGAAGGCGAGCGCCGTTCCTCCAACGTCCGCCAGCCAGCCTGCAAAGAGCCCGCCGACCGGTGCGGTCCCGACGAAGGCGAAGAGGTAGAGGCCGAAGAGGCGGCCGCGGAGATGATCGGGGGCGCCGAGCTGCACCAACGCGTTGGCGTTCGCCGTGAAGAGCGTGAAGGAGATCCCGATCGCGAAGAGCAGGACACCCGCCAGCACGGCGTCCTGAACCGGTGCCAGCGCCAGCGCCAGCACGCCGAACGCCGTGGTGCCCGTGGCGAAGAGCCGCCAGCTCGCCCCGCGGAACGTCGCGGTGGTGAGCGCGCCGACGAGCGCGCCCAGGCCGAACGATGCCGACAGGAGGCCGAATCCCTCCGGTCCGACGTGAAGGGTGTCCGCGGCGAGCAACGGCACGAGCACGTGGAAGTTGAACCCGACGGTGCTCACGACGGTGACGACGCCCAGGATCGATCGGAGCTGAGGGTTGGCCCATGCGAAGGCGAAGGCGCGCCGGAGGCCGTCGACGACCCGGGCCGAGGGGTCCTTCTCGACAGGATGGAGCTCCTCGTCCCGGATCACCGCGAGCGCGGCGAGCACCGCGAGGAAGCTGAACGCGTTCAGGGCGAAGCAGATGCCCGTGCCGGCCGCCGCGATGATGAGCCCGGCGATCGCCGGGCCGACGATCCGCGAGCCGTTGAAGAGCCCGGTGTTCAGCGCGACGGCGTTCGGAAGCTCTCGCGGCCCCACCATCTGGAACGTCAGCGATTGCCGACCCGGTGCGTCGAAGGCGAGTGCGATTCCGCCGAGCGCGGCAAGCACATAGACGATCGGGAGCGTCGCCCAACCTGTGAGCGTGACCACAGCGAGGGCGACCGAGATCGCCATCGCGACGGCTTGCGTCCACATGACGAGCCGGCGTGACTCCAGCCGGTCGGCGACGACTCCGGCGACGAGGCCGAAGACGGTGAACGGGACGAAGCGCCAGAATGCGAGCGCGCCGACGGCGAGCGGCGACCCGGAGAGCTCGAGCACGAGCCATGCGAGCGCGACATTCTGCATCCACGTCCCTGCGAGGGAGACGAGCTGTCCGGTGAAGAAGATCCGGTAGTTGCGATGGCGCCGCAGGCTTCGGAACGTACGAGTGCGAAGGGCGATTGCGAGTGTCGCTCACGCGCCGTCTCCGAGAAGCGCCTGAAGTGCCGGAACGGCGTCGTCGATCGCCTCCAGCTCGGCGGGCTCGAGCGCGCTCAACCTGTCGGCGAGCCACGTGGTTCGGCGGGCGCGCACGCGCCTCAGCATCCGAGCGCCCTCGTCCGTGAGCCGCAGACCGACGCGGCGGCGGTCGTCGGTCGAGCGAAGTCGCTCGATCAGGCCCGCGCGCTCGAGGCGGTCGACGTGCCCGGACAGCGCAGGCGGGGAGATCCCCTCCTCGGCTGCGAGCTCAGCGAGCGACAGGCCAGGGCTCCGCTTGACGAGCCAGAGCAAGGTCGCCTGGCGGGCGGTGATCCCGAGCTGCTCCGTCTCCTTCCGGAGCTCGCGGGCGAGCCGGAGGAGGACGGGGCGGAGGTCGGCGGCGACTGTTTCGGCGTTAAGAGTAACCTCGCTAATCATTAACGTACTTAAGTATAGCTGAGGCGAGCGACGTAGCGTGACGACGTATCGTTCCGTCGCGTGAGCGATCCTGTTCCGAGCAGGCGGTTACACGGCGATTCCGTGCTCGCCGACGCTCTCGTTCGCTATCTGCTCGAAGCGCGGCTGATAGGTGTTCTCGCCACGCGTGACCCTGCCACGTCGATCCACGCGGTTCCCATGTGGTACGCGCTCGATGACGACTGTGTGGTCCTCGCGACGGGCGCGCGGAGCCGGAAGGTGCGAAACCTGCAACGAGACCCGCGCGCGACCTTCGTTGTACACGACTCCCGCCCGGGCTTCGAGATCTGCGGGACGTCGATCTCGGCAAAGGTGGAGATCGTCCGCGGATCGCAGGCGCTCGGTCTGGTCGACCGCGTCCATGCGCGTTATGTTGCAGCCGGCGCGGACGAGGACTCCGAGGTCCGGGAGGTTCCTGGCATCCGACGACGTCGCGCTTCGCCTGCGGCCCTCGACGGCACTGACCTGGGACGAGCGATCCAGCCCAGCCAGCGCGGCGCTGCGGGCTTGGGGCGGAGCCCTGCCGCTCGTCACGACGGACCCGCGGAGGTAGAGCCCTGACCGCGTGACCTCACCTCGGCGCTGTGCCGGGCAGGCTAGGACTTCGGTTCTGCCTCGAGCTTGTAGCCGACGCCGTAGCGCGTGTGGATGAACACGTGACGCTGTGCGCGCCGGTCGATCTTCTCGCGCAGCTTGCGGACGAAGACGTCGACCGTGCGATCGCGATGGGTCGCTCGCCGGCCCCATACGCGCTGGAATAGCTCGTCGCGCGTGAGGACCCTGCCCTTCTCGCGCGCCATCGTGTAGACGAGCCGGAACTCGGTTGGCGTCGAGCTCGGCGCTCACGCCGTCGACGTACGCCTGCACGTTGTCCGGGTCGATGCGGAGCTCCTCGATCACGATCGCCTCACCGCGTGCGGGCTCGGCCTCGCTCGACGCCGCGGCGGGCGGCGGCGCGGACTCGCGCGGCGAGCTCCTTCATGGAGAACGGCTTGACGAGGTAGTCGTCGGCCCCGATCTCGAGGGCATGAACTCGGTCGTGCTCGGTACCGCGGGCAGAGACGACGATGATCGGTGTTCCGATGCCTTCGCCTCGAGCTTGCTCGATCACCCGCCAGCCGTCGACGCCCGGAAGCATCAGATCGAGGACGCAGACGTCAGGGCGCTCGTAGCGCAGACGCGCGAGCCCGGTTTCACCGCTCGCGACGCCGATCGCGTCGAACCCGGCCGTCTCCAGATGGCGAGCCATTCCCCGCGCGATGACTTCGTCGTCCTCGATGATCAGGACCTTCGCCATTCCGTCACACGATAGTTGCGGCCCCCGGAGGCAAAGGGGGCCGCAAGGTGGTTACCGGGTGGTGACCAGGTGGAGAAGTTGGCGTCTAACCCGTGGGTCAGACCCACCAGAACAGACTCGACGGTCTGACTCCGATGATCGCGCGCAAGCCTTCTGTTAGAACCATGTGGCATGGACGACGCGATCCGTGGACGCGCTCTCGTCGAGGAGAGCCGGGAGGCGGTGGTCGTTCTCGACGACGCGGATCGGGTGGTTCTCGCGAGCCGTCGCGCGCGCCAGGCGATCGAGGGCGTTCGTGAAGGAGAGCCGCTGCCCACCGGACCTCCTGACCGGCGAGCGCGGTGTCATTCCTCATGTCGTTCCGTACGAGGTCGACGGCCAGCGCGAGCGCCTCGTCTATCTCTCTCGCGAGGGCGACCTCGCCGCGTACGAGGAGCTTCGCTCGGGGTTCACCGCGGCGGTGTCGCACGAGCTGCGAACGCCTCTTGCGCGGCTGCTCACGCTGCTGGAGACGGCAGCGCTGCCCGGCGAGGACGCGTCGGCCCTCGTCGAGCAGGCGAGAGCCGAGATCGACCACATCACCGAGCTGATCGACGAGGTGCTGTTCCTCAGCGAGCTCGAGTCGGGAGGCCGCGTCGTCGCGCTCGGGCCGACGCCGATTCGCCCCGTTCTCGAGGAGGCGCTCGCGGAGCTCGCGGATCGCGCTGCACGCGCCGGGTGTCGAGCTTCACGCTCGACTGCGATGACCGCGTCGAGCTCGCGATTCGGCCGAGGATGCTCCGCGTCGTGGCGCGCAATCTCGCCGAGAACGCCATCCGCTACGCAGGCCCCGGCGCGACGTTCGTCCTCGACGTCGAGGCGGCGCCGACGGCGCAGTGGCCCTCGTCGCGTCGCGACGACGGCATCGGCGTCGAGGAAGCGGAGCTTCCGCAGGCTGTTCGAGCGCTTCTACCGCGCGGACCGCGCTCGCGCTTCGCGTGGGACAGGCCTGGGCCTCGCGATCGTCAAGCACGTCGTGACGCAGGCCGGCGGGACGGTCGAGGCACGAGGGTCGCGCGGGCGCGGGCTCGAGGTGCGCTGCGAGTTCCCCGCAGTCTCGTAGCCCTTCACCGGATCTACACCACACGTTCACCACCGGGACTCCCGCTGTCCACCAGGCGGCACGGAGACTGGGGGCATGAGGACCCGCCGTCCGCTCGCCGGTGTGCTCGTGGCTGCCGCAGTGCTCGCGCTCGGCGCAGGCTGTGGTGGCGGAGACAGCTCCTCGGGAGGCGCCATCTCGGCCGACGGCTCGAGCACGGTCGGCCCGTTCACCACGAAGGCGGCGGAGGACTTCAAGGCACAGGGTGGTGGCGACGTCACGGTCGGGATCTCGGGCACGGGCGGCGGATTCGAGCGCTTCTGCGCCGGCGAGACGGACATCTCCAACGCCTCGCGCGCCATCAAGGACGAGGAGGCGGCGATCTGCGCAGGAGAACGGCGTCGAGTACGTCGAGCTGCAGGTCGCGACCGACGCGCTGACGAACGTGGTCAACTCGGAGAACGACTGGGTGACGTGCCTGACCGTCGAACAGCTCAACGCGATCTGGAAACCGGGCTCGACCGTCTCGAACTGGAACCAAGTCGATCCTTCGTACCCCGACGTCCCGCTCAAGCTCTACGGCGCCGGAACGGACTCGGGCACGTTCGACTACTTCACCGGATGCATCAACGGCGAGGAGGGCGCGAGCCGCTCCGACTTCTCGGCGACCGAGGACGACAACGTCACCGTCCAGGGCGTCTCGGGCGACAAGGGTGCGCTCGGCTACTTCGGCTTCTCCTACTTCGAGGAGAACACTGACAAGCTGAAGGCTCTCGAGGTCGACGGCGGTGGTGGCTGCGTCGCGCCGAGTGTCGCGACAGCGCAGGACGGCTCGTATGCGCCGCTCTCGCGCCCGCTCTTCATGTACGTGAAGCTGAGCTCGCTCCAGGGAAACGAGTCGCTCGCCGACTTCGTCCGATTCACGCTCGAGAACGAGCAGACGATTGCGGAAGAGGCGCGGTTCGTTCCCCTGAACTCAGGAGCAGATCGACGAGGAGCTGCAGAAGCTCGAGAGTGCTGCCGCGTAGATGACGTCCGTAGACGCTCACGGTCGCCGCGCCTTCGGTTACGGCACTCCCGAAGAAGAGGATCCGCTGGGGGGAGCAGCTCGTCCACCTGGTCCTCTTCATCGCCGCGGCGATCTCCGTGCTGACCACGCTAGGAATCGTCCTCTCGCTGCTCCTGCCCGCCCTCGAGTTCTTCCGCGAAGTCAACCCCGTGGACTTCTTCACAGGGACGACTTGGGCACCGCTCTTCCTCGACGCGCAGTTCGGAGTGCGTTCCGCTCGTCGTCGGGACGCTGATGATCTCGTTCTGGTCGGCACTCGTCGCGTTCCCGCTCGGGCTCGGCGTCGCCATCTACCTGAGCGAGTACGCGGCACCGCGCGCGACCGCCTTCCTCAAGCCGATCCTCGAGATCCTGGCTGCGATTCCGACGGTGGTTCTCGGGTACTTCGCCCTCACGTTCGTGACTCCGTTCCTCCGCGACCAGCTAGGAGTGCAGGTCGAGATCTTCAACGCACTCGCGGCGAGTCTCGTGCTCGGAGTCATGCTCATCCCGACGATCGCCACGCTGTCGGAGGACGCGATGGCCGCCGTGCCGCGTGACCTGCGCGACGGAGGCTACGCGCTCGGCGCCGACAAGCTGCAGGTCTCGACTCGGATCGTCGTGCCGGCTGCGGTGTCCGGGATCATCGCGGCCTTCGTGCTCGGGTTCTCGCGCGCAGTCGGCGAGACGATGATCGTCCTGATCGCCGCAGGCCAGCTTGCACAGATCACCTTCGATCCGCGCGAGACGATCGAGACGATCACCGCCTTCATCGGCGCGACCGGTAACGGTGACGTCCCGACGGGCTCGATCGAGTACAAGACGATCTTCGCCGTCGGCCTCACGCTGTTCGTCATGACGCTCGTCATGAACCTGATCTCGATCAGGCTCGTCCGGAAGTACAGGGAGGTCTACGAGTGACGGTCGTGGACGCTCCGATCGCATCGGGTCGGCCCCGCCGAGCGTGGAGGAACCGCCTGTTCCAGGGCGCGATGCTCCTCTGCATGCTCGTCGCGTTCGGCACCTTGGCGGTCCTCCTCGTCGACACGGCCATCACCGGGTGGCCCGCGCTGAGCCAGCAGCTCCTCACCGGCCTGCCCTCCACGCTGCCGGAGGAGGCAGGAGCGCGCCCGGCGATCCTCGCGACGCTCTATCTGGGCGCCCTCGTGCTGCTCTTCTCGGTGCCCATCGGGGTGCTCACCGCGATCTACCTCGAGGAGTACGCGAACCGCGAGCGCTGGTGGAATCGCGCGATCGAGGTGAACATCCAGAACCTCGCGGCGGTCCCGGCGATCGTGTACGGGATCCTCGGGCTCGCGTTCATCGTCCGCGGCATCGGCGTCGGTCGTGTCGTCCTCGCCGGGGGGCTCATCCTGACCCTCGTCGTCCTTCCAACGGTCGTGGTTTCCTCACGCGAGGCCATCCGCGCTGTACCGGACTCGATCCGTCAAGGTGCTTTCGCGCTCGGCGCGACGAAGTGGCAGGTGGTCTGGCGGCAGGTGCTCCCGGCGGCGATCCCCGGGATCGCGACCGGCTCGATTCTCGCGCTCTCGAGAGCGGTGGGCGAGACCGCGCCCTTGATCATGGTCGGCGCGATCACCTACGTCGCGTTCAACCCGACGCTCCTAGGGGCATACACCGCGCTGCCGGTGCAGATCTACAACTGGACGAGGCAGCCCGACGCCGATTTCCAGACCCTTGCGGCCGCGGGCGCGATCGTCCTGCTCGTGATCGTGCTCAGCATGAACGCCGTCGCTATCTTCCTTCGCAATCGCTACCGCAAACAGTGGTGAGTGAGGTCATGGCACAGGAAGCTCCGCGCATAGACAGCGGTCGCATCGCCGAGGTGTCCCATGGGCTCGATCGGATGGAAGTCGAAAGCCGCGAGAGGGTGTTCTCGGTGTCCGACTTGAGCGTCGCGTACCACGGGAACGTCGCGCTCGAGGGGGTGCAGCTCCACGTCCACAAGAACACCATCACGGCGTTCATCGGCCCCTCGGGGTGCGGCAAGAGCACGTTCATCCGCTGCTTCAATCGAATGAACGACCTCATCCCCGGCGCGAAGGTCTCGGGCTCGGTCCTCTATCACGGCGAGGATCTGTACGGCCGCGACGTCGATCCCGTCGAGATTCGCCGACGCATCGGCATGGTCTTCCAGAAGCCGAACCCGTTTCCGAAGTCGATCTACGACAACGTCGCGTTCGGCCCGCGCGTACTCGGGATGAAGGGCTCGATGGACGAGCGCGTCGAGTCCGCCCTTAGGCAGGCAGTGCTGTGGGACGAGGTGAAGGACCGGCTCAAGGACGGCGCTCTCGGCCTCTCGGGCGGTCAACAGCAGCGCCTCTGCATCGCGCGGGCGCTCGCGGTCGAGCCCGACGTCATCCTCATGGACGAGCCCGCATCGGCGCTCGACCCGATCTCCACGACGCGCATCGAGGATCTCATGCACGATCTCAAGCGCGAGTACACGATCATCATCGTCACGCACAACATGCAGCAGGCCGCGCGCGTCGCCGACATGACGGCGTTCTTCAGCGTCCTCGTGGAGGAGGATGGCGGCGGCCGAAGGGGCATATTCGTCGAGTACGACTCGACGACGAAGATCTTCACCACGCCGTCCGACAAGCGGACGGAGGACTACGTCACGGGACGGTTCGGATGAGACTCGAGTTCCAGGGGGAGCTGAACGCGCTCGAAGCGGGGTTCCAGGAGACCGGCGAGATCGTGCTGCGGTCGATCCGAGGCGTCATCGACGCGCTGCGCACCCAGGATGTCGAGCTCTGCGACGAGGTCATCGCCTTCGACGACGAGGTGGACGACCGGTACCACGCGCTCGAGAAGCAGATCGAGCTCGTGCTCGCACGGCAGACGCCGGTGGCCGGAGACCTCCGGCTCGTCCTCGCCCTCCTCCACTCGGGCCTCCATGTCGAGCGCATCGGAGATCAGTGCGTGACGATCGCCAAGCTCACGAAGCTCTCGAGCCATCTCGGCACGCAACAGGCGGTGGTCGAAGGGCTCGTCGAGATGGGCGAGCGCTGCGAGGAGATGGTCAAGGTCTCGCTCGACGCCTTTTCCACCCGCAACGTGGAGCAAGCGCGTAGCCTGCACGGTCTCGACGAGCTCGTGGACAGGGCGAACCGACAGGTTTTTCGACAGGTTCTCGGCTACGTCAACGACGCCGAGGCACTCGAGTGGGGTATGCGCCAGATCACGGTCGCGCGCTGTTTCGAGCGGATCGGCGACAACGCGGTCGACATCGGCGAGCAGACCGCATTCCTCGTCACGGGCGAGTTCGCGGAGTTCACCGACGCCTCGCACAGCGTGTCGCCGCTGCAGTAGCCGGGTTCACCACTCCGCGACCACTCGTTCACTCGTCGTCAGCCCACCGGCGACGGCTTTCCGGCCACGATCGGACCTGTAGGCAATCCAAACAGAGGAGAGGGAATGAGACACGTATTCGGGCGACGTGGCGTTGTCGTCGCGACCGGGATCGTTGCCTGCCTGGGGATCGCGTCCGCCGCGATCGCCGCCTCGGCCGCGGGTCCCACGTACAACCTGAAGAAGCTCAGAGGCTCGGTCTCGGCCGACGGATCATCGACCGTCGGTCCGTACACGACTGCCGCAGCCGAGCTGTTCCGAAGAGCCGGAGCGACGCGCGTCAACGTCACGGTCGGCATCTCGGGCACCGGTGGTGGATTCCAGCGGTTCTGCAAGGGTGAGATCGACCTCTCGGATGCGTCACGCCCGATGCGGTTGAGCGAGGCGCAGGTCTGCAAGGACAATTCGATCGGCTCTTGGCGTGCGTTCGTTGTCGCGAACGACGCGCTCTCGGTCGTCGTGAACCAGCAGAACACGTGGGCGCGGTGCCTCACCGTGGCGGAGCTGAAGAAGATCTGGGAGCCCGGTTCGAAGGTGAACAACTGGAAGGACGTCAGGGATGGCTTTCCGGACGTGCCGCTCAAGCTCTTCGGCCCAGGAACGGACTCCGGTACGTTCGACTACTTCACCGAGGCGATCAACGGTCGGGCGCGCGCGAGCCGCAGCGACTTTCAGGCGTCCGAGGACGACAACGTTCTCGTCCAGGGCGTCTCGGGTGAGCGCGGTGGAATGGCCTACTTCGGCTTCTCGTACTTCATCGAGAACCAGAGCCGGTTGAACGCGATTCAGGTTGCGAACCCGAAGACGAATCAGTGCGTCGCGCCCTCCAAGGCGTCCGTCTTCAGTAACAGCTACCGGCCGCTTGCGAGGCCGCTCTTCATCTACGCGAAGGGCTCGTCGTTCAAGCGGCAGGAAGTCCAGGCGTTCCTCGACTACATCTTCGACAACGAGGTCGCGATTGCAAACCGCTCGGACTTCATCTCACTGACTCCGAAGCAGCTCAAGCGTGCGAGGACGACCTTCATACTCGCGGTGAAGGCCGCGAACCGAACCTAGCTCCTCCGGCCTGACATGCCCCGAAGCGAGAGGCGGCTCCCCGGCCGCCTCTCGTGTTTCTTGGAGCTCTTGACGAAAGAGCCTGCATGAGCAGACAATTCGACCTCGGAGCAAGAAGAGGAGGGGAGGCGTGCTTCTGCTCAGGCACGCAAGCGCGGGTGTTCGGCTGTCGTCGCCGTACATCGATCGGTTTCGCGAGCTCGACGACGACGGGCGCATGGATGCGCGCCGGCTGGCCTGGACGCTCGCGGGCCGGGCGCTCGAGCGCGTCGTCACGAGCCCGTTGCCACGTTGTGTTCAAACTGTCGTCCCGATCGCGGAGAGCCGCGGGCTCGTAGTCGAGCACCGCGACGAGCTGTTGCCCGACGCAACGGTCGACGAGATCATGGCTCTGCTCGGCGAGCTCCCCGACGCTTCGCTCGTTTGCGCGCATCGAGAGGCGATCGCCCTGCTCTTCGCAGGCGAGTTGTCGTGCGAGAAGGGCGGCGCGTGGGTCGTCGAACGGGTTGGCACGCTCTTGAGCCCGCTCGAGTACATCGCCCCGCCGAGCGCGGTTCCCGATCCGTTCCAGCGCGTGGTTTCGACGCGCTAAGGGCTACCGAGCTCGGACGACGAGCTCGCGGACCAGCGCGCGAACACGCTCGTCGATCTCGTCCCTGATGCGGCGCACCGTCTCGAGATCCCGGCCGGAAGGGTCGTCGAGCTCCCAGTCCTCGTAGCGCTTCCCCGGATAGATCGGACATGCGTCGCCGCAGCCCATCGTGATCACGACGTCGGCTGCCCGCACGACTTCGTCGGTGAGCGGCTTCGGGAACTCCTCGCGCAGGTCGACCCCGAGCTCGGCCATGGCCTCGACGACAGCGGGGTTCAGATCCTCGGCGGGGCCGCTGCCGGCAGATCGGACGTGGACCCGCCCGCCGAGCGAAGTTTGACGAGCCCGGCCGCCATCTGGCTTCGGCCGGCGTTCTGGACGCATACGAAGAGCACCTCCGGATGCTCCTTCCCGATCGAGCCCTCCGCTTGACCGAGCGCCTTCAGCCGCTCGCGCGCGAAGCGGTACGACAACACGGGAACGAAGTCGACGATCTTCGAACCGGTGAGGAGGTCAGCCGACTCGGAGATGTACCGCGCAATCGTCTCGCGCGAGAAGATGCCGGCGAACTCCACGACGAGGCTCTCGGTGAGGCCGGTGATCTGATGCCGCGTGACGGGATCGAGCGCCTGTGCCATCGCTGCGCCCGGATTGTCCTCGATCGGAGCCGCCAGGGTGGTTGGGGCAGGTTTCGATCTGGTGTCGAAGCGGTGGCCGCGCCGACGCTGCGACGTCGCCTCCGTGGAGGTCAGGCGGCGGTCTCGACCGACTGGGCGAGGCTCATAGCCGCGCCTTCGCGCAGCCCGCCCCGGCCGACCTCGAGCGCCGAGTCGAGCCGGTATGCGAGCTCGGCCAAGACGAGGGTTCCTCCGAGGAGCGTCTGTGCTCGCTCGTGGGTCACGCCGTGCGAGGCAACGATCGAGTCGACCGGGACGCGTTCGAGCAATGTCGCGAGCTCCTCGAGCTGGTCGGAGCCGAAGCGGGAGCCGATCACCCGTCCGATCGCTCGCGCCGTTCCCCCAACGACGAGCGTCGCGTCGGGCGCGGGAGGGTCGAACTCTTGCACGAGCCGTCGAATGCCGTCTCGCGCTCTCAGGACCTCTCGAGGCCCGGGCCGCGCGCTGCCGAAATACTCCCTGGTGATCCGGAGGGCGCCCGCGTCCACGGACCGCACCCAGGTGGGGCCGTGCTCCGACTCCCCGACGGCGAGCTCGCACGAGCCCCCTCCGAGGTCGACGACGGCGATCGTCTCGGCCAAGCTCGACGCGCGCGCAACCGCGCCGTGCCACGCGAGCCGCCCCTCGTCGTCGCCGGAAAGTTGAGCGACGGAACCCTCCGTGCGTCGCGACAAGCGCGGCCATGAGCTCGGCCGCGTTGGACGCCTGGCGGCCCGGCGCGGTGACGATCGTCTCGACCTCGCGAGCGCCTTCCTTGCGCGCGGTCCGCGCGAAGCCCTTGGCAACGCGAGCAGCATCCTTGATCTTCCTCGTTCCGATGCGCCCAAGCGCGTGGACGTCGTCACCGAGTCGCAGGTACTGGCGGTCGCGGTGAAGCTCACTGACGCCGTTGCGGGAGACGGACGCCACGAGGAGCCGGGCGGTGTTCGATCCGATGTCGATGATCCCGACGACGACAGGCGGGTCCTCACGCCGTCGGCCGACTAGACGCCGCGGCGTTCGCGCGATCGTCGCCTGGCGCGTCCGAGTGCGCGCCGCATCATCACCTCGTGGTGTGACTGCGGCTTGTCCGACGCGTTTGCCCGCACCCATTCCCCCTCCGGGCCCAAGAGCCATGCATTCGTGTCGTCTGTGAAGGCGCTGTCCAGGAGCGCATTGATCTCCTGCCGCACGCGCGCGCTCTCCACGGGGACGACGACCTCGATTCGGTGGTCGAGATTCCTCGACATCAGATCCGCGCTGCCGACATACGTCTTCGACCGGTCGCCTGCCTCGAATGCGTAGATCCGGCTGTGCTCGAGGAACCTGCCCACCAGCGATCGGACGGCGATGTTGTCCGAGAGCCCCTTCACGCCAGGCCGAAGGGCGCATGTGGTTCGTGCGATGACGTCGACGCGCGCCCCGGCCTGGGAGGCGGCGTAGAGCTCCTCGACGATCGCCTGGTCGACGAGGTGATTGACCTTGAGCCGGATCCGCGCCGGCTGGCCTTCGGCGGCCGCCACTGCGACGGCCCGGATCTCGTCGACGAGGCCGCTGCGAAGTGTGAAGGGGGCGACGAGGAGCTTTCGGAAGCGCTGCGGCCGCCCGAAACCGGTGATGTAGTTGAAGAGGTCGGCGACGTCCGCGGTGATGTCCTCGTCCGCTGTGAAGATCCCGAAGTCCTCGTACAGCCGTGCCGTCGCGGCGTGGTAGTTGCCCGTGCCGATATGCGCGTATCGGCGGAGCTCGTCGCCTTCGCGCCGGACGATGAGCGTCATCTTGGCGTGGATCTTGAGATCGGGAAAGCCGTACGCGACGTGGACGCCGGCCTGCTCCAGTGCCCGCGACCACTCGATGTTCCGTCGCTCGTCGAACCGTGCCTTGAGCTCGACGAGGCAGACCGACTGCTTGCCGTCCTCGGCGCACTGGATCAGCGATCCGACGAGGGCGCTGTCGTCACTCGTCCGGTAGACCGCGGTCTTCATCGCGATCACGTCGGCGTCTTGGACGGCCGCCTGGGCGAACACCTCGAAGCTTGCACGGTACGACTCGTACGGCTGATGAACAGCGACATCTCCGCGTCGAATCTCGTCGAAGATGCGCGGGAGATCGACTTGCGCGTCGGCGAACCGGGGGGATCGACGGGCACCCACGGCTCGTTCTTCAGATCCGGTCGATCGAGCTCGACGAGCTCCATGAGCTCGGAGAGGTCCAACGGGCTGTCCGTGCGGTAGATCTGCGCATCGTCTGCGCCCAGCCCTTGAGTGAGGCGGTCGACCATCGAAGTAGACGCAGACGAGCTGACCTCCACCCGAACGACGTCGCCGAACCGTCGCTTGCGAAGCTCGCTCTCGACGGCCTCGAGCAGGTCGTGCGCGTCGTCCGAGACCTCGAAGTCGGCATCCCTCGTGACCGCGGAATGCGGCGCGCTCGACGATGGTCGCTCCAGGGAAGAGCGCCGGCAGGAAGTGCGCGATCACCTGCTCGAGCGGGACGAAGAGCCCGCGCTTTCCGATCTCGAGGAATCGCGGGAGGCCCTCCGGGATCTTCACGCGCGCGAGCCGCTCTTCACCTGTCTCCGGATCCGCGACGAAGACCGCCAGCGAGAGCGAAAGTCCGGAGATGTACGGGAAAGGCCGACCGGGTCCGACGGCAAGTGGCGTGAGGATCGGGTAGATCTCGCGCTCGAAGATCTTCTTCAGCCGCGTCAACTCCTTCTCGGAGCAGTCCTCGATGCGGCCGACGACGATGCCGGCCTCTGCGAGGGCCGGGAGGAGCTGCTTCTTCCAGATGCGCGACTGTCGCGCAGTGACGCTCCATCATGCGCTCACGGATACGAGAGAGCGCCTGCTGCGGTGTCAGCCCGTCCGGTGATCGCATCGCCAGGCCCGACTCGGCCTGGCCGAGGAGTCCGGCGACCCGCACCTGGAAGAACTCGTCGATGTTGGACGAGAAGATCGCGCAGAACCTCACGCGCTCGAGTAGAGGGAGCGACTCATCGCCCGCGAGCTCGAGGACTCGGGAGTGGAAGTCGAGCTGGGAGAGCTCCCGATTGAGGAGTCGCTCGGCCGGCTCGCTGTGAATCTTGGTCGCCATCACTGCATTCTGTATCGGCAGCGCACGACGCGGGGTTACCGTCCGGTGAACGCGCGTATCGCTGTGGGCAAGTGGACTCACGAGTGGGTCTGGCGAAGGGAAGGGAGCGGCCTTCGCCAGATCACCCGTTCCGCGGGAACGCGGGGCCGGCCGTGGCCGGCCCCGCTCAGCTTCCATGTGATGTTGCGACTAGCTCCCTAGCCCTTCGGCTTGAGCAAGAAGAGCTGGCCGTCCTCGACTGTACCCGGAGCCGGCGCAGGCGTCGGCGAGTGTGCCTGCACATCCGACAGCCACCATCCTGGCCCGAAGAGCGAGGAGGCGTCGATGATTCCGCTCGTCTCCCAGATCCCCGGGCTGACCGACCCGCCGTCCCGACCGGGCGGATCGAGCTGAGCGACACGCGCTGCGGTCGCGGCGTCGACACCGACTTTGCTGTTCGTGATGTCGAAGCGCCAGACCGAGCCGTCACGGCCCTTGGAGGCCATCACCGGCGCGGCTCGCGCCCGTGCCGTCCTCGTTGATCATCAGGTACTCGCTGCTCGTGCCGATGTTGTCCGGGCTTATGGCGATGTCGCCACCCGCCGCGATCACGTCGTCCGCGTCATACACGAGTGTCAGCTCCCCGGGCTGAGTCGGATTGCCCGGGTTGAGGCGCAATGAGTACAGGCGCCCGAGCGTGTTGGCCACGACCGCTGCGTCTCCGGTGGTGACGAAGAAGTACTCGTCGCGGTCGCGCTTGTTGAACGCGCCGTCTTCCGGCCGCGCGAATGTGAATGCTCCGACTGCGTCGCTGGCCGCTTCGAGCTGCGGGTCGGACAGGTTCCCGGCGTTCGGGATCAGAGCCCACTCGACGTCGATGGAGCCGCTCGTGAAGGCGGCCTCGCTCGAGACTTCCGGAGCCGCCGGCACGAGTACGTACAGGTCTCCGTTGTCGAGGCCATTTCTGCGAAGGACGCTCGCCCCGGCGCTGCGGTCCTTCTTGCCGACGTACATGTAGACCTGGCTGTTGACGGCAGTCGGGTCGAGCGTCGCCGGTCCGTCCTCCATCCCCATGATCACTGTCCGGTTACCAGGATTCGGCTGGACGACAGTGTTCTCCCAGGGAAAGCGGCCCAACTTCGGGAGCGTGTGCAACTCGTTGTCGAAGATCGCGACCGCGATCCCCCCGAGACCGTCGAAAGATTCTGCCGGGCCGACTTCCTCGTTCGCGAAGTAGATCCAGCGATCGAAGCCGTGTTCCGGACCCGCAAGATCGCCCGAACAGAAGCGCCCGAACTGTCGCGGTACTTGGCCGACGTTCGAAGCATCGGGCGCCGGGCCAACGGGCTCGTTTTCCGTGAAGATCGTGTCGTAGGCACGCTCGCCTCGTATCGGGCTTCCGTCCTTATCGAGGATCCACTTCGAGACGAGTGCCCCGCGAAATGCCGGTCCGACGGGTGTGCCAGTCGCGTCCACGACGGGCGCCGACGTCGCCGCGAACCCAAGCTCGTGATTCATGAAGAGCGTCGACGTACCGTCACCGTTCAGATGGGCACCGAGACCGTCCGGAATGCCCACCATGCGGTAGCGCAGACTCGGGTTGCTGGACTCCGGAACCATGTCGTTCACGCTGAAAAGCGCGTCGACCTCATACGAGTTCCCGATCGGTACCACATAGTTCTTGACGCTCGTGTCCGCGAACGCCGCTCCGGCCGTGAGCGACGCAAGGGCGGCTACGAGCACGCTGATCGACACCGTTCGTCTTCGCCTCATCGCTGCTTCTCCCCCTTCGAGGTGGTGGTTACGGGAGTCATCGCACGGCCGCGGGCGGCCGTGGGTATCCACGAGGTCACACTTCGATGAGGAGGCGGTAAAGCTCGACGTCAGGCGAGCGCGTCGACCACGAGCGACTGGAAGTGCGCCACGAGCCGCTCGGACTCGGGCATCAGGCGGCCCTCCTCGATGAGCCCGGACCGGACTCCTGCCTGCACACGCTCCACCAGCGCTCGGTCCTCGGCGCTGACCTGCATGTCGAAGGCCAGCGACTCCTCGATCCATGCGGCGTCGGCGTCTTCGGCGACGAAGTAGTCGAGGAACCGGTACGTCCGCTCGGACGCGAGCGGCAGGATCGGGCCGATCGAGAAGTTCGGACGACCGGGCATCACGTTGATCACCGTGCCGGGGAAGAGGAGGTGGAACTGGCCGCGATCGACTTCGCCCGAGGTGTCGTAGTCGCCTTTCGGCTCCTGCCGAGGCGGGCTCTGCTGAGACATGCGGCCTCCGTCCGGCTCGAGCAGGTACGCCTCGGGGGATACGTCCATGACCGCAGAGAACCCGGGGTGGGCGACTGGGCAGTGGTAGCACTCGAGGAAGTTCTCGGCCGAGATCTTCCAGTTTGCGGCGAGCTCCGACTCGGCCCGCTGGAGGTAGCGGAGGGAGCCGAGGTCGACCCCGGCTTCGGCGATCCGGTCGGGCACGTCGCCGAGGAACTCGTCCAGCGGCGCCGCGTCGACGTCGGGGTTGACGAACACGAGCGGACCCCACGTGTCGAGCTGCAGCTGAATGAGCCCGAGCCGTTCGTGGTCGGTCCCACCCTCGCGTGAGAACCGCGGCGCGGCCACGAGCCTGCCGTCGAGCCCGTACGTCCACGCGTGGTAAGGGCACTGGAGGGTCGCGCGGCTGCCGGATCCTTCGCACACGAGCGAGCCGCGGTGGCGGCAGACGTTCAGGAACGCGCGGAGGGTTCCCTCCTCGTCGCGCACGAGCACGACGGGGATGTCGCCGGCGTGTGTCGCGACGAACGACCCCGACTCCGGGACCTCGTCCTGCCGGCCGACGTACTGCCACGAGCGGCGGAAGATTCGCTCGCGCTCGAGTTGGAGGACGGCCGGATCCGTGTACCAGCTCCAGGGAAGAGTCCTCGTCTCGACGGCGGCCATGTCTCGACTCTAGCGGCGTCACCAGCTTGCCACCGGAACGTCACCGCGCGGACGACCACCGCGCCGCGTTCGCGGCCGATGCTTCCAGCCCCCGAACACCGTCGAGGATGGGCAGCTTCTTCTTCTGGCAGAGAAGTAGATCCGGTTCTCGCGGCAGAAGCATCTGGGCCGGCGCGCGGCCGGCCCCGATGCTTCTCACTGACGGACGGATCGCGGGGCGGGGCCGGAAGTGGTTAAGCCGCGAGCCGCGTCGAGTCGGCTTCGAGGCGAATGAGATAGACAGGCCGCCGCGAGCGTAGATAGTCGAGTACGGCGCCCTCGTCGTGCATGCTCGGGAGAAGCGTCTTCCACCCCGAGAGGTGCTCGACGTCCTGAAAGTCTCCCGACGCGACACCAGGAAGGCCTTGCTCGGCGACCCAGCCGAAGAGCTGCGTCCGGTTGAAGAGCTCGAAGCGGTGTGCGAGCCCGCGGAGCCCGGCATCGCGGGCGAAGCGCTTCGTCAGGCGCCTTGTAATCGCTCGCGGGCTCGCCGTCGTACGGGTGCGCCGCGATGACCGCGGCGCCGGCCTCAGCGGCCGTCCTCATCGCCCCTGCGATCCCGTCGTCGACAGAGACGAGCTGCCGAAGCCCGATCGCCGACAGCGTGTGCTGCCTTGACCGGACTCGTCGTTGAACGTGAGCTCGAGCCCTGGGAGCGTCAGCATCCCGTACGTCCTCCAGGCTCGTTCAGCCTCATGCTCGACGTCGGCAAGATAGCGCTCGAACGACTCCTCGTCGACGGATCTGAAGCGCCTTCATGCTCGCCAGGGATCGTTCGAGCGAACGACGTGGTCGGTGACGCAGAGCACGTCGAAGCCGTTGCGTCCATACAGGTCGACGAGCTCGGCGACGCTCAATGCACCGTCGCTCCAGTGCGTGTGCGCGTGAAGCTCGCAGAGCGAGTGGGCCGAGGCTTCTCGCATGCCTCGATCGTGGCAGCGCGACCGACCGCAGTGTGGGCAAAAAGTGGTGGATTTCCAGGAGAGAAGATGAACGGACGACAGCTGCGAGGCCCGCCGATATGGTGGCGCCCGATGATCGAGCGGCTTCGAGTCACCGACCGCGAGATCGCGGATGCGGTCGCGGCGGCCGAGGACGAGATGCTCGACCTGCTCGTGCGGCTCGTCGAGGCGCCGACGACGCTCGGCAACGAGGAGTCGGGCCAGGAGATCGTCGAGCTGGCGTATCGCGACCTTCTCGGGCTCGAGCCGATGGACATCGCACTGGACGCCGACGCACTTCGGGCCCACCCGCTGGCCTCCCCGTTCTCGTGGGACGTCTCGGGAAGCGGAACGTGGTCGCGGACTGGCCCGCCGCCGGCGCCGGCGGCCGTTCCCTCGTCCTGAACGGCCACATCGACGTGGTCGGACCGGCGTCCGAGAAGCTCTGGCGCACGCCGCCGTTTCGGGCTGTCCGCGACGGCGACTGGCTCTACGGCCGAGGAAGCGGGGACATGAAGGCGGGGCTCGTGGCAATCGTCGGCGCCGTCCTCGGGCTTCGCCGGCTCGGGCTCGCGCCGCTCGCGCCGGTGCAGCTCCAGTCCGTCGTGGAGGAGGAGTGTGGTGGGAACGGCGCGCTCCAGTGTGTGCTTTCCGGGCTCCGGCCGGACGCAGCCGTCATCGCGGAGCCGTTTCCCGGGCTCATCCCGACGTCCCAGGTCGGCGTCCTCTGGTTCCACGTCGACGTCGCGGGCACGCCGGCGCACGTGGCCGATGCTCAGGACGGTTTCAACGCGATCGAAGCGTCGTTCGCGATCGTCGAGGAGCTGCACGCTCTCGAGGACGAGCTGAACGCGGCCCCTCCGCCGCCGTTCGACTCTCTCGCGCACCCGATCAACTTCAACGTCGGCGTCCTCTCGGGGGCGACTGGCCTTCGACCGTCGCAGCCGAGTGCACGCTTTCATGCCGGCATCGCGCACTATCCGGGGACGCCCGTCGCCGAGCTCCGGCGGCTGGTCGAGGAAGCCGTGCGCGCGCTCGGCCGCCGCGAGCGCGTACCTCGACCGAGCACCCCCCGGTCGTGCGCTACGACGGGCTTTCCTGCGAGGGCTCGGTCGTCGCAGACGACGAGCCGATCGTGCAAGCGGTCTCGCAGGCCTGGGAAACGGTCGCCGGCTCACCGGCCGTGACCGGCCCGACCACGGCGACGACCGACGTTCGCGCCTTCATCGCCTCGGGTATCCCGGCAGCCTGCATCGGGCCGCACGCCGAGCGCATCCACGGCGTCGACGAGCGCGTCTTCGTGTCCTCGGTGGTGCAGACTGCGCAGGTGCTCGCGCTCCTCGTTCGCGACTGGTGCGGCCTCGCGTGAACGCCGGGCGCGCGCCACCGTTCAGCAGCTGCAGAACGGGAGCCGGACGATTCGGTCGGTAGAGTCCGGCGCCGCGTGACGACCCCTGCCGCACTCGTCAACTCCGCCGAGGAGGCGTTGGAGGCCCGTGTACGAGGCGCGGAATGCCGCCTGGTGGGAGTCGCAGATCGATGCGAGCGAGGACAACGAGCGGCGGCGCTCGGAGACCGAGCTCGCGTACTCGGACGCGCTTGCCGATACGGAGCTCTTCGCGGACGTCGAGAGGGCTCGAGTCGCGCGACGGCGATCCCGTCGTGCGCCGCCAGTTGGACCTGCTGCGGAACATGATGCTGCCGCACCAGGTCTCGGACGCGTTGCGTCAGACGATCGTCGAGCTCGAGTCTTCGGTCGAGGTGACCTTCTCGCGCCACCGGGGTGTCGTCCACGGAGTCGAGGTCGCGGACACCGAGATCAAGCGAATTCTCCGTCACAGCGACGACAGCGAGGAGCGTCGTGGGCGTGGGAGGCGGCCAAGACCGTTGGAGCCGCGGTCGCCGACGACGTGCGCAAGCTCGCACGGCTTCGGAACGAAGCGGCTCGCGCTCTCGGTCATCGAGACTGGTTCGCGCTCTCGCTGGCGACGGACGAGCTCGACGAAGGGAAGCTGCTGGCGACGCTCGCCGAGGCAGATCGTGCCACCGCAGAGCCGTTCGCCCGCTGGAAGAGCGCTCTGGACGAGAAGCTCGCGCAACGCTTGGGCTGCACGGTCGCCGAGCTGCGGCCCTGGCACTACGCGGATCCCTTCTTCCAGGAAGCGCCTCCCGACGGCTCGCTGGATCTCGACCCGCTGTTCGCCGGACAGGACGTCGTCGCGCTCTCACGCAAGACCTTCGAAGGCGCCGGGCTCGAGGTGGCGGGGATTCTGGCCGGAGCGATCTCTTCTCGCGCCCGGGCAAGTGCCAGCATGCGTTCTGCATCGACATGGACAGGCGAGGCGACGTTCGAGTGCTCGCCAATCTCGTCGAGACGCACGACTCTGCGGACACGATGCTCCACGAGCTCGGGCACGGCGTCTACGACCTCGGCTTCGACGTCGGGCTCCCCTGGCTACTGCGCGACACCCACCTCGTGGCGACCGAGGCCTCGGCGCTCCTCTTCGGCGCGCTCACCGGGAGCAGCGAGTGGCTCGAGCGCGTCCTCGGGGTGGAGGCGAGCGAGAGCGCCGAGCTCGCACCCAAGCTGGGCGCCGCGCGGGCGGCGGAGCTCCTCGTCTTCACCCGCTGGGTGCTGGTGATGAACGCCTTCGAGCGAGCGCTGTACGCGGACCCGGAGGGAGATCTCGACTCGACGTGGTGGGAGCTCGTGGCCCGTCACCAGCTCGTCACGCCGCCCGAGGGGCGACATGCTCCCGACTGGGCGGCGAAGATCCACATCGCCGTCTCGCCGGTCTACTACCACACGTATCTCTACGGCGCGATCGTCGCGCTGCAGCTGAAGGACACGCTCGACGGCGCCGCAGGTGGGATCGTCGGTCGGCCCGAGGCAGGAGCGTTCCTGGCGCAACGGCTGTTCGCGCCGGGCGAGTCGGTTCGGTGGGATCGCCTCGTCGAGCAGGCGTCGGGCGCCCCGCTCTCGGTCGACCCGCTTGCGCGCGAGGTCGCCGCTGCCTGAGCGACATGCAGACGGGAGTCTCTACGTGCTCCCGGAGCCGCCTGCCGCGGACGAGCTCTTCGAGCGGCTTGCAGGTGGCGACGGCGTCCTGATCGAGCGCATCGTCTCCACCGGGCAGGCGACACCCGTGGGAGAGTGGCTCGAGCAAGATCGCGACGAATGGGTCGTGCTGCTCGAAGGCGAAGCCGAGCTCGCGTTCGAGGACGGCTCGCGACTACCGATGCGTTCAGGCGATCACGTCTTGATCCCGGCCGGCGAGCGCCATCGTGTGGAGTGGACGCGCGAAGACCCGGCCTGCATCTGGCTGGCAGTACACGCGGACTTCGGAGGCGGGTCATGACCGACGTCGCAGCTTGAGCCCACCGTTCAGGAGGAGGAGCGAAAGACCAGCTACCTCGAGCTCTTCTTCGACCTCGTCTTCGTCTTCGCGTTCACGCAGGTGACGGCACTCATCCTCGAAGACTCCTCCGTCGCCGGTTTCGCGCGATCCGCGCTCGTCCTTGCGATGGTCTGGTGGGCATGGTCGGCCTACACGTGGATCACGAACGCATCGACGTCGAGAGCATCGTCACGCGCTGATCGTGCTCGCTGCGATGACCGGCGGCTTGTTCATGGCGCTGGCCGTGCCCGACGCCTACCAGGACGAAGCCGCGTGGTTCGCCGTCGCGTACTTCGTCGTCCGTGTGCTGCAGTCCACGCTCTTCAGCTGGGGAACCGCCACGATCCGCAGGACCTCCGAGCGACCCTTCGAGCTCGCCCCCTGGTTTCTCACGGCGGCGCTCGTGGCTCTCGTGGGAGGATTCGTGGACGGCGACTTCCGCGCGTACGTCTGGAGCGTGTCAATCGCGATCGACGTCGTCGGAACCCTCTTCGTCGCGAGCGCCGGCTGGCGTGTGATGCCCTCGCACTTCGCCGAGCGCTTTGCGCTGATCGTGATCATCGCCCTCGGCGAGTCGATCGTCGCGATCGGCATCGGGACCTCCGGCCTCGAGCGGAACCTGACGTTTGCGATCTCCGTGGTGGTCGCGCTCGCTGGGGTCGCGACGCTGTGGTGGGCGTACTTCGACTTCACCGCGGTCGCCGCCGAACGCTCGTTGCGGCGGACGCCGCCGGAGATGCGCGGGCCGATGGCCAGGGACGTCTTTACCTTCTTCCACTACCCGGTCGTGCTCGGGATCATCCTCTATGCCGTCGCGGCGAAGAAGACGCTCGAGCATCCGAGTGATCCGCTCTCCGACGCCGGGCGCTGGGCGCTCGGGCTCGGGTTCGCGTTCTTCCTGCTCGGGCTCGCGCTCGCCCGGTTCCGAGCGCTCCGGCGGGTGTCCTGGGACGCATGGGAGCGGCCGGGTTGGCCCTCGTGGCGGCCGTCGCCCTGGACGGGACGGACGCAATCGTGACGCTCTCCGTCGTGACCGGGATCCTCGTCGCGTTCATCGCCCTCGAGACGGCACGTCTGCGAGAGATCCGCGCGAGCGTCAAGGCCGGATAGTTCGGCGAGGGCTGCAAGGAGGGGTCGAGATGGAGGATCACGACCGCCTCGAGCGCAACAGCGGACGGTGCGGGAGTTCTACGACCTCATGTTCAAGCCAGTGCGAGCCGGCAGAGGCGATCGAGCGCTACGCGGGCGACGCTACGTCCAGCACAACCCGACGTTGCGGACGGCAAGCGGCGTTCGTCGACTACTTCGTGCGAATGGCGCCAAGATCACGGCCAGCCTCGCGAGCGCTCAGGAGTAGAAGCTAGAGCGTCCAGAGCCGCTGGCGCGCCCGCTCGCCGAGCGACGGTGGCACGGCGTCCGCGCGCGGCGCTCGCGACCACGCCCCAACGATCGCGGCGAGCCAGGGTGCTCCGAAGAGAATCGAGAGCCAGAGACCGGACATGCGTCCAGTGTGCCGACAGAGAGTGACTGCGGAGCCTCCGGCGCAGCTTCCTCACCGCATCCTCACAACTCAGAACCCGATTCCTTTGCGAGCGTGTTCTGACAGCGGTCAGCCGGTGCGTCTCGGGGCCGGACCGTCAGGGACGAAGCGACCGAGCGCGCTCCTGTTCCGGGCCGCAAGTGCATAGAGCCGGTCGAGCAGGCTGTCGGGAACGTGTCCGAGGAGGCGACCGACCGGTCGCGTGACGCCCATGGCGGCGAGGAGCTCAGGCGCGCCGGCGCCGTATCCGGTGAGCGAGCCGTCAGGACGAGCGAGACGCCAGGTCGCTGACCGCTCGCTCTCGGGCAGCTCGGCGAGGAGCGGCGCTGCCGCCTCGTCCTGCAACGGCAGGATCGCGAGCTCCTCACTACGGTCGAGCCAGGCGACGACGCGCGCCGTGAACCGGCAGAGCCGGCACTCGCCGTCGTAGAGGAGAACGGGGCGGGGCGCGGCATCACGCTCATGTTCGCTCGCCGACATACCAGAGCCCCGTGGCTTCGATCGAGCCTTCCGCAATCAGCCTGCGCTCGAGGCGCTCGACCGCGTCGTCGAGCCGCCAGCTGTACAGGAACGGCGACCACTCGAAGAAGCGCTCCGCAAAGCGCGTCTCGAGCTCGGCGCGGATCGCCGTGGCCGGATGGATGTCCTCGAGGTCGTCCTTCGTCCGACGCTCCCACTCGCTCGAAGTCGTCGGGCACCTCCGACTCGGCGTTCCCCGCCTCGAGCGAGTGCGCGACGCTGCTCGTAGTACCAGACCGGCAGTTGCCCCGGCGAGGCGCTCCTTGGCGAACTCCTCGAGCACGAGAACGCCCGCGGGACGCAGGAGCGAGGCGATCTTGTCGAGCGCTCCCGCCAGGTCATGGATGTGGTGCAGCGAGACGCTCGCCACCACCGCGTCGAAGGCGCCCTCGGCGGAGAAGTCCTCGAGCGCGATTCGGTGGAAGATCGGGCCTTCAGGAGCCTCGGGGTCGATCGCGACGACCTCGAAGCCTCGTTCGGCGAGGGCGCCCGCAAGCTCCCCCTGGCCGCAGCCGACCTCGAGCACGCCGAGCAGGTGGCTCGGGCAGGTGCGAGCACGCGAAATCGAGGAACAGCTGGGCGCGTAGCGTCATCGGCGGCGAATGTCCTCTTCGAACCCCTCGAGCGTTGCGCGCACGAGAGCTCCGATGGTCTCGAGCACGTAACCGCCCTCCTGCACGAGCACGGTCGGGCAGGCGAAGTGCGCCGAGCAGCCTCCCCGCTTCGCGTGAAGCCGGCCTCGGTCACCTCGAGCGGGGAGTTCGGATCGCCAGCGCCGGCATCGACGCCAAGCGGAACGACCAGCGCGTCGCTGCGGTGCGTCCGGGCGACAGCGGTGAGCCGCTCGATCCCCGCCAGCCACACGTCGTCCCCTGACCCTGGAGACAGCGGAACGTTGAGGTTCGCGATCCCTCCGTCGTCCGCGAAACCGAGGAAGTGCGGGAACCAGCCCTCGCCCGGATCGACGTGGACCGATCCTGTGAAGACGTCCTCGCGCCCCCAGAAGATCGATTGCGCGCCGTTTCCGTGGTGCGCGTCCACGTCGAGAACGGCGATGCGCGAGAAGCCTCGGTCACGCAGGTATTGCGCAGAGATCGCGGAGTTGTTCAGGTAGCACGAGCCTCCGAACGCCGAGCGCGTCACGTGGTGGCCCGGCGGGCGGCAGCAGGCATAGGCGGCAGGCGCCCCTGCCGATGACGATGTCAGCCGCGGTCAGGGCGAGATCCACGGCTGCGCGTGCAGCCTCCCACGTCCCGGCGCCGACGAGCGTCATCGTGTCGTAGCAGTACGCGCCCGTCCGGGCGGCGAGCGATGTGGGCACCCGGGGCTCGAGACCGGCCGTGAGTCCGGGAGTCGGGAAGATGTAGCCGGCGACCTCGCCCTGACCGGGATCATCGGGGAATCCGGCTGCCTGCCAGTTTGCGAACGGCGCAGCGAAGGAACTCCACGAGCTCCTGGTCGTGGACTGCGAGCAGTGCCTCGTCGGAATGCGGCTCCGCGTGCACGACCGTGGCGCCCGCCTTCTCGAGAGCGGCTCGAATCGCCTCGGCCCGCTCCGGAAGCTCGTCGGCGGGGATGCGAACGCCGATCCAGATCCCGCTCTCCGGCGTGTGGAGCCGGTGCGCGTCCGTCCAGACGACCGGCATCGAGAGGCCCACGGCGCTATCCGGAGAAGCGGTACTCGGCGGCGACGTCCGGCGTCAGGTAGGCCGCCGAAGGGCTACCCGCGGGAGTGAAGATGCCGATGACGGTCATCTCCCCGATCGGCGCTCAGATTCTCGACGATGTGCACCTGGCGCGGGCGGAGCCGGAACGCCGAGCCCGGGCCCAGCTCCTCGGTCCTCTCTTCGAGATGGAGCCGTCCCGGCCCCTCCGGCACCCAGACGATCTCGTCGTACAGGTGGTAGTGCCAGGGCGCCCTCCCGGGGGAATGAACCCGGCGAAGAGCGTCGCACGCGTCGATCCCGAGTGCGGGCCGAAGAGGATCTGGAACGACCGCGCGCCGGACGCTCGACTCCGCGCCGGCGTCGTCGAGCCGTGTCGTGAGTTCGCGCCGGCCCATCGGCGCGTGCCGATCGGCGATGGGCGCGACCGTCACCAGGAGAGCGGCGAGCCCTGAGCTTCCGGCCCCGAGCACCCCGTGCTCACCCGCGAGGACGAGTGTTGCGGCTCCGCGCTCGAGGTCGGACTCGCGGCCGTCGAGCATGATCGTGCCCGACCCCCCGAACACGTAGAGCAGGCAGTCCTGCTCGTGATCGCCGACCGGCTGAGCCCTCACCCGCCTCGAGTCGTCGTTCCCACGCCGCGAGTGCGGAATCGGGAAGCGGTGGCGAAAGCTCGTGCTCGAGCATCGCCCTTTCCTACCACGTCCACTACGACGGACGCACGAGAGGGACCTCGTCCACGTAGCACCACATCCAGTCCTCGCCGGGCTCCGCGGAACGAATGAGCGGATGCCCGCTCTCGTGGAAGTGTGCGGTCGCGTGCCGGTTCGGGGAGTTGTCGCAGCAGCCCACCTTCCCGCAGGCGAGGCACATCCGCAGGTGCATCCACCGGCCGCCCGTCTTCAGGCATTCCTCGCAGCCGAGCAGGGGATCCGGCAGGTCCTGGACCTCGATCGAAGCGAGGTGAGAGCACGCACCTGGCATCAGGTGACCGTGAGGCCCTCGATGCCCGCCTCAGCGTCGGGAAACCTCGGGTCGAGTCGTTCGAGGGCGTCTACGAGCAGCGCCGCGACAGCCGTGCTCTTCACCCAGTTGCGGTCGGCGGGCACGACGTGCCAGGGCGCCCACTCCGTCGAGGTCTCACCGATGACGTCCTCCCATGCCGCGAGGTACTCGTCGAAGCGACGTCGGACCTCGAGATCGTCCTTCCGGAACTTCCAGCGCTTGCTCCGGATCGTCGATCCGCTCCTGCATGCGTTCCCGTTGCTCGTCCTTCGAGACGTTGAGGAACACCTTGACGAGCGAGGTGCCCTCGTCGACGAGCATTCGCTCCCACTCGCGGATGTGGCCCGGCCTGCGGCTCCAGACCGACTCGGGTGCGATTCGGTGGAGTCGCACGGCGACGACGTCCTCGTAGTGGGAACGGTTGAAGACGCCGATGACCCCTCTCGGCGGCAGCGCTGCATGGACGCGCCACAGGTAGTCGTGCGCGAGCTCGGCTCGAGGACGGCACCCGGAAGGAGCTGACGTGGCAGCCCTGGGGGTTGATTCCGGTGAACACGCCTCGGATCACGCCGTCCTTCCCCGAGCCGTCGAGGCCCTGAAGGACGAGGAGCACGCTCCGCGAGCCTTCGGCAAAAAGCCGCTCTTGAAGAGCGCCAATCCGATCGACGAGCTCGGCCCGACGCTCTCTCGCCACTTCCTTGCTCTCCAACCCGAGCGTGTCCTGCGGGGATCGGGCAGCGAGCTCCGGCTTTGCGCCCGGGCTGACGCGCATGGAGTCCATCATCCCGCCGACTCTACTCTGTCAGGTCGCGAGCTCGATCTCGGCGGGAAGCTCCTTCGGCGCCGGCTCGGGTGCCAGCTCGACGCGCGCGCGCGCGTCGAGATAGGCGTATGCCGTGACGACGCCGACGAACGGCAGCGCGGCGACGTAGACGATCCCCGAGACGATGTTGAGGAAGGCGAGCGGAAGGCTCCGTGGCGAAGATCAGCAGCGCGCCGAGCAACGGCCCGACGACGAGTGCGACCGCTGCACTGAGAACCGACGAGCGAGGCTATGCGGAACCAGCGTCCGCGCACGAGCTGTGCGCTCCTCTTGAGAGCTGCAACCGCACCGAGCCCTTCGAGCTCGACGACGGGCGCCAGCAGGCACCAGCGCACCGCGAGCCAGATCGCCACCGGGATCAGGAACGCCGTCGCCGTCAGGACGACCCAGACGACGACGAAGAGCGCGACGGCCCCGAGCAGCGGACGATTCGTCTGAACGCGATCGATACGCCGTTGCGGCGTCGATCGAACGTCCCTGGTCGATCTCGACGAGCGCGCACGCAGTCGCCGCCTGAACGAACGCGAGCCCCAACAGTGCGAACGTCGTCCCGATGACGGCGGCGATGAGCGCAGAGCCGCCGGCGCTCTCTCCGGTCGACGTGATCCCGACGGCGTCGAGCCCTTCGAGCGACAGCCATTGCAAGAGCGTCATCACGAACACGATCGGGAGCAGGGAGAGCCCGATGCCGAGGAAGAGTCGGCGCCCGCTTCACGTACATCCGGCCCGACGCAGCCAGGATCTGGCCCCATGCCCGGCGCCTGCCGATGCGGAGCGGCGCGACCGGCGTCCAGGTGGCGCGGACGACAATCGAGCACGACGAGCCCGATCAGGGCGGCGAGCACGAGCGCCGTCGCGCTGGGATTTCGCAGCAGGAGGATCAATGCGCGGGAGCCCTTCGCGACACCGGTGCAGAAGAGGTCGGTCGCGCCTGTCCCGAAGAGCCCTCCGGTCGGGACGCCGTATGTGCGGTCGTGCCAGCCCTCGGACCACTCGATCGGACGGGTCCACTGCGTCTTCAGGTTCGGGCCGGTCGGCCCGTTGAAGAAGGCGGGCTGGAGCTCGCCCCATCTCCCTTCGAAGTCGATCCACGGAAACGATTCCTTCGCGGCAACCGGGTCCGAGGGGATCGTCACGACCTTCGGGCGGATCTCGCGATGCGGGCCCCGGGTGTCGTCGCAGCCCACTCCCGCCTCGGCGGAGCTGCCGAGGTAGAGGGCCTCGGTGAACTTGTTCGCGTGCGAGCCGGCACCCGGGAACACGACCGGATGCGTTTCGTCGACGAGCTCGAGCTTGTCGTCGCCCCACGTCGCTCGCTCGGCTCCCTCGTGGGCGCTGTAGCCGACCTCCCTCGGCTCCGTCCCGAGCGCCTCCCGCGCGTCCCCGGCGTCGAAGACGAGCTGGATCATCTCCCAGTCGCCCTCGTGTGTGTTGTTGAAGTCGTTGAAGGCGTAGAAGAACCAGTACTGCAGCGCGAGTGAGCCCGGGTACCCCGTCTTCGGCGGCCACGTGGGCATAGACCGTCGGCTTGCTTCCCTCGGCGAGGCGGCGCGCCCACCGCTCGTAGTCGCACTTGGCGTCGAGCGGGTTACCGGGGAAGTCGAGGTGGTACTCGAAGCGGTTCAGGAGATCGGCGGCGGCCGGCCCGATCTTCACGAGATCGGCGGGTTCCAGGGCCCGCGGAGGGCGACGGTCGGCTCGTTGTCGAGCAGCAGATCGACGTCGAGTGGATCGTACGGCTCGCCCGGCCCGCACTCCTCCTCCTGCTCGACCAGTCGGACGACCGGCGCGAAGCGCTCGGCGAGCGCCTGCTCGTCCGTGAGGTCGGCGCTTGCGACCGGAGCGGCGGCGAGTGCGGCGAAGGCGACCAGCGCGAGCGCCGCGATGCGAGGACGATGACTCACGCCTCGGGTTTCGACACGAAGAGGTCCATTCCCAGTGTTCGCGAGCAATCTTGCGGCGAGCTGTCCCTTGACGCGGGGTGCCTGTCGGGTCGAGGAGCGGCGCACTCAGAACGACCAGAACACCGGGCGAGGAGAACTGCGACGACGCCGAGAAGCTGACCAGCACCTGTAGCCCGAGCTCTTGAACTCCCGCATCACGAAGCAGCGAGACGAGTGCCTCGTAGAACTCGATGAGCGCGCCGGGCGCGTCTCCTCCGGGAAAGTCCACGCGGAAATGCCCGGGATCGCGACGACCAACGCCAGCTCCTCCTTCAGCTGCGGCATCAGTCGTCAGTCGACCAATCGCCCCGTCGCTCCATGTCGTGTCGCTCGACGGTCCCGCGTACCCTAGACCGATGAGCGTTGCCGAGCCAAGGCGATACGACGTTGGAGCTCGGTCCACGGACACGTTCGGGCGGGTCCTCTGGAGCTGCCGCGATCAGCACTTCGTCGCCGACGGCCCCGTCCAGAACGGCTGCCCGGGGGAGGCCGTCACCCCGGCGGAGCTCTTCCTCGCCGGGATCGCGACCTGTGGTGTCGAGCTTCTGCAGGTGATCGCGAAAGCGAGCGAAGTGCCGTTGCGAGCCGTGCGCGCCGAGATCACGGGCGAGCTCGACCCGGCGAACCCGGTGCGCGACGACCTCAACGTCTTCAACTCCGTCCGGCTTTCGTTCGAGCTCGCCGGCGTCACCGAGGAGCAGGGTCGCGAGCTCGTCGAGGGCTTCAAGCGCAGGTGACCGCTCTACGGCAGCGTCGCAGTTGCGACGCCGGACGTTCGAGTCGAGGTGGCGGTCGGCGATGAGTCGGCGGCCTGACGACGGTCCTAGCTCGACGAATCTCCATCACCGACTGCGAGGAGCCGGATCATGAGAAAGCTCGTGGAATCGACGTTCGTGACGCTGGACGGCGTCATCGAGAATCCACACCACTGGAGTCCACCGTACTGGGACGACGAGCACATGGCGTATGCCAGCAAGCTGCTCTTCGCGTCCGACGCTCTCCTCCTCGGGCGCGCGACCTACGAAGGATTCGCGCAGGCATGGCCCGCGCGTAGCGGCGACGAGTACACGGACAAGATCAACGCCATGCCGAAGCACGTCGCGTCGCGCACGCTGAGCGAGACCACCTGGAACGCGACGATCATCGAAGGCGATGTCGCCGAGGCGGTCGCGCGGCTCAAGGACGAGGACGGAGGCGACCTCCTGAAGTTCGGGACCGGTGAGCTCGACCGGACGCTGCTCGAGCACGGCCTCCTGGACGAGCTCCACTTCTGGATTTTCCCCGTCCTCGCCGGCTCAGGCCGGCGCCTCATCGACGGGATCGACGTCACTCACCTCGAGCTGATCGATTCGACACGGTTTGCGAGCGGGATCGTGGTCAACACGTACGCGCCGAAGTGAGCTGAGCACCCAGCCGCGGCGCGTCCCAAGTCAGTCACAAGCGCCTTTGAAGCCAGCCACCGGCGCCTGTTGCGACAGGTTACGAGTTGTCACTAGCGGCTTCGCGTTGACCGCTCGCTCAAACCACTCGGTGTCCCGAGCGACTCCCGACAAGACGCGAGAGACGGTCAGCCGGCGACCTTCCGGATGCCGCTGTCGGTGACCTCCACTACCTGCGTCCCGTGGGCTCCTCCTGCTCCTTCTCCTTCTCCGTCTCGAGCGACTCGAGCGCCGCGCGAAGGCGGGTGCGGATCGCACGGATCTCGTCCTCCAGCCGCCTCTTCTCGGCGGCGGCCTCGCGCGCGATCCTGCGGCTCTCTGCATGTGCCTCCCGGACGATCAGGTCGGACTCGCGTCGGGCCTGCTCCTTCATGTCCTGGGCTGCCCGCTCCGCCGACACGAGCGTCGAGCGGAGAAGCGCCTCGAGCTCCTCATGCCTCGAGACCTCCATGTCGAGCTCGTCGAGCCGGTCGGAGAGCTGAGCACGCTCGCGCCAGACGTCCTCGAAGCTGTCGGCGATCTCGTTCAGCAGTTGGTCGACGGCAGACCCGCGGTATCCGCGGAAGACCCGCCGGCGGAGCTCGACGTTTCTGATCTCGACTGGGGTGAGTGGCATGTGACCTCCCGGTCCTCTAGTGGAGCGCTTCGAATACGAATTTGACGAACCCCGCCCCAACGGCAACACGACGACACCGATAACAGGGGAAGGTCGAGCTGCTCCAGAGCCGGAGATCCCCGAGACCCGAAGCCAAGGACGTGGACGGACTCACGGAGACTGCCTTCGCGCATCCGGTATGGCCAGAAGTCCGATCAAGCACCGTCACGTCGGCGAGAGCTCCAATCGACGATGAGGAAGCTCGGCGTGCCTTGCGTCGTCGCCCCCGTCCCCGTAGCCGGCAAGACGCGCCAGCTCCCGCATCTGAGCCCCGATGCGATCGAGCTTGTCTGCTATCGCCCTCCGCTGCCCAGTACCCAACGAACTCGCCGCTCTGGACTCCAGCGCTCGATGAGCGTCTGTCACGAGGTCATGTACTTCCTCGATCCTGCTCGGGTCTATCCAACTCCCATTCCACTCGGCTCGCCTGGTCTTGTTCATCAGCACGCCCTGTTGCTCTAGATGATCGAGATGGCTGGTGCGGCCACTCCGACGGCTTTCTGCGCTGCTTCTGTGAGCGAGTTGACGTCGACGTTGATTCCCACCCTGCAATGCCAGTGATGGCCGTCAATGAAGAGCGCGTCCCAGTCATCGGCAAGCTCGGAGTTGTTGCCAGGACTCGTCCCAGTAGTCGTCATGCGACCCTGCTTCAAGAGTGCCGTGCATTCGACCTTGGTGAACGAATTGGTAGCTCTCGTCGGTGCCGAGGTTCTTGACGACGAAGACGACCGCGTCGTCGAAGCTTGGCAAACCGCAATCGCGAAGTCCGCCGCTGAATGTTCCAGCTGCCGTTCCTGCGAATCGTCAGTTGCGCCCAACCACCAACGGGCGTCGGCCCGGAGAAGTTGATCGGTACCGTCCAAGGGACCCAACAGGTCCGGTGTTGGCGGCGACTCAGGACGGTGCTCCTCCCACCACTCTCTCCACTGTTGTCGTTCGGCTCTGCTCAGCCCAGGAGGCACGTCCTCGATCGGAACATGGACAGATTCACTCGCAGTGATCGCCTGGGCACCAGCCTGGATACGCAGGCCATCGGCGATGTTCTCGACAAAGCGCTGGTCGATCGGCTTAGGCGGGCGGACGATCGTCCTGTGGGCCTCGCGGAACTCCCCGGCGATGATCCGATCCGCCACCGAACGCGCCTCGGCCTCGTTCTCGTAGCCCGGTCCGCCATCCGTCGCAAGAATGCCGTCGTTGTCAGCTTCCAAGCGCCAGGTCCACTTGCCGTCTGCCCGCGTATACAGGACGCGCTTAGGCATCTCCGCTCCTTCCCTCGATCCCTGGATACACGGGTATGAGCTCATGCGGTGGCGCTGGAGGATCCTCCAGGCGGTTCGTAATCTGCTGGACGACCTGATCCAGGATCATCTTGCCCGTCGTCAAAACTGCCCCTCCCACGCGTCAGAGAACCGGCTCATCGAAGTCCGGCTCGTCGAACTCCGGCCCGTCGAACTTCGGCTCTCGCTTGCGATGAGCGCCTCGTAGGCCTCATGCAGGGCGCGGAAGTGTGCGGCGGCGGTCGTGTCGCCGGGATGGAGATCGGGGTGCACTCCCTTTACTGCGCGCCGGTAGGCTCGCTTGATCTCCTCGAGTGAGGCGTGCTCTGGAACTTCGAGCGTAGCCCGCCAGCGCAATCCCGCATCGACCGCCGGCGCCCCGAACGCCCCGAACTGACCCGCAGCCATCCTGTCCCCTTCATCCCCAGTGCTGTGACCATCACGTTGTGGTCCCGACAGCCCTGAAGGTAAATCCCTCGCGAGAGTGAATCTCGCGCGGTCGCGAACCCTGCGCCACGGACAGCGTGCCCGGTGCGGTTCCTCCGCGACCCGTCTCCGAGTCGCGCGAGTTTCTCGTAGTCTCGCCCCATAGTGGCAGGCTGCCTGGCTGATGCCATCCAGGAGGCAGCCGACACGGTTCGGGAGCGAGATCGTGGTCACCACGTACACGCCGAAGGCTCGGCAGGTGCTGCTCGTGGCAGGATGAGCGGGTGGACCGGAGAACCTGACAGTGGGCCAGGCTCCCCGCGACCCCGAGGATCTGGAGACGCCGGGACGGCGGCTGAGGCTGAGATCTCGCGCTGACGACTTCGAGTCTCGGACCTGGAGGCTCGATTCGTACTACAGCGAGGAGATCGGACTCGAGGTGCTCGAGCGGGCGAACGGACGTGCGCGGCTCGGCACCGGAGCACACGAGCTCCTGGTGCTCGTCGAGGAACGGGCGGCAGGGTCGGGGGACGAACCGGCCTCTACCACTTGGCGCTTCGCGACCCGGAGCGAACCGAGCTCGCCGATGGCTCCGGCGCGTGCGAGAAGCCGGCATCCACTTGGACGGGGCGTCCGACCACGGCGTCACCGAGGCCCTTTATCTGCGCGACCCCGACGCCAACGGCGTCGAGCTCTACTGGGACCGGCCGAAGGAGGTGTGGCCGCGAGCGGACGACGGCACGCTCCTGATGTTCGCAGGGCGACTCGATCCCGAATCGCTGCTTGCCGAGAGCGAAGGATCAGCACGGACGTGACTGGGGTGGGCTGACGCGTTCTGCTCCCCGCGGCGCCTGGTCGGTCCGCTAGAGGATCTCGCGATGCGCGCTCTCGTGAATCCCGGCGTCGATCGCGAGCTCGTTCCGGAGCCGAGTGACGATGCCGCGCGCTTCCACGCCTCGCTCGACGGCTACGAGCCAACGCCCCTGTGCGAGCTGGCCTCGCTTGCGACGGAGCTGGGCGTGGCGGCGGTTCGGCTGAAGGACGAGTCGAGCCGGCTCGGCCTGCCGGCGTTCAAGATCCTGGGGGCGTCGTGGGCCGCCGAGCGCGCGCTTCGGGAGCATCCCGAGACGCACACGCTCGTCGCCGCCAGCGCGGGAAACCATGGACGCGCTGTCGCGAACGTCGCATCTCGACTCGGCCTCCGCGCTCGCATCTTCCTGCCTGCTCGCGCGAGCCCGGCGCGGCGCGAGCGCGATAGTCGGCGGAGGGAGCGGACGTGGTCGTCGTCGACGGGACGTACGAGGATGCCGTCGCACTGGCAAGAGACGACGGTGCTCGGCCGGGCGTCTTCGAGCTCGCCGACGTCGGCGCCTCGGGCCCTGCCGACTGGGTGATCGACGGCTACGCCACGTTGTTCGCAGAGGTCGTGGGGCAGCGGAGCTTCGACGTGCTGCTCGTCCCCGTTGGCGTCGGCTCGTTGGCAGCCGCCGCCGCGCGCTTCGGCGCTCACGTACGGCGCTCGCGTCATTGGCGTCGAGCCTGCGGTCGCCGCATGCCTGACGGCGTCTCTGATCGGCGGGCGAGCCGACGGTGATCGACACGCCGGGAACAGCGATGGCCGGCCTCGACTGCGCCGAGGTCTCGCTTGCCGCGTGGCCGTCTCTCCACCGCGGGATCGACGGCACGGTCACCGTGAGCGACGACGAAGCGGCCGCGGCGGTTGCCGAGCTCGAGACGTTGGCCTCGAGATCGGCGCTTCGGGCGCAGCTCCACTCGCTGCGCTGCGTGTGCTCGCAACGGTGCCCGAGTGCGCCGCCTTGCGCGATGCTGTCGGTCTGAGCCTGGACGCACAGGTGCTCCTCGTCGCCACGGAAGGACGCACCGATCGTCCTCCACGCTCCACATGACTTCGACCAACCCGCTCTCCGCAGATCTCGTCACCCCGCTCGGCGCATACCTTCGTCTCCGCGGTGACGCGGGCGCGAGCTTCCTCCTCGAGTCGGTCGAGCGCGGGCGACTCGGTCGCAACTCGTTCGTCGGGTCGGGGTCGCGGCTCGTCGACTTCGAGGAGGCCGAGGGATCTCCGCGCCGCTCGTCGGCTACCTCGCGTACGACCACGCGGCGAAGCTCGAGCCGACCGTCCCCACCCCGGCGGACGGCCCCCCGTTTCCCGAGTCGAGGTTCGTCGTCGTCGACCAACTCGTGCGCTTCGACCACGGCGCAGGTATCGGAGAGGTGCTCGCCGGCGATCCCGCCGAGATCGCCGATCGCCTCGAGCAGCCGCTCGCCGCCCGCAACGAAGGCCGCTCGCCGAGCCCGGCACGCTGAGCCGCTTCTCCGTCCCAGGCGCGCTACGAGGAGATGGTGCGCCGATGCCAGGAACACATTCGCGTCGGGGACGCGTACCAGATCGTGCCGTCGCAACGCGCAGAGCGGACGACGATCCGCGTCCCCGCTCGCGCTGTACCGAGCACTGCGCCGGGTCAACCCGTCGCCGTACCTCTTCCTGCTCGAGCTCCCCGAGCTCGCCCTCGTCGGCTCGTCGCCGGAGCGCCTCGTCGCTTGCGAGGCGGGGCGCGCGAGCGTATGCCCGATCGCGGGGACCACCGACGCAAGTGAGGGAGATGCCGAGCGGCTTCTCTCGTCCGAGAAGGATCGAGCGGAGCACGTCATGCTCGTCGACCTCGGGCGCAACGACCTCTCGCGCGTCTGTCGCGCGGGCTCCGTGCAGAGTGGCGCGGTCGCTCGAGGTCGAGCGCTTCTCGCACGTCTCGCACCTCGTGTCGGAGGTCGTCGGAGAGCTGCGCGAGGGCGTGACACCCTTCGACCTTCTCCGCGCGTGCTTCCCCGCGGGAACCGTCACGGGCGCTCCGAAGATCCGCGCGATGCAGATCATCTCCGAGCTCGAGGGCTATCGCCGCGGCCCGTACGCGGGCGCCGTCGGTTACGTGCTCCCCGGCGGAACCATGGACACGTGCATCGCGCTGCGGACGATGGTCGTCGCCGACGGCGTCGTCCGGATCCAGGCGGGTGCGGGCGTCGTGGCAGACTCGGAGCCGACGGCCGAGCATCGCGAGTGCCTTGCGAAGCTCGCCGCGCTGGAGGCGGCGATCGAGCTCGCCGAGAAGGAGTACGCATGAAGCTTCTGATGCTCGACAACTACGACTCGTTCACCTGGAACCTCGTCCACCTGTTCGAGGAGCTCGGCGCCGACGTCGCCGTCTACCGCAACGATGCGATCTCGGTCGAGGAAGCCGAGGCGTCGGCGCCCGATCGACTGGTCATCTCGCCGGGGCCGGGACGCCCTGTGGACGCCGGGATCTCCGTCGAGCTGATCCGCAGGCTCGGCCCACGCGTCCCGACGCTCGGGGTATGCCTCGGCCACCAGGCGATCGTCGAGGCCTTCGGCGGCAGCGTCGGGCAAGCGAAGGCGCTCCTCCACGGGAAGGCGAGCCGGGTGCGGCATGACGGTGAGGGAGTTTTCGCGGGCCTTCCGGAGGAGATCGAGGCGGGGCGGTACCACTCGCTGGCGGCGCAGGACGTGCCCGAGGAGCTCGTCGTCAGCGCACGCACCGAGGACGACGAGGTCATGGGTGTCAGACACCGTGTCTACCCGGTCGAGGGCGTCCAGTTCCACCCCGAGAGCGTCCTCACGCCAGACGGGCCGCAGATGGCCCGCAACTTCCTCTGGTTGTCCGCTGCCGCATCGGCTTGAACGTCGATGGCGGCGTTCGAGGCGCGCCTACCGTCGGCCGTTCAGACGACCTCGCTCTAACCGGGCTTGCCGTCGTCGCGGGTCACTTCGCGCTTCGTCAGGTCGAGGAGCTCGGAGACGAGCTTGCGCAGGCCCTCGGGCGAGAGCGGGCCGGGGTTGGCCGAGGCGAGCTCTTCGAGCAGCCGGCGCTCGCGCTCGGGATCGACGAAGGGAATGCCCCTCGAGGCCTTGTAGCTCCTCAGCTGCGAGACGAGCTCGAGCCGCGCGTTGACCGCGTCGACGATCGTATGGTCGAGATCGGAGATCTCGCCCCGGAGGCGGTCAACCGTGGGATCGGAAGCATGGTCGCTCACTTCTGGTCATCCGCAGGGTACGACCCGAAGAGTCGGAGCTGGCGAGTGCGGGCACGGAGGTCGTCGAGCGCCCCGCGCACGACGGGGTCGAGCGGATGGCCGGCGAGCACCGCGTCGAAGCGGTAACGCCACGGCGTCTGCGGGATCGGGCGCGATACGAGCTGCAGCAGGTCGATCTCGTGCCGGGCGAACGGCTCGATCGCGCGATGCAGCGCGCCCGGCTGGTGATCGGTCACGAACGAGAACGCCGTCCGCCATGGCTTGCCGTTCACGTCGAGTCGCATGTAGTTCCCCACCGAGACGAAGCGTGTGAATGCCTCGGGATGGTCGCCGACGTCGCCTGCGATGACGGTGAGCTCGTAGAGCGCGGCCGCGCGCTCGCTCGCGATTGCGGCCTCTGTCGGGTCCGAATGGGCTGCAACCTGAGCGGCTGCGTCGGCGGTCGTCGGGGCCGCGATCGCCGTCGCCCAGGGCATGCCCGCGAGCAGCCGGCGGCATTGGTCGAGGGCGACGGGATGCGACCGGACCAGGCGGATCTCCTCGAGCGGCACCTGAGCGATGCCGACGAGGCAGTGCCGGATCGGGAGCACGGTCTCGCCGGTGATTGCGAGCGGCGATCCGTACAGGAGGTCGTGCGTCTCCGCAACCGGGCCCGAGAGCGAGCTTTCGATGGGGAGCACGCCGAACGCGACCGTTCGGTTCGCCGTCGCCTCGACGACGGCGTGGAAGCTCGGCAGTGCGACGAGCTCCGCAGAGCCGGGAAAGAGGCGGTCGCAGGCGGCGGCGCTGTGCGCGCCGTCGCGCCCGGGGTAGCCGACGCGCGTGGCCGCGCCGGGATCGATCGTTGCTGCGAGTTCGTGCATGTGTGACTCCGTGAAGTCGAGAGGGGATCCCGCCTGTGAGACGAGCTAGCCGGCGGCGGCGGGGCGCGGATCGCCGACTAGCGCGTAAAGATGCGCGCGGCGAAGCCGAAGAGGAAGAAGATCTCGCCGGCGCGCGTCATGGAGTCGAAGGGTAGGCGCCGCCCGGACGAACGTCAACAGCACGGCTGACGGCCGTATCGAGGCTGCACGTGCTTGCAGCCCGACCAGGCACCCCTCGACGAAGTTAATGCTCCAGTCCACAGGCGAAATCGGAAAACCACCCAGAGCTGGACTGGCAACTGATTCCGGCGCATCATCGCATCGGTCATGCGCGAAGACCTTCCTGCGGGTACGGTCACGTTTCTCTTCACCGACGTCGAAGGCTCGACGAGCTTGCTGCACGAGCTCGGCGCGGAACGCTACGCCGAGGCACTCGCCGAGCATCGGCGTGCGATCCGCGGTGTCTGCACTGCGCAGGGCGGAGTGGAGGTCGACACGCAGGGCGACGCTTTCTTCTTCGCCTTCCCCACCGCGCCGGGAGCGCTCTCGGCCGCATCCGCCTTTACGGACGCCCTTGCCCCGGGCCCGATCCATGTGCGCGTCGGCCTCCATACGGGGAAACCGCTTCTCACCGAGGAGGGCTATGTCGGCGACGACGTCCACTTCGCAGCGAGAGTCGCGGCTGCCTCCCATGGTGGACAGGTCGTGCTCTCTTCCGCGACCGCCGAGCTCGTCGAGCTCCCCCTCACCGATCTCGGCGAGCACCGGCTGAAGGACATCGCCGAGCCGGTTCCCATCTTCCAGCTCGGCGATCGCAGCTTTCCACCGCTGAAGACGATCTCGAACACCAACCTGCCACGTCCTGCGAGCTCGTTCGTCGGTAGAGAAGCGGAGCTCGAGGAGGTGCTCTCCCGGATCGCGACAGGGGTGCGGCTTCTCACCCTCACCGGACCTGGCGGGACGGGTAAGACGCGACTCGCGCTCGAAGCTGCCTCCACGCTCGTCCCCGAGTACAAGGCAGGGGTCTTCTGGATCGGTCTCGCCTCGCTGCGCGATCCCGCACTCGTGACCGAGACCATCGCCCAGACACTGGGTGCCAAGGACTCCCTCCCCGAGCACATCGGCGAGCGCGAGCTGCTGCTCCTGCTCGACAACCTGGAGCATCTGATCGACTCCGCACCCGAGCTCTCCTCTCTTCTCGAGAAATGCTCCAATCTGACCCTGCTCGTCACGAGCCGAGAGCTGATGCGCGTGCAGGGTGAGGTCGAGTACCCGGTACCCCCGCTCGCAGCGCCCGAGGCAGTCTCACTCTTCTGCGAGCGCTCGGGGCTCGAGCCCTCCGAAGAGATCTCTGAGCTCTGCGCCCGCCTCGACTCCCTCCCACTTGCCGTCGAGCTCGCGGCAGCACGAACGAAGGCGCTCTCGCCGGCTCAGATCCTGGCGCGCCTCTCTTCCCGCCTCGACCTGCTGAAGGGCGGCCGTGACGCCGACCCCCGCCAGCAGACGCTGCGGGCCACGATCGAGTGGAGCCACGAGCTGCTCACCGATGAGGAGCAGCAGCTCTTCCGCAACCTTGCGGTCTTCGCCGGCGGCTGCACGCTCGAAGCGGCCGGAGAGGTGTGCGATGCCGATCTCGACACGTTGCAGTCGCTCGTCGAGAAGAGCCTCCTGCGCTTCTCGAACGAGCGCTACTGGATGCTCGAGACGATCCGTCAGTACGCGGGCGAGCAACTCGCGGCTGCCGGCTCTCTCGACGAGGCGCTCACGAAGCTGCGCCGATTCGTTCTGGCGCACGTCGGTCTCGCCGAAGGCTCCGATCTCGGTTTCCTGTCGGCCGAGTGGTACGACAGTTCCAGGCAAGAGCTGCCGAATGTCCGCGAGGCGCTTGCCTCGGCGCTCGAGGCGGGACACGTGCGTGAGGCAGCGAGACTGAGCGTGTCACTCTTTGGCTACGCCCTCGTGCGGGGAGGGCTCGCTGAGGCCTCTGGATGGCTCGAGCGGGCGTTGGAAGCTCCGCTCGACCTGGCGGACAGACTGACCCTCCTCGATGCGCAGTCCGATGCGAGGCTTCGCCTGGGAGACGAGAGTCGGGCAATGTCGATCGCGCGGGAACTCGTTTCGGTCGCTCGCACCGCCGGCGACGAGAAGGCGCTTCTCGCCGGGCTTCGGAAGCTTGGGCACGCACAGATGGCGACCGGTGACGTGCCGGGCGCCGAGAGGAGCTATCGGGAGAGCCTCTTGCTCGCGCGGAACCTCGATGATCTCATCGGAACGGCGGCGGGGCTCAACAACCTCGGGTTTGTCGCCATCAGTCAGGCTCGTTGGGAGGAAGGACTCCGCTTCAGTCGAGAGGGCGCCGAGATCTTCGATCGGCTCGAGGACCGAGAGGGCATGGCGGTCGCCCGTTTCAACGAGGCCTTCGCGCTCGTCAGGCTCGGTCAGCTCGGGGCTGCACGTACCCGTGTTCGAAGAGGCTCTTTCCATCGCCGACGAGCTCGAATGGAGGGAGGGCCAACTCTTCCCGATCGAGGCGCTTGGCGCCCTCGCGGTGCTCGAGGGCGAGTTCGAGCACGGTGCCCGCCTCCTCGGCTTCGGCGCCCAGCTTCGCGACGATCTCGCACTGGGCGAGGAGCCGGTACACGCAGCGCTCATCGAAGACGCGATTCAGACGTGTGAGAAGGCACTTGGTCGACCGAGCTGCGCGGCGATTCTCGCGGACGGCGCCTCGCTGGATGTGCAAGAGGCAGTGCGGCTCGCCCTCGGATTGCGCGACGGTCACCCGCCAGACTGCGCGAGCGCTCCGCTCGCTTGACACCTGGCCAGCCGGACACGAGAGTACGCCTACTACCAAACAGGGGGAGAAGTATGAGAAGGATCGCGTTGCTCGCTGCCGTCGGGCTTCTGGTATCGCTTGCGCTTGGCGCTTTCGCCCACGCGATCACCTTCGGCGAGAACGACAACGGTCGTCATCCGTTTGTCGGGTCGCTGGTCTTCGAGTTCCAGGGGGACAAGCTCCAGCTGTGCTCTGGGACGCTCGTCTCGTCGACCGTCTTCGTCACTGCGAGCCACTGTCTCTCCGGGCTCGAGTCCTTTCCGATCTGGGTCACCTTCGACGAGGTCATCGACGCGGACGCCGACGGAGTCGTGGATTCCGGCGTCATGCTGCACGCGGGGACGGGTCATGTCCATCCGGACTTCGGCTTTCCGGGGGGCGGCGGCAACGCGGCCGATCCGCACGACGTCGGAGTCTTCGTGCTCGACGCGCCCGTGAGCATGGCGAACTACGGCCAGCTGCCGACTGCAGGTCAACTGAACACGATCGACAAGAAGACGATGCGCTTCACCACCGTCGGCTACGGCGCGGTTCGCGACGACAAGACGAAGAGCCTCAAATCGTTGGAGCTCGGAACCCGGCGCAAGATGGTGACGCAGGCGATGCACTCGCTCACGAACGCATGGGTCCAGTTCTCGATGAACCCGTCCACGGGCAGCGGCGGCACTTGTTTCGGCGACTCGGGCGGGCCGCACTTCCTGGGAGCGGGCCCGAGCGAGACGAGGGTCGTCCTCGCGGTGACGGTTACCGGCGATCGCTTCTGTCGCGCCACCGACAAGACGTACCGGCTCGACACACCTTCCGCGCGGTCGTTCCTCGACGACTTCGTCGCTCTTCCGTAACCGCTCGTTGGGGGCGGGTGCGCCGTGCGTCCGCCCTGCCCCCCGGGTCACCTCCGAGTCAGCCTCGGAGTTCGGTGAGAACCGCCTGTGCGAATCCTGCGGTAGTCGCGCTGCCGCCGAGGTCCGGCGTCGGCGTCTTGCGTAGAGCGACGTCCACCGCCGCCTCGAGCGCCCGTGCCTCGGTAGGCCGCGCGAGCCCGTACTCGAGCATCAGCGCGGTCGAGCGGAGCATGGCGGCCGGATTCGCGATTCCACGCCCGGCGATATCCGGCGCCGAGCCGTGTACCGGCTCGAAGATCCCGGGCCCGCTGTCACCGAGGCTCGCAGAGGGCGCAAGGCCGAGGCCGCCGGTCATCGCGGCTGCGAGGTCGGAGAGGATGTCCCCGAACATGTTCTCGGTGACGATGACGTCGAATTGCTCGGGATTGCTGGCGAGCTGCATGGCGGCGTTGTCGACGAGCATGTCCTCGACTTCGACATCCGGGTAGTCGGCGGCCACCTCGTGGACGACGCGGCGCCAGAGCCGCGAAGTCTCGAGCACGTTCGCCTTGTCGACGGACGTGAGCTGCCGGCGCCGGGTACGGGCGAACTCGAATCCGCGGCGAGCGATGCGCTCGACCTGGCTCGGGTGATATTCGCAGGTGTCGAACACCGTCCCGTCCTCGCGCACGCCTCGAGCTCCGAAGTAGAGGCCGCCGACGAGCTCGCGAACGATCAGGATGTCGACCGCGCCCTGGCTTGCGGGGCGCAGGTTCGCGTACACGTCGAGCTCGACCCGCAGGCGCAGGATGCCCTGCTCCGGGCGGACCTCGGCGGCGTCGAACTCGGGATCCCCGATCGGCGCCTTGAGCACTGCGTCGGCGGCCCGGCACGCCTCGAGCGTCTTGGCGGGGAGCGAGTCGCCCTCCGCCCTGATCGCAACCGCACCGAAGAGGTGCTCCTCGAGCTCGAGATCGGGCGCCAGCTCCCGGAGGACCCCCGTCGCAACCGCCATCACCTCGGGTCCGATGCAGTCTCCGGGAAGGCAGACGATCCTCGGTCTTCGGTGCTGGTCGGTCACGGGGCGACGACACTACAGTAGGCTCCTGCGGTGGATACGACGGTCGCACCGGGGCTCGCCGAGAGCCTGGAGCGCCTCGGCACGGAGACCGCCTTCAGCGTCCTCGCGCGGGCGAAGGCGCTCGAGCGGGATGGACGAGACGTCATCCACCTCGAGATCGGGGAGCCCGACTTCGACACGCCGTCGCACATCTGCGAGGCGGCCGTCGAGGCGCTGCGGTCGGGCCAGACCCACTACTGCCCGTCGGCGGGCATCCCGGAGCTCCGCGACGCGGCCGCCGAGTTTCTCTCGGCCACGCGAGGCATCGAGGTCCAGCCTGCGAACGTGCTCGTCGGGACGGGTGCGAAGCCGTTCCTCTTCTTCACGATCCTCGCCACCTGCAACCCCGGCGACGAGGTCGTCTACCCCGATCCCGGCTTTCCGATCTACGAGTCGGCGATCAGCTGGGCCGGCGCCATTCCCGTCCCCCTTCCTCTCCTCGAGGATCGGGACTTCACCTTCGACCCGAACGATCTCGCAGACCGACTGGGCGCACGCACGAAGCTCGTGATTCTCAACTCGCCGCAGAATCCGACGGGCGGCGTCCTCTCCCCTGACGACGTGGCCGCTACCGCCGAGTTGCTCGCGGACAGTCCGGCGTGGGTGCTCTCGGACGAGGTGTACTCGCAGATGCTCTACGAGGGCGAGCACGCGAGCGTTGCATCGCTCGAGGGGATGCTCGAACGCACGATCCTCCTCGACGGGCTCTCGAAGACCTACGCCATGACGGGTTGGCGCTGCGGCTTCGCCGCGGTCCCGGACGCGCTCGTCGATCCGTTGACGAAGTTCTTCGTGAACTCGACGTCGTGCGTCCCGCCGTTCGTCCAGCTCGCCGGCGTCGTCGCTCTCAGGGGACCGCAGGACGAGCCGCGCGCGATGGTGGAGGAGTTCCGTGCCCGCCGCGATCTCATCGTCTCGGGGCTGAACGAGCTGCCGGGGATCACGTGCCGCCTCCCGAGGGGAGCGTTCTACGTCTTCCCCAACATCGGGGACGCTCCGATCGGCGCGGAGGAGCTTGCCTCACGTCTGCTCGAGGAGGCGGGTGTCGCCGTCCTCGCGGGCACCGCGTTCGGCAGCGTGGGCAAGGACAACTTGCGACTCAGCTACGCGAACTCGCGCGAGAATCTGACTCGGGCGCTCGAGCGGATGCGCGACTTTCTGGCGGCCCTCTGATCCGTGACTGCACTCCCCTTCGATCCCTTCGTCCTCGTCCGCGACGTCGTGTACGTGTCCGGGCAAATCGCGACGGCCGAGGATGGCGCGCTCGTCGCGCAGGGCAGGGTCGGAGCCGAGGTCGACGTAGACACCGCGACCCGCTGCGCCGAGGCCTGCGCGCGCAACCTGCTGACGCAGCTCGCCGGCGTACCGGGCGGGCTCGAGGGAATCGAGCGGCTCGTGAAGCTGACGGTGTTCGTCGCGGTCGCACCCGGCTTCGACGAGCCGCACGTCGTTGCCAACGGCGCGTCGGAGCTGCTTCTCCGCGAGCTGGGCGAACGGGGGAAGCATGCACGCTCGGCGATCGGGGTCGCCGCCCTCCCGCGGGGCTCACCCGTAGAGGTGGAGGCGATCGCGAAGCTGGCTAGGGGACGGGCCGGGTAACGGCCCCCTCGGATGCGGACGAGACGAGCGCCGCGTACTTCGCGAAGACTCCCTCCGTGTAGCGCGGCGCAGGAGGCGTCCAGTCGTGCAGGCGGGCAGCGAGCTCGCTCTCCGTGAGCTCGACGCGCAGCTCGCGCGCCTCCACGTCGATGACGACGGTATCGCCGGCTTGGAGCGCGGCGATCGGTCCGCCGCGTACGGCCTCGGGGGAGACGTGCCCGACCATGAGCCCGTGCGTCGCACCGGAGAAGCGCCCGTCCGTGACGAGGGCGATCTCGTCGCCGAGACCCTCGCCGACGATCGCGGCGGTCACGTGCAGCATCTCGCGCATCCCCGGTCCACCGGCGGGGCCTTCGTAACGGATGACGACCACGTCACCCGCCTCGAGACTCTGGCTCTTCACCGCCGCGAAGCACGCCTCCTCCGAGTCGAAGACGCGAGCCGGGCCCCGATGGAGGAGGCGCTCGTGACCGGCGAGCTTCACCACGCAGCCTTCGGGTGCGAGGTTCCCTCGGAGGATCGCGAGCCCGCCGGTCGGCTTGAGCGGAGTCTCGATCGGGACGACGACCTCCTGCCCCGGCCGCTCGACGACCGCCGCGGCCACCTCGCCGAGCGTTCGGCCGTCGACGTTCGGCGCCTCGCCGTGAACGAGGCCGGCCTTCACGAGCTCCCGGGCAACGAGCGCCACGCCTCCGGCCTCGTGCACGTCGGTCGCGACGAAACGCCCAGATGGCTTCAGGCTCGCGACGACAGGCGTGCGCGCGGCGATCCGGTCGAAGTCCTCGAGCTCGAACGGGACCCCGAGCTCGCGCGCGATCGCGAGCAGATGGAGGACGCCGTTCGTCGAGCCACCGGTGGCGGCGATTGAGGCGGCAGCGTTCTCGAGGGCCTCGCGCGTGACGATGTCGGATGGGCGGATGCCTGTTCGGACGAGATCCATCGCGAGCCGTCCCGTCTCCTCGGCCGCTCCGTCCTTCGCCGGATCGACCGCCGGGATGCCGTTGAGGCCCGCCGGGCTGATGCCGAGGAACTCGAGCGCCGTCGACATCGTGTTCGCCGTGAATTGGCCGCCGCACGCTCCCGCACCGGGGCAGGCGACCCCCTCGAGCTCGTGCAGCTCCGCGGCGCTGAGCGTTCCCGCCGCGTGCGCGCCTATCGCCTCGTAGACGTCCTGGATCGTCACGTCCCGCCCCCGGAAGCGTCCCGGCGCGATCGACCCCGAGTAGAGCACGAGCCCCGGGATGTCGAGCCGGCAAAGCGCCATCACCGCAGCCGGGATCGTCTTGTCGCAGCCGACGAGGCAGACGAGGCCGTCGAAGAGGTGGCCACGCGCCACCAGCTCGATCGAGTCCGCGATTACTTCCCGCGAGACGAGCGAAGCGCGCATGCCCTCTGTTCCCATCGAGACTCCGTCCGAGACGGAGACCGTGTTGAACTCGAGTGGCATGCCCCCCGCCGCCCGGATGCCACGCTTGACGTGCTGCGCGAGTGCCCGCTGGTTGAGGTTGCAGGGCATCGTCTCGATCCACGTCGTCGAGACGCCGACGAGCGGGCGCGCGAGGTCGTCGTCGGTGAATCCGGCGCCTTTCAGCATCGCCCGCGCACCGGCGCGATCGGGGCCGTCGGTGAGGGCGGAGCTCCGACGCTTGGCCGGATCGGACGGGAGGCTGTAGGGGTCGCTCGTCACAGTGCGTGTGCTCCTTTCGGCGAGGCGGGGAGGTGAAGGACGTCGATCTCGGGGTAGCGCCCTGCGAGCTCGGCGACACACGGGGCAACGGCGTCGTCGCGGGCCCAGACGACGACCGTCGGGCCCGAGCCCGAAATCGTGGCGCCAAGCGCACCGACTGGGAGCTGTCGGCGTAGATCTTCGAGGAGGGGCGCGTGCACGGCGCGATGCGGCTCGTGGATGCGATCGTCAAGCGCTTCCCCAAAGAGCTCGGCTGACTCCGAGGCGAGGGCAGCGCCGAGGAGGGTCGCGCGGGAGGCGGTGAACGCGGCGTCGGCATGCGCCACCTGTGCGGGAAGCGCGTCTCGAGCAACCGCTGTCGAGACAGTGGTGTTCGGGATGAGGACGACGGGGACGGCGGGTGGGCGGTCGGCGAGCCGCGCGATCCGTGACCCCCAGGTGAGACATGCTCCCCCGACGAGCGCAGCCGCGAGGTTGTCGCCGTGACCCTCGAGCTCGACGCCTTCGGCAAGGAGCTCCTGCGAAGTGAGCGTGCGACCGGTCACGACGGAGGCCGCCACGAGTCCGAGAGCGATGACGGCAGCGCTCGATCCAAGCCCGCGCTCGCGCGGTATGCGGTCGGTGAAGACGAAGCGCTTGCCCTTCAGCGGCGCGAGCCGCGCGAAGGCGCGAACGCCGAGGTGGTCCAGGTCGACCGTCTCCGTTGCCGTCGCTGACCTCGAGCTCGTTCCACAGGTCGAGTGCGACGGCCGCGCAGTCGAACCCTGGCCCGAGGTTGGCCGTGCTCGCCGGGGCGCGTACGTGAGCCAGGACGCTCAGCGCGACGCCTCCGCGATCGCGTCGGGATCCGGGTCGACCACGACTGGTACCGGGTTCTCGCGCGCAGCCGTCTCGGAGTCCTTGAGCCCGTGGCCGGTCAGCACGCAGACGACCCGTGCGCCCGGCTCGACTCCCGCTTGGACGAGGGCGGCGAGGCCGGCCGCCGACGAGGGCTCGCAGAGAACACCCTCCTCGTGCGCGAGATCCCGCCACGCCCGGAGTATGGCTTCGTCCGCGAGCGCCACGACCCGGCCGCCGGACGCCCGCACGGCCTCGTCGGCTTGCCGAGCGTGAGCGGGATCCGCGATGCGGATCGCGGACGCCACCGTCGTCCGGCGTTCCGCCGCCTCCCCGGCCACGAGGGCCGGAAGGCCGGCACCTGCCTCCGCGAACCCGCGCGCGTAGGCGCGGAGGTTGCCGCCTCCGCCGTAGGGAAGCGCGAGGATGGCTGGTGCGCCTCCGAGTTCATCGACGATCTCGAACGCAGCCGTCTTCTGCCCCTCGATGCGATCGTCGTTCAGCGAGTTCACAAGGACATGGGTTCCGCGATCGGCGAGAGCGCGAGCTGCTGCCAGCGCCTCGTCGAAGCTGCCGCGGACCTGGACGACGCGCGCGCCGAGCGCGACGGCCTGCGCGACCTTCGCGGCGGCGACGGCGCCGTGGGGCTGGAGTACGACCGCCCCTAGGCCCGCACGCGACGCATATGCGGCGGCGGAGGCGGCGGTGTTCCCGGTCGACGCGCAGACGACGGTAGTCGCTCCAGCCTCGAGCGCCTTGGACACGGCGACCGTCATCCCGCGATCCTTGAAGCTCCCGGTCGGGTTCGCGCCCTCCCACTTGAGGTGCAACTCGATGCCGAGCCGCTCCGAGAGACGCGGGGCGGCGAGGAGTGGCGTGGAGCCCTCGCCGAGCGTCACGACCGGCGTCGACTGACCGACGGGCAACCGCTCGCGATACCGCTCGATCAACGAAGGCATCGAGTGTGTTCTAACGGTTGGAACGCGGTTCAGAATGATCACCCGTCGACGGGGTGCGCTGGGTGGGGCGAGGCAAGGACGCAGGGAGCGCTCATATCAAGCCGATATGGGCGCGACTGAGGACGCAGCCTCGCGCCGCCCAGCGCGGCCCGGCGACATGGCTCCTCATTCTGAATCGAGTTCCTAAGTGCTTCTCGCCGTAAATACGGTCGTGATTCGCCGGCGAGAACCGAGCAGACCTAGGACGCAGGGAGCGCCAATATTCAAGAATATTGGCGCGACTGAGGACGACGGAATGCGAAGCGTTCGCAGCCCCGCGAAGTGCGGCTGTATTTGCGGTGGGGAGCACTAAGCCCAGCCGAGCTCGACGACGCCCCGGTCCGAGACGACGGGGAGCACGGACGGCGCTCCGTGGACCTGTGGCAGTTGCGCGATCTCGGCGAGCGCAGCGTCGACCTCGCGTTGCGGCGCCTCGTGGAGGACGATGTGCAACGTCGCCCCCGCGCCGGCGGGCACCTGGGTCAACCTCGCCACGGAGACGTCGTGCGCTGCGAGCCGCTGCGACACGTCGGCGAGGACCCCGGGCCGGTCGTCGACCTCGAGGTGCACGTAGAAGGGCGAGCGCAGGTTTCCGGGCGGCATGCGCCCGAGCGTCCGCCAGCACGGATCGTTGTGCAGGAAGCCGGTGCCGGTCGTCCCGATGATGCTCACCAGATCCGCGACGACGGCCGAAGCCGTCTCGCTTCCCCCGGCACCGGGCCCCTCGAGCGTGATCTCGCGGATGGCGTCGCCCTGGAGCATGACTGCGTTGAACGCCCCCTCGATCGCGGCAAGCGGATGGTGCCGATCGACGAGCGCAGGACGGACGCGCACGTCCACCTCGTCGTCGAGAAGCGTCGCCGCGCCGATCAACCGCACGACCATGTCGAGCTCGCGCGCGGCGGCGGGAAGCCCCGGCGGGAGCTCCTCCAGACCCTGGTACTGGACATCCTCGAGCGTGACTCGCGAGCCGAACGCGATCGTCGCGAGGATCGCCATCTTCGCCGCTGCGTCCGCACCGGAGATGTCGTCCGTCGGGTCGGCCTCCGCGAATCCTCGCCGCTGCGCCTCGGCGAGCGCTTCGTCGAACGTCGCGCCTCCTTCCATCTCGGTGAGGATGAAGTTGGTCGTCCCGTTGACGATCCCGAGGACGCGGTGGACGTTCGTGACCACGAGCGCCTCGCGGAGCACTTTGATGACGGGGATGGCGGCACACACACTCGCTTCGAAGCGAAGCTGGACGCCGGCCGCCGCTGCGGCCTCATGGAGCTCCGTCCCACGCTGCGCGACGAGCTGCTTGTTGGCCGTGACGACGGGTATCCGCGCCCCCAGCAGCTCGAGCACATGAGAGCCCGCCGGCTCCAGCCCGCCCATCACCTCCGCTACCACGCGGATCTCCGGATCGTCGCGGAGCTCGGCGAGCTCGGTCGTCACGACGCCTGCGCCCGGATCGAAGCCGCGTTCCTTCTCGGGATCGCGGACGAGCGCGCGTACGACGCGCAGGCGGTGGCCGGTGGTGCGCTCGATGTCGTCTGCGTTCTCGACGAGCAGCCGGTTGACCGCGGAGCCGACAGTTCCGTACCCGAGGAGGCCGACGCCGACCTCCCTAGCCAGCCCTGACCTCCGTCCGCTCGCGGCGCATCAACGCGCGAAGCTCGGGGCCCACTTGCTCGAGCAACTGCTCCGATGCCCGCTCGCGAAGCTCGGTCAGGTGCGGCTCGCCGGAGTCCATCTCGGCAATCCACTCCCTCGCGAAGGCGCCCGACTGGATGTCTGCGAGGAGCACCTTCATCTGCTCGCGGACGAGCTCGTCGATGATGCGCGGCCCGCGCGTGAGATCGCCGTACTCGGCGGTGTCGGACACCGAGTAGCGCATTCCGGAGAGCCCGCCTTCCCAGATGAGGTCGACGATGAGCTTCAGCTCGTGGAGACACTCGTAGTACGCGATCTCGGGCTGGTAGCCGGCCTCGACGAGCGTCTCGAATCCGGCGCGGACGAGCTCGGTCACGCCGCCGCACAGCACCGCCTGCTCGCCAAAGAGATCCGTCTCCGTCTCCTCCGCGAACGAGGTCTCGATCATCCCCGCGCGGGCGGCGCCGATCCCGGCCCCGTATGCGAGCGCGAGCTCGAACGCATTGCCGCTCGCATCGTGGGCGACGGCGACGATCGCAGGCGTCCCGAACCCCTCCTCGAAGAGGCGGCGGACGATATGCCCAGGGCCCTTCGGCGCGACCATGATCACGTCGTGTCCGGCCGGCGGCTGGATGCGCTCGAAGTGGACGTTGAACCCGTGCGCGAAGAGCAGCGCTGCGTCAGAGGCGAGGTTGGGCGCGACGTCCTCCTCGTACACACGCGGCTGCACCTGGTCTGGAACGAGGAGGGAGACGATCTGCGCGTCGCGGACCGCCTCGGCCACGCTGGCCACTCCGACGCCCGCGTCCTCCGCGGCCGTGCGTGAGGGGCTGCCGTCGCGGAGGCCCACGACGACGTCCACTCCCGAGTCGTGAAGGTTGAGAGCGTGGGCGTGGCCCTGGCTGCCGTAGCCGACGACGGCGACCTTGCCGGAGAGGAGGTCGAGATTGCCTTCGCGGTGAATCGTGGCCATGAGCGCTCCTTCGGAAGGGTTAGCGGAGTACGTGCTGGGGACGGTGGTTGTTCTTGGGAGTGGACGCGCGGCCGAGCCCGATCCGCCCGGTGCGCACCAGCTCTTTCAGCCCGTGCGGGCGCACGAGCTCCTCGAACGAGTCCACCTCCTCGGGGTGGCCGACGATCTCGAAGACGATCGCGTCGGCGCCGAGGTCGGCGACCCGGGCGTTGAACGCCTGGGCCAGGGTGATGAGCTCGCCGCGGTTCGCCGCCGGGGCGGTGACCTTGAGAAGCGCGAGCTCGCGCTCGACGGCTTCGTCGGGGCCGAGCTCCGAGACGCGGAGGACGTTCACGAGCTTGTGCATCTGCTTCTCGATCTGTTCGAGCGGGTGTTGCTCGCAGTCGACGCGGAGCGTGATCCGGGAGACGTCGTGCCGCTCGGTCGGCCCGACCGCGAGGCTCTCGATGTTGAAGCCACGGCGCGCGAACATGCTCGAGATGCGCATGAGCGCGCCCGGCTTGTTCTCGACGAGGACCGACAACGTGTGCCTCATGCCCGCGCCTGTCCTGTGGCCGGGGTCAGACCCCACGGGCGTGACCCCGGCTCGATGCGGCAGCCCAGGCAAGGGGTCAGACCCCACGGGTCTGACCCCTTGATGTTCCCGGGTCCGCGCGTCATGCGGTCGCGACCGCCTCTTCGTCGACCTCTTCCTCGAACTCGACGAGATCGAGCGCTGCGGCGCCGGCCGGGATCATCGGGAAGCAGTGCTCGCAGGGATCCACGCGCGCGTCGACGACCGCGGTCCGGCCGCACGAGAGGGCCTCCTCGAGTGTGTCCTCGAGCTCGTCCTCGCTCTCGACGGTGAACCCGACTGCACCGTAGGCCTCAGCGAGCCGTGCGTAGTCCGGGACGTGGTGGGTCAGGTGGACCTCGGAGAAGCGCTCGTCGAAGAACATGTCCTGCCACTGGCGCACCATGCCGAGGTAGCCGTTGTTCACGATGACGACGACGATCGGCAGGTCCTCGAGAACCGAGGTGGCGAGCTCCTGGCACGTCATCTGGAAGCAGCCGTCACCGTCGACGCACACGACCGTCGCCTCGGGGCGGGCCGCCTTCGCGCCGATGGCGGCCGGCACGCCGTAGCCCATCGTCCCGAGCCCCCCCGAGGTGATGAAGGAACGCGGCCGGTCGCACTGCAGGTACTGCATCGCCCACATCTGGTGCTGGCCCACGCCGGTCGTCCAGACGACGTCTCGGCCCGCGGTCAACTCCTGGAGCGTCTCGAGCACCGGCTGCGGCTTGAGCATGTCGCCGCCCCGGCCGTAGCGCAGCGGAAACTCCTCGCGCCAGGCGGCGAGCTGGCGCAGCCAAGGGCCGGTGCGGGCAAGGGCACCCGCGCCGGTGTGTGCGCGCAGCTCGTCCGCGAGGTCGGCCAACACCTGCTTCAGGGGCCCGACCACGGGGATATCCGCCTGGCGGAGCTTTCCGATCTCTGCAGAGTCGATGTCGAGATGAACGACGGTCGCTCCTGGCGCGAAGGCCGAGAGCTTGCCCGTCACGCGGTCGTCGAACCGGGCGCCGACGGCCACCAGCAGATCGCACTTGTTCATCGCCCAGTTCGACCACTTCGGCCCGTGCATCCCGGGCCAGCCGAAGTGGAGCTCGTGACTCTCGGGGAAGGCGCTCTTGCCCATGAGCGTCGTTACGACAGGGAGGCGTCCGACCTCGGCCAGCTCGAGAAGCTCGGTGCACGCATCCGCGTTCAGCGTGCCGCCTCCCACGTACAGCACCGGTCTTTCCGCTCTGGCCAGCGCCTGCGCTGCGACCCTGATCTGCCGAGGATGGCCGCGCCGCGGCGGCTTCCAACCGGGCAGCTCGACCGTCTCCGGGTACGCGAAGTCGAGCGTCGCCTCCTGGACGTCGCGGGGGACGTCGACGAGCACGGGGCCGCAGCGACCCGTCCGGGCGACGTGGAAGGCCGCCTTCAGCACGTGCGGGAGCTCCTCGACGTGCTGAACGAGCCACGAGTGCTTGACGACAGGGATCGTGATGCCCGTGATGTCGCACTCCTGGAACGCGTCCGTGCCGATGAGGTGCGTCCGGACCTGCCCGGTGATGCAGACGAGTGGCGTCGAGTCCATCCATGCGTCCGCGATCGGCGTCACGAGATTGGTCGCGCCCGGTCCGGAGGTGGCGATGGCGACACCGACGCGGCCCGTCGCCCTCGCGTACCCCTCCGCCATGTGCCCGGCGCCCTGCTCGTGCCGGGCGAGCACGTGGCGCACCGTCGTCCCGCGCGCAAAGGCGTCGTAGGTCGGCAGGATGGCGCCGCCCGGGATCCCGAAGACGACGTCGACACCCTCGGCCTCGAGCGAGCGAAGGATCGCGTCGGCGCCGTTTTGTCTCACGCCACTGCCTCGCGGTAGAACTCCGCGTTCGTCACGGACGAGGGAAGCTCGAAGAGGACGACGTCCGCGAACTCGCGTGTGGTCGCACCCATGCCCGTCGAGACCATGTCGGGCGTGCGCGTTCCGTTGGAGCACGCCTCCAGTACTGCGCCGGCGAGCGTCTCGGCCGCGCGTCGTTCGCCGAGACCCTCGCCGAGCATGAGCGCGGTCGCGAGGAGCATCGACGCGGGATTCGCGACGCCCTGGCCTGCGATGTCCTCCGCCGCCCCGTGCACCGGCACGAAGACGCCCGGGCCTCCCCGGGCCAGACGGCCCGACGCGAGGACACGCGGGCTTTCGCCGTGGGCGACGAGCCCGACGAGCGGCTCGGCGAACGGGGCCGGCGTGACGACGACGTCGAAACGGCTCGGGTCGAACGCAAGCGCCGAGACGGCGTTCTTCATGGGGAACCGTTCGACGAGGACGCCCGGGTGACGCGACGCCTCTCGCGCGACGGCGGTGCTCCAGTTGTCGTCGCCACCCACTGACGTGACGTGCGCACGGCTGGAGAGCGCGAGCTCGAACGCGCGCGAGAGCGTCCACGCGGGCTCCGCCTCGCCCAGTGGGCTGAAGACCGTGATCGTCCCTCGTGCTCCGAAGCCGATGCGATCGAGACGGGTCTCGAGGTCGAGCTCCGACTCCACGCCGGCCAGGGCGGGCTCGTTGCCGGCCGCGACGAGGACGGCGTGCGCAGCGAGCGTGGCCCGACGGGTCTCCGGCGGCAACGCGTGGCCCGATTGGGTGAACGCCCCTGCCCCGAACGGCGGGTGGATCTCCTCGACCTGGAACCCGTGGAGGTGCGACACACGGGCGAGCGCGCGACTCGCCTGCGCCATGACCTCGGGGCCGACCCCGTGCCCGGAGAGGCAGGCGACGACGTATTGTCGTCTTCGAGGTCATGCCGCCACCTCTTCGAAGACGTCGTAGAGCGTGACCGCCTTGCGGGAGTCCGCGAGCACCTTGAAGCGCCGGAACGCGGCAGCGAGGTCGTCGCCGCTCAGGTGCATCCCCGCCTGCTCGCACGCCCGCCGGAACGCGTGCCGGCCGGAGTGCTTGCCGAGCGGCAGCGTCATCGTGAGCCCGAGCTCCTCGGGATCCATGATCTGGTACGTGGCGCTGTCCTTCAGCATCCCGTCCTGGTGGATCCCGGCCTCGTGGGCGAACGCGCTCGCGCCCACGATCGCCTTGTTCCGCTGCACCGAGTAGCCGGTGAGCTGTGAGACGAGCTGCGAGATCCGTCCGATCCCGCTCACGTCGACCCCGGTCTCGCAGCCGAGCGCGTCCGCGCGGACGCGGAGGGCCATGACGACCTCCTCGAGGGCGGCGTTCCCGGCTCTCTCGCCGATGCCGTTGATCGTGCACTCGATCTGAGTCGCGCCCGCGGCGACACCCGCGAGCGTGTTCGCGACAGCGAGCCCGAGGTCGTTGTGGCAGTGCACGGAAAGCGTTACCCGATCCAAGTCCGGGCAGAAGCCGCGTACCTCGTGCAGGAAGTGCGCGTGCTCCTCGGGGAGGGAGTAGCCGACGGTGTCGGGGAGGTTGATCGTGGTCGCTCCGGCCTCGATCGCGGCACGGGACACCTCCGCGACGAACGCCGGCTCGGAGCGGGTCGCGTCCTCGCACGAGAACTCGACCTCGTCGACGCGTCCGACGACGTACGAGACGGCGAAGCGCGCCTGCTCGACGACCTCGGGCGGCTCGAGGCCGAGCTTGCGCTCCATGTGGATCGGGCTCGTCGCGAGGAAGACATGCATGCGCGTGCGTCCGCGAGCATCGGCAAGTGCCTCGACTGCGGCGTCGAGGTCCTCGCGCCGAGTCCGCGCGAGCGCTGCGACCGTGGGGCCGCTGACCGCGGCGCCGACGGCGCGAACGCCCTCGAAGTCACCGGGCGACGAGACTGGGAAGCCGGCCTCGATCACGTCCACGCCGAGACGCTCGAGCGCGCACGCGATCTCCGCCTTCTCCTCCGGCGAGAGAGCGATGCCCGGGGACTGCTCGCCGTCCCTGAGCGTCGTGTCGAAGATCGTGATTCTGCGATTGGCCACTTCTCTGCTCCTCCTGTGCGGCCGCCCCGAGGGCGTACCTCTGGTGTGCTTCGGTCGACGTGTGCGCCGGAAACGGCGCGTGAAGCGCATCTCCCCCTAGAGGGGGAGAATCAGGAGAAGCTCGATGCCCGTGCAGCCAGGTACACCCACGGGTGTGGCCTCTGCGTACGACGGTACGGCCTGGCGCGGCATCGAAGGGCACAGTGTGCTGGCCGCCGGGGGCGCTGTCAAGCCGCGAACGGGCGAACTGCCTCGTTGGCGCTGACTACTCGTCGAGGACCGGGGCGACGACCACGCCGTAGCCCTGGGCCTCCAGCACGCTCGCCGCGAGCGAGGCGTCCGCCTCGCCCGTGACGAGGACGGTCAGCGTTCCGCCGCGCTCGGGCGAGAGATGCTCCAGCTCGAAGTCCGCCACGTTGATCCTCTCCGCGCCGAGCGCCTGGAAGATCCCGGCGAGGACGCCCGGACGGTCGGGGATGTGGACTCGGAGGCGATGCAGGGCACCCGCATCGTCGTAGGCCGTGTCGAGCATCCGGCGGCGATGTGCGGTCGCCTCGCCGATCCAGCGTGCGAGAAAACCTGCGTCGCCGGCTGCGAGCGCAGCCTCCAGCTGCTCGACGCGTCGACGGTGTTCGCTGAGCACGGCGCCGAGCGCCACGCGGTTGTCGAGGAAGATGTCGACCCAGATGCGAGGGTTCGCGCCGGCGATCCGCGTCATGTCTCGGAGCGAGCCGCCCGCCGCCGCCAGTGGGTCGTGACCGTCGATCCGGGACGTGCCCGCCTGGTTGAGCAGGGCGTTCGCGAGCGCGTGCGGCAGATGGCTCGTGACGGCTACGAGCCGGTCGTGGGCGGAGGGGTCGATCGCGACCGGTCGTGCTCCGAGTGAGGCGACGAGCGAGTGCGCTGCGCGGTAGCGCTCGGGCTCGGTCGCGGGCAGCGGAGTGAGAAACCAGGTCGCGCCCTCGAAGAGCTCGGCGCTCGCGCGCCCGGGGCCGCGCGTCTCGGCGCCACAGATCGGATGCCCGCCGACGAAGCGTGGGTCGTTCCCCGCGGCGGCGCAGACAGCCGTCTTGGTCGAGCCTGCGTCCGTGACCGCACAACCGGCCGGAGCGCGCTCGAGCACTTCGCGCACGACCTTCGGAAGCTCCGCCACCGGGACGGCGACGAGCGCGACCTCGGCCTCGCTCAGGGCCTCCTCGAGCGAGCCGGCGGGCTCGACGGCTTCCCGCTCGGCCGCGACCTCGAGCGCCGCGCGATCCTCGTCCCACCCGGTGACGTGCGAAATGCTTGCTCGCCTGGCCGCGAGGCCCGCAGAGGCGCCGATGAGCCCGGTTCCGACGACGGCCAGCCGCATGTCGAACGATCTCAGACCGCTCGCATGAGCTCGGCCACACGGAACGCGAGATCCAGGGACTGCCGACCGTTCAGACGTGGATCGCAGAGGGTCTCGTAGCGGTGGTCGAGCTGTTCCTCGAGCACCGCCTCCGAGCCGCCCAGGCACTCCGTCACGTCCTCGCCCGTGAACTCGAGGTGAACCCCTCCCGGCCACGTTCCGACCTCGCGGTGAGCGGCGAAGAATCCCTGCAGCTCCTGCATGATCGAGTCGAAGTCTCGGGTCTTCGTCCCGTTGGCGGTCCGAACGGGGTTGGCGTGCATCGGATCGCACGCCCAGACGACCGGTATCTCGGTCCTGCGCACCGCGTCGAGCAGGGGCGGGAGCGAGTCGCGCACTCGCTCGGCGCCCATGCGCGTGATGAAGGTCAGCCGTCCCGGTATCCGGGAGGGGTTGAGCGCCTCGGCCAGCACGACTGCCTCCTCGGATGTGGCGGTCGGGCCGAGCTTCACGCCGATCGGGTTCAGGACCCCGGAGAAGAAGGCGACGTGCGCGTCCTCCGGGTCGCGGGTGCGGTTCCCGATCCAGAGCATGTGCGCCGAGCAGTCGTACCACAGGCCCGTGAGCGAGTCCCGGCGCGTCAGCGCCTCCTCGTATGGGAGCAGGAGTCCCTCGTGGCTCGTCCAGACGTCGACCTCGTGGAGCGTTCGCTCGGTCGTGAGGTCGATCCCGATCGCCTGCATGAACCGCAGCGCGCGCTCGATCTCGTCCGCGAGCGCTTCGTAGCGCTGGCCGGCTGGCGAGCTCGCGACGAACTCCCGGTTCCAGGTGTGGACGTGTGTCAGGTCCGCGAAGCCGCCCTTCGTGAACGCCCGGAGCAGGTTGAGGGTCGACGCCGCCTGGTAGTACGCGTGCACCATCCGCTCGGGGTCGGGGACACGTGCCTCCGGCGTGGGCTCGTCCGAGTGAACGCTGTGGCCGCGAAAGGACGGGAGCTCGACTCCGTCGACGACCTCCGTCGGCTGGCTGCGTGGCTTCGCGAACTGCCCCGCGACCCGCCCGACCTTGACGACCGGGAGCGTCGCGCCGAAGGTCAGGACCGCGGACATCTGCAGCAGCACCTTCAGCTTCTCGCGCAGGGCCGGTGCGGAGACATCGCGGAACGACTCGGCGCAATCTCCCGCCTGGAGCAGAAACGCGCGACCCTCGCAGACCTCGCCGAGCGCGGCGAGGAGCGCCCGGGCCTCGCCGGCGAACACGAGTGGCGGCAACCCGGCCAGCCGCTCGCTGGCGGCGGCGAGGGCATCCTGATCCGGCCACTCGGGCTGCTGACCGGCCGTGAGCTCGCGCCACGACGAGGGCGTCCAGGTCGATTCCGTGATTGCCACTGGACGGTGAGTGTAGAGACGGCGCGGCGAGGCTACGACTACCCTGGGGTCTTGACGCCAGTCGTCGAAGCCGTCTTCGCGCGAGGCAGGGAGGCCGTTCGGCGGGACGGTCCACCAGACCGTGAGACTGGTCGCGAGCTCGATGGCTGAGCTCACACGCCGCGATCTGCTCGCCCGTGCAGGGGTTGCGGCGGGCACGCTCGCGCTCGGCGCAGTCGACGAGGCGGAATCGGCATCGGATCTCCGCAGCTGGGCCGGCGTGCGGGCTCAATTCGCGCTCGATCGAGATCGCGTCCACCTGGCGTCGTTCCTCCTCGCTGCGCATCCGAGACCGGTGCGTGACGCGATCGGGCGACATCGGCGCGGACTCGACCTGAACGCGGTCGAGTACTTGCACGCGAACGAGGCACGACTGACGGGCGAGGCCCGAGCAGCCGCCGGTCGCCATCTCGGGGTACCGGCGACCGAGATCGCTCTCACCGACTCGACGACGATGGGGCTGGGTCTCCTCTACACGCGGCTCTCGCTCGAGGCAGGCGACGAGGTGCTGACGACCGAGCACGACTTCTACGCCACGCACGAGGCGCTCCGGCTGTCCGGTGCGCGAATCCGGCGTGTGCGGCTGTACGACGACCCGCGACGTGCCTCTGCCGACGAGATCGTCGAGCGACTCCGCCGGGCCGTCACGGGACGAACTCGTGTCGTCGCGGTGACGTGGGTGCACTCGAGCACGGGTGTCAAGCTGCCACTCCGCCGGATCGCAGAGGCGCTTCCCGAGCGGGTGCTCCTCTGCGTGGACGGCGTCCACGGCTTCGGTGCGGAGGCGTCGACCGTCCGAGAGCTCGGCTGTGACGCCTTCGTCTCGGGCTGTCACAAGTGGCTGTACGGGCCACGCGGGACCGGGCGTTCTCTGGGCCAACGCGCGGGTGCGTGAGCTGCTTCGGCCGACCATCCCCTCTTTCGACGATGGTGCGAGCTACGGCGCCTGGCTCGCAGGCGCGGCGCCGACTGGCCCGCCCGACGGCGCCCGCCTGACGCCGGGGGGATTCCACTCCTTCGAGCACCGCTGGGCCCTCGCTGCAGCGTTCCGTTTTCACGAGTCGATCGGCAGGTCGCGCGTGCAGTCGCGCGTGCACTCGCTGGCAGCACGTCTCAAGACCCGCCTCCAGGACGTGCGAGGCGTGCGGTTGCGCACGCCGGGGCGCCGGCCTCTCTGCCGGCCTCGTCTGCTTCGAGGTGGGCGGTATCGACCCCCACGAGGTCGTGCGACGCCTGGCTACGCGCCGCATCGTGGCTAGCGTGACGCCGTATGCGGAGCGCTACGTCCGGTTCGGTCCGGGGATCGTCAACACCCCTGCCGAGCTCGACGCCGCCGTGCGTGCGGTCTCAGCGCTCTGAGCTTCGCGACGACCGATGGGTTTCACGGCCCAGTGCGGTCTCAAGTCGGAGATCGACGGCTGGAAGAGAATCGGATGGGTCGACCGTGCTCCAGGGCGACGTTGCCGCGGCGGTGGCGGCGCTGAAGCAGGAGGAAGCGGACCTGCTCGTGATGGGCAGCACGATGCTGATCGAGCTACGCGCCGGCCGATGTTTGATCTCCTGGGAGATGGATAAGGACCGATGAGTTCCGGCACGACGAGAGGTCAAACCCTTCGGACGACGCGTACCCACTCACAAGGAGGACTTCCATGCCTGCACCCACGCTCGTTGTCGGGGCGCCCTGCTGGATCGATCTCTACAGCTCGGACACCGACAAAGCCACTGACTTCTACGGACAGCTCTTCGGCTGGACCACCGAGTCGGCGGGCCCCGAGTTCGGCGGCTATTTCACGTTCCTGAAGGACGGCAAGCACGTTGCCGGCTGCATGTCGAACGACGGTCAGCAGGGCTATCCCGACGCCTGGACGGTCTATTTGATGACCGACGACATCGAACGGACCGTCAAGGCTGCAGCCGCAAACGGCGGCCAGGTCCACCTCGAGCCGATGGCCGTGGCCGACAACGGCACCATGGCCATGATCGCCGACCCCGGTCAGGCGGCTGTCGGTGTGTGGCAGCCCGGCACCCAGAAGGGGTTCGAGGTACGGAACGAGATCGGCACCGCCAATTGGTTCGAGCTACAGACGCGGGACTACGAGCAAACCGTCGACTTCTACCGCGACGTGTTCACGTGGGACCCGCACGCGATGAGCGACACGCCCGAGCTTCGCTACACGACACTCGGCGAGGGCGAGAACATGCTCGCGGGAATCATGGACGCGAAGCAGTTCTTGCCGGACGGCGCCCCTGCGTCCTGGTCGGTCTACTTCGGCGTCGAGGACGCGGACGCGGCTCTGGCGCAGATCGCCGAGCTCGGCGGCAAGGTCGTCCGGCCGGCCGAGGACACGCCGTACGGCCGCCTCGCCGTGGCAACGGACCCGACGGGCACGCAGTTCAAGCTCGTCGCCGACTGACCTCACCTACGCGGGACGGGAATCCGCCGAAGCGAGTTCCCGTCCCGCGCGTCTTCGCGGCTCCGACGATGCCGCAAATCCCGGAGCCCGGCCGCGATGAGTTTTCGCCCCGACGCCGGTCAAAACGACAAAGCGATCGAGAGGAGGTCCCGATGGACGAGCATTTCACTGCGACCTTGCAGAAGAGCCCGAACAAGGGTGGCTGGACGTACGTCGTCTGGCCCGGGTCGGTGGAGTTCTTCGGCACCCGCGGTCTCGTGAAGGTCCGCGGTACGATCGACGGCCATCCCTTCCGGAGCTCCTTCATGGCCATGGGGGACGGCACCCACAAGCTGCCCGTCAAGGCCGAGCTCCGCAAGGCGATCGGGAAGCAGGCAGGCGACCCCGTCACCGTTCGACTGGAGGAGCGGCTCGGCGAGTGACCGGATGAGCTGCGCGGGTGATCGCCGCTCGCGGAACCCGCGGCCGTACTGCCGTGTAGCTCGTGATGAGCGATCGCGAGCCGCGGCGTGAGCGTACTGCCCCGACTGGTCCCCCCGTCGTCCTGCAGATGGGCTTCGTCTTCGCCGACGCGCCGCGCGCACGCTAGCGACGATGACCGCATCGGCGGGTCCAGTCGCTGCCCTCAGCCCAGCGGCCACGTCCAGTCGTTGCCAGCGCGGTGGGCCGCAGGACGGGGGTACTGTCCAGTCTCCATCGCCCGGTCCTCGAGGAGGAGCTCATGAGCGTCCCACGTGAGGGTGGTTGCGCCTGCGGAGCCGTTCGCTACCGGCTGACGTCCGATCCGCTCTTCACGCACTGCTGTCACTGCCTGAACTGCCAGCGGCAGACCGGAAGCGCCTTCGTCATCAACCTGCTGATCGAGACCGACCGGGTGGAGCTGCTCGCTGGAGACCCGCAGCCGGTCGACGTGCCTCGCGACGACGGCAGCACGCAGCGGATCTTCCGCTGTCCGACCTGCCAGGTGGCGCTCTTCAGCCAGTACGGACGTCCCGAGGTGCGGTTCGTCCGCGGCGGCACGCTCGACCAGCCGTCGAGCGTCGAGCCCGACGTCCACATCTTCACCAGGTCCAAGCTGCCCTGGATCAGACTCCCGGACTCGGCGCCGGCGTTCGAGGTGTACTACGACTCGAAGGCCCTGTGGCCGGCCGCGAGTCTCGAACGGCTCGGGGCGATCATGGCTCCGGCGAGCTCGGACGCCTGAGGCCTGCGAGAGAGTGACCAAACGGAGCGCCGAGACGAACGACATGGCGTGGGTGCCCGGCGGCACGTTCCTACGGGGTCGCACGCTGCTTCCGCCGCCGCCCCAGGTGAGCGGCCCGTGCGGCGATCAGGGCGGTCGAAGCCTCTGGCATCCGCCTCCGCTACCCGCCCCGCGGCGCAGTTCCAGACGCTCGCGTGCGAGCACATCGACTCGGGTGCGTCGTCCGCCCGACTGAGGGACGACGTCGGGCGCGAGCGTCGGCGGCCGCCGTCGTACGCTCGGACACTAGAGCCGATCGAGGAGTTCCTGCTTCTTCGCGTCGAACTCGTCCTGCGTGATCAGGCCGCGGTCGCGCAGGTCCGCGAGCCTGCTGAGCGCGGTGTCGAGCTCGTCGGCCGTCAGGCCGACCGGCGCACGAGGCGCCTCGGGCAACGGTCCGGACTGCGTCGCAGCGACGGCCGGCTGCCCTCCTCCTCCGACCTCGAGCTCGAGTTCGTGCTTCGCGTCGAGCAGCGTCTTCTTGAAGCCGTCGGCGTCGGGCAGGAAGCGGATCTTGCTCGTTCCCGCCTCGGACGCCGTCAACAGGTCGATCTCGCCGTAGCCGACGATCCGCCCGATCCAAGGGTGGCCCACGACCATGTCGGTGATCGCCTGAAGCGACGTGTCGCGCGTGTACTTGTTGATCACGCCTCCGGCCTCGATCACCCGGCGCGTCGTCACGAGGTAGCGCTCGACTCTCCACACGAGGAAGTACCAGCCGACGCCGAGGAGCCCGATCGTCAGGAAGATCCAGAATCCCCAGTCGAGGAGCCAGTCGAGGAATCCGAGGACGCCGTCCTCCGGGACTCCTTGGTTGAGGAGGAGCGCCACAATCCCGGCGCCGAGCGCGAGGACGAACCAGCGTCCGGCTTCGAGGAATGTCAGCCAGTGGCGCTGCCGCACGAGAAGGACGCGTTCACCGGTGGCGAGCAGCGATGCATACCGGGCGGTTTCGTCCTCCGGGGAGCTCGTGCCGGCTCCTGTGGTCTCGGCGGTTCCGGACATGACTCCCTCGCCGCGGCCGCTCTTACCGGTTGCTCCAGGCGGGCTTGCGCTTGCCCACGAACGCGCCCATGCCCTCCTGGGCGTCTTCCAGGCGCGCGTTCGCTGCCATCACCGCCCGTGTGAGGTCGTACGCGCCATGCTCGTCCAGCTCGGCCTGGGCGTAGAACGCCTGCTTCCCGATCCCGGTCACGAGCCTGCTCGAGCGCGTGATCCTGGCGATCAGCTCCTCGAGGGCGGCGTCAAGCTCGTCGTCGGGGACGACGCGATTCACGAGTCCCCACTCGGCCGCCGTCCGGGCGGAGATCGGTTCGCCCGTGAGCAGCATCTCCATAGCCCGCTTCCGGCCCACAGCTCGGCTCACGGGCACCATCGGCGTCGAGCAGAAGAGCCCGATCTTCACGCCCGGAGTCGCGAACGTCGCACTCTCCGCGGCGAGCGCGAGATCGCATGCGGCGACGAGTTGGCAGCCCGCCGCGAAGGCAGCGCCATGGACACGGGCGATCACCGGCGGGGGAATGCGGTGGATCGTCTCCATCATCACCGTACAGGCCTCGAAGAGCTCCTCGTAGAACCGCTCGTCCCGGTCGAGCATCTCCGCGAGGTCGTGACCGGCGGAGAAAGCCGGCCCGTCGCCGGCGATGACGACCGCCTGCGTCTCGTCGGGGATCGCCTCGAGCGCGGCGATCACCTCTCGCATCAGCGCGAGGCTGAGCGCATTCCGCTTCTCCGGACGCGCGAGCGTGAGGCGGGTGACCGCACCGTCATGGGTCACGCGGAGGAACTCGTTCTGCATCGACACCTCCCTCGACGACAGCCACAGTATCCGCCTCCACGGCCGCGCGCACGACCGCGGCGGATCATGCGCAGCTACGGCCGCCTTTCGACCAGATCCTGGATGCGTGTGCGAAGCGGCTGGGCAACAGCTCTCCTCCGCCGACGGCTCGTAGCGGGCATTCTTTTCGGAGAGGCCGCTCGCTCCGAAGGAGGCTCTTACGTGAACGACGACCACCTCGAGCCGCGAATCACACGCACTGCAGCTCTGCGTCTCGCTGCCTTTGGCGCTGCCGGGCTCGCTCTCGGCGCCCGCCCTGCGCGAGCCGCATCAAGGGACGTCGCGGCGGTCGAAGCTGCGGCGACCGCCTTCCTCGCGTCGCTGTCATCGGCCCTCCGCGACCGGGCGTCCTTCTCGTTCGATGGCGCCGAGCGCACGCGCTGGCACTGGACCGTGCATGCCTCCGTGCCGCGGAACGGACTTCCGCTCGGCGAGACGTCGGCCGAGCAGCGCAGGCTCGCGCTCGCCCTGCTGCGTTCGAGCACTTCGCCGGCCGGCTACCGCAAGGCGCTCGACATCATGGCGCTACAGGGCGTGCTCCAGCGCATGGACACCGGCTTCGACGATCCGTTCGACCCCAATCTCTACTTCGTCTCGGTGTTCGGCACTCCCGGAGCTCGAGTGTGGGGCTGGCGGCTCGAAGGGCACCATCTGTCCAGGAACTTCACCATCGTCGGGAACACCCTCGTGGCCGAGCCATTCTTCCTCGGCGCCTGGCCGACCCGCGCGGAGAGCGCGTATCGATCGGTTGCGAAGGGCTACCGGACGATGCCTCGCGAGGAGGACGCGGCCCGGGAGATCGTGCTTTCGCTCGACCGCGCGCTCCGCCGGAGAGTGGTGTTCTCGTCAGAGTCGCTGACCGACCACGTCACCCAGAACGCAGTTCGGGTGAGGCCGCTCGAGCGAGTGGGCGTCCTTACAGGCGATCTCCCGTCCGCGGCGCAGAGACGAGTGCGCGAGATCATCGACACCTACCTCGCGAACCACCCACGGGCGATGGCGCAAAAGACGCTCGCTCGGATCGAGCGAGCGGGCATCGCGCGCACGCGCTTCGGCTGGGCCGGAAGCACCCGCCCCGGCGTTCCCCAGTACTACCGGCTGCAAGGACCGACTTTTCTCCTCGAGTTCGACAACTCCCGGAACAGCGGGACCCACATCCACAGTGTCTGGCGCGACTTCGAACGCGACTACGGACGCCACTTGCTCTAGCCGCCGTCTTGCGAACGCCTTGAAGCTGAAAAATCCGCTTGCCTTGCCTCGCCGTACGTCCGAGCAGCACATCCCCGTCCTGTTTGAGGAGGTCGAGTCGTGACTGAGATCCAGCGCTACCTGGCAGAAGAGATCGCCGAGGACCACGCGGACGGACTCGTCTCCCGGCGCGAGGCCTTGCGTCGGCTGGGGTTGCTCGGGCTGAGCGGAGCCGCGGCCGCGTCCTTGCTCGCGGGGGCAGTCGTGGGCCAGGCGAAAGCGCTCGCGGGTGTTGCGGCCCGCCCCGGATCGACGACGGATCAGCAAGCGGCGGATGACGAGGTTGCGGCGCTCCAGACTCGCGAGATCACGTTTCGTGGGCCACAGGGTCGAAGGTTGATGGGTGCCTGGGCGGCGGCGCGTCGGCCGCGTGGAGCAGTGTTGGTGATCCACGAGAACCGCGGGCTCAACGACTCGATCCGTTCCGTGGCAGGGCGCCTCGCGGCGAGCGGCTACTCGTCGTTGGCGATCGATCTGCTCTCGGAGGAGGGCGGCACGGGGTCGTTCGCCGACGAGTTCGAAGCCATGGCTGCGCTCGGAGCGGCGCCGCCGTCGCGATTCGTCGCAGACATGAAAGCTGGGGTGACGGAGCTTCGCCGCCGGCTACCGGGGAAGAAAGTCGCGGCCACGGGCTTCTGCTTCGGCGGTGGCATGGTGTGGCTGCTGCTCTCATCGAAGGAGGCTCGCCTGGCGGCCGCCGTTCCCTTCTACGGCCCGTTTCCCGAGAACGGGAACCTCGACGGCGCACAGGCGGCTGTGCTCGGGGTCTATGCGGAGCTCGACTCGAGGGTCAACGGCACTCGGTCGGCGGCACGGGCGGCTCTTCGAAAGGCTGGCTTGAGGCACCAGATCGTGACCTTCCCCGACGTCGATCACGCCTTCTTCAACCCGACGAGCTCGCGGTATGACCGAGCAGCCGCTTCTGCCGCCTATCGGCGCATGCTGAACTGGTTCAGCACCTACGTCGCGACCTAGTCAACAGCCACGCGTTCGTCCGTCGCGACGTAAGACCGGCTGCCCACCTGCCGGGTTGCTGGTGCTCATCTGAAGCTCCCGGCGCTCGCAGCGACGACCGCACCCAACCTCCACGCTGCCTCATGTGGCGCGTCGCGATCCACGCGATGACGCAAAGCTCGTCGACTGAGCGGTATGTGCGGCCCGCATGGTCGAACCTTTGCGGGCACTTCGAGCGACGGGAGCGACGGGACTCACGCTCGCGACCCCGGCGTCGCTACTTGGGCCGGGCCGCCATGATGAACGGAATCAGGAGTTGGGGTGGATCGGGAACCGATCGGCCGAGCTTCGGAGGCCTTCGCACCGTCACCCATCCAACATTCGTGGTCATGCCGATCGCCACTCGCGACTCGAGGTGGGCGAGTGCGAATGCGGTTCCTCCGACGACGTTTCCCGTGTGGCGGACGAAGCGTCCGAGCGGAGAGTCGGCGACCTCGAAACCGAGCCCATAGCCCGTCGATCTTCCGTTCGAGGGGCGCTTTTCAGCGAAGAACTGCGCCTGTGTCGGGCCCGTCAGAAATCCTGGCGACCCGAGCTTCGAGGCGAGCACGGCGACGTCGGCCGCCGTCGAGACGAGCCCTCCCGAGGGATAGCGGTCACTGAGGTCGACGGGAGGTGCCGAGCCGGCGGTGCGATTCTCACGCACCTCGTAGAAGGTCGCCCGTCCACGAAGTCGCTTGTCATCACGATGCGTGCGCTTGATGTCAAGCGGCCCCAGCACCGTCCGCTGTAGGACGTCCCCGTAGCTCCCTCCGGATGCGCCCTCGAGCGCGGCCCCCAGCAGGTTGAAGCCATAGCTCGAGTACGAGTAGTCGCTACCAGGCGAGAAGAGAAGCGGGTCGCGGGCGAAGATGCCCAGGCTCTCCAAGACGCTTCCGTAATGCCTCGTGTTAAGTACCTCGCTGTCGGCGTAGTGGCGAATGCCGGACTGGTGCGACGCGAGGTGCGCGATCGTCAACGGACTGGCTTTCCTGGGAAAGGACGGCACGTACCTCTGCACCTCGGCTTCGAGATCGACCTTTCCATCCTGTACGAGTCGGGCGAGCGCTGTCGCCGTGTACATCTTCGAGACGCTTCCGACGCGAAAGAGGGTCGCAGGCCTTGTGGGTGTACGCCGCGCGACGTCCGCGTACCCGCACACGCGAGACCACACCAGCTTCCCGTCGACCGCGACTGCGACTTGCAAGCCCGGCGCTCCGAATGCTGCCTTCATCCGTCTCACCAGCGGTGCTGCGCGACTGATAGGGCCCGCGAATTTGGCCGTGGAGACGACATCGCGGCAACTCCCCATGCCCCAAGCCTCGGTGCCTGCAATGGCTTCGACCCGCGTGACGCCGTCGGCGACTGCGGCAAGGCAGAGCGCCGCCGCGCTCGCGATCGTTACGCGCGCGAGCTTGCGGATCAGGCTCGTGCCCGCTCCTCCGAGGAGACGTCAGACCGAGCGCGGCGCAGGCCGAGGGATCGGCCAAACGTGAGGTAGCCGACGAGTACGCAGAGGGCCTCGAAGGCGGCAAGCGCAAGAGCGGGGAGAACGATCGACGCGTGGTGAGCAAACGGTCGCCCGGCAATCTCGCCGATGAACACCGCGACGACGGAGGCACCGGCGACCGCTGTCACGAGCAACGACGGCCGCTCGAAGACGGCGGCGACGGGGCGTCGAGCCTTCGGAACGAGAGCGCCGATGTCGTCGACGAGCGTCGGCAGCGAGCTTCGCTGGAGTCTCCGAGCGCCGGGCACGGCCGCAAGGGTCGATGTTCGGAACGCCGCTGCAGCGGCGCTTAGGCCGGCCACGAGCGTTGCACCGACAGCGACTCCCGAACGCGACGGCCACGAGTGGCAGCTCCTGCCACGGGAGAACGCCCGCCGGGCGGGTCAGGGCGATCGCCGTTTCGCTCGCAAGCCCGACTGCCAGAGCTGCCGCACCGATCACCGCCCCGTTAGCGAGGAAGCGGATTCGGTCCTCGGGAGTGTCCGTCGACCTTCGCCAGCGAAGGCTTCGAACGAGGCTCAGGGCAAAGGCGACCGCCGCAACCTGAAGCGCGAGCGCGCTCGGGGCTCCTTGGGGGAAGTCTGCGAACTCGGACGAGGCAGTGAATGCAAACAAGAGGCAGGCCGCGGCATACGTGGAGAATGCGAGCCCGAGCCAGTAGGTTGATCGGCGAGCGCTCGTGGCCGCGACCACCATGGCGAAGGCGCGTGCAACTGTCGCCGCGGCTCCGAAACGCTCAACCGCCCGACGCTCGGCCTCCTCGACTCCTACGTCAGCGTTCAGCTCCGTCGCGGAGGATCGCAGGTGATCCTCGACCTCGGCCAGGAGCCGGCGCCTCGGTACTCGATTCACGCGGAGCTCACCGTCGAGGCGATCCAGGTACATCTCGATCGCACCGCGTTTCACGCCGGTCCCGCCAGGATGTCGTTCACTGTACGCGTGAAAGTTTGCCACTCGTCAGCTCGCTCGCCAAGAGCACGGTTGCCCTTTTGTGTGAGGCGGTAGACGCGCCGTCGTCGACCCGACGACGCCGACCACCTGCTCGCGACGAGGCCGCCAGCCTCGAGTCTGTGGAGAGCAGGGTAGAGCGTTCCCTCGAGCAGGTCGAACTCCCCAGCGCTTCGTTCGCGCAGCCTCTTGATCAAGAGATAGCCGTGCGCGGGTCCGTCTTGAAGGCACGACAGAAGCACGAGGTCGAGGTGACCCTTGAGAAGATCCGTCCTCATACCTAGAACACTAAGGCATTGAACAGCTAGGTGTCAAGCCAAGAGCACTGTGCGACATCGCGCATCTGAGATCTGCACTGTGCAGGAGGACGACCGGGCGGACGATGATCACGGCCTGTGTCGGGCCGGAGCGATGATCTTCGACGCGGGCACCGGTCAGAGGATCATGAGACCGGAATCGACGGCGACGGCGTGACGTTGACGAAGAGGTGGAAGAAGCGAGAGCGCGCGCGGGTCGCGTGAACGGCGATCTTGCAATCCGGCTGCGCGGTGCCGTCAAGCGCTACGGCGAGATCACCGCTGTCGCCGGGCTCGACCTCGACGTGCCAACGGGAACCTGCGTCGGCCTGCTCGGGCCCAACGGCGCGGGCAAGTCGACGACGATGCGCATGCTGACCGGCCAGACGATCGCGGACGAGGGCGAGGTCGAGGTGCTCGGGTTCCAGCTCCCGGAGGAGTCGAAGCAGGCCCGAGCTCAGCTCGGAGTCTCACCGCAGCTGGACAACCTCGATGTCACGCTCACCGTCGAGCAGAACCTCCTCGTCTTCACGCATCTCTACCGCATCGGCCGGGCCGAGCGGCGCGCTGCGATCGAGCAGGCGCTGGCCATGGCCAAGCTCGCCGATCGTCGTGACAGCCGTGTCGACAAGCTCTCGGGTGGCATGCGGCGCCGCCTCCTGATTGCGCGCGCGCTCGTCCACCGTCCTCGACTCGTGCTGCTCGACGAGCCCACGGTCGGCCTGGATCCGCAAGTCCGTCAGGAACTGTGGGCGCTGATCGACGCGCTGCGCGCCGACGGCACGACGATCCTCATGTCGACCCACTACATCGAGGAGGCGCAGCGCCTCGCCGACACGGTCCTGATCATGTCCCACGGGAAGGCCGTCGCCGCGGGGCCGCCGGCACAGCTGGTCGCCGAGCACGCGGGACGGGAGGCGATCGAGGTCTACGGGCCGCCGTCCAAGCTCGCCGAGGCGGAGGCGTCTGCCCGGGCCGCGGGGCTGCGCACGAGGCGCACGGGGACGAGCATCTCGGTCCTGGGCATCGACGGGCTCGACGGCCGGGCGCCCGCAGGCGAGCGCCGCCCCGCGAACCTCGAGGACGTGTTCGTGCTGCTCACCGGAGAGGAGATCGCCTGATGGCTGTTGCGACCCAGCCTCGAGCGGCCCGCCTCGGTCGCCTGGAACGCCCCGCGCTCACCGGCGTGCTCGTGCGCGAGGTCGTGAACTACTCCTCGTACTGGAAGTCGTCGACGTTCTCGTCGACCGTCGAGCCCACCATCTACCTCCTGGCGTTCGGGTTCGGCTTCGGTTCGATCGTCAGCACGATCGGCGGCTACGACTACGTCGACTTCGTCGGGACCGGAACGGTGGCGACGGCCGTGCTGTTCTCGAGCGCCTTCGCGGCCATGTTCGGAACGTTCGTCAAGTACCAGTTCCAGCACACGTACGACGCGATCCTGGCGGCTCCCGTCGACACGGAGGAGCTCGTCACCGCGGAGGCGCTGTGGATGGCCACGCGCGCGGGCGTCTACGGCTGCGTCCCGATGCTCGTCGCGATCGTGTTCGGACTCGATCCGTCGTGGGGCATGCTCGCCGTGCCCTTCATCGCCTGGGTGGCCGGCTACGGCTGGGCGTGCTTCGGGATCTCGGTGGCGGGCTACTCGAAGTCGTTCGAGAACTTCAACTACGTCGTGAGCGCCGTGCTCACGCCCATGTTCCTGCTGGCCGGCTCGTTCTTCCCGCTCGACGAGCTTCCGGAGTGGGCGCAGATTCTGGCGGCCCTCAATCCGCTGTATCACTGTGTCGAGCTCGTCCGCGACGCCGTGTTCGGCTTCGACGGCTGGCAGGATCTCCTGTCGTTCGGCTATCTGCTCCTCTTTGGGGCGATCATGTGGCGCGTCGCAATCCACGCGATGACGCGAAAGCTCATCGACTGAGCTGTACCGGTTCCGCCGGGGATCTCGAGACCGTGTTTGCCGATCACTCGGAAGACTGACGCGCCGTCCGCTCCTCGAGCCCGCCGAGGACACCGATTCTCACGATCGCCTAGACGTGCTTCGTATACCGATGGCACGGCACTTCGATTGGCCCGTTCTCGGCCGCTGCCTCGTACAGGAACGGCCCCTCGTCCTCCCATCCGCTTCGTTCGTAGAAGGAACGGGCGCGCGCATTGCCTGCCACGACGGCGAGCCAGGCCTCGGGATGCCCGTTCGCCCGGACCTGCCGCTCGGCCTCGCTGATCAACATCCCTGCAACGCCAGTCCCTCGCTGGGGCGCCGAGACGTAGACCTGCTCGACCTCGTCGTCGACGACGATGACGAAGCCTGCGATCCCTCCTCCGACGACAGCCACCGTCGCCTCGCCGGCCCGTTCCGCGGCTCGAGCTCCGAACGATTCCTCCGTTCGGGCTTCGACGAGTTCCTGCGGAACGAACCCGAGATGTGCGTCCCGCCAGCCGAGATGCCAGATCTCGGCGATGGCGCTCGCGTCCTCCGGGTTGCCCTGGCGAAGGATCACCTCCTGGATCTCCGGCATGCCTGAGCGACCTTACCGACAGCGAGTCGGGAGCCTTTCAGCGCGTTACCACAGGTGAGCATGTGTCCTCGGGGCTAGTCCCTTACTTCGTCGCCCGCGATGACCCCGACCTCCTGACGTAGCCTCCTGTCCGTGCACCGGCTCACCAAGGCGCAGGCCCGCCGCATCGCGGTGCGCGCGCAACTGCTCGACGCCCCCCGACCGACCGAGCTGCTCACCGTCGTGCAGAAGCTGTCCATGCTGCAGATCGACCCGACCGCGGCCATCGCGCCCAGCGCGGACCTCGTCGTCTGGAGCCGCCTCGGCTCCGCATACCAGCCCGCCCACCTTCAGCAGGCGCTGGAGCAGGACCGCACGCTGTTCGAGCACAACGCGCTGGTGCGGCCGATGAGTGATCTGGGCCTGTACCTGGCCGGCGCTGCCGAGTGGCCGAGCTACGAGCGCACGCGTGCCTGGATCCGCGACAACGACCACTTCCGGCGCGACATCCTGGAGGTGCTCGACGGCTCCGGACCGCTGACCTCACGCGAAATCCCGGACACGTGCGTCGTGCCGTGGGCCTCGACCGGGTGGACCAACAACCGCAACGTCACCCAGATGCTGGAATGCTTGATGATGCGCGGCGAGGTCGCGATCGCCGGGCGCGTCGGGCGGGAACGGCTGTGGGACCTGGCCGAGCGGGTCTACCCGCCCGACGTCGTCGTCCCGTCTGCCGACGAGGCCCTCCGGGCCAAGAACGAGCGGCGCCTCGCCTCGCTCGGCATCGCCCGGCAGAAGGCCCGTGCCATGCCGGTCGAGCCCATCGACGTCGGCGAGGCCGGCGAGCCGGCCGTGGTCGAGGACACGAAGGGCGAGTGGCGCGTCGACCCCGCCGCGCTCGGCGACCACTTCGCGGGGCGTACGGCCCTGCTGTCGCCGTTCGATCGGCTCGTCCACGACCGCGTCCGCGCCCAGGAGCTGTTCGACTTCGAGTACACCCTCGAGATGTACAAGCCCGCGGCCAAGCGCCGTTGGGGTTACTTCGCCCTCCCGGTGCTCCACGACGACCGGCTGGTCGGGAAGGTCGACGCCACCGCCGACCGCAAGGCCTCGGTGTTGCGGGTGCACGCGATCCACGAGGACGTGAGGTTCACCCGCACCGATGACGAAGGCCGTGCAGGCCGAGCTGGAGGACCTGGCCTCGTGGCTCGGCCTGGGTGCGGTCGAGGCGGTCTAGGACATGGCGTCCGCGGTCGGCGGTTGCGTCGCGGCTTCGGCGATCGATCTGACCGACTTCTCGGCTTGAACCTCGCTGATCTGCCCAATACTGACCGGCCTCGGGCGCCCCAACCCTCGTGCGGCCCCCGCCGTCCCTCCACGCCGAGCGTGGTGGTGGATCCTCAGAAGACGATCGGAACGCTGAGGAAGAATGCCAAGGCGCCCGCCAGTCCAAGCGCAGCTGCAATAACGACCTCGGCGTCGCGCGGAGCCCAGAGACGCAGGAGCTACACAGGCAACTACTCCGCTGACCGTGCTGACGACGACCGGCCAAACCTCACGTGCTGCACCTGTCAGTCTTCCGACGTGGCCCGGGTCATGGATGCCGAGGGTGCGCACCTGGCCGCAATGCTCCGCGCGGCGGATTTCCACGAGCGCCGGGTGCTCGAAGTCGGAAGCGGCGTGGGGCGCTTGACGTGGGGATTCGCGCCGCTCGCCGCCTCCGTGCTCGCGTTCGACCCCGTTGAGGGCGACGTCGCCACCGCCCGCGCGGACTGCCCTGAGGAGCTACGCGAGAAGATCCGCTTCGAAGTGGCGAGGGCGGAGGAGATCGACGTCCCGCCGCACAGCGTCGACCTTGTCTTCTTCTCCTGGTCACTCTGATGAATGGAGCCGGAGGGCGTCGTGGACGTCCTGCGCCACCTGCTGTGCTCGCTAGTCCCCGGCGGGATAGTCGTGGACCTGCTCTCGGTGCCTCCGCCCGAGCGGGTCGAGGTCGACGGCGAGCTGCTCGGCGAGCTCGATGGAAGCAGGTTCTTCCCGCGTGCGCTCGCAGCCGCGGCCGGGCTCGATGCGCTGGTCGCTGAAGGTGTCCTCGCCCACGAGCACGAGGAGCGGTTCCCGATCTTCGTCCGCTATCCAACCGGAGCCGAACTGGTCGAAGATGTTGCGCAGAGGGAGTACACGCGCATCCCCGCCGGCCTCGACCGGCGGGTTCGCGCGATCCGAGGGCCTTGCGAGATCCGCGACAACTGCCTCGTCCGCCGATTCCGGAAGGTCAGAGACTGATCTCGTAGATGCAGTTGAAGGGGTTGTCGACCGGAAGACGCCGCACTTCGGAGAAGCCGGCCTCGAGTGCGAGCTCGGTGAGCTTGGACTCCGGGAGGCCGAGCGTGCCGAGCCCCGCGCCGCCCTCCGCCAGCGAGACCGGCAGGCAGTAGGCCAGGCTAAGGCCGTACAGGACGGTCCCGAGTGGGCCGGTGTTCTCTTCCGGACGGTCGGCGCAGTTGATCTCGACGCAGACGTAGCGGCCGTCCGGCTCGAGTGCCGCGCGAATGCCGCGGAGGATCGCGGCGGGATCCACCGAGTCGTGGACGACGTCGAAGGTCGTGATCACGTCGTAGCGGCCTCGGAGCCCCTCGGACGCATCGCGGACCTCGAAGCGCACTCGCTCCGCGACGCCTGCGCTCTCGGCGGCGGCTTCGGAGGCGCGCACGGCCGGCTCGTAGACGTCGAGACCGACGAAGCGCGACTTCGGGAAGGCCCGAGCGAGCCTGATCACGGCCCGACCCCGCCCACAGCCGATGTCGCACAGGGACGCGCCCTCGGTCAGCTTCGTCGTGACCGCCGGCATCGCAGGCAGCCACTCCTCGACGAGCATGTGCTCGAACCACGGTGCCGTGAATCGCTCGATCGACTCGGCAACCTCGGCGCCATACGCCTCCTGCGAGACGCCTCCGCCCGTACGAAACGCGTCGAGAAGCTGGTGGTATGTCTCGCCGAAGTTCGTCGAGAAGTCGAAGAAGGCGCAGCCGAAGAACGCCGGTCCCGCCTCCTCGGCCAGCACAGGCACGTGCTCTGGAGGAAGGCTGTAATGGGCAGTCGACGGCGCGAACTCGAGATAGCCGGCGGCAGCCATCCCGCCGAGCCACTCGCGCACGTAACGCTCGTGCAGGCCCATTCGTCCCGCGAGCTCGTCTGTCGTCGCTCGACCGTTCTCCGCCAGCTCCGTGAAGAGGCCGAGCCTGTCGCCGATGCCCGCCAGGAAGAACGCGTTCGCGCCGGCGTAGTCGACGAGGACCTTCTCCGCGAACTCCTCGACGGCCGCCTCGTCGAATTCAGCCTTCAACCTCGTGCTCATCGTTCCTCCTTCCCGTGTGAGTGCGGCTTGTAAGCCTTGACCGTTGCTCCCTGGGCGCCGTACTTGAGCGCCTTCCGGCGTGTGTCCTCGAACTTCGAATGCAGGTACGTGTTCACGAGGTCTCCGTGCTCGATCCGCACGAACCCGTGCTTCTCCAGCATCGCGGCGTACTCTGCGTCCAGCAGAGCGCCGGCGATTCAGCCCGTCCACAGGTCGATGTTGCGGCGCCCCTCGTCCGAGACCGGCTGCTGGATCGTTACATCCGCGAGTTGGACGCGGCCGCCTGGGACGAGGACGCGATGGACCTCGGAGAGGACCGCGTCCTTGTCCGGTATGAGGTCGATGACGCCGTTCGAGATGACGACGTCGAACGACGCATCGGCGAAGGGGAGCCGCTCTACTTCTCCTTCGACGAAGCTGACATGCTCCAAGCCGAGCCGTGCTGCCCCGGCTCGGGCCTGCTCGAGCATCTCCGGGGTCATGTCGATCCCGGTGACCGTCCCCTCGGGTCCGATCTGGAGCGCGGCGACGAGGGAGTCCGTGCCGGATCCGCTGCCTAGATCGAGCAGGCGCTCGCCTGGCCGGAGTCGGCCCAGGGAGAACGGGTTGGCGACGCCGGCGAAGGACTCGGCAACCTCATCGGGGACGCGAGCGAGCTCCTCGGGGTAGCCGAGGTCCTCGGCCCACGCTCGGCCGGTCGGAAAGATGAAGTCCTTCTCCGGCTCGAGCGAGACCGACGCGTAGGTCTTCTTGATCTCGGACTTCAGAAGCCCGACGTCGAGCCCGATGTCCACGCTCACGCTGCATCTCCTCGGATCAGTAGCTGAACACGGTAGCGCCGTCTTCGATCCATTCCCACAGGGGCGTCGCGCCGGCCACGCGTGCGTTTGCGACGAGCTCGGCGCCTTCGAGACCGTGTGCGTTCATGCAGATCGGACACACCAGAAGCTCGCCGCCTTTCTCGGCGACCTGCTCGAAGAGCCGCTCGAGTGGCGGACAGCCGCGACAGGCCTCGCCGACTGCGTGCCCTGGAAGCGCGAGGCGCACCGCCTCCTTCGTCAGGAAGAACGCGACGGTCTTCCCGGCGTCCAAGGCGGCACCTGCAACAAGGAACGCGACGACGACGCGCTCTGGGTCCTCGGTACCGGTCGCGAGGTTGATTACGACCTTGCCGTTTCCATTCGACATCTCAGCCCTCACTTCGCTCGATGGGGGGAACGTCCGCCGAACTACCTAGCCGGAAATCTCGATCGTCGTGGAGATCGGTACCGGGTTCGCGAGGACGTCCTTGACCGGCGAGGTGTCCTGGACGTACGTGCAGAGCTCCTTAGCTCCTGTTCGCTCGCTCCGGGCGCCTTGACGAAGCGCGTTGGCCCGGATCTCGCTGAAGCCCGGTCGCGTCTCGTCGCCGAGGCCGAGGAAGTTTCGGAGATCGATGTCGCCCTCGATCTCGTAGGACATCTCTTCGATCTCGATCCCGCGCGCGGCCGCGTTCGCCACGTACCCGACCGAGTAGCAAAAGCCGAGCGCCGCGAGCAGAAGCTCGACCGCGTTCGGGCCCCTGTTCTGACCGAGCAGGACCGGCGGTTCGTCACCGAGGAGCGTAAAGGGGTGCTCGCGGGTCTCGTCCTCGGCGCCCGCGTGAACAAAGGAGCCGATTTCCGGCTGTCGAGTGTGTTCCCTCACGCCAGCTCGTGCGTGCCCGGAAGGTGAAGCTCGCCAGCTCCGGCTTCTCCTTGATCGCATCGATCGTCTCGAGAAGCGCCTCCGACGTCGACTCCATTACGGACTGCCACGGTTGCCATCTCGACCTCCTCGCTCGTGGAGTGCAGCTCAGTGGTTGGAAAGACGCCGCTGGGCCCGATCCTCATTGCCGGTGCAATAACGTCGTGGCCGAGAACGTCTCTTCGAGGTAGTGGAGCTGTGCGACGCGAGACGACCACCGCAAGGGAGAGCGCATCGGCCGATCGATTCCGGGCTCTTGCCGAGCCCGAGCTCGGCCGCCTCTACGGACTTGCTCGCCGGCTCGTCGGCGACGACGCCGAGGACGTCGTCCAGGAGTGCCTGCTTCGCGCGTACCGGAGCTTCTCCCAGCTCCGGACCGACGAGGCCGGCGGACGCTGGCTCGCCAGCATCCTCGTCAACTGCTGCCGCGACCACTGGCGCGCGCGCGGCCGCCGCGTCGAGGAGGTGGAGCTGGACGAGGTGGACGAATTCTCGCTCTTCCGTAGGATCGCGGACGAGGACCCGTTCCCATACTCGGACTCGGTACACCTCGACTTTCTCCCACCAGTTCGGACGCGAGGACGTGCGAGTCGTGCTCGCCTCGCTTCCGGAGCTCTACCGCGTCCCGCTCGTGCTCGTGCACATGGCAGGGTACGAGGTGAAGGAGGTCGCTTTCATGCTCGAGGTGCCGCTCGGCACGGTGCTGGCCCGCCTCCACCGCGGTCGGAAGCTCTTCGAGCGCGAGCTCTGGAGCTATGCGGAGCAGAATGGGCTGCTGAAGGAGGAAGCCCGACCGTGATCGCCTGCGCCGAAGCCGTCAAGCAGCTCTGGGACTATCTCGACGGGGTCGTCGAGGAGTCGCAGCGCGAGCTGATCGAGGAACACCTCGCCTTCTGCCGCCGCTGCTGTGGCGAGCTGGAGTTCGCGGAAGAGCTCCGTGGTTTTCTCGCAACCCACTCGGCAGACGAACTCCCGCCGACGTACGCGAACGTCTTGACGGCGACCCTCGGCGACTGGGCCAGCGATGAGCCGCGACCTCATGCACTCGAGCGCAGATCAAGGAGATCGTCCGGGACGACATACGGCGCGATCGATTCGTCTACCGAAGTCGTCGCCGAGAAACTCTATTCGCCCGACGAGCTCGCGCTCGTCCCCGCTCGGCCATCGAGCGTGCGCTCGGAGTCGGGAACCACCTTCGCTTCGCCGCAGATCGAGCGTGGGGAGACGATCTTGGACCTCGGCTGCGGGCAGGCATCGACGTCATCCTCGCCGCCCATCGCACGGGCCCTCCGGGCGCGTGATCGCACTCGACTTCCTTCCCGAGATGCTCGAGCAGACCGCTTCGGCCGCGGCCGAAGCCGGCCTCGGCAACGTCGAGATCCTCGAGGCGGAGATGGAGGCGATCCCGCTGCCCGATGCGAGCGTCGACCACGTCATCTCGAACCGCGTCATCAACCTCGTACCTCGGAAGCGGCGCGTGCTCGCGGAGTGCGCGCGGGTGCTCGTGCCCGGTGGCAAGTTCTCCGTTTCCGACCTGACTGTCGGTGACGAGGAGCTCCCACCCGAGGTGCTGACGCACCCGGCAAACTGGGCCGGCTGAGTGGCCGGGCCCTGACGGAGCGTGACTTCGTCGACAAGCTTGAGAAGGCGGGATTCGGTGAGATCGAGGTTCACCAGCGAGAGCCGGTGTCGCTCGACGACCTCACGCTCTACCCGCTCTTCACCGACGAGCTGATCGGGCTCGATGCGGACCCTGATCACGCGGGATCGCCAGGCGGCGGTCGCCACTGCGATCGTGGTCACGGCTACGCTCCACTGAGCTGCTCGCGCTTCATCCGGCGCGCGCCGGTTGGAGTCTCTGGCGCGCCGGCCAGCGGGTGCCCAGTACGGCAAGACCGCTTGCGGCGGTGAGCACGGTTACGACCACGATCGCGGTCTCCAGAGACGCGAGGTCCGCGGCCAGGCCGGCGACGAGGGCGCCGACGACGAAGCCGAGATCGCGCCAGAAGCGGTAGACACCCACCGCACGGGCGCGCTCACGAGGCTGTGTGGCGTCAGACACCGCGGCGATCAGCGTCGGATACACCATCGCGGTGCCGACGCCGAGCAGGATGGCCGCAGCGACCGAGGGGGAGAAGGAGCCGCCGCCGGCGACGAGGAGCCCGAGGCCAAGCGCCTGCACGAGCATCCCACCTGCGATCAGCGGCTTCCGGCCGATGTAGTCGGACAGCCAGCCCGTCGCGAGCTGTCCCGCTCCCCAGACGACCGGGTAGACGGCGGCGACGATCGCGATCTCGCGGACGCTGGAGCCGTTCGCCGCAAGATAGAGCGGTGCCAGTCCCCAGGCGAGCGCGTCGTTCAGGTTGTTCACGAGCCCTGCCTGGCTGCAGGCTCGCAGCACCGGGTCGCGAAAGCTCGTGTCTGCGAAGGCGGCTCGAAAGCCCACTGCGGGGCCGCCCGCGCCACCCTGCTCGAGCTCGACGTGAGCGCCAGTGTCGCGGACGAGGATCACGCTGACGACGAGCCCGACGGCAGCCACGAGCGCAGCACCAACCCAGACGACCGTTCGTGGCGCGAAGGTTGCCGCAAGGACGCCCGAGGCGAAGGCGGCAGCGGCGACGCCCAGGTAGCCGGCCGCTTCGTTGAAACCGAGCGCGAGTCCACGCCGCCTCGGCCCGGCGAGGTCGATCTTCATGACCACGGTCATCGACCAGGCGAGCCCCTGGTTCACTCCAAGCAGCACGTTGGCGGCGACGACGAACCACCAGGACGGGGCAAGCCCGATGAGCAGTGGCACCGGCAGCGCGACGAGCCACCCCGCAACGAGCAGTCGCTTGCGCCCGAAATGGTCCGCGAGGGCCCCGGCTGCGAGGTTCGTAACCGCCTTCGCGGCGCCGAAGGCGACGACGAAGGCGAGGATCGCCGTGGTCGAGCGCAGCCCGAAGTCCTGCTCGCCGACAAGCGGAAGAACGCTGCGCTCGAGGCCGACCATGGCGCCGACGAGGGCGTTGAGCGCCACCAGCAGCGCGAACTGCCCGGCGTTGGCGCGCAGTCCGAGCCGGACTTCCGAGCTCACGCCTGCGCGGCGATCGCCCCGGAGCGGTTCATTGCGACGATCCGCTCTTGCAACTCGGGCCGTGGCGGCATGTCCTCGATCAGCGCCTCGGCGAACGCGTTCGGATCCGCGAACGCGAGCATGCGGTTGTTGGCGCGCTCGAAGCCGATCGAGGAGACGGGGTTGCCGGAGAGACCGCGGCCGCAGACCGAGCCGCCGTAGTGGCCGGGATACACAACGACGTGGTCGGGCAGGTCGAGCAGGCGGCGGAGGCTCGCGAACAGCGAGCGGGCTTGTTCCTCGGCGTTCCCGGCGACGTGCAGGTCCGGCCTCCCGACGTCGCCGATCAGCAGCGAGTCACCCGTGAACACGAGCCAGGGCTCCTCCGTTCCGCGCCGGCGGTCCGCCACCGAGTAGGCGTTGTGGGCGGGTGCGTGACCCGGAGTCGCGATCACAGTAACGACCGTGTTGCCGAGCTCGACCACATCGCCGTCGTCGACTGCGACGTGCTCGAAGCCGACTCCCGCTCCGGAGGGCAGATAGGCCGTCGCACCCGTCCGCTCCACGAGCGCCGGCAGCCCCGATACGTGGTCAGCTTGCACGTGAGTCTCGATCACCGCGACGATCGGCGAGCCCATTGCGGCGGACGCGGCAAGGTAGTCGTCGACGAGCTCGACGTGCGGATCCACGACCGCAAGTGTTCGGTGCGATGTGCAACCGAAGAGGTAGCTGGCACACGATGTCTGGTCGTAGAGGAAGGGTCGAAGCAGCACCGGCTCTCCTCTCAGCTCACGGTCGCGACCGGGCGTCCGGCGCGCCGCCACTCGGGGAAGCCCACGTCGAGCCGTCGTGCGCGCAGCCCACGGGCACGGAGTACCCGCACGGCGTCGTCCGCGTACACGCAGTACGGGCCACGGCAGTAGGCGACGACATCAGCTCGCTTCGGAAGCCCCGCGACGATCGAAGGGAGTTGGTCGAGCGGCGCCGAGCGCGCACCGGCAATGTGTCCGGATCGATACTCCGGCTCGGGACGCACGTCGAGCAGCACGACGTTTCCCCGCGCGAGCCGCTCCTGCAGTTCCGCGGCCGTCAGCTGCTCGACCGCTTCGCGATCCCCCATGTACTCGTCTGCGAGCACGGTCACCTCGGCCGCGTGCTGGACGGCGACGTCGCGAACCGCCGCCCAAAGCTCGGCCACTCGCTCGCTCGCGAGTCGGTAGTAGACGCGACGCCCCTCGCGGCGCGAGCGAGCCAGACCTGACTTGGCGAGCAGCCGCAGATGGTGCGACGTGGCCGCCACGCTTTGACCGGTCTCGCCGGCGATCTCCTCGACCGAGCGCTCGCCCTGGGCGAGCAGATCCACGATCTCCGCTCGCCGCCCGTTGCTCAGAGCTGCGGACACCGATGCGAACGCGTCGAAGAGAGCGGTCTTCGCGTCGTGGTCGCTCATGAATTCAAACTATCTTTTGATTATCAGTATGTCAAGCTGAGCTGAGCCGCGGTCAAGCTCCGCTCTCGAGTCGTGCCCTGGCCGTCCTGGACGCCTTGCCTCGCCTGTTTGCAGGGTATCCCCGGTGCCTAGTTGCCAATCCACAGAACGCCGACAGTTGTCCAGCCGAAAGCGTCCGTAAATAGCGGGGAGTTTGGCAGGCTTCCACACTGCCCACAGGCCAATGTGGAATAGATGACGACCTTCAACCGCCCCCTCAGGAGGTCGGAACACAAAGCTACTCGGGGCTTAGCGACCGTACAAGTTGGCCACTCGCAAAGTGCGGCGAAAATCGTTACGAGGGCGCCCCTACTGGCGCGTTTCGTCAAACCCTCTCAGGTCGCCGAGGCCCCTGCTCCCGAAGGGCCATCAGAGCGATCACTGCCGGTGAGTTCTCGGCGCGGGCTCGGGCCGGAGGGGGGATGCCTCGACCTTGAGCACGCGTTCGGCCCAGTGCGGAAGCCACCAGTTCCAGCGACCGAGGATCGACATGACCGCCGGCACCAGCATTGCCCGCACGATCGTGGCGTCCAGGAGGATCCCTGCCGCGAGCGCGGTCGCGGCGATCTTGATCTCGGTGCCGGGGCTCGCGCTCAGCGCGACGAAGGCGAGGCCGAGGATCAGCGCGGCGCTCGTGACCAGGCGGCCGGTTCGGCCGATGCCTTCGACGACGGCCGTCTGGGTCGAGCCGGTGCGGTCGTACGCCTCGCGCATCCTGCTGATGATGAAGACCTGATAGTCCATCGAGAGGCCGAACAGGAAGGCGAAGACGAAGATCGGGATCTCCACGTTGATCGACCCTGTTGCCTCGATGCCCCAGATCGCCTCGGACCCGAGCCCGTTCTGCCAGACGAGCACCGTCACACCGAGGGCGGCGGCGACCGAGAGCAGGTTCAGGACGACGGCCTTCAGGGGCAGGATCAGCGAGCGGAAGGCGCGTGCGAGGAGCAGGAACATGAGGCCGGCGATCAACCCGATCGTGAGCGGGAAGTTCCCGTAGACGGCGTCGACGAAGTCGGAGCTCTGAGCGGCCTGGCTTCCGATCGTGACCGCGGCCGGGAGTGTCTGCGCGGCGGCTCGGATGCGGTCGAGCGTTGCTCGGCCCTCGCGCGAAAATCCGTCTTCGGTCGGGATCACCGTGACGAGCGCCGTACCGTCGCGGCGCCACTCCGGCGGCGCGGCCGCGCCCTGGACACCCTCGACACGGGCGAGCGTCTCCGCCACGGCGTCTGGATCCCCTCCCCGTACCAGCGCCTCGAATGGGGTGAGCGGCCCGAGGCCGATCCCCGAGTCCTCGAGGTCCTCGAACGCGGCGCGTGACGCGCCCGACGGGGCCAGCGACTTCGCGCGGGGATTGCCGAGCTGAATCGAGAAGGCGGCGCCGACGAGGACGACGAGAACGGCCACCGATGTCCCGGCGGCCGCCCAGCGATGGCGGACGACGGTCCGGGCCCACGCGGTCCACGCGCGGCTGGCGCGATCCTCCCGGCGGACCCGTGGCCAGTCGAGCCTCGGCCCCACCGTGGCCAGGACGACGGGCAGCAGGGTGGTCGCGACCGCGACGCTGACCAGCGCGATCAGCATGCCGGCGATGCCGAAGGCGCGGAGAACCGGAACGGGGAGAGCGACGAGCACGAGGAGGGCGATCGCCACCGTGGTGCCGCTGAAGACGACGGCTGAGCCCGCGTGCGTCATCGCGTTCCGAACTGCGACCTCGTTGCTGACTTCCCCCTGCCGATGCTCCTCGCGCCAGCGCATCACGACCAGGAGCGCATAGTCGATCGCGATCCCGAGTCCGGTCAGCGCGATGAGGAACTGCGCGGCGATCGAGACCTCGGTGACCTCGGCGAGCGGCCAGACGAGCAGGAACGTGGTCGGGATGGCGATCACCGCCATCAGCAGAGGCACGATCGCCATGAACGACGCGAAGACGAACGCCAGGATGACGAGCGCGCCGGCGCCCGCCACCAGGACTTCCACGAGGACGCTGACGCTCGCGCCGGCGTCCTCGCCCTGGTCCGCGGCGCGAAGCGCCTCGAAGCCCGTCACCCCGACCGGCGCCCCGCCAACGGTGGCCCCGTCGAGCGCCGCCTGCGCCTGCTGGGCCTCCTTCTGGCCGGGCTCGAGCCCGCCCCGCGGCGGGATGTAGACGAGCGCGAAGGTGGTGCGACCGTCCGCGGAGACGAATGCACGATCCCCGGTCGAGGCGTACGAGGCAAGCCGCGCCCCGGGCAGCGCGGCCTCCACTCTCGCGAGGGCGGCGTCGAGCTCCTCGGTCACCCCGGGCGAGTCGACCGTCGTCCCCTCGGGGAGGGTCACGACCGGCAGGATCGGCGCCACGTCTCCGCCGTTTCCGTAGATGTCCGCGACCTCACGGTTCGTCTCGAACCCCTCGCGCCCCGGCACTGTCGTGAACTCCTCCGAGAGTGCGCCTCCAGCCGGCCCGATCGCGGCAAAGGCTGCGATCGTGACGAGGAGCCAGAAGCCGGCGACCAGTCGTTTGTGGGCAAGAACCCATCGGGTCAGGGTCGTCATGGGTCTCCTTCCCGATCAGCTGCGTCGGCGGCGTACCGCCGCTCGCCGGCGACTTCGACGTTGCGGAAGGCGGCGGAGAGGCCGAGGTCGTAGAGATGGGCAAGTTCCGTGCCGACTTCGACCGCTGCGGGCTCGAGTGAACGGAGGTGTGCGAGCAGGACGCTCTCGCGGTGATCCTGTTCAATCCCAATTTGGTCGAACAACATGTATTACGTCGGACAGTCTGTATTCCAAAGGACACTCTGTCAAGTGAAAGAGATACGATCCGCCGGATGAGCAAGCGTCGCTACGAGCAGCGCTTGCGCGCCGAGGCAGCAGACGAGACTCGTCGGCGGATCCTCGACGCGCTCTACGATCGCCTCCGCGAAGCCCCCGCCGATCCCGTCAGCGTCGACGAGGTCGCTCGCATCGCCCGCGTCGCGCGCTCCACCGTCTACCTCGTCTTCGGATCACGGAGCGGTCTCTTCGACGCGCTGACCGAGAGCCTCTTCCAGGGCGCCGGCTGGGACAGCATCCTGGAAGCCTTCCGCCATCCCGACGCACGCGAGACGCTGCGACGCGGCTTCGCGGGGGGCGTCGACATGTACGCGGCTCACCATGAGGTCTGGCGCATCCTCAACTCGATGGCCAAGCTCGACCCCGACGGAGTCGGCCTGGCCCTCGCCCGCTCAGAACGACACCGCGCCGCCAGCATGGCCAGGCTCGCCGGACGACTCGCCCAACAAGGCGTCCTTCGGGCGGGCGTCACGCCCGACTACGCGGCCCATCTCATATGGGTCCTCGCAAGCTTCGACACGTACGACTCCCTCGCGACCGGGCGCGAGCTATCGCCCCAGGCGACTGCGGACGTCCTCGTCCACACTGCCGAACGTGCCCTCCTTGCCTGAGCTCGAAGGTGCTCGAAGCTCGCCGTTGCGATCCGAAACGACGTGCGCGCATCCACGTCGGCGTCGGCGTGATGGTGCTCGCCCGCCGCGACCCGGTGTGGGCGGCCAAGCAGCTCGCGTCGCTGCAGCACCTCTCGGGCAGCCGCGTCGTGCTCGGCGTCGGCACGGGCGGCGTCGTGCACGGCACGGAGGCCCTGGGAGGCCGTCGGCGTCCCCTACGCGGCGCGCGGCCGCCTCGTCCTGGGCACGATTGGCGACGACTGGCACGCCGAGTGGAAGCTGATCGCCCAAGCCGCCACGCTCGTTGCGCGTCGCGCTCAGCCGCTGGGCGGGATGTTCTGGTTCATGCGAAAGAAGTTGTGCGGGTCGTAACGGTCCTTGAGCGCGACCAGCCGGTCGTACTTCTCGGTGCCGTAGGCCTGCCGAACGCGGTCGGGTCCCTCGTCGCCGAGGAAGTTGACGTAGACGCGGTCGCGCGCGTGCGGCTGTATGGCGTCGTAGAAGTCGCGCGCCCAGGCGATGTGCCGGTGTGCTTCGGGGTCGTCCTCGGTCCAGACCGCGTTGATGACGACGTTGTGCGTGGCGTCCCGCTGGCTGAACGCAGTCGCGTCTTCGGCCACGCGCGCGAGCGCGCCGCCGAGCTGGAGGACGATGGTGTACGAGCGTGGCGACGTGATCCGCGAGGTGTGGTCGATGAGCGTGTCGATCGCATCGTCCGTGAGCGGCGGCAGCTCGACCGATTTCCAGTACCGGTGCCAGCCGTGCGGCACCAAGGGGTCGAACATCGACTGCAGCGCCAGGTACGGCTTGGGCTCGAGCAGGTCGACGATCGGGTTCCCGAACTCCTTGAGCGGGCGCACGACCTCGGCCCCGTCCTCGGGCGGCCCGGCGTAGCAGGCGGCCACCATGACTATCGGCTTGCCGTGCACGTCCTCGGGCAGGATCTGCAGTGGTGGCGCGAGCTCGAGCTCGAAGATCGTCGTGAGCTCGTCGGGCGCCGTGGCGGCGAACTCACGATAGAAGCGCAGCACTTCAGGGGCATCGTCGAGAGCGTGGAAGATCGGCCCGGCGAGCACGATCGGCCCGACCGGGTGCAGGCGGTACTCGAACGACGTGACGATGCCGAAGTTCCCTCCGGCGCCGCGGACGCCCCAGAACAGATCCGGGTTGTGGTCCTCGCTGGCGGTGACGAGCTCGCCGTCCGCAGTAACCAGGTCAACGGAGAGCAGGTTGTCGACCGTCGCCCCGTACTTGCGCATCAACCAGCCGATCCCGCCCCCCAGGGTCAGCCCCGAAACGCCCGTGTGGCTCACGATTCCCCCCACCGTCGCAAGCCCAAAGAGCTGGGTCTCGCGGTCGAGCTCGCCCCACAGCACGCCTGCTTCGGCCCGCGCCGTCCTGGCTTGTGGGTCGACGTGAATGCCTTTCATCGGCGACAGGTCGATCACGAGGCCGCCGTCGCACAGGGCGTGACCGCCGACCCCGTGGCCACCCGAGCGGACCGCCACGAGCAGATCACGCTCGTGTGCGAAGCGCACCGCTGCGACGACGTCGGCGACGCCGGTGCAGCGTGCGATGCCGGCCGGCCGGCGGTCGATCCCGCCGTTCCAGATCCTGCGACCACTGTCGTAGTCGACGCTCGCCGGCAGCAGGAGCTCGCCGCGCAACTCGCCCCCCAACTCGTCGAGCCCCTCGGTCTCGCACGGTGCTGTCCGGATAGCACTCATGGTCGTCCTCCCCTGCTCGTTGCCGTTTCGGTAGTCATGTCACGACGGTAGGCCCGCGCGGCTCCGTGCGGCTAGACCGGGATTCGGACTAACCGGTTCGGATTTCGAACCAATCGGTTCGGATTTCGAACCTGCTACGGACTGCGGGCTAGCATGGGTGGCGGCGATGCGAAGCTACGCTCAGTACTGCCCGATCGCCAAGGCAAGCGAGATCCTCGGCGACCGCTGGACACTCTTGATCGTGCGCGAGATGCTCGGTGGCGCCAAAGGCTTCAACGAGCTACAGCGTGGCCTGCCAGGGATCTCGCGCTCGGTCCTTACTGACCGCATGCGCTCGCTGGAGCGTGCCGAGATCGTCGCGCGGCGGACCGGCCCGAAGGGCAGGACGCTCGGGTACCAGCTAACGCCAGCCGGCCGCGACCTAGAGCCGGTTGTCCAGGCGATGGGGGAGTGGGGGGTGACCTGGTCGTTCACCGATCCCCGCCCCGAGGAGCTAGACCCTGACCTGTTGATCGTCTGGATGGCCCGCCACGTGCATCGCGAGCAGCTTCCCCCCGGCCGAACCGTGCTCAAGTTCGACTTTCGCAATCCGGCCAAGCGCTACTGGATGGTGCTCGAGCCCTCTGAGGTCTCCGTGTGCCTGCAGCATCCCGGGTTCGACATCGACCTCGAGGTCAGGGTCGACACCGCCACCCTCTATCGCGTCTACCTGGGGCGGGCGGAGCTCGGCGGCGCGATGCGGACGCGAAAGCTGACGATCAGCGGCCCGCGGGCGCTGCAGCGCGGCTTTGGTCGCTGGTTCGCCTGGAGCGCGTTCGCCCCCGCCAGCCGCTTGGCCGAGCAGCGCCGCACGGCGGCATCGCGGCGACGGACCCTCGGCAGCGTGAGGATCGCGGAATGACAGGGCGTGAGAAGCAGGGCAGTCCGGAACCCACCAGGCGACTCCCGCGATTCACGACACGGTCGAGACGGCGTGCCGGCTGCTCGGCCGGCTACAGCAGGCGTTTCCTCGATTCGCGAACCGGCTGTGACCGGCTACGATCGGCTAGAAGCCGGCACAGCCTGCGTGGAAGATGTGTGGTCGCCGTGGTGCCGATTGCGGCAACACTTCCACATTCGGTGAGCACGAGGTCGACGTCCTCCTAACCATGCGCTCCGAGCGGTGAGTGGTCGCAACGACGGCAATGCCTCTCGCGTTGCGACGCTCTGCTCCACAAATGCTCCAGACCCCAGCCGTGACGGTTCGTTCAAGGGCCTGCGCGGGTGGGGGGTCCAGTCAGCTGTGCGATTGCCCATTCCGGCCGATCGAGGTGACGCGCTCGCGGCGTCGGGACAGTGGTCGAGGCCGGTGCCGCCGCCGTCGAGTCATTCGATTGCCGGCCGGGTGATGGTGGACGGCTGGCGGCCGGCAAGAAGCCAGCCGGCCGCGGCAGCCGTCAGAGGGACGCCGACGACCATGAGGGCGAGGGGGAGCACCGGGATCCGACCGAGGTAGCCGAGGTCGTCGGAGTAGGTCGCGGCGAGCGCGAGATACGCGCCCACGACGCCGAGGAGCGCGCCGAGGAGGGCGAGCGCGCCGGCAGTGGCCGCGGTCAGCGTGCGGCGGACCCTGCTCGTTGCGCCGGTAGCCGTCAGGGTGCGGAGGTCGCCGGCGCTCTCGCTGCGGATCAGCCCGACGGTCATGGCGAGGATCGCCAGCGCGAGCAGCGCGCCGGCCGCAATCGCGATGGCCTTGATCGTCGCAAACGAGCTGCTCTCGCGCCGTGTCTCGATCGTCAAGCCGTTGTCGGCCGCGAGCGCGCGGGCATCGGCGACCTGCTCGCGCGTGAGGGGCCGGCCCGACTCGACGATCCAGCCGGACGAGACCTGTCGGAAGCCCAGGCGGCGTAGACCGTCGAGGGTGATGAACGAAGCCGGCGCGAGGCCGCTCTCCCCCCTTGGAGACCCGAAGAGCTTCCGGCTGTCGGTCCTCTGGACGTTGGTGACGGGGAGCTCGGCAATCTCGAACCCCTTCGTCGGCTTCGCGACGGGCACGACGAGCTCGCCGGTGTCGACGCCCGGGTCGGCGAGGAAGTCCGTGCTCGGATCGACCGAGGCGGGGTCGATCCCGATGTAACGAAGCAGCGCGGGCGTAGCGACATAGAGGCGTGACTCGAGGACCCAGCATTCCGTCTCGCTCGCGCAGGTGTTGGCTCTCCCCGACCAGCGCTTGCTGTCGGGATCGTCGATCTTTCGATACAGGGCGTGCGTGTCGTAGACCCGAACGCCGTCGATGGTGCCGGGCGGATGGCCGGGCTGGCGGGCTCTGTGCAGCGGTATGACCGCCGCATCTTCGAGATCCGCCGCAAGCCGGCGGACGCCGACCGCCATGCGTTCGAGCTCGGCAGCCGTCAAAACCGCGACGTAGTCCGGCTCCGAGGGCGGACCCGAGTGCACGCGGATCTGCCGCGTAGAGAGGTTGGGCGGCGCGCCGGCCGACTTCCCCTCTTCGGCCGCCGCGACGACGACGACCGCCGCCGCGATCCCGAGTGCGAGGGTGATCGCGGCGAGGGCTGAGCCGGAGCGGGCCTGGTAGCGGGCGAGATCCCGCAGCGCGAGGCGCACGGCGATCGGGAAACGTCCGGCCGCCCGGGCGACCAGGCGAATCGCCAGCGGCCCCAGCAGGAGCGTGCCGAGGATCGTCGCCAGGATTCCGGCGATGATGAGCGGCGGGCTGCTCCGGTTGGCGAGCGCGAGGCTGGCGAATCCCGCCGGAATCAAGACGGCGGCGACGATCGCCGAGCGGTGTGCCGGCTTCGGCTTGGGGGGTCGCGCCGAGAGTGCGAGCGTGACCGGGACGCGCGCCACCGCTCGCCCGGGCCACCAGGCTGCGGCGGTCGCCCCAAGCACGGCGACGAGGACGACCATCGCGAGCAGCGCCCAGGGGAGGCTGACCGGGTCGATGCGATGACCGAGGGCCGGCTCGAGCGTCGGGACGAGCGCGACCCAGAGCGCGAGACCCGCGATCGTCCCGAGCAGCGCGCCGATCGCGCCGACGACCGCGCCGTTCGTGAGAAGCACGAGCCGGAGGTGCTTCCCGGTCGCACCGATCGCAGCGAGCATGCCCAGCTGGCGGAGCCGCCGTTGAGCGATGACGGCGAAGCCTGCGGCTGCGACGAGCGTGGCCAGCAGCAAGAAGACCGTGGCCACGGAGAACATCGCCAGCGCGTCCGCCCCCCGGTTGCTGCGCCGAGGCGCGGCCCCCACCAACGCGGACCGGTTTTCCTGGAGTTGCTCGTCTATCAAGGCGTCCACCGCGCCGGCGTCGGCGTTGACGAGGACCGTGACGTGATCCGGTCGTCCCGCGGACGAGGGGGAGACGAGCGCGAACTCGTCGCTCAGATCGGGTGGGTTCTCGACGATGCCGACGATCGTCCGACGCCGGCCATCGAGGGCAAACGTCTGCCCGATCTCGAGCCCCAGGAGCGTGGCCACGCCGTCGGTGACGGCAACGTCGTCGGCTCCGTTCGGGTAGCTGCCTCGGCGGAGCGCCAAGCGCGCGCCACCGTACGCCCCGCGCGGGTCCTGGGCGCGGAACTCGACCTTGTCGACGCCGCCGGGGACGGTCAGTGAACGGTGCCCGATGACGTCGATCGTCCCGAGCCGCTTCTCGGCGACGGCGAGACCTGCCGCCAGCAGCAGCGGATCGCCACCGTCGAACCGGAGCAGGTGACCGGCCGAGCCGAACTCGGCATCCTGCGCGGGCGCCGAGTTGTAGGCGACCGTGACGCTGCCGATCGCGGCCGCCACAGCCACCGTGAGGAGCGCGGTCACCAGGATCTGCTGCCGCCACTCGCGGCGAAACATGCGCCAGGCCCAGCGAACGACCGCGCGGCGGGCGGCAACGCCGCCGTTCTTCGGCCCGCCCAGCGCCGACCGATGAGCGAGTGTCGTCATCGCCGATCGCCGGCAACGAGGAGCGACTCCGGGCCGGGCGGCGCGACCGTCTGGTCGATCACATGGCCGTCGCGCAGGAAGACGACGCGGTCGGCCCAGGACGCGAGGTGCGCCTCGTGGGTCACGACGACACCGGCGACACCGCGCTGGGTGGCGGTCCGCAGCAGGCGCATGACGGCTTCTCCGTTCACGGAGTCGAGAGCGCCGGTCGGCTCGTCCGCGAGCAGTAATTCGCGCTCGCCGACGATCGCTCGGGCGATCGCAACCCGCTGGCGCTCGCCGCCCGACAGCTCGTCTGGGTAACGATCGGCGAGCTCCGCCACATCGAGCTCCTCCATCGCCTCGACGCCCGTCGCGCGGGCGGCTCTGGCGCGGGTGCCGTCGAGCTCGAGGGGCAGGGTGACGTTCTCGACCGCCGTCAGCCCTGGGAGCAGGTTGAAGTCCTGGAAGACGTAGCCGATCGACCGGCGTCGCATCCGCGCCTGATCCGAGCGCGAGACGCGCGCGAGGTCGACGCCGTCGACGCAGTACCTCGCCGCTCGTCGCCTCCTCGAGGCTGCCGGCGATCGTCAAGAGCGTGCTCTTGCCGGAGCCGCTCGGCCCCATGATGGCGACGAGCTCGCCGCGCTCGACCGCGAGGTCGACGTCGCGGAGTGCGCGCACCTCGGTCGGCCCGGAGCCGTAGACCTTCGAGACCTGGCGCAATTCGAGTGCGCTCATTTCGAAACCTCCATCTCCTCAGTTCGTTCGAGCGGCAGGTCGGCGGCCACGGGGGCCGGCGCGAGGTGCGGCCGCTGCTTCAAACGGACGTCGGCCGCGTCGAGCCAGTGGACGATCGCCTCCAGCCGGAACAGCTCGGCATCGGCGACGAGCGCCAGGGCGACGTCGTCCTCTCCGGCGGCCGCCTTGATCTGGGTGTAGCCCTGCATGACCTCGATCACGTGCCGTCGGTGCACCTGCAGGATCTCGTGGACGTCTATCTCGGGGACCTGCAGGGCAACGAGCACTTTGATCACGAGCTCATCGCGTGGGGGAGGCACGAGGTCGGGCGGGGTCCGAAGCCAGTCGGCCAGCTCGGTGGCGCCGGCGGACGTGATCCTGTAGCGCTTCCGCGACCGTTCGCGCTCTCCGTCGTCGGTCTCGACGAGCCCGTCCCGTTCGAGGCGCTGGAGGGTCGTGTAGACCTGGCCGACATTGAGCGGCCACACCTCGCCCGTCCGGGCCTCGAACTCGTTCTGCAGCCGCAGGCCGTATTTCGGCCCTTCGCTCAGCAGGGCGAGGAGGGCGTGAGGGACGCTCATGAGCGGGTCAGCTGGATTATCATACTGGGTACTATACTGAGTATAGACCACCTGCGCAAGTCCTCCTGCGCGTTCGTCCGCCTTCTCCTACCGCTGGGCGACGCAACAGGCTTCCGACTCGAGCGGCGAGCAATTGCGTGGGGCGTGAGCCGGCCCATAAGGGTGCCCGTACCCTGAGGGCGACCGTGCCCGTGACACTCGACGATGTGCGCGAGCTCGCGCTGAGACTTCCGCGCAGCTATGAGGCGGTCGTGCGCGGGCGCGTGAAGTTCAGGGTCGGCCAGATCGTCTACCTGGCCTTCTCCCACGACGGGGAGACGATGGGCTTCGGCTTCCCGAAGGAGTTGCGCGACGCGCTCGTCCAGTCCGAGCCGCACAAGTTCTCGCGGCCGCGCCAGTCGGACATGCGCTTCAACTGGGTGCACGTGCGCCTGGCCGCCATCGACGCCGACGAGATGCGTGACCTCGTCGAGGGGGCATGGGCGATGTGCGTGCCGAAGCGCGTCGCCGCCGAGTACGCGGCCTCGCAGGGATACGAGGTCGAATGCTGAGACGCCGCGCCGACTAGCTAGCAGTCCGGATCGGGTTCCCCACGTCAAGCTGACTAAACCAGGGCTCGGAGGAATCCGAGCCCTCGTCATCAGAGCAGAAACGGCTTGAACAAAGGACGGGAGCGACGGGGCGTGACAGGCCGCTTAGAGGGTCACGACGATTGACCACGATTGACGCGAAATCGCTTTATTTATGCGCCTTTCCGGGTTCTCGCCGAATCCTTTCCGCATGGTTGAGCGAAGCCGGTTTGAGACGTTTGCTGCCCGTTTGCTGCCCGAGCCGGCTCGTCGTGTCGGCCCGTATAGATGCGCCCGGAAAGACGATTGATGGCCGCCGAAGCGGTCCTCAATCCTTTGTACGGGTCTTAGACGTCCCGGCCGGCCATCGCGACGCCGAGCGGCGGCTCGGCCACGGTGTCGAGAGCGCCCGCTCCTTACATGACTCCGAACCGCGCGGCGAGCCTGAAACCGGGGGGCTTGCCCTCAGCCACCGCCATGCCAAGAGGCCCCGGAGGCCGGACGTTGTCCGCCCCACGGCCGCGGCGAACCGAACACGCCCGCTTCCATGAAAAGCAAAGGCGAGCCGGACGCGGATACAGAGTTCTCTTCGCACCGGCGGGCGGCTGGATCACCACCCAAGATCAACCACGCGCCGCCTTCGGGCGGGCGCGCAGGATGGAAAGGCCCAGGGCGATGTCGTCGGTGACGGGTGGCAGGAAGATCGTGCAACCGGCGAACAGAAGAGGCCGGCGGTGTCACTCTCGACTCATCGCGGGCGCGCCCGTAGCGCTCGTAGATCACGCGCGAGCCGAACGTCCTGGTCTCGATCAGGCCGTGGAGGGGAACGCGGCGCGGCTGGGCAGAGCGCCCGGTCTCCGCCTTATGCACAGCGAGACGGCGGCGGCCGCGACTGCTGCATTCCGTGCGGCGGGGCATCGCTACCGAACGATGCTCCTTCTCGTCCGACGCGGAAGTCCACCTACCCGGCGCTAGTCAGCCCACCAGTCGCGCTGGCCCTCGACGTCTTCGCGCGGAGCGTCGCCGAGATTGGGCGCGCCGATGACGATGATCTCGAGTCCCCCGGGCCCGGCCTCGTAGCCGCGCCAGGTACCGGGCGGGACGCGCACCGCGTCCCACTCCTCTCAGCTCGACGATCTCGTCGTCGAGCTTCATCCGCCCGCTCCCGCGCAGGACCACGTACACCTCCTCCTGCTTCTTGTGCGTGTGGCCGTACGGAAAGCGATAGCCGGGCGGGACGCGCTGGTAGCCCAGGCCGGATTGCTCGAGCTCGAGCGGCTGGGTCGCCAAGCGGAATTCAAGGTCCGGCGCGCCATCGAACCTGGATCCGACGTCCTCCAGGTCCCTCCTTGAGGTTCCTGAGCGTGAACGGCACGGTCGCAATCGTATGGTGCCCTTGTGGGGGTCGCCGATCTGATGCGTCAAGAGCCGCGGTGCCAGTTCCTTCGCGGCGTCGCTCTGGGGTCAGACAGTGGGTTCTGCTTTCCATGCGAGGGGCGGTCCCGGCTCGAGTGCTGCTTCGCGCGAGGTAGCGAGCGTCTCCGCCACGGGCCAGCTCGCTGTCGCAAAGGACGAGCCGCGAATGCGGAGGTGCTCGCTGAGCTGACCCCTGCTTTCGCCATCGGGAAGCGGAAATATCGTCTGTCCGCAGGCCGGTCAGCCCGACAGTGGAACGCAGCAGTGGTCGAGCATCAGCTCGCTCCATCGGCCAACCGGCCACACTTGGCCTGAGGTCATCTGTTGTCTGTCCAGGGCGTGTATCGCGCGTTTCACGCTCGTCCGCTCCCATTGCAGACAACGCAATATGCGGATTTGCAGCGTTTTCCGCTCGTTACTCGTTCGTACAACCGCGCAGCTGCTGCCTATTTGCTGCCCGAAGGTGCTATTCCCGCGTCTACACCAGACAACAGACCTTGCCTATTTGCAGGCAGTTCGAGAGACGGGAGCGACGGGACTCGAACCCGCGACCTCCGGCGTGACAGTTCTGTCCAGCGCTGATCAGGTGTCGTCAGGGCTTGTCGGGATGCGGTGGTTGCTGGGTTTGGGGGTCTAAGTGTTGTGTTTGAAGTGGGCGACGATGGTCAGCCTGATCTGACACAAATCTGACACGCACGGGTGCTCAAGTGAGAGGACGCTGGCGCAAGCGAGGGTCATGCGGCTGGCAGCTGGTGGTCCCCGTGGAAGACCGCTTCGACGTTGTTCCCGTCCGGGTCAATGACGAACGCTGCGTAATACCCGGCGTGGTAATGCGGGCGAAGGCCCGGCGCCCCGTTGTCACGGCCGCCGGCTTCGACAGCGGCGCGGTGGAACTTGTCAACGGTGGCTCGGTCTGCTGCGGCGAAGGCCACATGAACGGGCGCGGCCGGGGGTTCCCCTTCCCCGATCCAGAAGTCTCCACCGCCCTCGATGGCGAACCCAGGCCCCTGCGAGCTCTCCACCACCTTCACTCCGAACGGCTCGAGGGCCTGCTCGTAGAAGGTGCGGCTGCGTCTCACGTCACGTACTCGCAAGGCCAAGTGGTCGATGAGGGGAAGCGTCACGGGCAGCGACACCCCCCTTTATCTTAGAGCGCGATCTCCGGGGTACATTCCTGAACGCTGGGGCACCGCAACGCACACTCCCCGGGCGAACCTAGTGCGACGGAGGCTCGATTTCTTGCCCGTCCGCTTCTGCCAGCGATCCGTCGTCCTGATCCGTTTCCGTTCGATATGAAGCGGCGGTCGAGGAGCCTCGAACGATTGGCGAGTGAGTACCAATCAGGTCACAACGCGCCCAAGAAGACGAGCGGCTGAAGGACGCCCGCGCGGCAGGCTCGGCCGGTGAGCTACTTAACGTTGACTCCCCTCTGACAGCCCCGTAGAGTGCCGCGCCAACCGGCGCAAGCTCTCACATCGAGGTTGCGTTAAGCCCTATCGGCGAGCATCACTATGCACGACAACCGAATACGGAGGCCATCCCCAGGCTCTCCGTCAGCGGCCGCCCGGCGAGAGCCAGGGTTGTCCCCCTACTCCCCAGGGACGCGGGGCGGCTGCCCCTTCCGAGCGTGATACATGCCGTATCAAACCACGCGAGCGGCGAGGGCGATTACAGTGAGACCCACTGGGCGCGGTCCTTCCCGGTGGGCTCGAGTCTCCTCCTTGACCCGGTCGACTCGGGCCTCAACATCTCCGCCGCGCCCCGGTAAACCCCTACGTAGACCGGCGCACAGAAGCCCTCCAGCGGACGTACTTAACCTTGACGCCCCTCTGATACCTGTAGGGTCCCGCGCCGACCGGCGGAAGTTCCATCGAGGTTGGGTAGGCCCTCTGCGGCGAGCTTCCTTGTTTCCGGGCAAAAGGGAGCGCGTGTGCGCTGCCGCAATCGATAGGGGATCGAGTATGGGGTCTGTACTTCGAAGACATTGCTCGCGACCGTTGCGGCGCTCGTGCTCGTCGGGATCGTCTCCGCGCCGAGCACGGCTGCCGACAACGCGGTCCCGAGCGCGGCCATCGACAGGCCTTCGTCGAGCACGACCTGGCCGGTCGGTGACGTCATCAACTTCTCCGGCCATGCCACCGATCTGGAGGAATGGATATTGCGGCCTCGGCGCTGTACCTGGTCGCTGTTCCTGATCCACTGCTCTACGCCGAGCGACTGCGAGTGCATCTTCTCCAGACCCATCCTGGCGTCGCCAGCCGATCGTTCGTCACTCCGGACGATGGCTATCCGTCAGCTGGCGGAACTGACTCGGATCGCGACCTACTTGGGGGGGCTCAGCTCGATGGCAAGCGTCCGGCTTGACCCGAGATGGACGAGTTAACCTTCGCGTGCTGCCTTCAAGTCGAATCCCGGCAAGTCGAATCTCACTGGCGAGTATCCGAGTGTGGCGATGCAAGGCACGCAGATGACGACGTCGTTTTCCGTGACCGTGGTCCGTCGGCTCGAGCCACTCCCTCAGCGCTCCGTCGCCACGGGCTCAAGAAATCCTTGATCCTTCGCGTCCTGGTCGGACGGCGGGCGGAAACCCACGTGATCATCGCCGCCCGCTGTAGGACACCACCGAGACCGCGACCGACGAACCGGGCTGAGCCGCAGCCCGAGCCGCGCACCATCCATGGAGGCCCGCTCCGGCGGGCCTTTTCCGTTCCGCGGTGCGTCAGTTCAGCCCGGCCGCCTCTAGCTCTCGCTCCTCGATCCGCGGGTCGCTCGCGATCATACCCCCATCACGCCACGGGAAGGCTGAGTTCGGGGTGATGGCGGCGCTCCCCGCGCAGAAGCACGATGCCAAGCGCGACCCACGCGCCGTCGAAGACGAAGAGGCCGATGTCGTGGATCGGATCGATGTTGAGAGTGATGGCGATCAGGATGCCCGCGGCTCCGACGAGCGGGAGCAACCAGGCTCGCCCGAGAGCGTCGCGAAGCCCGGTAGCGATCAGTACATGACCGACGAAGAGCAGCAGGAAGCCGAGGCCGAACAGGATGAAGTTCTCCGGGATGTCCCCGGTAACGGCCACGGTGATGAGCACCTGCACAGCGAAGAGGCCGAGCAGCACGACGCCGCCGACCGAGACGCGCCAGCCGATCCGTCCGTTCCTCGTACTGACGAGCCTGCCGAGGCCCCAGATCGCGACAACGAGAGCCACGACCCCGAGGCTCCATAGCGTGACCTCGAGCGCCAAGAGGGCATCCGAGCCGTCGCCGAAGACGAGTTCTCCCGCTTGTCCCGCGAAGATCAGCACCCCGGCGAGGATCGCAGCGACCCCGTGCGCGAGCCGAAGCGGCACGCGACCATCATGGGTTTGAAGCATAAGTCGCGAGTCTGGCGCAGGCAACGAAGGGGCGATCGAGCGTTGACCTGCGGTTTGTGCTAGTTCAGGCCGGTTCGCCTCGAGTGGCCGCTGAAGAGGCGCAATTCCGCGAGGTTTAGTCTCTGCTGTCCGGGGTAGCGAACCGATCGAGCGATTCGAACTGGTCGCCCAGACCAGGATCGGCCGTCCGTGCGGGCACTGTGTCTACACAGCGGTCGAGGAAGGGAGAGAGACATGACCAGGATCGTTCGTCGCGCCTTCGCTCGAGCGTTCACCGGCAACGAGGTTGCCGGGGAAAGGGGGAGTCCCATGAAGATGGCGGGATGCTGGCCTGGGGGGCGGTCCTGGGCTTGCTCGTCGCCCTGTCCATCCCAATGGCGGCCCTCGCCCAAGCCCAGCCCACCACGACCCACTTCAGCGGGACCGGACGTTGTTCCCGACGTGAACCCCTGCACCGGGGTCCCGGGCACGCTCACCGATACGTTCAAGGGCGTGACCCACGTCACCGCGCTGCCCAATGGCAGCTTCCACGACACCACCACGATCACTGACCGCCTCACGTTCGTGCCCGACGATCCCAGCCAGCCGACCTACACCGGCAAGGCCACGACCTGGTTCGGCGCGAACCTCAACAGTCAGAACAACTTCACTGCGACCTTCACCACCCACTTCACGGTCAAGGGCACCGACGGCTCCAGGATCACCGGCCACGAGGTGGCGCATATCACCATGCACGCGGACGGCACCGTCACGGTCGAGTTCGATAAGGGCCACGGCTGACCTGCCCGTAGCGGCATCGTCGATCCGGTGAGGCGAGGCCCCGAGCGCCCCTCGCCTCGCTGGGCGCCTGGGCTCCAGGGATGGGGCCCCACCCCATCGCCGCCGACGCTGCGCGCAGGTGCCACCCCCCGGCAGGGCATCGAACGGCATGGCATCAAGCGGTCGATCGGCGCCCTGCTGCACAGTGCCTCACGCGGCGATGCACCGTGCATCTTCTTGCAGCACCCTTCCTCCGCAGCGCCACCTCACCGCCCGTTTCGGGATCGTCGATGTAGGTGACTGCACCCTGGTACTGCCTGAACAGTGAGCGCATAGAATTCAGCGTGAAGCGATGGTTCAACGGCGCCAGGAGGAGGAAGCCCGCGCGTTTCCGGGTGTTGGCCGCGCCTTGCGGCCTTCGCTGCCGAAGCGATCGCTCCGAGCTCGTCCAGCGCAGCGCCCCGCACCCACGGCGACGCACGTAAGGGGCTCCTCGACGAGCTGGACCGGGAGCCCCGTCTCAGCCCGAAGTCGCTGCGGAAACCATGCAAGAGCACGCCGCCCCCCGCGAGCACGATGCCGCGCTCGCTGATGTCCGCCGAGAGCTCCGGCGGCGTTCCCTCGAGCGTTTCCCGCACGGCCTCGATGATCTGGCCGATCGTCGCTTCGAGCGCCTCGTGCACTTCGCTCCGGTGACCGTGGCGGTTCTGACCCGCCGGAATGGAGGTCGCGGCCGGTGACCTCAGCCTCCTCAGCTGCAACCTCCGCTGCCGACCCGATCTCGATCTTCAGCTGCTCCGCGCGCCCCTCCCCGATCTCCAGCGCATGCTCTCGCTTCATATGCGAGACCAGTGCGTCATCCATCTCGTAGCCACCGATGCGAACCGATCGCCAGACGACCATGCTTCCGAGCGAGATGACGGCGATCTCCGTCGTCCCGCCCCCGATGTCCAGCACCATGCTGGCGACAGGTTCGGCGATCGGGAGATCGGCGCCGATCGCCGCGGCGAGCGGCTCTTCGATCAGGTATACGGCTCGCGCGCCCGCCGCGCGCGCCGCCTCCTCGACGGCGTCTCGCTCGAGCGGTGTCAGGCCGCTCGGGACGCAGAGCATGACCTGGGGACGCGTGAAACGACGGTCGATGGCTCGACGCATGAAGTGCGCGAGCATCTGCTCGGTGACGTCGAAATCGGCGATGACGCCGTGACGGAGCGGTCGCAGCGCGGAATCCTCCGGGGGTGCGACCGATCATGCGCTTCGCCTCTGCTCCGACCGCGAGGACCTTGCCGCTGCCTTCGTCGATCGCGATCACCGAGGGCTCGAGCATCACGATCCCTCGTCCCCGCGCGAAGACGACCGTGTTTGCCGTGCCAAGGTCGATTGCCAGATCCCCGGGATGGCGCCGCGGCATCAACCCAGAGTGCCAGCGCGGAGGGCCAAAGCGTGACCCGGGTCGAGAGCAGGATTGAACTCAGGAAGCCGTTGCTCCCGGACGGAGGTCGGACGCGACGAGCGGGACATCGTGCCATATTCTTACTTGACAACTAACGGAGTACCGATCGGAGTACCACTTTTGTCTCCGCTACCCGCATGCGCGCAAGTAAGCGACAGGCTCGGAAGGACGGCTGAAGAGCGTCAAGCGCCGCGAGCCGGCAGCGCGCCGCGTGTGATGTACCTCGAAGACGTTGTCACAGGGGCGCACTCAGTCCTGCCGTTCGACGACCTGAGCCTGCCCCCGAAACGCAGACGCAGGTGGTTGCGGCTAGTGAACCGAAGCGGGCTCCGCCAGTAAGGGGCCCCACGTGGCCGATCGCTGCGCGGGGGTGCCCGGGGGTGCCGTTGATCGTGCGCCGCCGCGCAAGCATCGACGACATCCGACTCGCATCGTCGCAGGTCGCTCGGGAATCCTCGATGAACAGATGCCTCGCGGACGTGGGTCAGGGTGCCGGTCAGATCCGCACGATGCTTCGCGCGACTTCGGCGTGATCGCACAGACCGGCAACTACTGCCATCGCGAAGCCTCGCGGCACACAGCGGAGGTGCTGTCTCGATGCACGAAGTGTGACACCTCCTCTTACGCGCGCACGGGCAGGAGGCCACGCGCTCGGGCAGGAGGCCACGCGCTCGGGCAGGAGGCCACGCGCTCGGGCTGCGACTAACCCAGGCTCCCCTACCACAGCCCGGGTTCCGGAGTCACGAACGCTCGCTCGTGCGCGCGTGTACAGCACCAGCAGCGTCCCTGCCTGTCGCGGTTCAGGTCCGTCAGAACGTGGCCCCGCTCGCAGACTCCCCATCGCTCGACGACTCAGTGTTGAGCCGTCGCCGGAGGGCCGCTCGGTAGCGCTCAAGCTCCTCGTTTCGGGACATCGCGCCAACGGTACCGTCCGCCTCTGAACGGCCCGCCAGCGACCAGGCCCAACCCGTCGAACACGTTCACGGGGTGGAGTCGCCCTCAACGACTTTCTCCGTCACGCCCGAATCGACGGCTACGCTCGTCCGGTTTGCAGGAGGTCGAGGTGCGGTGGTCGCCGCGGGCGCGGCGATGGCGACTGGAGGTGCCGTGGGGGCAGGCGCCACGTCTGACCGTGCCACGTGGGACGAGTCAGGCCGACGTGGAGCGCTTGCTCGAAGAGAAACGGACGTGGATTGTGGAGCAGCGGCTGCGCCAGGTGCCGCAACTTTGCCTCGACCCGTCCATGGTCAGCGAGTCGGAAGGGCGTACCGGCGCGCGAGAACTCATCTCGGCGCTGGCCGAGGAGGAGGCTGAGCGCATCGGCGTCGAGTACGGCCGAATCCGTATCGGAGGGCAACGCACCCTCTGGGGGCTCGTGCTCTCCAGGCGGCACACCTTCTTCAATTGGCGGCTAGTGCTCGCGCCACGCGAAGTGCTCGACGACGTGGTCGTGCACGAGCTCTGTCACCTGCGAGTCCCGAATCACTCGCGACGATTCTGGGTGCTCGTCGAGCAACACCGCGCGCACTGGCGCTACCAGCGCGATTGGCTGCGCGATCACGGCCCTGAACTCCTGGGATTGAGATCCGCAAGACTGATCCGACAGCTTGGCGTCCAGCTCGAAACTCAT
>CAVWTX010000018.1:0-86672 GCA_963758065.1 uncultured Thermoleophilia bacterium | reverse complement strand
CTGGCCGGAGTGCCAGTCGTCTACGGCCTCTACGGCACATTCCTGCCGCTCGCCGTATACTCGTTGCTTGGGACATCGCGGCAGCATGTGATCGGACCAGAGTCGACGCTCGCGGCGATGACTGCGGTGACGGTGGCGCCGATGGCGGTGGTCGGAGGGGAGACCGACCCTGCGCTCTATGCGGCGCTCGCGGCGGCGCTGGCGCTGGCGATGGGTCTCCTGCTCTTCGTCGCAGGCGCGCTCCGGCTCGGGTTCGTGGCGGATTTCTTCGGCAAGCCGGTGCTGCTCGGATACATCAACGGCGTCGCGCTGATCGTCATCTCGTCCCAGCTCGGCAAGCTCCTCGGGGTCAGCATCGACGCGGACGACTTCTTCGCCATCGTGTGGGAGGTCTTGTCGGATCTCAGCGACGCGAACGGTCCGACCGTGCTCCTCAGCGCGGGGCTGCTGGCGGCGGCAATCGTGATTCGGCGCACGCTTCCTATCCTCCCGCCGTCACTCGTTGTGCTCGCGCTCGGACTCGTGGTCGCGGCGCTCGTCGACCTGGAGGATCACGGGATCGCAGTCGTCGGCGAGGTCGAGGGCGGTCTACCCTCGTTCGCGTTGCCAGGAGTCGGAGCAAACGACTTCATCGATCTCCTGCTTCCCGCGGCGGCATTTTCGCTCGTCGCCTTTGCGGACGTCACCGCGACCGTGCGGACCTTTGCGCAGAAGCATGGCTACGAGGTCGATGCCAACCGTGAGCTGACCGCGATCGGCGGCGCCAATCTCGTCGGTGGCCTGACAGGAGCGTTTCCGGTCTCCTCCTCCAACTCCCGGTCCGCGGTCAACGACTCCGCCGGCGCGAAGTCCCAGGCTGCGGTTCTCGTCGCCGCAGCGGTCGTTGGGCTCTTCCTGCTTTTCGCCATGCCCCTGATCGAGCCGCTGCCGACAGCCGCGCTCGGAGTGATCATCGTCATGGCCGCCGCGGGGCTGATCAACCTCCACTCGATCTGGCGCCTGCGGCGCGTCCGCCCAGCCGAGGTCGCGCTGGCGCTCGTCGCCTTCGGAGGGGTGCTCGTGTTCGGGGTCGTCGGCGGCGTTGCCGTCGCGATCGCGCTCTCGATCGGCGTTTTCCTCTACCGCGCGGCGCGTCCGCACGATGCCGTTCTCGGCCGCATCGACGACGTCGACGGCTATCGCGATATCGCGCGCCTGGGAGGCTGCCGAGACATTGCCCGGACTGCTCGTCTATCGCTTCGACGCCCCGCCCTTCTTCGTCAACGCCGAGTACCTCCGGCAGCGTGTGCTCGAGCTTGTCGCCGTAACCGAGGACGTCAGGTGGTTGGTGCTCAACGCCGAGGCCTGGACCTACCTCGACGCCACGGCAATCGATGTCCTGATTCGACTCCATGACGAGCTCGAGGCACGAGGCATCGCGCTGTCTTTCGCCCGTCTGAAGGGACGTCAGCGCGAGATCTTCGAGGAGACGGACCTCACGACGCGGATCGGGCCTGACCGTTTCTTTCCCACGGTCAGGGCTGCGGTCGCGGCGTTCGAATCGGCGCACGCCGGCGACGAAGCTTCACCCGGGTGAAACGCGCTCGCGGGCGATGCCGCCATTGCCCGAGGTGGGTGATAGTCGAGGCCACGACTGGAAAGGAGCGCTCGTGGTGACCTATGACGTGAGACCGTCGCGGCGACGGATGGCCGTGGCGCTAGCCGTTCTTTGTGCTCTTGTGCCCGCGGCTGCCGGATGCGGTGGAGACGATAAGCCCGCTGTGTGTGACGACCTCGAGCAGCTGAGCTCCGACATCGACACGCTGCAAGCGATCGACCTGACCGCCGGGGAGGGCGCGGTCGCGGACCTCGAAGCGTCGCTGGAGGCGATCACGACGGATCTCGAGACCGTCAAGACCGATGCTGAGGCGGAGCTCTCGGAGCCGATAGCGGCCCTGGAGACATCGCTCGGAGCGGTGTCCACGGAGTTCGACGCCGCGAAGGCGGACGACGATCTGAGTGGTACTGAGGCGCAAAGCCTCCTCGACTCGCTGGCGGCGGTCAGCACGTCGTGGGAGGCGCTGAAGACCGCTGCTCCCGACTGCGAGCTGGACGAGTAACCGCCAAGCGAGCTGCCGGGTGCAGCGTTGGCCGTCTGCCTTCTTCTGGCAAGGAGGCAGACGGCTCTCACCGCCGCCGGTCATGGTCTAGTCGCTTGTTCGTCTGATGCCTGCCAGCGCCGTTCCATCGTCGCCGGCTTCATCGCTCTGCGTACGCAGCTCGTGATGGAGGGAGCTGTTGAGAATGGGCGAGGTGACGACGAGCCTCCCGGCGAAGTACATGAAGAAGAGGATCGTTGTCATGGCGCCGATGCTCCCGTACAGCGTCGTCGCGTTCTCGAGCTTCGGCGCGAGGAACTCGACGATCAGCACGTGAAGCACCTGCAAGCCCACCGCGACGAGGATCGCACCGGGTAGCAACGCCCGCCAGGGAGCATCCCGGTGCGGCAGGCGGAGAGACGCCCAGAGCCACAACGCAGCGAGTGGGGCTGTGACGAGCGTGGCCGCGACGAGCCGCTCGAGCGACGCCTCGTCGCGCAGCCACCACGTGAGTGCGAAAGCGGCCATGAAGGCGCACAGCACGCCCGTGAAGGCAAGCGAGCTCGTCAACGGCTTCGCCCGCGGAGGGGGCTCGTCCCAGATGAGCGAGTGAATGAGCTGCACCGCTTTCGCGCCCGAGTAACCCGCCCAGAGGAGGAGGGGCACGCCGATCCCGAGAAGCCACCACCAGTCGGATTCCGCGGCTCGCGCCACGTCGCCGATCACGTCGACGACGGCTGCAGGAAGACCGCCGCTTGCAAGGGCCTCCTCGGTGCTGTCCGCATCCATGAGGCCGAGCGCTCCACCGAGTATCAACCCGAGCGGCAGAAGCCACAGGAACAGCCGGTAGGCGATCCCTCCGGCGAGAACGCTTGCGGCGACCCGCCGGTTCCGTTCCGCTGCCCGGAAAGGAACCGCGAGCGATACGTGCCGTGTGCTGGCGTCTCTTGCGCCGGCAACCGCGGCCGTGAGTCTGACGCGGGCGCGATCCTCGAGGCTGGAGTCGGGTGCCTCGTGCCGATCCATTACTCGTCCGATGCGGCGGAGCTCGGCCGGACCGCAGCCTCCGCGCTCACAGCGGCCGGGTCGACACCCTTCGCTGCCTTCCTCCTCCGCCGATCGACGAAGTAGATCGCCACCAGCGCGGCGGAGGTGATGAGCGAGGAGATGACGAGCGACGCGAGCGGGAAGCCGGAGAGCGTGGTCGCGACGCTGTAGGCCAACGCAGCACGTATAGACCGACCACAGGGTTCCGCCCAGGACCGACCACGGGAGGAAGCGGCGGTAGGGAATGCTGGAGAGCCCCATGGTCGCGTTGACGGCGAAGCGCATCCCGGGGACGTACCGGCCGGCGACGATCATGAGCTCCGGGGGAGCGATCGAGGGCCTCCCAGCCGGCGCGTACCTTGGGATTTTCCAGCGCCTTGTCGAGTTGGCCTTGCACTCTGGCGGCGCTCTTGCGGGCGATCCAGAAGAGCGACGAGTCTCCGACGATCGCGCCGAGCGCTCCAGCCGCCATGACGAGCTCGAGCTCGAGGGTCTCCACGTGCGGCGAGCGTCGACGCGGCGCTGAGCGTCGTCTCGCCGGGAAAGATCGGGATGATCGCATCCAGCCATACGAGCCCGAAGCACAGGACATAGGCCCACTCCTCCGGTGCCTCGGCGAGCCACTCGGCAATGTCGCCCTCCTCGAGGAGCTGGAGCAGGACGATCACGACCAGGACGACCGCGAAACCGCCGACGATCAATGCGCCGAGGTGTCGCCTCCACAGCGGCTCGTGCTGCTCGGCGTCGACCGCCATCCATGCTCCTGTCTCGTTGCTGCCGGGTCGGCCGGACACGGACGCCACGTCGTGGCGCATGGTCGCGATGCTAGGAGCGGTTGCGCGACTGTTCATCGCCCGGGCCGGCCATTCACCCAGGTGAACTCGAATGCGGGCGATGGCGCGCGATCTCTCGGCCGCTACCGTCGCGACCTTGAACGAGAGCATCCACCGTCTAGAGCCTTCCCCCGAAGCACCCGCCGAAGGAGCATGAGACGTGGGCGGCTCGGGCCTCGTTGCGATCTCTCTCCTGCTTCTCGTCTACGCGGGGGCTTCGCGTCGGCTTTCGACGTCGGTGATCACCGCTGCGATGGTGTTCGTCGCCGGTGGCGTGCTGGTGAGCGACGAGGGGCTCGGCTGGCTCGATCCGACGATCGAGAGCGAGTCCGTCCGCTTGGTGGCCGAGGCGACGCTGACGGTCGTGCTCTTCTCGGACGCATCGCGGATCGACCTCGCCGCGCTGCGCCGCGAGTACGTCGTGCCTCTTCGCCTGCTCGCGATCGGGCTACCGCTGACCATCGTGGCCGGGGCTCTCGCGGGTGTTGCCCTATTCGGAGAGCTCGTGCTCATCGAGGCGATCCTGCTCGCGATCGTGCTCGCCCCGACTGACGCTGCACTGGGGCAGGCGGTCGTCACCGATCCACGGGTTCCTTCACGTGTTCGTCAGGGACTCAACGTCGAGAGCGGGCTCAACGACGGCATCTGCGTGCCGCTCCTCCTGATCGCCATCGCGATAGCAGAGGCGCACGAAGGCGCGATCGGAGACGGCGAGGCGGTGGAGCTCGTACTCGAGGAGATCGGGTACGGATGCCTCGGAGGCGTGATTGCGGGGCTCGCGGCCGCAGCCGTGGTCAGGGTGGGCGTCCCACGCCGCCTCGTCGATGAGCTCTGGGTTCAAGTCGTACCGGTGGCGGGGGCTGCGCTCGCCTACGGCCTTGCCGTGTGGATGGGCGGCAGCGGGTTCATCGCGGCGTTCGTCGGAGGCGCCGTCTTCGGCGGGTTCCGTCGAGAGGTCGGAGGCGAGGTGACACTCTTGCTCGAGGAGACGGGCGGCCTGCTCGGGGCAATCACGTTCATCCTCTTCGGCGCGGTGATGCTCGTGCCCATGCTCGACGAACTCTCCGCCGAGATCGTCCTGTATGCGCTGCTCAGCCTGACGCTCGTTCGCATGGTTCCCGTCGGTCTGGCGATGCTGGGATCCGGCGCCAGGCGACCGACGGTCGGCTTCCTCGGCTGGTTCGGGCCGCGCGGCCTCGCGTCGATCGTCTTTGCGGTGATCCTCGTCGAGGAGGCCCACCTCGCGAACGAGTCGCTACTCCTGAACACGATCTTCTTCACGATCGCTCTGTCGGTCCTTCTGCACGGCGTGACGGCAACGCCGCTCGCGGGGCGCTACGGAGCGTGGTACGCGGCCCACCCGCGCGATGCCGCACCCGCATTCGAAAGTGCGCCGGCCCCCGAGCTGCGTCCACATCGGTGGGCAGGCGGGCTACGGCGCAAGCAGACCGCCGACTAGCTCAGCCCACTCGCATGGCGCTGGCCGTCCGCGAGTCTGAGGGCTGACGCCTCACGAGCTAGATCCTCCGGCGACCCCGCCTTCCAGGTGTGACGGCTGCGGCCACAACCGCCGTTTTCGCTACTGGCGACGGGCCGGGTGTGACGGCCTTCGCCACTACCGCGGTCTTTGCCACCGGCGCGCCGATGACACCAACTCTTCCAACTCGCGCTGGCCTGACTGGCATTTCAGACTCCTTCGGTCGCAAGTGCGTTGTCCGCCTCGATGGAGGCGATGATCGCTTGAATGGGAATCCGTCCGGTGGCGATCAGTTGGCCGCCCGAACGCCGTGCAGCCGATGCGAATGGCGCCGCCCACAGGTTTTCCCAGATGAGCACTCCCGCAGTACTGCCCGGCTCCATGGCAGCCGCAAGGTGCTCGACGTCTTCCGCAGCCAACAGCTCCGCCAACTGGGCCTCGACTTTTTCGAGTTCTCCGAGTTCGGGGATGTCCGAGAGCTCCATCGCATCGATGGTGCCATCTTCGTCCTTGCTGAGGATCAGCACGTCGATCACGCGGACGATTCCGGAGTCGACCAACTTCAGCAGCTCGTTGGCCATCTCGCCTGTGAAGTTGCTCGCCCCCGCCGGAAACTCGACGACGATGTAGTCGACGGGACCCAGTGAGTCGAGTTCTGTGTCCTGGTCCTGGTCTACAGGCTCAGTCGTGTCCGTCATGAAACCTCCCGACTACGTTGGGGACTCTCTGCGCGTTCTTCCTCCAGTCCGCGCCTGGCTGTCGAAGCTCAGGGCGCTTGGGCGTACTCCTGGCTAGTGGGCGTCATGAACGCCCCGAAGAGCCAGAACACCGGGAAGAAGCACCCGAAGAAGAACATCCAGCCATGTCCGTTTCGTAGCGTGGAGAGGCCGAGCGTCAAGAACATGAGCATGTACAGGAAGAATCCACCGATCCCGATGAACCACCACATCTTGTCTCCTTTCGGTCCTTCGGAGGTCCGCGCCTAGATCACGCCTCGAGAGAGTGGCGCTCCCGGGTCGACGAGAAAACACCCGAGCGACATGTTCACCCGGGTGATGCTGTTCGCCAGGTGAAGACCTTGGCCGTCGCTACGCCGAGACTCGTGGTGCGGAACCGTGCGCTCGGGAACGACCGCATGGTTCCGCCGACGGCTGACCTGGAGGCAGGCTCAACCAGGAGACACATGTCCACGGATCAACAGCTGCTGACCGCCCCAGACGCGACGCAGGCGCAACTTCAGGTGCCAGGCATGCGCTGGATTCCCGGCGGCACGTTTGCGATGGGCTCCGAGGACTTCTACCCGGAGGAGCGCCCGGTGCATCGTGTCTCCGTCGACGGGTTCTGGATGGACGAGACACCGGTCACGGCAGCGCAGTTTCGTCGCTTCGTCCGCGAGACCAAGTACGTGACGCTCGCCGAGCGTCCCGCTCGATGCCGCGCTCTATCCCGACGCCGATCCGGAGCTTCTCGTGCCGGGCTCGCTCGTTTTCCGCAGGTCAACCGGGCCGGTCGACCTAAACGACTACCGCAACTGGTGGGAGTACGTGCCCGGCGCCTACTGGAAGCGACCTGGTGGAAAGGGCACGACGATCAACGGCCGCGACACGCATCCCGTGGTCCACATCGCCTACGAGGACGCCGAGGCGTACGCGGCGTGGGCGGGGAAGGACCTGCCAACCGAGGCGGAGTGGGAGTACGCCGCGCGCGGCGGGCTCGAGGGCGCGGTGTTCGCCTGGGGCGACGAGCACGTCCCCGACGGGAGAGCCGATGGCGAACACGTGGCAAGGAGAGTTCCCCTGGCAGAACGCCAAGCTCGACGGCTACGAGGGAACCTCGCCGGTCGGCAGCTTCCCGCCGAACGGATACGGGCTCTTCGACGTATGCGGGAACGTCTGGGAGTGGACGTCGGACTGGTTTACGTCACGCCATCCCGACGAAGTCGAGAGCTCGTGCTGCGTGCCGCGGAACCCCCGCGTGCCTGCTCCGAACGCTCCAGGCGGGCGAGACGATCCCGCGTCGTGTGATCAAGGGGGGCTCGCACCTCTGTGCACCGAACTACTGCCTTCGCTACCGCCCAGCGGCCCGCCAGGGCCAGGCGATCGACTCGTCGACCACGCACCTCGGCTTCCGCTGCGTCCAGCGAGCGCCGGTGCGTCAGCCTCCAGCCCAGCTTCTCGTGAGCGAGCAGACGTGAGCGGACGGAGCGCGATGTCCAGCGAAGCCACCTCGGAGTACCGCGGATCGAGCGCCTGGCAGCCCGAGCGTCCCCGCTGGCGGATCTTTCCTCTTCTCGTCTCCTGGTTTGCGACGGGCATCGCGTTGATGGTGGCCGCCGGGATCCTCCCGGGTGTCGACATCGAGAACTTCTGGGGTGCGCTCGTCGTCGCGGCGATCATCGGCGCGCTGAACGCCATCATTCCGCCGGCGCTTGCGGCGCTGCGCTTGCCGCTCACACTCGTGCTCGGCTTCCTGCTCGTCCTGGTCGCCGACGCTCTCATGCTCCAGCTGGCCGACGAGCTGACCCAGGACGTGCTGACGGTCGATACCTTCGGCTGGGCGCTCCTCGCGGCCCTCGTCGTTGCAGCGGTAAGCGTTGTGTTCGCCGTTCTCCTCGGGTCGGACGACATGTCATCGATCCGCATTGCGCAACGGATCGCGCGCAGGCAGGGCATCATCGCCAGCACCGACGTCCCCGGGATCGTCTACCTCGAGATCGACGGCCTCGCAAAGCCTGTACTCCAGCGCGCAATGCGGGACGGCAATGCACCGAACATGGCTCGCTGGGCGCGCCACACGCACCGTCTCGCCGAGTGGGAGACCGACCTTTCGTCGCAAACGGGTGCCAGCCAGGCAGGCATTCTCCTGGGCTCGAACGACGACATCTCAGCGTTTCGCTGGGTGGAGAAGGAGACAGCAACGCTGATGACGTGCTCTGCTCCGGCCGATTGCGCGGAGATCGAGCGCCGGCGCAGCACCGGAATCGGGCTGCTGATCGACGGCGGCGCCAGCCGCGGAAACCTCCTCTCCGGCGAAGCGGAGGACGTGATCCTCACCGTCAGCCGGATGGAGGCCGAGAAGAAGGCCAATCCCGGCTACCGGGCGTTCTTCGCGAACGGCGAAAACGCGCTGCGCACGCTCGTCCTCTTCGGCTGGGAGGTCATCCTCGAGTGGGTTGCAGCGCTCCGTGCGATCCGCCGGGACGTGCAGCCGCGCGGCCACCGTGGCGGCATCTACCCGTTGATGAGGGGCGCGCTCTGCGTCTTCGTGCGCGACCTGATCGTCTCGGGCGTGCTCACGGACATCATGCGAGGGCGACCCGCCATCTACGCGACGTTCTCGAGCTACGACGAAGTGGCGCACCACTCGGGCCTCGAGCGCGCCGACACGCTGGAAGCCCTGCGGAAGCTGGACGACCACTTCGGCCAGATCGAGGCGGCTTGTCGCTACGCGCCCCGGCCGTACGAGATCGTCGTCCTCTCGGACCATGGGCAGACGCAGGGAGCGACCTTCAAGCAGCGCAACGGATACGGACTGGATGAGTTGGTCGAGCGCTCGCTGGCGACGGGCGATGTCTCGGGTATCGCCGGCGGGGACGAGCAGAACGCGATGGTCGGCAACGCCTTCAGCGAGGCGACCGGCAAGAAGCAAGAGAAGGCCAAGAACGACGTCTCCGATCGCGATGTCGTCGTGCTCGGCTCGGGCAACCTCGGTCTCGTCTACCTGATGGAGGAGCGCCGTCGGCTCACGATGGAGGAGATCGACGAGCGGCATCCGGAGCTCCTGCCGGCTCTTCGCGCCCACCCGCACGTCGGCTGGCTGCTCGTTCGCTCGTCCGAACACGGGGCCGTCGCGCTCGGGGCAAACGGCACCCATTACCTCGCTCAGGGCCGCGTCGAGGGCGAGGACCCGCTCGTGCACTTCTCACCCCATGCGCCGCGGCATCTGCTTCGTACCGACGGCTTCCAACACGTCGGCGACATCATGGTCGGAAGCTTCTACGACCCGGACCTCGACGAGGGCTGCGCCTTCGAGGAGCTCATCTCGTTCCACGGTGGCATCGGCGGCCTCCAGACCCGGCCATTCATCCTCCACCCGGCACACCTCGAAGTTCCCGAAGGCCCGATCCTCGGGGCTGCGAGCGTGCACTCGATCCTCGCCGGTTGGCGCCGACAGCTCCAGGCCGACCCGAAGGTCGTGGAGAGTGAGGGCGTGCTATCGGCATTGCAGGAAGTCCGGTTGCCATCCGTCGCTCATCCGCGCTAGCGGGCGACTCACGAAACAGAGTTTCTTGACCGACCCGCTGTGCTTCCTGCGCGTGGGATCGTCGAGGGGTCGGATCCTGGCGGGGGCCAGCGATTGCCCGCATGAGCACGCGAGTCAGAGGAAATGTGCCCGTCAGCCCAGCTCCGGATCACCCAGGTGACCTTGCCCGGGAGGTGATGTTGCGCGGTGTCAGTCGTGCCAGTGTCAATCGCATGGGCGCGACACACACAGGGGGTACGAACGATAGGAGACGCGAATGTGGTGGCTCATCGGGATAGCTGGAATAGGTGCGGTTCTCATGTACATCACGATGCTTCTCCTATTCGGCTGGAGAACCATGAGCAATGGACATGGGCTGCTTTTCGTCCTCGGTTTCTTCCTCCCCGTGCTCTGGGTCATCGGAGTGCTCAAACGACCGAATCCGGAGTATGCGTGAGCTCGTGATGGCGGGCACTGGGGACGCCACGACCGAGTTCTTCGACGGCCTCGCGGAACGTGGTTACGAGCCGTTGGTGCGAAAGCTGAGCGGCTCGGTCCGCTTTGAGATCGCCGACGGCAAACGCGTCGAGCGCAAATACCTCACGGTCGACAAGGGGCAGATCTCGGTCTCCGGGAGGGGCTCCGCCGGCGACACCGTCATCCGTGCCGACCGAGCGCTGTTCGGCCGGCTCGCGACGGGCGAGCTGAACCCGGTCGCTGCCCTGCTTCGAGGGGAGCTCGCCGTCGAGGGTGACCGTAGGCTGCTCGCGCACGTACGGCGGCTCTTCCCCGGACCGCCGACGAAAGAGCCGAGCCGCCGCGCAGCCGGCTACGCGAGGAGACGTTCGTGAGCGACGACCTCGTCAAGATCCTCGACGGCAACACGTTCGTCGTGAGCGACGAACGCGGGGACATCGAGGCGTCGCTGACCGACCCGACCGGTCTTTTCTCCTTCGACACCCGGTTCCTCTCGAGGTGGATCCTCACGGTGAACGGCGAGCGTCTCAACGCGCTCTCCGTCGACGACCTCCAGTACTTCGAGACCCGCTTCTTCCTCGTGCCCGGCAGCGGGACCGTCTACATCGACTCGAAGCTCTCGATCATCCGGCAGCGAGCGGTCGCAAACGGGTTCCACGAGGAGCTCACGATCCTGAATCACGCGGACAAGGCAGCGAACCTCACCGTTCGCATCGAGGCCGGGAGCGACTTCGCAGATCTGTTCGAGGTCAAGGACGCGCTTGCGAAGAAGGGGAAGTACTCGACCCGCGTCGAGAACGGGCAACTCCGCATCGGCTATCACCGCGGAACGTTCGGCCGGGCGACCGAGATCTCGTCCACTTCACCGGCGAAGGTCGACCGCGGTGGGCTGACGTTCAAGATCCGCGTCGAGCCGCACGGCGAATGGAAGACCGAGCTCGACGTGAGCACGGCGAACATGGGAGCCGACCAGTCCGTGAACGGTCCCCGCACACCGCAGCGCGCTCGCGCCCGCATGCAGCGCAACCTTGCGAAGTGGCTTGCAGACGCGCCTCGGGTTGAATGCGACTACGAGTCGCTGAACGCGACCTACCGGCGGAGCCTCGTCGATCTCGCTGCGCTCCGGTTCTCGCCGCCCATTGCCGGAGGGCGCAGCCTCCCGGCCGCCGGCCTGCCGTGGTTCATGACCATGTTCGGCCGGGACAGCATCTTCACGAGCCTGCAGGCATTGCCCTTCACGCCCGAGTTGGCGGCGACGACGCTCCGCGCGCTCGGCGACTGGCAGGGGGTTCGGCTCGACGACTTCCGCGACGAGGACCCAGGCCGAATCCTCCACGAGATGCGGTACGGCGAGATGACGGCCTTCGAGGAGCGTCCGCACTCCCCGTACTACGGTGCCGTCGACGCTACGCCGCTTTATGTCGTGCTGCTCGACGAGTACGAGCGCTGGACCGGAGACAGGGCGCTCGTCCGCGAGGTCGAGATCGAGGCGCGCGCAGCTCTCGACTGGATCGACGAGTACGCCGACCTCATGGGCACCGGCTACATCTGGTACCGACGCCGAAACGAGGAGACCGGCCTCGAGAATCAGTGCTGGAAGGACTCCTGGGACTCGATCTCGTTTCGCGACGGAGAGCTTCCGGGCTTCCCTCGCGCGACCTGCGAGCTTCAGGGCTACGCGTACGACGCCAAGCTCCGCGGCGCGCGGCTGGCGCGTGAAATCTGGAGCGATCCTGATCTTGCCGACAAGCTCGAGAACGACGCCGCCGACCTGAAGCGGCGTTTCAACCGCGACTTCTGGGTCGAGGACGGCGAGTACTTCGCACTGGCCCTCGATCGGCACGGCAACAAGGTTGACGCGCTGTCGTCGAACAACGGGCATCTGCTTTGGAGCGGCATCGTCGACAAGTCGAAGGCGAAGGCGATTGCGCACCATCTCCTAGGCCCACGGCTCTTCTCAGGCTGGGGCGTTCGCACGCTGGCCGAGGGCGAGGGGCGATACAACCCCATCGGGTACCACGTGGGCACGGTCTGGCCGTTCGATAACTCCTTCATCGCCTGGGGCCTGCGCCGCTATGGTTTCAAGGACGAGGCGGCCGAGATCGCCGCAGGGATCTTCGACGCCGCCGAGTTCTTCGACGGCCGGCTTCCCGAGGCCTTCGGCGGGTATCCGAGGCAGCAGACCAAGTACCCAGTGCAGTACCCGACCGCGTGCAGTCCACAGGCGTGGTCGACCGGGACTCCGCTCCTGCTTCTGCGCACGATGCTCGGACTCGAGCCCCAGGGGGAGCACCTCATCGTCGATCCCGCGCTCCCGCAAGCCATCGGGCACCTCGAGCTCCTCGACATTCCCGGCCGCTGGGGGCGCATCGACGCGTTCGGCCGCGGCCGCGTCGACGTTGGGAAGAGGCGCCGTGCGCGGTCCTAGCCAGAGCCAACATCCGCGATTTGGCCAGCCCGGCCCGAGCACGACAACCCTCGTGCGTGTGCTCCAGTAGCGGCCCGATAGCGCTCCCGTGCGACCATGAACATCGTCTGGGCGATCCTCATTACGGCCGCCGTTGCCGGCGTGGCAGTGGCAGCGCTGTTGCTCGTGCGCAGTCGAGCTCCCGAAGGCGGCTACTTCGAGGACGGCGATCGCGCGGCAGGCGTCTTCGGAGTGCTGGCGACCGGGTTCTCGGTGCTGCTCGGGTTCATCGTCTTTCTCGCATTCGCGAGCTACGACCAATCGCGCGCGGGAGCCGAGCGAGAAGCCCTGATCCTCGTGCAGCAGGTCGAGAACGCACAGTTCTTCCCGCCAGCGGCTCGGGGCGAGCTGACCGCTGAACTCGTCTGCTACGGGCGGTCGGTTGCCAACGACGAGTGGGACCGGATGACCGCAGGCACGCAGGGAGACGCGATCAATCCGTGGGGGGTGGAGCTCTTCCGCACGCTCCAATCCGTCCGGCCTCAGGCCGCGACCGAGCAGTCCGCCTACGACAAGTGGCTCGAGCAGACATCGGCGCGGGAGGAAGCACGCCGGGATCGCGTCCATGGCGCTGTCGGCGTCATCCCGATCCAGCTCTGGATCGTGCTCTTCTTCATCGCGATCGTCATCTTCGTCTTCATGCTCTTCTTCGCCGACCGCGGCGAGCGTGCGGTCGTTCAGGGCATGCTGATCGGCTCCGTGGTGTCGGTGATCACGGTGCTGCTCCTCTTGCTCAACGGGCTGAACTCGCCGTTCCACGACGGGGTCGGTGGACTGCAACCGGTCGCCATGGAGCGCTCGCTGCGCATGATCGACGATGCCCTGAGCGCGGTCGGTGCCGAGGTCGAGCTCCCCTGCGACGCGAGCCGGGACTCCGGTGTCTTCGTGAATGCCGAGGGCGGCGGTCGCGACCGAGTCGAGCTCGTCGCCACGGTGCTCCTCGCAGTGGCGACGGTTGCCACGGCCTGGAGCGGCTACCAGTCGACGAGATGGAACGGCGAGCAGGCCAAGGCGGGCGCACGCGCCAACGCGCTGCGGATCGAGTCCGCCAAGTTTGCGGGACTCGCGAACACCCAGACGATCGTCGACGTGTCGGTCTTCACCGACTGGGTGAACGCCTACGCCGAGGACAAGACGGAGCTTGCGGACTTCTACTTCACGCGCTTTCGCACAGAGTTCAAGCCCGCAGTCGACGCCTGGATCGCGACCAGGCCGCTCGAGAACCCGAACGCTCCCCCGACACCCTTCGCCATGCCGCAGTACAAGCTCGAGGCGCGCGAGGAGTCGGAGCGACTCAGCGCAGAAGCGGAGGTCTTCGCGGCACAGGTGCGGCGGGACATCCAGCGCGCGTCGAATTACGTACTCGGCGTCGTCCTGTTCGCCTCGTCGCTCTTCTTCGCCGGCATGAGCACCAAGCTGGCATCGCCGAGACTGCGCGTCGTGATGCTATCCCTCGGCTGCGCGGTCTTCGTCCTCACCGCCGTGTGGATCGCGACCTCGCCGGTCAGCGTCTCCGTCTAGCCACGCTGGGAGGCGTGCGCCGCGCCGGGGGTCATAGCGCGCTCACTAGGGAGCGAACGGCGCCGGAAAGGATTCACCGAGCCGGTGGCGCTTTCGTCCACTCGGCCCGCTGATCTTCCGCTTCCGCGTAGAACCTTCGGGCTGAGCTTCGACCTAGTCGCGCTCCGTGCTCGGTGCGAGGAGGAACCTACGCGCGAGAGCCAACATGGTCAAGTCTCGCGCCATCGAATTGGCGCAGTTTGCGCCTTCTTCGAGTCGAGCGGTCACGCGCGAGATGATCTCCGATCAGAGCGTCCGGGCCAAGATCCAGACGGCGGTCAACGAGACAAAGGCGCTGCTCACAGAGAGCGAACAAGTCCTGGTGCAGACGAAGCAGGTGCTTGATCGGACGGACCGGGTGCTCGATCAGACGGAATCGACGCTCTCGGCGACGAATCAGACCCTGGCGGAGACGCAACAGACGCTCGACGACGCCAACCAGCTCATCGCCCAGGCGCAGCAATTTGTCGCGAACGCGAACGCGCAAGCGAACCGACTCGATCAAGAGAGGACGAGCATCCAGAACCGCCTGCGTGACATCCAGAACCGCCTCCGCGCCATCGAGAACCGGCTCCAACAGGTCGGCTCGCCGTAAAGACATCCTGGCTGCTCGACGAGGGGTTACTTCAAATAAGTACGGGCGAGTCGTCCTTGGGATAGAAGCAGAGGACGACGGGCTTCCCGCGCGGAACTTGCGGCGCTCTGCGGGCGGCGGATATCGTCCGTCGGCCCGTCCGTTCGAATGGGAGAACTCATGGCGGAGGGAATCAGCGCGGTTCTGACCTACGCCATCGGCGTGGCGATCAGCCCCGTACCGATCATCGCGGTGATCCTGATGCTCTTTTCGGCTCGTGCGCGGGTGAACGGGCCGCTGTTCCTTGCGGGATGGGTCGTCGCGCTCGCAGTCGTGAGCGCCGTCGTCTACATCGCGTCGGATGCGAGCGACGCCGCCACCGACAGCACGACGAGCGACACGATCTCGTGGGGGAAGATCGTCTTCGGCGTTCTGTTCCTCCTGCTCGCCGCGCGCCAGTGGCGGAGTCGCCCGGAGCCGGGAGTCGAACCTGAGATGCCGAAGTGGATGACGGGCATCGACTCGTTCACGCCCGGCAAATCCTTCGCCACCGGCGTTCTGCTGGCGGGCGTGAACCCAAAGAATCTGCTGCTCACGGCGGCTGCGGGCGCGGCGCTCGCGCAGGTCGGGGTCTCGACGACAGACGCGGTCGTCTCGCTCATCGTCTTCGTCGTCGTCGGCAGCATCACGATCCTCGGCCCGGTCGTCTACTACCTGCTCGGAGGCGACAACGCGAAGGCGACGCTCGACTCGATGAAAGGCTGGCTTGTCGTACACAACGCCGCCGTAATGACGGTGCTCTTCCTCGTCTTCGGCGTCAAGCTGATCGGCGACGGCCTGCCGGTGCTCGGCGGCTGAGACGAACACAATTGAGACAGAGGGCAGGCCCTGCTCCGGCGCGACCTATTGCAGTGCCGCGAGTGACCCGGGCTTCGACTCGACGCGCGCGGTAACGAGCGCCTCGCGGTCGTCGGGAAGCATTAGCACGTCGCCCGGCTCGACGTTTGGAGCGGGGTGCTCGATCAGGCCGAGGTCGTCGCCGGTCGTGTCGTGAAGGCGGTAGACGTAGGTCCACCGTGCGACGGTACGCCCGAGCCTCGGCCGGCGCCCCGATTGGGATTTGCGAGCTAGGGAGGGGCCCGGCCCGCGACCGCGAGGCCTTCGACGCGCACTGGCGGCGGCTCCTTGCCGACGACTCGCTGACGAAGAAGACGATCCTCTACGAGGGCGAGGTAGCCGGCAACGTCGGGTGCTGGGAGCAGGAGGGGCGGCGGCTCATCGGCTACTGGATCGGACGGGAGTTCTGGGGCAAGGGGCTTGCGACACGTGCACTTCAGGAGCTCACGGGCGAGGTGACCCTGCGACCGCTGCACGCGTGGGTCGCGACGAGCAACGTCGCCTCGATCCGCGTGCTCGAGAAGTGCGGGTTCGTCCGCGTCGGCTCGCAAGAAGAACGACGTCGAAGAGCTGCTCTTCGAGCTACGCGACAGCCTCTAGCGGTGAAAGGGATTGCGGCGCAGCGTTTTGTGACCAGAGCGAGAGCCGATTTCAGGCGGGATTAGGGCGAGGCCGATCCGTTCCGAGCATCGCCGCTTGTTCAAGCCGTTTGCGGCGACCCCGTTGTGACCAGAGCCTCCCGCGCTTGCTCGAGCGTCGGGTACGTCCGCGTCATCCGCACGCCATCGCGCTGCACGCGGACGCGGTAGCCGCCGATCAGCTTTCCGTTGTCCTCGAGGCGCGAGATCCCACGCTCGAGCGTGATCCAGCGCCTGCTCCTCGGCGGGGACGGTAGAGCTCGGCCTCGCGCAGCTCGGCGAGCGCGCGCTCGACGAGCGCGAGGTCACGATCCAGCTGCGCGTCGCTCATGCCGGAATTGTGGCTGAGCGGCCGGTTTGTGACCAGGATTTCCGAGCATCGGTGCCGCCGAGATGGGGGAGAGGCGGCTCGGTCAGGCCGTTCGCGACGACCCGGGGATGCTCGCTGAACCAGGTCTGGGGGACTAGGGCCGTCGCGCGCCGCGCTCGACATCCTAGTGGTAGCCGGCTACACAATCACCGAGGACATCGAGCCGATGGACGAGCGCGCAGAGAAAGTGAAGAGGTTCCGGCAGCACTTCATGACCATGAAGCTCGTGAAGAAGCCAGACACCTTCGCTGATTGTCGCGCCGAGGCGCTCCCGAGGTCCGATCCGCCCACGATGGAGAGCTTGCGTAAAGCACTCACCACCCGACCGACGCCCCAGCCGGCGAACCGACACCCCAGGTGGAGGTCCGAGTAACCGCGGCCGAGAAGGAGGCGTGGATGCGGCACGCCTACCGGCGCGGGCGGAACCTGTCGGAGTTCATTCGCGAGACGATGAACGAGATCGTGGCGTCAGGCGGAGCACACTAAGCCTGGTGCAACTCCTCGCTGACGATCTCGGGGTCGCCGGGACGGACATCGGCTTCGCCGACGTCGGCGAGCGCTCGCTAACGAGGTCGAGGTCGCGGTCCGGCATCGCGGTGTCCATGCGTAAAGTCTGGCTCCTGAACGTGCTGGTAGCAGGCGAAACCTGATCTGGACCTGATCTGGGCTAGTGCCCTTATCTGGGAAGGTGGCGGATTCGGCTACGCTACTGGCCTCGCGGATGTAGCTCAGTTGGCTAGAGCGTCTGCTTGCCATGCAGAAGGTCGAGGGTTCGAGTCCCTTCATCCGCTTCAAAAAACCCGCTGGAAACGGCGGTTTCTTCTGCGGTGGGAGCGTCTCATCGGCGGCCAGCGGGCGGATAGTCAGGAAATAGTCAGGAAGCGGGCTCAATCTCGACGCTGCGCGAGGGCGGCGGAAATGGTTTTCATCGGGGTCCTACGTCCATATCGTATCCGGAGGCGAAGTCCCTCCTCGACCAGGTTCTCGAGGAACGCGGAATCCGCGTTTCGATCGCGATGCACGAGGTGCGGAGCCCAACCGAGGCTGCCGCGCTCGCGTTCCCGGGATCCCCGACGATCCGGGTCGACGGGCATGACGTCGGTCCGGCCGGCGCCGGCTCACCGCCTGCGCTGGCGTGCCGTGTGTACCGTTGGCCCGACGGCCGCGTCTCGCCTGCGACAGTCGTAAGCAACTCGAGGAGGCCCTCTATGAGCGTCAGCATCGAGACCGCACCGACCTTCACCCTGCCGGGCGTCGACGGGCGAGACCACTCGCTCGAGGAGTACGCCGACGCCTCGGTGTTCGTCCTCGTTCAGTCCTGTAACCACTGCCCCTACGTGCTCGCCTGGGAGGGGCGGATCGACGCCCTCCAGCGCGAGTACGCCGACCGCGGGGTCCGGATCGTCGCGATCAACTCGAACGACGCGACGACGTCTCCCACAGACTCGTTCGAGAACATGGTCGAGCACGCCCGCGAGGCCGGCTACTCGTTCGACTACCTCTACGACGAGAGCCAGGAGCTCGCGCGGTCGCTCGGCTCGCAGCGCACGCCCGAGGCTTTCGTGTTCGACCGCGACCGCCTGCTCGTCTACCACGGCGCCGTCGACGACAACCGCGAGGAGGCGGAGGTCTTGACTTACTACCTCCGCGACGCGATCGAGGCCGCCCTCGCCGGGGAGACACCGCCGGTAGCGGACACGCTGCCCGTCGGCTGCACTGTCAAGTGGCGTAGCTGAAGCCTCGGCCCGCGCTGGGCTCGGGTGCGACGTTGCCCGAGATCTCGGCCTCGGGATTTGGCGAACTAAACGAGGCGGGGTTCCCCAAGAACCAATACGTTCGATCGTACTTCCGGAAAGACGGCACCTTCGTCAATCTCGCCAAGCGCGAGTCTTACACTCGCGAGCTACCTGCGGATCGAGACTGCTTCGCACGTGCTTTCGCACGCGCCGACTGGCGCTCGCGGACTCCCGGCGACGGTGTCGGGATAGGCGGGCCGGTCGACGGGGGGCGAGCCAGAGCTTCTGGGTGAGGTGCCGGCGCATGACCAGCGGTGGTGAACGTTGCCGAAGCCGAGTGCGTTGGGCGCAGCGCACGGTCGGGAGATCTGCAATGCTCGGCCGAGCCAAACGACTTAAGGGGAAAGCCATGCGACATCGTCGTCACGCCATGCGGAGTCGTCCTACTGCGGTGGGTCTGCTCGCCGCCCTTGCGGCCATCGGCGCGGCGCTGATCGCTTCCCTGGCAACGTCGTCTGGGCCGGCGGGAGCCGTCACGATCGACGGAGCACGGTCTCTCGCCGACGAGGTTGACGTGCAGTTCCAGAAGTCCAAGGGCCGCACCGACGTGCATCTCCTCGCGTGGAACGACTTCCATGGCAACCTCGAGGCCAGCGCTGGCCTCAACATCTACGGCCAGTTCGCCGGCGGGGCAGCCTGGCTCGCCAAGGCCGTGCACGACAAGCAGGCGCAGTACGGCGACAAACAGATCAGCCTCATCGCCGGCGACAACATCGGCGCCAGCCCGCTCGTCGACGGACTCTTCTACGGCGAGCCGTCCACGATCGTCACAAACCTGATGAATGCCGACTTCGCTTCGGTCGGCAACCACGAGTTCGACAAGGGGTCGGCCGAGCTGCTGCGCATCCAGAACGGCGGCTGTCGAGCCGACGTCGGTTGTACGGCGGCGCCCTATGCCCTGGTCGGTGGTGGCACAAGCGACACATATCCCGGGGCCGAGTTCCGGTACCTGTCGGCCAACGTCGTCCGCAACGACAACGGACAGACGCTGTTCCCAGCATTCGGGACCACGCGGATCAAGAGCGACAGTGGCAAGAAGGTCGAGATCGGCATCATCGGTGAGGTTCTGGAGGCGACCCCGACGATCGTCACACCCACGGGCGTGGCCGGCCTCACCTTCGAGGACGAGGCCGACGCTGCCAACCGCGCGGTGAAGCAACTGCAGCGCCAGGGCGTGAACACGAGCGTGCTCGTCATCCACCAGGGCGGCTTCCAATCGGGGACGACCACCCTCAACGGGTGCGCCGGGAACCTGGCCGGCAGCGACATCGCCGAGATCGCCACGCGGCTCGACCCGTCCATCAAGGTCATCGTGTCCGGCCACACGCACGCCGAATACCGGTGCACGATCACCACCCCGGACGGCGTCACGCGCCTGATCACAAGCGCGTCGTCGTTCGGCCGCATCCTCACCGACATCACGCTGACCATCGACGACAAGACCGGCGAGCTGGTGGCGGCCAGCGCGGAGAACTCGATCGTGCGCAACTCGAGCAATCCGAGGAACTCAAGCTCCGACGTACCGCTGCTCGACCTGCCCAGGGACCAGCGGGTCGCTAACGTGGTGCAGCAGTACGTCACCGCCTCGGCGCCCCTCGCCAACCAGATCATCGGCAAGGTCAGCCAGGACATTCTGAACAGCGCCAACACGCTCGGCGAGATCCCGTCGGGTGACGTGATCGCCGACGCCCAACTCGTGGCCACACAACCCGCCAACCTGGGTGGCGCCCAGATCGCCTTCATGAACCCCGGCGGCATTCGTGGCGGGCCCACGTTCGGCTTCCTCTTCACCCCATCGGGTGCCGAGGCGCCGGGCGAGGTCACCTATGGTGAAGCCTTCACCGTCCAGCCGTTCGGCAACAGCCTCGTCACCAAGACGATGACCGGCGCCCAGATCCGGGACCTGCTCGAGCAGCAGTTCCCAGGGTGTGGCGGCCAGACCACGAAGCGGATCCTCCAGATCTCGGTCGGCTTCTCCTACGAGCAGAACCCGGCCGGGGCTGACTGCGCATCACGGATCGGGAGCATCACGCTCAACGGGTCGGCGGTGCCCGACGACAGCACCACCTACCGCGTCACGATGAACAACTTCCTCGCCGCCGGTGGCGACGGGTTCACGGTGTTCAACCAGGGCACGAATGCCCTCGGCGGTGCGCAGGACATCGACGCCCTCGTGGCGTACTTCGGCTCGTTCCTGCCTGGTGCCGTGCCGAACCCGCCGGTGAACCGCATCGTGTCGACGCCATAGCCGGGGCGCCTATCGCCTTCGAGAAGGCGTGAGCCGGCAACCGCGACTCTGCTGCCCGCTGCAGAGACTGCCGCCACGGGCACGTCGTGCCTCTCTCGGCGTTCCACGAGTATTGGCTGGCGCGGTTCTCGCTGGCCGAGATTCACACGATGGGGAAGGCGATCTGGGGGTGACCCGCGGCGCTCTCTACCGCCCGCGGGAGGCGGTGGTCATCATCTCGCGGTGTGGTCGTCTACGCGATCATCGACATCCGCTCCGGCCCCGACCACTCGCGGGGCGACGCCATCGAGACCTTCATCCGACGCGAGGACGCCGAGCGTTTCGTCGAGGAGGTGCGCGGGACGATCCCGAGCTTGCGCGCTACCTGCGGATCGAGGAGGGGAGCTGGAGGCGGGCGGGCGAAACTAGCTGATGTGGCTCTCGTCTCTGGCGCGGATGCCTAGGCGAGGAGAGTAGCCCGCCCCGTAAGCTGTTTCGGCTGGCGGCTGTCGTACCCGGGCAGGCGTTCGGGCCGAGAGCCGCCAGCACTACTTCGTTAGACGTTGGCTCCCGCTCGGCGGCTGCGCCGTTCACGTCTCGTAACGTCACCTACGCGAGATCTTGTTCGGCTCGCAGTGCACTTCGCGTCTGCGGCGACGATCCTGATCTCGCGAGCTACCTGCGATCGAAGAGTGCGAGCTGGAGGCCGGCAGGCTGAACGCCTGAGACCCCTGACCAGAAGCGGAAGAAGCGCGAGCGCGCCGCTCGTAAGAAACGCGCGGGGCTGATCAACGCGCTCAACGACGAGGGTTCCTCGAAAGTGCCCGTCGACCGGCTGGCGCAGGGCCATCCCGGCTTCGCCCCCTCGACCTCGTCGCCCTCGAGGATGATCGCCGCGAGCTTCCGCTTGTCCTCGATCTCCTGCTGATGCCGGTATCAGTGGTGTTGAGACTGACGGCCGCGAGTGGTTCCAGCATGGCGTCATGGTTCTTGCGGACGTAGCCGCCATCAGTCGGTCGGGCCCTCTTTGTCTAGTTGTGCGAGGGTCTGTTCGAAGACCTCGCGCGGTTGCGCACCGAGCACGAGAAATCGCCCGTCGAGAAGGAATGCCGGGATGCCGCTGATGCCGATGGATTGGGCCTTTGCGGTGGAGGCGAGTACGCGTTCTCGATAGGCGTTGCCTGCGATCACTTCGGCAGCTTCTTTCTCGTCGAGGCCGGCTTCGATCGCGAGTGCAAGTACTTCGCCGTTGTCGCCGAGTTGCGAGCTTCGTCCCAGTAGGCGCGCATGAGGCGATCGTGTACGTGCCGGTGCAGACCGCGCTCACGCGCGAGCTCGGTCACGCGCAACGCTCGCATCGTGTTCGGGACGACTGCGGGCGGTGGGTTGTAACGACGCCGACGTGTCAGTGCCTTGGCAGTCGTGGCTACGACAGTAGCCAGCGGCTTCGGTGGGCGTGCGCTCGAAGAGGAGGCGTGTGCCTTCGACGAACTGCGCAACTCGGAGCGCTTGTTGTGTGGGCGTTCGAAGCGTAGAAATACGGGTTGCGGCGGGCGAGGCTCGCCGTCTTCCGGGAACCCAGAGGAGGGGTGGAGATGAACAAAGCCAACGTAGTGCTCGCGCTGGCGCTTGGCCTAGCGCTCTACGCTGCGGCAACGCTGGGGTCCGCAAGCGCTGCCCTCGCCCCCAGCGCTGCGTCTGCTCACAGTCTCGGTTGTAATCCGCCGGCGGGACCGGCGCGGGTGTTTCTCGGGCGCGGGAGCACACTTCGAGAGCCCGATCTCGGACAGGTCGCCGACAACCTGCCCGCCTCAGCGCAAGGCCAGGCAGGCCCGAACTTCAGCGCGACCGTTCCCGTCTACTTCCACGTCGTCAGCGACGGGACAATAGGCAGTCTGACGACGGAGCAAATCGACGCACAGATGAGCGTCCTTAACAACACGTTCTCCGGCGGCGAGGGCGGCACGAACACCGGCTTCGCCTTCGAGCTTGCGGGGATCACCCGGACGGACAACGCGAAGTGGTTCTACGCGGGGCCCGGCGGCGCTGAGAAGGACATGAAGAAGACGCTGCACGAGGGTGGTGCCAACGCGCTCAACCTTTACTCGACGACTGCAGGTCCATACCTGGGCTGGGCTTATCTCCCGGACATCTTGACCAAGCCCGGCCAGGCATATCTGGACGGCATCGTCGTCGACTGGGAGTCGATGCCCGGGACGTCGACAACGTACGCAGGTCGCTTCGACCAGGGGGAGACGGCGACGCACGAAGCCGGGCACTGGTTGAACCTGGAGCACACCTTCTACGGAAAGTGCACGGAGCGGGGCGATTTCGTCGCCGACACACCGGCGGAGAAGACGCCGACGTCGGGCTGCCCGGAGGGTAAAGACACTTGTGACGCGCCGGGGCTCGACCCGATCCACAACTACATGGACTACTCCTTCGACAGCTGCTACACGGAGTTCACGCCCGGCCAGACGCAGCGAATGGGCGACTCCTGGCTCTTCTTCCGGGCTTAGGCATTTCGTCACCGTACAAGCGGGTCGGCCTCCGGGTCGGCCCGCTCGTGAATGAGCGAAGTCGCTAGGAAATGAGCGTCAGGTGCCTCATCGCCTTGCGATGCGCGGTGCCTCGCTGCCGCCCGCAACGATGATCCCGAGCTCGTCAGCTGCCTGCGGATCGAGGAGCGCAAGCTACAGGCGGACGGGCTGAACTAGCGGCGGGCGGGCTGAACTAGCGGCGCACGCCGCTCGCGTCCGTCGCATGGGACGTGTCGCGCCCGAGCGGGTTGTATGGCCTGTCGTTGAGCTTCTCGGGCACGAGGACGAAGAGCACGGCGAGAACGCCGGCAACGGCGAAGCCGGCGGCGACCGAGCGCCAGAAGCGGTAGCGCCTCACTCTGATCCACATGGGCGTGAGCGCGTTCGACCGTGGCCGCGCTTGCGCCTCGAGCGCGAGAGCGATCGTCGCCGCCGCGATCGCCGTGGTCGCGACGATGGGCAGGAGTCCCTCGCGAGGCCCGTACCAGTCGAACAAATAGAGGCAATTGGCAGCGAGCGGAAGAAGCCAGAGCCCTGAGAGCCGCGGCCGCGCGATCGCCACGGGAACGATCAGGAGCAACAGGTAGTGGTTCCATACGACCGGCGTGAGTGCGAGTGCGGCGGCAAGCGCGAAGGTGAACGAGCGCCGATCGCGCACCTGCTGGTCATGACCTCGGCGCAGAGGGCATGCCCACCTCGATGGAGACTTGCGCCGGTCGGCGAGCGGGACCCTACAGGCCTGGTCAGAGGGGAGCTCAGGAACGGTAAGCACGTCCGATCGTCTTGAAACTGCCCTTCATGACCGTCGCGTGCGGATCACACACGAAACTCGTTGCCGAACCTGGAGACCAGCCAACAAGCAGTCAGCGTGTCCCCGATCCACCGCTTGTGGCTTCCTTCTTCGGTGGCTTGCGCAGGATTAGCCCCCACGGCGACCGCGTGCCGCCAGCCCTACGCCGAAGACCTCGCAGCCGAGTCCATCGCGGTCAGTGTCGAGGCCGTACGGGTCAGCGCCGGTGACCCGGACGGGCTTCATCGCATCGGGCATCTGTCCGCAGTCGAGGTCCGCCCTGACCGGCAGGCACGGCTTGTACCCCGGTGCACAGGCAGTCTCGGCCAACGACTCGGCGGTAGACGTGCGTCCGGCAAGGGCTGCGCTGGTGAGCACAAGCCCGCACGCACTGACAGGAGGAGCCAGCGGGTCACGACGGATCTTCCGCACGCTGCTAAGGCGCGTCAACACCCATGAAGGGGGCGGTGGAAGCAGATAACCGGTGTGATCGTCGGAGGAGTCGTGATCGTCCATCGGCCTGGCTCTGATCTATATGTGGCGCGGGGAAGCGAAGGCACCACAGCCAGACGCGTAGCCCTCTGCCGCTTCTGCGGCGTTGTGTGCGAGATGGCACGGGCTGTCTGGCCTTCGGGCGGTTAGCAGCAGGGTTAGCTTTTCTTGTCAGTTGCAGGCTTCCCGCGTCATCTCACCCGTACACGAATCCCGCTACAGAGCGAAGTGTCAGCTCCAGTCAGCTCCTGTCGCCTCGCGCCGTGTCCTTGCCATGCAGAAGGTCGAGGGTTCGAGTCCCTTCATCCGCTTCACAAGAACCCGCTGGAAACGGTGGGTTTTTCTTTGGGCTTTGCAGGTACCCGCACACCGAAAGTCAGCGATGGTTAGCGCTGGTAGAGATCCGCGAGCTACCTGCGGATCGAGGAGCCCGAGCTGGAGGCAGGGCGGGCTGAACTAGCAGCCTCGACGACCCGCCGGAAGCACCAACCGGGCGAATGGGGTAGGGTGCCTCTCGGAAACTTCGAGCCAGTTGCGCTGACGGTAGAGCATTTGTCCGTCAAGTCGACAGCTCTTCTCCTCGTTGCAACCACCTCTGTCGAGCGGAGACAGCCGATGCGCGGGGAAGCCTGCCTAAGGCTGCCGCTCGTGCCCATGATCGACGAAAGGAGTTCATCCATGACCGCACTTCTTACCGAGGCCCAGACGGCAGACAAGATGGTCAAGATCGCCCGCGAGCAGTTGGATGCCTTCAACAGCGGCGACTGGGAGCGCATGCGAGCAGGGCTCGCCTCCGACTCCCGCTACGACGAGCTTGGAACCGAACGGAAGGTCGACGGTCCGGAGAAGATCATCGAGGTCTACAAGGGTTGGAAGCAGGCGTTCCCGGACGCCGCTGGCACAGTGACAAGCGCGTTCGCCAGCGGTGACACGGCGGTGTTGGAAGTGACCTGGAAGGGCACGCACACAGGCCCGCTTACAACGGCGCAAGGAACGATCCCGGCCTCGGGCAAGAACCAGAAAGTGCCCGCCGCGATCTTCTACACCTTCGACGGCGACACGATCAAGGAGAGCCGCCACTACTTCGACACGCTGACGCTCCTCAAGCAGATCGGCGCACAGCCCAAGTAGCCGCTGCCGCTAGGAGTAGCGAAGGGGGGCGACCGTCCGGTCGCCCCCCTTCTGGAAGCGGACGACGGGCTCGAACCGCGACACCTGGCTTGGGAAGAAAGAGGACGAGAAATGAAGAAGCTCACGACAAATTCTGGCGGTCCTGTCGCTTGTCGGGCTGGGCACGGCAACATCGGCTCCAGGCGCTGCGACAACATTCACGATAAGCCGCAGCTTCCCGCTTAGTCTCACTGTCTTCGTCCCGTGTGCCGCCGGTGGCGCTGGCGAGACCGTACAGGTCTCAGGCAACGTCCACGAGCTGTTCTACTTTACCTTCGATGGCTCGGGCGGCTTCCACACCAAGATTCTCGACAACGCTCAGGGTATGAGTGGAGTCGGGTTGATGACTGGTGCGAAGTACCGAGGAACGGGCATGTCGCAGCGTCAGCTCTCCATCAACGCCGGAGTCGCGGACTCGTTCGTGAACACCTTCAGCTTCATCGGGCAGGGCAGCGGCAACAACCTCCGCGTCCACGAGACTGTCCACATCACGATCAACGCCAACGGTGACCTGACTGTGGTGCACGACAACCTCAGCATCGACTGCGGGTAGTCCTCGCTCGTCCGACCGACCGATGAAGGTCCGCCGAAAGCGGGCCTTCATCAAACGCCGAGACATCCGCAGGAGTAGGCCGGAACCGGCCACACGCAGAGGGCGCTGCGCAAAGACACTCGGGAGTCGCGACCAGGCCGACAACCCAACCCTCGCCCCCAGGGGAGGGGGAAGATCGAGGACGCCAGACGCCGACCCGGCCGCGTCAACAGTTTTCGCCGTTTGTCGGACGGCTCCTGGTAATCCGGAACTGCGCTAACTCGTCGTCGTCGCGGAGTCCCGAACGACCCAGTCACTCCGGACCACAGCGCCAAGCTAATCCGCTTGTCCCGGCGCAGATCGCCGAAGTTCGAGCGTGCAGCGACGCTGGCTCGCTCGCTACCTCGAAAAGAGTTCGCCGATCCTCGCTCAGTTCACACCGGTGACTCAGGAACTCTCAGGGCGTCTGGATTGATTGAACGTAGCGCGATAAAGGGCGATCTCGTGGGGGTTTAGTCGGCAGTCATGCGGGCACTCCCTGTGGGGGCGACCCCCCGGCGGTGGAGTGGGGGGTCGCTTGGGGGAAGGGAAGCCGCTTACCGCGGCTCCGTCCCTCGTCTCACCGCGCGGGCGACAACCTCGACAGCGTTGATCGCCGCGTGGCGAGCATGGGCGTTTTCTGGTGTCGGGTCATCGCTCACACGGGTGAGAGCAACGGGAAGACTCGATGGCACGGGAGCACGAAAAAGGGCGTCTAACTGCGTGCGGTGGAGATCTAGGAGTTCGGTCTCCAGGGGGACCGCCGGGCGCTGACGGCCGGAACGCAGACGAGGCCCTACCCGTCTAGACTCGCGCCGCCCGGGCGCTGCGGCTCTGCTTGCGGTGTGCTCGGGGGGCCGGCCCCATGACTTCCCCCTCCGGCCCCCGATTCGTTGGACGCCTGGAAGCTAGCCCTGCGCTCGGGCGACCGCCTCTGACGATGGTCCGAACTCGGCTAGCTGACGGTCCAGAGACTCGGCTGTTCCGAGTTCATCCGTCGCGAGGACGCCGAGCGATTCGTCGAGGAGGTTCGCGGAGACGATCCCGACTTGCGAGCTACCTGCGGATTGAGGAGCGCGAGCTGGAGGCGGGCGGGCTGAACTAGGTTGGTGGGGTCGACCTAAGAATGTGGTGAATGTCTCCACACACCCTTCGAAGCGTGTCATCGTTTCGCCATGCGCTTCGCGCTCGTCGCGTGCCGGGCGACGTCCACAAACGAAGCCCTTGCAGCCGCCAGAGACGGCGACTCCGCCTGGGAGCTGATGAGCCCTGAGCGGGCGCTCGAGGTACTCCAGCCTGGTGACGCTGCGCTTGGGCGCCTGGACGTGCTGCCAACGCTCGACGGCGTCGACGACGGACTGTGGGCGCTGGGTGCGCTCGCCGCGCGGGGGGTGGCCGTCCTGAACGAAGCTTCGTCTCTGCTCGCGACCCACGACAAGCTACTCACCGCCCGTCTCCTCCACCGTGTGGGCGTCGTCCATCCCCTCACTCGCCATGTCCGCGCGAACCGCCCCCTCCCAGCGCTCCGACCGCCGGTCGTCGTCAAGCCCCGCTTCGGAAGTTGGGGGCAGGACGTCTATCGCTGCGAGGACGCGCGTTCGCTGCACGCGACGCTCGCGAGGCTCGCGGAGACACCCTGGTATCCGAGTCAGGGTGCGCTCGTCCAGGAACTGGTGCCACCGCGCGGCTACGACCTGCGGATCCTCGTCGCCGAAGCGCGGATCGTCGGCGCCGTCTACCGCGTGGCTACCGCGGGCGAGTGGCGGACGAACGTCGCCCTCGGGGGCGTGCGCCAAGCGGTCCCCGATCTTCCCTCTGAAGCGTGCATGCTCGCACTCGCCGCCGCCCGGGCCTCGGGAGCCTCGCTCGTGGGCGTTGACCTCCTGCCGAGACCGGGAGGAGGCTGGATCGTGCTCGAGCTAAATGGCGCGGTCGAGTTCACGGACGAGTACGCGCTCTCGGGCGACGTCTTCGCAGAAGTCACGCGCGAGCTTGAAGGGGCCGCTGTCGCAGCGCTTGCCGAGGGCACTCTCGCGCTCACCGCTCAACAACGAACATTCCGAGGGCGGCGAGTGGCCACGAGGACGGGCTTCTCGGGTCAGCGTGGGGTCGGAGGTCGGGTAACTACGGACCTGGAGTAACGAAGGCGAGTGATCCCGGCTCGGCCCCGATGTCGGAGGTCATCTATTCGCGTGCGTGGGCGTGCGCGACCTACCTCGTGCGAGAGGCCCGTGATTGCGACTTCCCGGCGAACAGCCTCCGACGAAGACCGCGTCGTAAGCCTGGGCGAACTGCTCGAGGCTGGCCCGGACGCACTCTACGGCACGATTGCCGACCTCTCCTTGAGGAGCTGTCGACGGCACGTCATTCGCATCGACGGCCACGGAAAGCGCACCAAGTTCGCATGAGTACGCTGTTCCGCCCTACCTGCTCCAAGCCGCACTCCCCAGACGTTGCCCCCACCCCCGGCGAAATGCAGCCTTGCGCGGGTCCCTCCTCGTCCCCAGCGGGCAATGAACAAGGAGTGCTCGCGGTGCACTTGCCCGAGACGAAAGCCTTGCCGAGACCGTCTCTATTCTTCTCTTCCGTGCAGGAGGGTGGCTGGGGCGAGCGGAGCGACCGGACACAGGCGGACCTCGGACGGCTTCTCGCCGTCGCCGGAGGATATCGCGTGCTCGCCAGCGACGGCACGCACGTCGGCTGGCTGGATCACGTCCGGTACGAGCGGCACATCGACCACCCTGACGAGATCGTCGTCCGCCGTCGCGGCCTCCTTGCGAGGCGGCGCCGCGTCCTCCCCTTCAGTGCGGTGGCGGACGTTAGGCGACGGGAGAGGACGGTCGTGGTGCGCGGCATCCGCACCGAGTGACGCCCCCGGCGGCGGCGTCACCCCATAGGACGCGGAAAGTTGCTAGCGGCCACTTGGGCCCGCTACCTCGGTCTGTGGTCGAACGAGCATGGCGTCAATGCCCCGCCGCCCCTTAGTGCCCGGCCCGCCTCGCGCTGCGCTCCTCTCGATCCGCAAGACGTTCGCACTCGTTGTTCGCCGCTCGCGGCGCTCGTGAAGGTGTCGCCTCGGCCGATGCTCGTGCGGTAGCTCGCGAGCCACCTGCGGATCGAGGAGCGCGAGCTCGGGGTCCTACGAGAACCGTGTTGCGCGCTTCCGCCGATTCTTGAGCGCGACGGCCCGGCGAGCGCGCTGGTCCGGAGTGGAGCGTGCGTCGACACGCTGAGCGTGAGCGGCCCATCTTGCCCGCTCAGTGCGTGTCATTTGGCGAATCACGAGCTGCCCCGACGCAATCTGCTCGCGAATGTGCTCGAGCTTCGCCTCGTGCGTGTCGTGATCTCGCTCTTGCCTCGTCTTCGCCACTTACAAAGTCTAGCTGTGAGCCCTCCTCAATTCGTCGCGGGCAACGACCTCGACTCGTGCACCTCCGTTCGTGTCGGATATCTGTCGGTCAAGTTTCGCTCCTGGCCAGAGCCTCGACGTACATGTAAGCCAGCTCGTCGGTCGTGATGTCGTACCCGTTCGCCGCGAGCACGTCGCGGCAGGAGTGGAGATCGCTCACGCGGGCTACTCCGTCGACGATCCCTATGTCTTCCAGCAGTGCATCTCCGATCGCCGCGCGACCGCGTGCGCCCTTACCGATCGTTGCGACCAACGCTGGTCTCTTCATCCGATCCTCTCGGTCGACGCGACGACGAACAAGCCCATGGCCGCGATGAGGCCTGCGACTAGGCGATAGAGCATGGAATCCCCTTCCCCCTTTCATCCACGGATCTCTAAGCCTGCCGCGGTGAAATTGCGACGACCCCTCCAAACCGCTCCTAGGTAGCGACCGTCTGCCAGATTCTACGTCCGACGCGGGTAGCGCGAGCTCGAGGCGGGCGGGCTGAACTAAGTCCGCTGGCGAGAGGGGACGGGCGTGACGACCTCTTGTTGACCCCAGAAAGACGAAGTTTTCCCGGTGATCCCCCGCCGTAGGCCAACCGCTCCAGCGCCACCCCCGTCCCTCATATCTAACGGTTCCTCTAGCCGGCATGTCAACCCGCCCGTTGCGGCCCAGGAGCGAGCTCGAGGCGGGCGGGCTGAACTGACGCACCCTGAACGGTGAAGGCCCGCCGGAGCGGGCCCTCCCATGAACGGAGAGGGGAGTCAACGGTAACCGCCCTCAGCGCCCTCGGGGTGGATACGCGACGCTGGGGCTAGCGCACGAATCCCCGCGGCGTCCTACTTCGCGCGGCGAGCGCTCTCGAGGAGTTCACGCGTCTGCTCGGCCTGCCACTGGAGACCCATCGCCTCGAAACCCGCGAGCGCCTCCTCGACAAGCGCGTGTTTGTCGCGCACGAGTCCGAGGGCGCGCTGCGCGAAGGGGCGGTAATAGCTCTCTTCGTCGATGAATGGCGCCGCCTCCTCCTCGACACGGGTCCGATCACCGAGGGCGACGAGTGCGTCGAGGCGAGCCGCCGGCGCGTCGAGGCCCCAGGGGTCAGCCGTGGGCAGGCGCTCGAGGATCCGCTCAGCCTCCTTCAGATCGCCCCGGAGGAGCGCTAGTCGCAGAAGCGCCGGCTCGCGCTCGGGCGGACCGTAAACGAGGGCCCTCGCCCGACCCCGCTCCTCGAGCCGCCGCGCCGCACCTACCTCCCCCAGGTGCGCTAGGCCGAGAGCACAGACAAACAGAGAACGCCAGTTGAACTGGCAGGGCGTGTCGTCGTTCGCCTCGGCGCCCCGCTCAGCCCTCTCGCTGAGCCCGGCCAGCTCCGCCCATCGTCCGATCGAGCTCTCCAGGAGCACGCGCAGAGCGACGGCATGCACCCGGTCGTGCGGCGTCATGCCAGCGGCTAGACGGTCGCACTCCTGCGCGAGCCCGTAGACGTCGGCGACGCGGCCGGCTCGCAGGAAGAAGAAGCCCGCGAGCCAATGTCGGTGTACGCCGTAGCCCGGATCGTTTGGCGTCTCCTCACCTTCCAGCACCCGTTCGGCCCACCGAGAAGCTTCCTGGAACCGCCGCGCCGCCGAGGCGACATGCGCCTGCGCCTCGTAAGCCTCAACGAGCAGCCTCGGGTCGTGCAACTCCTCCGCGATCGCCTGCGCCTCGGCGACTGTCTCCTCGCCGCTCGCGGGACTCGCGAGCGCGCGCGCGAGCAAGGCGCTGGCGCGCGCGTGACTCTTCGGCGGAGCTAGTTCGAGCGCGGTCTCGAGCCACCGCTCGCTGACCTCGGTCGGCGGTGGCTGCTTCCACATGTAGGGCCGCCCGCGCCCGTAGAACGCAAGCTCAGCCAATATCTCGGCGGCAACCTCGCGCTTTGGCTCGAGCGCGAGCGCCTGCTCGAGCGCCGCGCGGAAGCGCTCCGGGTCGAAGCCCAGGAGGTGCGCCTTGCCGGCCTCGCGGAGAATCCCGATCTTGGCATCGGTCGACGCTAGGTCAAGCGCCTGCTCGAGCAGCGACAACGCGTCGCGAAGTTCGTAACGACCCATGGCAAGCTCAGCCGCGCGTCGAAGCCACCCGACCGCCTTCCTGCCGAGCCGCCCGAGTTCCTCCTCCTCACCCGCCCAGGCGAGGTCAGCGTTCTCCGGCCGCGCCGCTTCCGCATAGTGGTGCGCGAGCAGCGACGCGTGCTCGTCGCGACCCTCGCCGAGGCGCTCGAGCCACCCGGCGCACCAGGCGTGAAGCCGTGCTCGCCTTGCCTTCGGCAGGCTCGCGTACGCGACCTCTCGCGTCAGCTGGTGCTTGAAGACGAACTCGGTCTCGCCCGCGATCGAGGAGCCGTGCCGCCGGCGGACGAAATCGCGCTCCTCGAGTAGCCGGAAGTCCGGCTCGGTGCCGGCGAGAAGCTCGTAGATCGGTCCTGTCCAGAAGACGCGCCCAACCACCGAGGCAGCCTGGAGCGCGGCTTTCTCGGCCGAGCGGAGGAGGTCGATGCGAGCAGCCAAAACGGCCTGGACTGAGTCGGGAACAGAGAAATCGGCAGGGAGGCGACGAACCGTCCAGCTGCCATCCTCGCGCGCCAGCAGACCCTGGTCGATCAGCGTCGCCAAGAGCTCCTCGAGAAAGAAGGGGTTGCCCTCAGCGCGCCCGAACACGTCGCGGAACTGCGAAGGAAGCTCCCCAGCGAGCACCGCATCGAGCATCCTCTCCACTTGCTCGGCCGCGAGCGGCTCGAGCTCCAGCGTGGTCGCGGCCCGTCGCGCCCCGCCCCAACCGGGGCGAAGGGCGAGCAGCTCCGGTCGCGCCGTGCAGATGAGGAGCAACGGTCCGGACGTATCCTCGACCAGCCTCTCGAGCAGGTCGAGCAACTCGTCCTCAGCCCAGTGCACGTCCTCGATCAGGATGACGGCAGGCCGCTCCGCGACGAGCTCGTCGAGAAGCTCCACCCAAGCGTCGCGCAAGCGCTCACGGGCGACGAGCGGGTGCAGCTCGCCGCCAACGTCGAGACCGAGCGTCAATCCGAGGATTCTTCGCCGGCCGAGCCGCTCGACGACGGTGTCGACCGGATCGTCTTGGAGGATCCCGAGCTGCTCCTTGAGGATCTCTCCTAGCGGCCAGTAGGTGATCGCCCGCCCATACGAGAGGCAGCGCCCTGTGCGGCGGGCCGGTTCGGGCGACTGCTCGGCGAGCCACTGCCAGAGCTCGCGGGTGAGTCGCGTCTTGCCCACGCCCGCTTCGCCGAGCAAGGTGACGAGGTGCGAGCTACGCCGCTCGACGACATCGTTGAAGGCGCCTCGGAGAAGATCAAGCTCGGCTTCGCGCCCGACGAAGGCCGCTGCGAGGCCGACTACGCCGCGCGGCCGCATGAGCGACACGGCACGCACGAGCCGGCGGCAGGTGACGGGCTCCGGTTTCCCTTTCGCGTCAACTGCCTTCGACTCTCCGAACTCGAACGCACCTCGCGCTGCCAAGACGGTTCGCTCGCCGACGAGGACCTCGCCGGGCTCCGCCGCCTGCTCGAGTCGTGCGGCCACGTTGACGGCGTCGCCTGTCACGAACGATCCGCCTTCGCGGGCCCTCCCCAACACAATCTCGCCGGTGTTCACGCCGATGCGGATGGCGAGGTCGTCACCGAAGAACTCCGTCATGTGCCTCTGCATTGAGAGCGCGGCGTGGAGCGCCCGCTCGGCGTGGTCTTCCTGCGCGGCTGGAACGCCGAAGGCGGCCATCACGGCGTCGCCGATGAACTTTTCAGGCGTGCCACCTGCGTGCGCGATTTCGGCCGCCATTGCCTCGTAGAAGCGTTCGAGCAGGAGCCGGTACCGCTCGGGGTCATGCGAACTTCCGAGTGCCGTCGAGCCAACGAGGTCGGCGAAGAGCACCGTCGCGACCTTGCGCTCCTCGGTGGGCTCGGTCTCGAGCGGTCGAAAGGCACCTGACTCCATGTTTCTCCTGTCGACGGAAAGCTAGCGTCGCTCGCCTTGACGTCGTCGTCAATGGCCGGTCTCATCGCGCGCACGGGCGTGTCTTCGTGGCGAGACTGGCAGGATCTGAAGGGGCTCTGGCGCGTCGAGTCAGACGGCACGGGTGGGCTCTTGACGCTTTGCCCGGAGTGCTGGTAGCGGGAGTTCGAGAAAGCGCCCCCTGCGCGCTAGTTGCGCGTCTCGACGCCGCGGTACGGGTCGTACGGTGTGTGCGGGCACGCTCCTCGAGCGCGGCGCGCCGAGATCATCCGGAGGGACGGCGGAGCTCCTCATCGCCGTTCCGCTCATCGGACGAGGCCAAGAGACTCCCGATCGCGGTCCCGGTGGCGCTCATCCCTGCAGCGGCGCGAGCAGTAGCGTTTGTCCACGCGACCGTGAAGGGCGTCCCGCAGGGCTCGCAGGCCGCTCGCGGGGAACGGCCCGGCGAGCCTCGTTGGCCGCGGCGACGTACTCGGGATGCTCGGCTCGCCATCGTGCCGTTTGTTCGGCCGAGCACGTACGACACCATGAGTTCAGGCCGGACTTCGTCCGGGCACGCCGCGCGAACTCGCTCTCCGGCTTGGATGTGCCGCAGCGCGTGCAGACCTTCATGCGAGCACCTATCGGCGTCTCTCAGGTGGATGCGCGTTTGTCTCGCGAAAAGGGGCGGGCTCCCAGGGCCGTGCCGCCGTCCACGAGTGCGATCAGCACCAGTGGCATCGGTAGCCGTCTCGCTCGAGGATCAGGCGACGGAAGGCTTGGCCTGGAGCTCGGCGGTGTGTGTCGAGTCGCGCTCGCTTCTCACTCATGCATCGAGGGCAGCGCCCTCTACTGAGGGTGCGGTGGCGTGCGCAGCGACGGACTACCGGCATCGGTCCCGCCTATCGGGACGTCGGCGACGCGAATGAGCGGTCCAGTCTGACCACACTCGCGATCGGCATCTGAGGCGGCCGGGGCAACTCGCCGAGGCGAGTGCCAGGTAGTCGACGCTTTTGGCTGGCCTCCCGCTCAGTCCGGTACGCACCCAGGTGAGCCACTTCTGCTCGGCGGCCAGCCAGGTTCGCTGCGAGGCTTCGAAGAGCTGCCGATCGTGAGAGTCGGTTCGGGGCGGTGTGGTCAAGGGGGCTCGCTAGGTGAGCGCGGTGATCGTGAGGCCAACGACGCACATTTGAGGGCTTCCGCCAGGACTTTTCCAGCGGCGGGCTCGTGCTCGGGCACCTGTGCATCGGCCTCGCTGTTCGGGTCGATCGCACCGCTGGCGTAACGTGCGGCCCTCGGGATGCTCCACGCCACGATTCAAGTGGTCCTATATGGCCTCCTGGCGGGCTTCAGCGCGCTCGGATTCGGCGCGACGCTGGCGCTAATACCATCGGGACGGCTGAAGGCGTTTGGCTTCGGCGGCGGGTTCGTCGGAGCGCAGACTCTGACCTGCTCGGTGCTCGTGATCTTCGGCATTGCCGTTACCGGCTTCAGCGACAAGAGCCACCCCGGTTTCCGGGCCACGCTTGAGGTCGCGGTCGCGCTCGTGCTGATCGCGCTAGCCCTCGTGGTTCACCGGAGACCCCCAAACACGCATGAAGGCCCACCCGCGCACGAACGCTCGAAGGCGCGGACGCAGGCGCTGCTCGAACGACTCGGCCGGTTGCGCTTCCTCACGACCGTCGCCGCCGGATTCCTGCTCGGGATCGGTGGCCCGAAGCGGCTTGTATTGACCTGCCTGGCTGCCGCGACGATCGTCACTGCGGGCCTCGGAGACGCGGACCAGGCGCAGCTTGTCGTCGTGTACGTCACGCTCGCGACCGCGCTCGTCTGGGGTCCGTTGATCCTCTTCCTATTCCTCGGCAAACGCGTCGTCGCGCTCATGGAGGGCGCGGAGGGCGAAGTCGGTCGCCGACAGCCGCAGGTCACCGTCTACGCACTCCTGATACTCGCCGCGCTCTTCATCATCCACGCAGTCAGCGTTCCGCTCACCTGACGCGGAGTTCCACTCTCCCCCGCGAAGCGGTCGGGCGCCGGGCCCGCTCGCGGGGCGGCGACTGAGCCTGTATGGAAAGGTGCCAAGGACTGCAAACCGCCCAGGGCCTCACGAGCCGGCGCGAAAGGAGACGCCTGCCATGAGCTTCGCCGCGACCTTGCCCTTGGCGTTCGTGATGATCGCCGGCCCGCAGATCATCAGCGCCTCTTCTTCGCCACGAGCGAGAAATGGAAGGCCGACTCCGACGCGTACGTCCTCGGTGCGGCCATCTCGGTCACCGCGATCGTCACTGCCGCCTACGTATTGGGCGCGGTGCTCGGCGGCGGCTCAGGGGGCGGCTCGCCATCGCGCACGCTGGACTACGTCGTCGTCGCTCTCCTGCTCTTCGCCATGGCATACGTGTTTCTCAGGAGGAAGAAGCACACGGAGACTCCCAAGTGGATGGCCAGGCTGCAAACGGCAACTCCCAAACTCTCGCTCACGCTCGGGCTTCTGTACTGGGCCTGTTTCCGAGCGATCTCGCCACTTCGGTCAGCGTCGGCATGCACTTGGGGAACCATGGTGAGGCCTGGTGGCACACGCTTCCCTTCGTCCTCCTCACGCTTCTCCTCCTCGCGGCGTCAGCCCTGGCCGTGCTCCCGCTGGGCGAACGGGCACGGACGTTGCTGCCGAAGATCCGCGACTGGATGAACAACAACTCGTGGATCGTCAGCGAGGTCGTGCTCGCGTTTTTCATCGTCATCGTGCTCGCCAGCTAGCTGAAAGGCTCCTTCAGCTCTCTCAGCCCTCGAGCTCCCGCTCCTCGATCCGTAGGTAGTTCGAGCTCGGGACTCGCGCCCAACGATCTGGCCTCGAACCTCTGTATGTCGCTGCGACAAACGGCCTTCGCGCGCAGACATGCCGTCCTTACGTTCGACTCGTCTGAGCCGGAGTATCGGAGCGCCCAACCGCATTCCTGCCGACGGACGAACTCACTCTGCCGTCCGAGGTTCTCTGATGCTTGATCGGGCCTGTCTTACTCCGGTACGAGGACCAACATGGCTGGCAGAGCTTCGACGTCTCGGCGTAGCGCGCGGCAATCAACTGTCAGCTTCGGCCACCACTCGCCGTTCTCATGGAGCCACGGTCACGGCGCTCGTGCGAGCGGCCACGGCAGCCGCCCCTCCTAGGAGGCGCGGCTGCCGTGGGCGTAGTTACTCCTCGTGCTCCGCGATCTCGATCGCGATCTCGAGCGCATCGACGATCTTGCCCGTGGCGGACGCGATTCGCGCCGTGCCGACGATCGGCGCGATCGCGGCCAGGACGCCGCGGACCTGCTCGGCGTCGATGCCGATCTCGCTCGCCGCGCCGAGGTTCAGGGCATAAGAGACCGTCGGCGCGTCGACTGCGGCAAGGGCCGCGATGCGAACGAGCATGAGGGTCTCAGGATCGAGACTCGATGCTGCGAGCGAGTCCGCGGTCATGCTTTCCAGCAGGTCGAGGACCGGTGTCTCGCTGGTCGATCCGGCCATAGTTACTCCTTTCGTTGGAGGGACCTCCACAGGGAGCGTAGTAGGCGGGTTGTCCCCGTGACGAACTCGCCTTCGCGCGCGCTCGCATCTCGGACAACGGCTGCGCTCCGTGCTCGAATCAATGGGGAGGTTGTAGGGGGCTACCGGCAGCGTTTCGCAGAGGGCGCGGGCTATGCGGTTGCCCTCTCGGGATGACTTGTCGGGGGCGCAGGTGAGAGTGCAATATGCTGGGTGAATCGATCGGAGGTGATGTGAGTGATCGTCTCGCTCGTTCGCTTCAAGTCGAGGCTCTCCGACGACGCCGTACAGGCAACGTTCGAGGAACGGGCTGACCGCTACAGCAACGTGCCGGGCCTCGTGGAGAAGATCTATCTCCGCTTTCGTGAGAGTGGGGAGTTTGGCGCCGTCTACGTCTGGGACTCGGAGAAGGCGCTGATGGACTTCCGGGAAACCGAGCTCGCCCGGACGATCGCGGATGTCTACCAGGTCGAGGAGGCACCGCTCGCTGAACTCGCGGACGTCTGCCTGGTGATCCAGCCGGAGACAGCCCGCGTCAGCGTAGACGCGTAGTCGCGTAGTTGCGTTCTGTCCCTTCTCGCCTCGCTGAGTAGCGTGTCGGGCCAGAATGCCCCACGTCAAGCACGTCTCGAACGATGCCCTGGCTCGAGCGGTACTTGGCGGAAGCGCGCCCAGGCTCCGACGCGTTATGTTCCAATCAGGCCGGGCGCGGTGGGGCGTGCAGGTACGGCTCTTCCCCTCAACCCCGAAGGTCGATCGGCACGTCGCCTCTCCCAACGCCGCGTCCGGCCCGACCAATCCCTGTAATCCGCCTTTACTTGTGGGGTCGCGATCGAGGATGCGAACAAGTCATCCGCTGTCGCCGCGTTCTGGCTCTTGTCGGGGAGAGCTTGCTACGACAGTCACAAGTTGTCATCATGGAAGCGGGCCTGGGGCGATCTGGCAACAGGGCTCCAGGGGTGGGGGATGATCGGCTAGGTCGCCCTGCCCGACGGGTGCCGTTCACCCTTCGCACGATCGAGTTGTGAGGAACCTGGTTCCGGCGTCTCTCGGCGCCTATCCCGCCGGTAATCCGGGTTGCCCTCGAAGCCAATACGCGCCAGACTCTGGGTCTCGCAGGGAGCCGGGACGTTGCGTGCCAAGGGGAAGAGGTGCACGCTCACAGCCAAGCTCCAGCCGTCAGGAGGAGGAGGAGCCTGGCCGGGTTTGGCCCGGCTCCCTGCGACTGAAATGTAGCGCGAACATGTCCCCAGGAGCGTCTAGGCGAGCGCGCAGGAGCACGTGATGCTGGATCGCCGAATCCAGCATACGGAGGTGGGGGAACTGGGGGAGGCTCCGCGCTTAGAACTCCTAACAGAATGAGAGCTATGCCGCAGTAGGCGGTCCGAACCAGGTGGTTAGCGCGTCAGCGAGCCCCAGTTGGATTCGGTCTCCCACCCAGGCCACATATCCGTCGGGCCGAATCAACACGGCGGTGGGAGCAGTGACCGCCCCGAGTGCCGGAAGCTCCCACGTACCACCGTATTTGGCGTCGATCAAGTGAACTCGATCTGCCCATCGAGTGATGTCGACGCCGCCGGGCTCACCGAGGTTGAGTAGCACCGGCCGGGCATCGTGCAGCAGGGTGAAGACCCGCAGCGGGCCGTTGGCGGTGACCAGGTCGAGATCGGGCATGCGGCGTCCGAGCAGCGGGTGTCCCTCGCCGAGGTCGTAATGAATGTCCAGGCCGGACATCATCGCGGCGACCCGCTTGCGAGCCTCGTCCATGCCCAGCAGCTCGGACATGGTCTCGCGCAAGGCGTTGGTGCGGTCATCTGTGCGGAGCAGCGCGACCTGCGCCATCGTGTTGCGCAACACGATGGCGGCGACCGGGTGCCGCTCGGCATGGTACGTATCGAGGAGGCTTTCTGGCGACGTTTCCTTGACGACGTGGGCCAGCTTCCACCCCAGATTCACCGCATCCTGCACACCGATGTTGAGGCCCTGTCCGCCCGCCGGGTAATGCACGTGTGCGGCGTCGCCGGCCAGCAGCACCCGTCCCTTGCGGTAGGAAGCTGCCTGCCGAGCCATATCGGTGAATCTCGAAATCCAAGTGGGACTGTGGATCCCGAAATCGGTGCCGTAGACGGCGATGAGCTCCTCGCTGAGATCGCGCAGGGTGGGCTCAATGGTGTGTCCGACGTGCTGTTCGGTCACCAGGACCCGCACCGGCCCTCCGTCCTCCAACCTGCTCAAGGAATGGATACCGAGGGCGTCGCGGCGTAAGCCCCATTCTGGCTCCTCGGCCAGCTCGACCTCGGCGATCAGGTTGCTCGTTGTCGGATCCCACCCGGGGAACTCGATGCCGGCGGCTTTCCGGATCAGACTGCCTCCTCCGTCGCACCCGACGAGATAGTCCGCCCGGAGCGACTGGCCGTCGGACAGCTCGACGTCGACGCCGGTGTCGTCCTGCGCGAAACCGGTCACCTCACGTCCGCGATAGATCGGCACCGCCAGCTCGCCGACCCAGCCGGCCAGGATGCGCTCGATGTCGTTCTGCCACAGCGCGAGCCCGTAGTTGTGCCGCGTGGGAAAGTCGCTGATGTCCAAAGGAATCCAGGCGAACCCCGCGACCTGGGCCACCTTTCCCTGCGAGAGGAACCGATCAGCGATTCCGCGCTGATCGAGGACCTCGATGGTGCGTGAATGCAGACCGCCTGCGCGCGAGCCGGTGAGGTCCTGGCTGGGGCGCCGCTCGACAATGGCAACGTCGACCCCCGCCAACGCCAACTCGCCCGCCAACATCAGCCCCGTCGGACCTCCTCCGGCGATCACCACCGCATGCTCGGTCACAGCCACTCTCCGACCGGCATCTTCTGAAGCCCCGCTCAGGCGGATTTGCCGTGGATGTTGACCATCGTCGCGGTCACGCCGTTCTCTGCGGACAACGCCGGAAGGGGCGCTCGTGACACCGCGCACGCTCGCCCCGGGTTCGGCACACCTCAGGCGTCCTCCACGTCCTCGGTCGCACCCAGCCCTTTCCCGCGGCTCGCCTTCATCTCGTCGGCCTTCACCTTGGCGTCCGAATAGGAGTCCCGGACGAGCTTCGAGCCGCCGCTCCAGCCGAATACGACGCAGATGAGTATGACCGCGAATACGACGTTGAACGCGGTCGTGACCAGCTGCTGCCCGACGGAGTACGCCGTGGCCGTCGTCGGATCCGTGTAGCTGTCGAGCGCGAACGTGTTGAAAGCCTGGTTGACGCCGACTCCACCGGGCGTGAACGACAGCAGGTTCGCCAGCTGGTTCGAGCCCAGCACGCTCATCACGGAGCCGAAGGTCACGGGGATGGAGTAGGCCGCGAGGAACACGATGATCACACCGATCTTCGCGGCGTACCCGCCCATCTGCGGCAGCAGCACCCATTTCACGTATGCGCGCGCGTCACCGAGAATCGCCGCGCCCGCCTTCGCCTGTTTCCACAACCCCTTCACCTTCCGCCAGAAGACGCGCAGTAGGAGTGCGATGAGGAAGATCGCTCCCCCGATGATCGTGAGCGTCAGCACCGGGTGGTTCTGGATCGCGTCGCGCTCGTTCCCGAACTGGAAGTCGAACGAGCCCGCGACCTGGCTGAACAGGTAGACGTAGATCAGCGTCCCGATCACGAAATAGAAGATCTTCTGAACCACGTAGCCCGCGAGGATCCCCGGGAAGGTCGCGCCCCGCACGACTGCGACGTACATCATCAGCGTGACGAAGGTTCCGATGTTGGCGGGCAGGAAGTTGTTGAGCGCCACACCGGCGGCGTAGGACGCGAGAACCGTCATATACGTGACGCCGCCGGGGTAGGCGTACCGCAGGATCCCGTACCACCCGAGGGCGGTGAGCGTCGTCTGCAGGGCCTGGAACACGCAGCCTAGGACGATGTACCAGAACGAGATCCCGGTGACCGCGTCCCAAAGCTGCTCGAGCCAGCCCCACACGTCGACGCCGAGGAGGCGGAGGACGACGAGCAGCGCGACGAGACCTGCAATCCAGGAGACGATCTTGACGATCCGGCGGCTCTTGGACGGGTGCTCGAGCGTGACCGCTGCCTCGGACATCCCGGCGAGTCTAGTCTTCGCGCCCGCCCGAAGGCACGCGACGGGCGCTAAGCGCGGCGCTTCAGGTGGCTCCTCGTTGACAACGGCTGGTGAACCTCTGTCCGCCTAGTACGAAGCGCGTCTCGAACGGAGATGATGAACCACCGTGGCCTGGCGGCGACCGATGACCCTCAGGTGGACTGCTGGCCCTCTCGGTGGACGATGTTTCGGACGACCTCTATGCCGGCGACGACGAGGGCGATCAGAACGAGCGCCGACAGCCAGCCGCGCGCGATGGGCGGAGCGACGAGCGCGACCACGAGCAGGGCGACCGCGGCGATGGCGTACGTCGTCAAGCGGTTCTCCAAGATGGGCGCTGCGGCGCGGCGCGCCTGTCCGGCGCGACGAGTCTCGCCGACGAACCAGACTCCGAGGAGCGTGATGACGCCGAGGATGATCCACACCCACGCGCGGTCCGCGAGCACCTGCGTGAGGATGTCCCAGGCCTCCCCGGCTGCGGGCTTGACCGCATCGTCCTTCGCGAGCTCGTCGACGAGGTAGTCACCCGCGAAGCGGCGGACGGCGAGCATCAGGAGCCCGACCACGACCAGGCCGAGGGCAATGGCGCGGAGCTCGAGCCGGCGCCGCCCGCGGGCCAGCCAGACTGCGAGTGCCGCGACCACGAGCGCCACGAGCCACATCCAGTCGGCGACCGAACGCAAGATCTTCGTCGCCGTCTGCGCCGCCTCCAGCTGGCTCTCCTCCATGATCGCGATCCGTCCCGAGGACTCGGGGAGCCTCTCGGCCACCTTTCCGATCACCGCGACCTGGTCGCCGATCTGGATCACGAGCGGGCGGAGGTCGAGCACGACCGCGCCACCCTCGGTCTGGATGAACGTCGTCTCGTCGTCCAAGAGGCGCACCAGCTGGCGCTGCGTCCGTGTCGTCACCTCCACCCACACCGTCTGCACACGGGGGCGTTCGAGCACCGCATCAGCCGCGCGATCCGCGCCCGAGCGGGCGAGACCGGCAAGAAAAGGAGCCAGGTCCTGCTGCGCGGGGGGCAGTCGCTCGGCGATCGCCGCCTCGACGTCGACGTTCTCGAACAGCGTGTCGACGGACTTGGCCGCGACCTGTGTGCGGATCGTGTCGTTCTCGATCATGTTGCGCGAGATCGTCTCGAACCCGGCCTCATCCAGGGCTGTGTGCTCGACGTAGAAGGCGAGCATCCCGACGAGCGCGAGGAGGATCGCCACGATGGTCAGCACTCGAGCGCCGATTACGCGCGCTCGGGACGAGCCGGCAGGTTTCGGCGCTTTCGGAGCGTCGGTCATCACGCGGCTCGACCCTTCCGCAGCGGGCGACGCTTGCGGCAGCTTCTCAGACTCACGGCTTGCACCACTTACCTCCGTCGTAGCAATCGCGGCGGATCGCCCCCGCGCCTTCCGTGTGAAGCCGCCGGGACGGCCGAGTATGTCACACCGTTCTCGGCGTCGATCACGGATGGGTTGATCTGACAGGAGGAGCGCCAGTACCAGCCAACGATTCGGGTCGTCCGATCGACACGCAAGTCTTCCTCGTCAACTCGAACGAAGGAGGAGCCTCGTGCCGTTGGCTGTCGGATGGTTCGTATGGGGAGGATTGCTGGGCGTCCTCTACCTGATCGCTTTCATCACGGCCGGATTCATGACGATCCGCAACGGCCACATCGTGATGTTCATCATCGGGTTCGTCTTCCCGATCCTTTGGATCATCGGAGCATTCATGGACAAGCCCCGGTACTAGGGGGCAGCAGGGCGGCGCGACCCCTGAGTCGGACGCGGTGCGCTCTCATCGACCCGGGTCGCGTCCCTTCAACTGCTTGAGGCTAAGAGTTCCGAGATCCGGGCGTTCCTTGTGCTTCGACACCTTGTGCCCGGCGCCGATCTCGTTCATCCTGGAGCTGGGCCATGTGGCGCCGGGTTGCCTTCCCGCTCTCACTCGTGGCCGCGGTGACGGCTGCTGCTCTCGCCGCGTCCAGCCTCTCGGCCGCGCCCGCCGTTCCCGAGCAGCCCGCTCCTGGCTTTCCGGGCGGCCCTCACTACGCCATCGGCTGCAGCATCAGCCATCGCTCGAACGACGACCCGATCGTCTTCCCGGGCCGGCAGGGGCGCTCGCACAACCACACGTTCATCGGAAACACGACCGTCGACGCCTGGGCGACGCCGGCATCGCTTCTCGGCGGACCAACCAGCTGCTCGGACCCAGCTGATTCCTCCGGCTACTGGTTCCCAAGCCTCTTCGTCGGCCGGGCGGCCGTCCTTCCTCGCTCCGCGACGGTCTTCTACGTGAAGCGTTCGAGGGAGGCGCTCGCGCCGCTGCCCAGGGGACTCGTGATGATCGCCGGAAACGCCGCCGCCCGGAGCCCTCAGCCGAAGAGCATCGTCGCGTGGAGTTGCGGTTCCGGTGCGGGAGACGGACTGAAGGTTTCCCGCGCTCCGGCGTGCAGCGTGGGTCAGTGGCTCCAGCTCCAGGTCACCTTCCCGAGTTGTTGGAACGGTCGGACCCTGGACAGCGCCAACCACAAGAAGCACATGAAGTACCTGTCGCGAGGCCTCTGCCCGGCATCGCACCCGATCGCGCTCCCAACGCTCGTCCTGATCGTCGTCTACCCGCCCGTGCCGCTCGGCGCGCAGGTTGCGACCGGCCACTTCGGCGCTCACGCCGATTTCATGAATGGCTGGAACGGGAACGTGCTGACACGTATCAGCCACGCGGGCTAGCCGTCCTGGGAAGCTCAGGTCCAGGTCGGCCCATTCCGTGAGGCCGGGTCAGCTGGCGACGGCCGCTAGGGCGACTCCGGGTAGCTCGTAGCCTCCGTCGACCGCGAACGGCGCGAACTCGTCTCCGAGTCGAGCTCTCATCGCCTCGTGCTCCTCGTCCGAGACCGCACGCCACACGGTGGCGAACAACCCTCCCGTGTCTCGCGCCCGTCGCACGTAATCGTCGACGTCCCGATAAACGAAGCGCACGGGCACGTCCTCGACCCGCTCGACCCTGAACCCCACCGACTCGAGAAGTCCGCGCAGGCGGTCCTCGTCGGCGAGCGCGAAGATACCCGGCGCACCGGGCTCGGGGCACGGAGCATGACCGCGCTCGACGAGCATCCGGCCGGAGATCGAGATCCACGGATTGACCTCGGCGCCACGCCATACGGCCAACGCGAGTCGTCCGCCCCCGCGGAGCACACGCCGGGTCTCGGAGCAGGCAGCGGCGACGTCCGGCATCAGCATGAAGCCGAAACGGCAGACGACGCCGTCGACGGAATCGTCGGGAAGCTCGATGCGCTCGGCGTCGAGCACGCGATGCTCGACGTTCCGTAGGCGGAGCTCGGTGCTCCGGCGCCGCGCAACTTCGACCATCGCAGGAGCGAGGTCGGTCGAGATCACGCGACCCCCCTCGCCGACGAGCCCGGCTACCTCGAAGCCGGTGTCTCCGGGGCCGGCGGCGAGCTCGAGAATCGTGTCCCCCGGGCGAGGCTCGAGCTCTCTGATCAACCATTCGCGCACCGGTGTCGAGGTCGCCTCGATCTCGCCGCGCCAGCGTTCCCACCCCGGCGCCATAGCCTCCCAGGCCTCGAAGGAGGCACGCTTGACCTCGTCTCGCCCCATCATTCGATCGTAGAGCGCCGGTGCGGGATGCGATCACCCGTGCGAGGGAATTTGATCCCCTCGGGGCTGCGGTTCTCGACCTCGAGGGCCGATACGAGAACCGACCCGGGGCGCAGCCGCCGGCGCCCCGGTTCTCCGCCATGCTGTCGATGAAGGGAGGGGCTGTGAGGGAGCAGCGACGGAGGCACAAGCGAGTCGCTACAGCTGCGTTCGTGTCCGCGGCGGTTGTCCTGTTTGCCACTCTTGGGGGTGCCGGCCTGGCTCAGACCGCGCGTGCGCCTGCACAAGGGCTCGTGACGCAGAACCAGTCCGGCGGGAAGGTGGAGATCTGTCACAAGGGCAGGAACACGATCAGCGTCTCGGTCAACGCAGTGCCCGCGCACCTGGGGCACGGCGACACCGAGAGCGTGTGCGCGATCGCCACCCAGGCAACGGATGCGACAGGCTCGGCGAAGGCCAAGAAGGGCAAGAAGTCGCAGTCGACCGAGAGCGCTCAAACGTCTGCGACCGGGAAGACGAAGGTTCCGAAGGAAAAGGGCGTGAAAGGCGCCTCCGCAGCCGGGAGCGAGAAGGTCAAGCCCGGGAAGAGCGAGTCCAAGAAGGCGGCGGCGCAAACGCCGGCTGAGATGACCGCGACGGCGCCGAAGACCATGAAGCTCAAGAAGCTAAAGCCGACGAAGTCAAAGCGTGGATCGGTCTCTCCGCCCGGCTTGGGTGGCGCCTCCCCGCCGGGCCACGCGAACGGGAAAGGCAACGGCAAGAACAAGTAGCCGCGCCGACGCAGAGAAACTTTGAGCGCCCCGCTCGGCCCCTGGGTCAGACCCAGGGCCTCTGGGCGCCCGCCGCTTTCGAGGACGGGTGCACGACGGGCACGGCTGACCGCCAGCCGCGGCACAGAACCTCGACGAGCGAGCGAGGCGTGATCACCACAGCCCGCCGGCCGACCGGTCGCGGCCGGCTTGCCTCGTAACCCGATGGCGTCCACCGCTGGAGTTGGGCGCCTAGCACGAGAAACGGCTCGCCATCTTCGAGGACGAATGCTCCGTCGGGAAGCTCGTCGAACGGGACTTCGTGATGGAGCTGGGCGCGCGCCCGGGCGGCGAGCCGCTCGCCGTGGAGCTGCGCGTCGATCAAATCCGCGGTGACCTGGCCCGGGTGGACGTCGGCCCAGATCTCACGGAAGCCGTCGTAGTCCGCGCGGCGACAGAGTGCGCACGGGCGATGACCCGCGGCGAAGGCCGTGACCTCGTCGAGGAAGAAGAGCTCGGTGAAGCGACCCGGTTGGAGCAATGGCCCTCGCTGCCAGCCGCGGAACGCGAGACGACAGGCGATCCAGCGCTTGCCGTTGAATCGTCTGCGAATTCGACCGGCGTCGTCGTGCAGGCATCCTCGGTTGCCGTACACGAGTCCCCGCGCCGGGTCGGCCACCAGCTCGCTGAGCGGCGTGACTCGGTTCTGTAGTGGCATCGCCCGAATCAGTCGCGTGCGGGGACGAGCCAGAGCTCTCGTTGCGGCGTCGACAGCCATTCGACGCCGTTGGATGTGACGAGCAGGTCCTCCTCGAGGCCGATATAGCCGCGCTCGGGCACGGCCGTCCCGTACTCGACCGTGAAGACGTTCCCCGCCTCGACCACGCCGAACGGCGCTGCGCCATATCGGTCCCAGGGTGGAGCGAGGACGGTGCCGCCGTCATGGGCGCTGCGGCCGAGCTGGTGGCCGAGCGCGTACATCGGCTCCGGGTAGCCGGCAGCGACGAGGCGTTCGCGGGCCGCCGCGTCCACCTTCCAGCCGGCGACGCCGGGACGCAGTGCTGAAACACCCGCGTCGATCGAGGCCCACAGCGCGTCCCACGCGCGGGTCACGTCGTCGGGCGCCTCGGTCTCCCCGTCGTCGAGGAAGTACCAGACCCGCTGCAGGTCGCTGCAGTAGTCGTCGCGGGAGATGCCGAAGTCCACGTGGAGCAGCTCGCCGCGCTTCGTTCGGAGCTCGCCGGGCGCGCTGTGGCCGACCTCCTTCTCCGGGCCTGCGTTGACTGCTGGACAGTGGTCCCGCCCCCATGCGTAGCCGAGTCCGCGCCGAGCGACCTCGGCGTGCATCGCCGCCGCGATCTCGGTCTCGGACATCGCGGTCGCGAGGAGGCGCGTGACGCCGTCGAAGATCTCTTGTGTCGCAGCGATCGCGGCTCGAGCTCGCGCTACCTCGACAGGTGACTTCCTTCCGCGAAGCGCGTTGACGATCCGCTCCGAGGAGACGAGTCGATCGCTGTACGGGGTTCCGGCCAGCATCTCCGCAAGGACGAGCCAGAGGCCGTGTGTCAGGCCGTCGGCCGCGGGGTCGCTCTCGGAGTAATTCACGGCGATCGACCGCGGCGCGAGCCGCTCGATGGCGTCGCGGAGCACCGGCCGGATGCTCTCGTCGTAGCCGATGACCTCCGTGTACGCACCGAGCCCCTCGACGCCCGACACGTCGAAACGACCGACGATCGCGATGCGCTCGCCGGCAGCAGAGACGAGGAACGCGCTCTGCCAGGCGCAGTACGTGCCCGCGACGAGGTCGAGGCACGGATCGCTGGTGAGCAGCGTCTCGCGCACGAACGTGAGCCAGAGGTCGACCTCCTGCTCGCGGAGGATCTCGACCGCCTGGTCGAGCTTCTCGTGGACGAGCGTGTCACGGGCCGCCATCGCAGGGACGCTAGCAACGGCGCTTCCAGCCGACTTCCAGTGATTCACCAGTGCTGTGAGTGACCCTTTGGCCGTCATCCGACGCGACAGATGTCGCATCGACAGCGGAGGGCGGGGAACTCGTGGATGAGCTGTACCGCATGCTAGGAAGAGAGCACGAAGCCGACCTCGAGCGCGAAGCTGGACGGCGATCTATCGCTGCAGTAACGAAGACGGCGGCGTCTGGTCACGAGCAATCGGTCGCGAACTCACGGTTCCTCCGCTGCAACACCATCGTGAGCGCCGAACTGCCTGGTCGACTTCTCGCGGCGTTGAGGCTGCGAAAGGCGTTTCCAGCCATCGTCCAGCGATTCACCAGTGCAGTGGACGACGCTGCAGCCTCCTCCACAACGAACCCAATGGAGCGGTCTGAAGGAAGGAGAGGAACATGAAGCGTGACCGGACCATCAGGAAGCGCCGGCAGCTGGCGCGGCGCGTCGAGCGAGCGGCTGTCCCGGAGCGCCCATTCATCGGCCGTGGACCGCGCTACGTCGTCCAGCCGGGTGTTACCGCTGCGTGCGCTCCCTCGCTGCGCGCGATCGCAGCCGCACTGCGCGACGAGACGCACCCGATCGACGACGCGAGCCTGAAGGCGGTCGGGAGGTGGCTTCACGAACGGGTGTGGCCCCTTCTTCGGCCGGGACTCGACGGCCGCACTCCGGGAGGTCGTCCGGCTTCGAAAGGCCGTCGGCGCCGGCGAGGAGGCGGACGTTATCGACGAGGAGCAGTTCGCCGTCGCCGTCTGATCGACTACTGAACGAAGAGAGGAGAAAAGATGAGCCCCAAACTTTCACTCATTATCACCATCGCTGTCGGCGTCGTTGCTTTCGGCGCTCCGGCCGCATCCGGCCAAGACAGACTCGGCGAATGGCTGGCACACCGGCCGAACGTCAGCGCCGACATCCGAGGACAGACGGAAGGAGTTCGCCTGGCCCGCTCGGATCGCGGGGACCCACTAGCCGCCTCGTTGGAGTTTGCGGCGCGATCGGCGGGAACTGCCTCTGTCGCGCCCACGAGTTCTGGAAGCGGGATCGAGTGGCCGCAGCTCGGTGCAGGGTTCGGTCTGGGCATCCTGCTCGCGCTCGGCGTCGTGCTGGGGCTGCGTCATGCACGAGTTCGCCCGCTCCCCCAGTGAAAGTGGCATGACAATACCTCGGACGTCACCGCTACGGCCGCCGTCCCGGCGGTCGTAGCGCGCTAGCGAACTAGCCCGCGCACAGTGCTCGCGAGTTGTGCGGGCAGCCGGTGCGGCCGTCCCGGCCCGGGATGTGCACGATGAGGCGAGGTAGAGGAGAATCGATCGGCGATGACTGAATTGGTGCGGGTCGAAAGTGGTGTCGAGATCGGCGGCTACCGGGTCGAGGAGCTGATCGGCCGCGGCGGCATGGGGGAGGTGTACCGGGCGCACGACGGCCGCCTCGACAGGAACGTCGCCCTCAAGATCCTCGCTCCGCGTTACGCCGACGACGACGCATTCCGCGAGCGCCTCCTCCGCGAGTCACGCCTCGCCGCGAGCCTCGACCACCCAAATGTCGTCCCGGTGTACGACGCAGGGGAGGCGGACGCAGGCTTCTACCTGGCAATGCGCTACGTCGAGGGCGCCGACCTGCGCGCGGTGCTTCGACGCGAAGGCGCGCTGGCTCCCGCCCGGGTCATCGAGATCGTCTCGCAGGTCGCGGGTGCGCTCGACGCGGCTCATACCAAGGGGCTCGTCCACCGCGACGTCAAGCCGTCGAACGTTTTGATCGACGAGCGCGGCCACTGCTACCTCGCCGACTTCGGGCTGACGCAGAGCGTGTCGGGTCGCGGTCAGGCGACGGACGGGTCGCTGCTGGGCACGCTCGACTACGTCGCGCCGGAGCAGATTCGTGGCGACGAGGTCGACGGACGCGCAGATGTCTATGCGCTCGGCTGCATGCTCTTCGAGTGCCTCACCGGCGAGGTCCCCTTCCGGCGTCCCTCCGAGGTAGCGACCATCTACGCCCACCTCGAAGACGAGCCGCCGTCCGCGTCGGCACACCGCTCCGGGCTGCCGCCGGCGATCGACGCCGTGTTCGTGCGGGCGATGGCGAAAGAGCCGGACGAACGCTATTCGAGCTGCGCCGAGCTCGTCGCCGACGCGAGCGCGGCGCTCGGGCTGGTCGCGGCGAGGCCGCGTCGGCTGCGCCTCGTGGTCGCCGCGACCGCCTTCGTGCTCGTCGTTGCGGCGGCCGCTCTAGCCGCGATCCTGCTCACGCGCGAAGCAGCGCAGGCTTCGACGACGAGTGGTTCGTTGATCGGGATCGATCCGGCGAGCGGCAACGTGACCTGCCCGCTACCGCGTCTCGACGCATCCTGGCGCGGTCACGACTGGCGCCGGTCGAGTATGGCTGGCTGACTACCGCGATGGTGCCCTCTGGATGCTGGAGCCGCGCACGGGCGACCTGAAGCGCGTCACGTCAGTTGGCGAGCCCCGGGATGTCACGGCGCTCGGGGGCAAGATCTACGTCGTCTCGGACAACGCAGCGGAAGTCTTCACCGGCACCGTCGCCCGCTATGACGCGGTCACAGGGGTACGCGAGAGCAAGCTGGACCTGTACACCTGCACGGTCGCCGGAGGAGAGGGCGTCCTCTGGTCGATGGGGTTCTCCGGTGACAGCAAGCTGAGCACTGGGCCCGGAGAGCTTCGCATCCTCCGCAGCCTCACGCTTCCGTACCGTGAGCCGCTCTCGGTAGAGACCTATCGTCTTAATCAGCGCGACCTCGCTGTGGGCTACGGGTCGGTGTGGGTGCTGGGCGATGGGATCGACCGGCGGCTTTGGCGGCTCGATCGTGAGAGCGGCCGCATCCTCGCCACGATCGAGCTCCCCTTCATTCCGCGAACTGTCGCGACGGGTGAGGGAGCCGTCTGGGTCAGCGCGCCGCTCGACGACCGTGTCCTGCGGATCGATCCGGAGACGAACACGATCACGGCGACGATTCCCACGGGCCGCGGAACGAGCGGCCTCGCCGCCGCCGCCGGCTGGGTGTGGGTCACGAGCACGATCGACGGCGCCGTGTCCCGCATCGACCCGCGCACCGCCGAGGTCGTCGACGACGTCGACGTAGGCGGCCGACCACGCGAGGTCGCGGTGGGTGCGGGCGGAGTGTGGGTGACCGCCGATGCGAGCTGATCTCGCTTGGGTCGCGCGTGTGCTGGCCGTCACGCTGCTCGCTGCGGCTGCCACGGGTTGCTCGGGCGGCGAGGAGCCGGTGCGGATCGGCCTGCTCACCGACTGTCGCGGCGTCAGTTCGATCCGTCGAGCACGCCAGGACCACCTCGAGGCTGTAGTAGCCGGGAATCGGCACGCGTGCAGCTCGCAGCACGCGGAGCAGGGATGCGCTGGTCCCGAGCCCGCTGAGACGGTGGCCGAGGCGGAACAGGAACGGGTCGAGCAGCGGGAACCAGAGCAAATGCCTCTCGAGCGCGACGATCCGAAAGCCTGCATCGGTCACGAAGCCCCGCACGACCTCGATGTCCGTGTACTCCCGGAGGTGTGACGTGTCGAGAACGGACTCGCCGTCGCGCTTGCGGAAGTACCACGCCCAGCCTCGTCTTGAAGACCGTAGTCAAATAGGCTCTGCCGTCCGGGCGAAGGATCCGCTTGATCTCGGTCAGGTACGTCGGCTCCTGCGGGACGTGTTCCATGACCATCGTCGAGCACACGAAGTCGAGCGACCCGTCCGGGATCGCGGGAACCGCGTCCGCCGAAGCCACCACGGTCTCGATCCACGGGAAGTGGGCTGCGACTCGCGCGAGCCGCGCGGGTGCGAGGTCGACGGCGTAGACCGGTCGACTCGGGGCGATGAAGCCGCCGCGCTCGAGCGCAGCGAAGAGCGGTCCGTCACCGCAGCCGAGGTCGGCGAGCGCGAGTGGGCCGGCGGGAAGGTGGCGCTCGAGCAACCGCGGAAGCCGCGTCGCTTCGAAGTGGAGTGCGGTCTCCGTGTACTCCTCGGTCACCGCGGCGAGATTACGCGTGCTCCGGCCTGCAGTCGCCCGTCTCTCCTTCGCAGCAGCCGACTTTGAAACGGCAGCGCGGACACTGCCACGTCCCGTGTCGCCACTCCATCGTGGCGCCGCAGCGAAGGCATGGCTCGGTGACTTCTGGTCGACGCGGCTCGGCGAGCATCACGTCAACCGTAGCCCGGTAGGAGGACGGCTACGATGACCCGCGCCTGGCGCCGTGGCCGAGTGGTTAGGCAGAGGCCTGCAAAGCCTCGTACAGCGGTTCGAGTCCGCTCGGCGCCTCTGCTATCGGTCCGATGTCCCGCGTTCGACCGGTTGCGGCCTCGCGACGTACGCGACCATGCCCCCGACTCCCATGCCCATCCAGACGAGCGCGGCGCCCAGCAGAGTCGAGTCCTCGGCGGTGATCAGATGCCACGATTCGAAGCCGACGACTGCGAACGCCCCAAGCACGCTCATGATCAGCCACCCGCAGAGTGCTCCGACCGCAATGCGCTTCCAGTCCTCGCGCATCGCTCCTCCCAGAGCAAGCGCCGCGACGTACAAACGCGTAACCCAGACCGTCATCTTTCCCCCTCTCGTTCCCGCTCGTCTTCGTGATATAGCACGAGATGCGTTGAATTACCGACTACCCGCGAGGCCATGAGTAGGGTACTCGCGCATGACGGCCGTTCGCATCGACGGGAAGGCGCTCGCGCTGAAGGTTCGCGCCCAGGTCGCGGAGGACGTGCGCTCGTTCGGGGAGCCCGTGTGCCTCGCGACCATTCTCGTGGGCGACGACCCGGCCTCCCACGTCTACGTCGGCAGCAAGCACAAGGCTTCGCACGAGGCGGGGATCGACTCGCGCGACCACCGCTTCCCGGCCGACACGCCCGAGAGCGACATTCTCGACCTCCTCGCCGAGCTCAACGCCGATGACTCGGTCGACGGGATCCTGGTTCAGCTCCCGCTACCCGGGCACATGGACGAGCCCGCTGTTCTCCGCTCCGTCGATCCGGCCAAGGACGTCGACGGCTTTCACATCCTGAACGCAGGACGTCTCTATCTGGGCGAGCCGTTCCTCGTACCCGCGACGCCGCTCGGGATCATGGCCATGCTCGCCGAGTACGGGGTCGAGCTCGAGGGCAAGGAAGCCGTCGTCATCGGACGGAGTGAGATCGTCGGCAAGCCGATGGCGATGCTCCTGCTCGCCGAGCACGCGACGGTGACGATCTGTCATTCGCGCACCGTCGACCTCGCAGCACACACGCGCCGCGCCGACATTCTCGTGGCTGCGGTGGGTCGAGCAGGGCTCGTGACGCCCGAGATGGTGAAGCCGGGCGCGACGGTCGTGGACGTCGCGATGAACCGCACGGAGGACGGCCTCGTGGGCGACGTCGATCCGGCCGTGTTCGAGGTGGCCGGCCTACAGACGCCGGTGCCGGGCGGCGTGGGTCCGATGACGATCGCGATGCTCCTGCGCAACACGTTGACGGCCGCGCAACATCGCCGTTCCGGGGTTGCGGTGCCCGGTTCCTAGGCGCTACGGTTCGCGCGTTCTAGCCATCGGCGTCGGGCTTGTTCGGCCGGCGTCACAGCTGTAGGAGGACGTACGTGGAGCAGGGCACCGTCAAGTGGTTTTCGAACGAGAAGGGCTACGGCTTCATCGAGCGCGAGGGTGGTGACGACGTGTTCGTCCACTTCTCCGCGATCACGATGGACGGCTTCAAGACCCTCACCGAAGGCCAGCGTGTGGAGTTCGAGGTCGTCCAGGGTCCCAAGGGTGCCCAGGCCGCGAACGTATCGGCAGCCGCGAGCTGACCGGACGCACATGGAATGCGGCGGCGGGCTCCCGAGAGGGGGCCCGCTCCGTTTGAGAGGATCGATTGATGGCGATATCCAGAGACGAGGTTCTGCACGTCGCACGACTCGCACGGCTCGCACTGACCGAGGACGAGGTCGAGCGCCTCACCGGCGAGCTCGCCGCGATCCTCGACGCCGTCGGCATCGTCGCCGAGCTCGATCTCGCGGACGTTCCACCGACGTCGCACCCACTCGACGTCGTCAACGTCTGGGACGCCGACGAGCCGCGTGCGCCCTTGAGTCTGGACGACGTGTTCGCGAACGCCCCGGCGCGCGACGGCGACCTGTTCCGCGTCCCGCCGACCGTGTGATGGCTCCCGTCGTCGACACGCTGCGGTTGACCGCGGAAGAAGCTTCAGGGCTCGTCGGGCGGCGCGAGGTGTCGCCGGAGGAGCTGCACGCGGCGTACCTGGAGGCGATCGGCGAGCGCGACGGCGAGCTCCACGCCTACCTGCGCACGGTCGAGTTCTCCGACGGCTCGAGCATTCCGATCGCGCTCAAGGACGTCATCTCGACGAAGGGCGTCGAGACCACCGCGGGCTCGAGGATCCTCGAGGGCTACGTCCCCGTGTTCGACGCCACGGTCGCGGCCCGGTGCAAGGCAGCGGGCCTCACGCTGCTCGGCAAGACGAATACGGACGAGTTCGCAATGGGATCCTCGACCGAGAACTCCGCGTGGGGGCCGTCGCGCAATCCGTGGGATCCCGAGCGCGTTCCCGGTGGCTCGGGCGGTGGCACGTCCGCGGCCGTCTCCGCGGGACTCGCGCCGTGGGGTCTCGGCTCCGACACCGGCGGGTCCATCAAGCAACCGTCCGCGCTCTGCGGGAACGTCGGCCTCCGGCCGACGTACGGCTCGGTCTCGCGCTACGGCGTCGTCGCGTTCGCGTCCAGTCTCGACCAGGTCGGGCCCGTCGCAAAGACCGTGCGCGACGTCGCGCTCCTCTACTCGATCATCGCCGGCCGCGATGCGAGTGATTCGACGACCGTCGAGCTGCCCGAGCCTGTGGCACTCCCCGAGAGTGACCGTTTCGACGGCCTGCGGATCGCGGTTCCCACGCAGCTCGAGTCACTGGACGCGATCGAGCCCGGCGTACGCGCCGCGTTCGAGCGGGCGCTCGGGCTGGCTCGCGAGCTCGGCGCGGAGGTCGGTGAGTGCAACCTGCCGACGTCCTATCGCTACGGAATGCCCTGCTACTACCTCATCGCCCCGGCAGAGGCCTCTTCGAATCTCGCGCGCTACGACGGCGTCCGCTACGGGCCTCGCGCGGATGCCCCGACGTACGACGAGATGGTGGAGCGCACGCGCGACGACGGCTTCGGCCCGGAGCCCAAGCGACGCATCATGCTTGGGACCTACGCGCTGTCGGCCGGCTACTACGACGCCTTCTACGGTCAGGCGCAGAAGGTCCGCACCTTGCTCATCCGCGAGCATCGCGAGGCGCTCGAGCGGTTCGACGTGATTGCGACGCCAACATCGCCGACGGTGGCGTTTCCGATCGGTGACAAGGCCGCTGACCCGCTCGCGATGTACGCCTGCGACCTCCTCACGATCCCGTCGTGTCTGGCCGGGCTGCCTGGGCTCTCGATCCCGTGCGGGCTGTCGGACGGGCTCCCCGTGGGGCTCCAGCTCCTTGGCCCGCAGTTCGGCGAGAACACGCTGTTCCGGACCGGCCATGCGCTCGAGCAGGCGATCGGGTTCGACGCGGTGCCCGTGCGTTGGCGGGCGGGGTCAGACCCGTGGGGTCTGATCCCAGCTGACGACGAGGGGTCAGACCCAACGGGTCTGACCCCGGAGGACACCCCATGACCTGGGAGCCGGTCATCGGGCTCGAGATCCACGTCCAGCTGAAGACGCGGACGAAGATGTTCTGCCGCTGCCCGGTCGGATTTGGAGCGGGGGAGAACACTCAGACGTGCCCCGTGTGCTTGGGATTCCCAGGCGCGCTGCCGGTGGTGAATCGCCGCGCCGTCGAGTGGACGATCCTGCTCGGCCTCGCGCTCGGCTGTGAGATTCCGGAGCGGGCGGTCTTCTCGCGGAAGAACTACTTCTACCCCGACTTGCCCAAGGGTTATCAGATCTCACAGTATGATCAGCCATCTTGCGTAAACGGTAACGTACTACTACCTACTGCAGAAGGCGATCGTTTGATCGGGATCGTGCGCGCCCACCTCGAGGAGGACGCAGCCAAGACGGTGCACGTCGGCGGGCGCTCGGGACGGATCGGCGGGGCGGACCTCTCCCTGGTCGACTACAACCGAGGAGGGACTCCCCTCGTCGAGATCGTGACCGCGCCGGACATACGGTCGGCGGACGAGGCAAAGCGGTTCCTGCAGCTCTTGCGGCAGACGATCGTCGAGCTCGGGATCTCGGACGCAGAGATGGAGAAGGGGACCCTGCGGGTGGACGCGAACGTGTCCGTCCGGCCGTCGGGCTCGGCTGAGCTGCGGACACGAACCGAGATCAAGAACATGAACTCGTTCAACTTCATCGCGCGCGGGATCGAGGCCGAGATCGAGCGGCAGATCGGCGTCTGGGAGTCGGGTGGCGAGGTCCGGCAGGAGACGTACGACTTCGACGCAGCCTCGGGACGCCTCACAGCACGCCGAGCGAAGGAGGAGGCCGACGACTACCGCTACTTCCCCGAGCCCGACCTCGTGCCCGTCGAGCCACCGGTTGAGCTCGTCGAGCGGCTGCGGTCGGAACTCCCCGAGCTCCCGGCGACCCGAATTCGCCGGATCGAGGCGGCTCTCGATCTCGATCGAGCAACCGTGCTCGTGACGGGCGGGCTCGACGGGCTGTGGCAGGAGACCGTCGCTGCGGGAGCTGACGCGGTGGCAACGGCGAATGTGGTCGCGAACACGCTCGTGGGTGCCGGGGTCGATCCCGCGGCAGTTTCTGCCACCGAGCTCTCGAGGCTCGTCGAAGCGCGCGATCGCATCCCGCGCGGCGCCTTCGACGAGGCGATCGCCAGGCTCGCCGACCCGGGATTCTCGGCCGATCCCTACCTGGCGCAGGAGGCGGTGTCCGACACCGCCGAGCTCGAGCCGATCGTCGACGCCGTCCTCGCATCCAACCCCGGCCAAGTGGAGGCATTTCGCGGAGGGAAGGACGGTCTCCTCGGCTTCTTCGTCGGCCAGGTGATGAAGGAGACACAGGGGAAGGCCGACCCGCGCGTGGTCAACGAGCTCGTCCGCGCGAAGCTCGCAGAGTGACGTTGCAGCAAGTTACAAGTTGTAACTAGCTGGGCCTGCCGCTGTCTTCGATGCGGAGGGGCCTTGTAACAACGTGCAACTTGAGCGCTAGGACTCGGGCATCTTGAGCTCTCGGCCGACGTAGAGGCCGGAGCTCTCGGCCTCGATGAACGGCGCCATCGCCTGCTGCCGTGCGGCCTCGACGTCCGACAGGCGGTACCGCTCGCGCGACTCGAACGAGTCCCACGTCGAGATTCCGACGACTTCGCTCCGTTCCTCCGAGAAGCACTCGTACGCGCGCAGCATCCCCTCCGGGAACTCCTTCGGCCGCCACGCCCGGCGGAACTCCTCATACGTGCCCGGCTTGATCGTCCGAGTCGTGATCCAGACGACGTACTGGTCTCGCTCCATGCATGGAACGTAGCGAACCGGATTGCTCAGCGCTGCGAACCAGCCGCGACCTCCGTCAAACGAGGAAAGGAGATGGGTATGAAGAGGGCACTTCTGCTCCTCACGCTCGTCGGAGCCGTCGCCGCTACGGCGACTGCGGCTGCGTTCGTGGGGGCATTCAGCCCGGCGGGTGCGACGGCATCGAGCCACAGGGAGGCACCGCTGATCTCAGACGATCCGGCGGCCGACAACGTGGACGTCTACGCGTTCGTGAGCCCGGACCGGCCGAACACGGTCACGCTGATCGCCACGTATATCCCGTTCGAGGATCCGGCGGGCGGACCGAACTACTACGCGTTCGACCCCACGGTGCTCTACTCGATCAACGTGGACAACAACGGGGACGCGAGGGAGGACGTGGCCTACCAGTTCCGGTTCACGAAGACCATCGCGAACCCCAATTCGTTCCTCTACAACACCGGGCAGCTCACGTCGCTGACGGATCCTGACCTCAACATCAGGCAGACGTACTCCATCACGCGCTGGACGGCGTCGGGCTCGACGGTTCTCGGCTCGAACGTGCCGGTGCCGCCCGCCAACATCGGGCCTCGGTCGAACCCGAGCTATCCGGCGACGATGGGCGTCGCAGACCTGCCGGGCGGCCGCAAGGTCTTCGCCGGTCCGCGGGACGATCCCTTCTTCGTCGACCTCGGGTCGATCTTCGACCTGGGCGGGCTGCGGCCGTTCAACGCGGCTCACTTGATCCCGCTCGCAACCGCCAAGGGCGAGGACGGGGTGGAGCACTACAACACCCACGCGATCGCCATCCAGGTGCCGAAGACGGACCTGCTCCGGGCACCGAACGCCAACGGGACGATCGGCATCTATGCCAGCGCGAGCCGGCAGGCGATCCGCGTCCTGAACGGCAACGGGACGACCTCGAGCTCGGGAGACTGGGTGCAGGTCTCGCGGCTCGGGAACCCGCTGATCAACGAGGTGATCATCCCGCTGGGTCAGAAGGACTTCTGGAACGCTTCCGACCCGAAGGACGACAGCCAGTTCCTCGCTCGCTATACGAACCCCGAGCTGGCAGTCCTCATCAACCTGCTCTATCCGGGGCTACCGGACACGCCGACGACGAATCGGACAGACCTCGTCGCCGTGCTGCTCACAGGCGTTTCCGGACTCAACAACACCGGGGCGACGCAGGCGGACCTGCTCCGGCTGAACACGGCCATCGCACCGACCGCGAAGCCCAGTGCGTTGGGTGCGCTTGCCGGTGACTTCCAGGGCTTCCCGAACGGACGACGCCTTGCCGACGACGTCACGGACATCGAGCTCCGTGCCGTTGCTTGCGGCTACGGCCCGATCCTGGCGGGTGCGCTGAACCTGTGCAACTTGTCGCCGAACAACACGATCGCTGACGGCGTCAACAAGAACGAAGAGGACTTCCTCTCGCGCTTCCCGTACGTTGCCGCGCCCAATCAGGGCTACAAGCACACGGGACACGAGTAGGAGGCGGAAGGGCTCGGCATGCGTCGACGAACGGCACTGCTCGTGGGATGTGCGATTGCGGTGGCGCTTTCCCTCGGGGGTCTCGTCGGCGGCGTCCTCGCCGAGTCTCGCTCGACCGCTCCACGCTCAGCCGTCCCGGGAGCGCTCGCCCAGCGAGCGCTTTCCGGGACGGCGGCAGGGGTCACCGCAGCGAACGTTGCCGACCTCGAAGGCCAGACTCGCGCACGCCCGGGCGACTCGAGCCTGCTCGTGCAACTCGGTTTCGCGTACCAACTCCGCTGGCGCGAAACGGCAGACGCGGGCTTCCTGCCTCGCTCCGAAGTGGCGCTCCGGCGCGCGCTGCGAGGCACCCCGGACGACCCGTACGCGGTTCTCGGCCTCGGCTCGCTCGCGCTCATCCAGCACGAGTTCCGCGAGGCGCTCGTCTACGGGCGTCGAGCCGAGCGCTTGCTCCAGGGCTCAGCTCGCCCGTACGGCGTCATCGGCGATGCGCTCGTCGAGCTCGGGCGGTACGACGAGGCATTCGCAGCATTCGAGAAGATGGTGTCCCTCAGACCCAATCTCGCGTCGTACGCGCGCATCGCGTACGCCCGCGAGCTCACGGGCGACAGAGTGGGAGCGATCGGCGCGATGCAACTCGCGCTCGACGCTGCGGCCGGCCAGCCCGAGCCGGCGGCGTTCGCTCACCTCGAGTTGGCCAAGCTCGAGCTCGGGTTGGCCCGGCTCTCGGCGGCCAGGCGGCACGCCCTCGCCGCCTTACGAGTGCTTCCCGGGTATCCGAGCGGACGACTCGAGCTCGCGCGGATCGAGGCTGCTGCGGGCCGCCTCGACGTCGCTCTCGCGTTGGCCCGACGGGCGAGTGAAGCCGTCCCGACGGCGCAGGCTGTATCGTTCCTGGCCGAGCTCCTGGACCGCAAAGGGCGCATGGCCGAAGCGAGGCGCCAGCGGTCGACCGTCGCGATCATCGACCGCCTGCTCGAGGCGAACGGAGTACGTGTCGACCTCGAGTCTGCTGTCTATCGTGCCGACAACCGCATACGGCCTGCGGAGACAGTCCATCTCGCGCGTCGCGCACGCGCGGATCGGCCGTCGATCTACGGAGACGACGCGCTCGCCTGGGCGCTCGCGCGGGCGGGGCGTTGCCAGAAGGCACTGCCCGTCGCGAAGCGTGCCCTGCGGCTCGGCACCCAGGACGCGCTCCTCTACTTTCATCTCGGCTACGCGGAGGCATGCGCCGGCAATCGCGCCGAGATGAGGGCCTCGTACCGGCGGGCGCTCGAGATCAATCCTGCGTTTTCCGTGCGCTGGGCTTCGGCGGCCCGTGTCGCCCTTGGGAACGGCTAGGGCGCGGCTGCGCCGAGAAGTCTCGTTACTCTGCGCCCGTGCGCGCGAGCCGGCTGACGATCGCAATCGTGGCGGCGGTCGCACTCGCCGCGTCTGGGCTCGCGCTCGCGTCGTGCGGCAGCGGTGATGAGCCGACTGCGACCACGACTGACATCTACGACACCACGACGACGACACAGACGACGACCGAAACCGAGACGACTCCCCCGGTGGCCAAGCCCACCGTGGTTCGCATCGTCGTGGAGAACGGTCAGCCGAGAGGCGGGATCGTGCGTCAGGCAGTGACCGAGGGCGAACGCGTGGTCATCGTTGTGAAGTCCGACGTGACCGATCACGTCCACCTCCACGGCTACGACATCATGCGCGACGTCGTCGCCGGCGGAATGGCACGCGTTGCGTTCAAGGCCGCGCTTCCGGGCCGGTTCGAGGTCGAGCTCGAGGACCGCGGCGTTCAGATCGCGGAGCTCACCGTGCGGCCGTGATCCCGGTCGCCCACGGGATCGGTGGGGTCCGCGACCTGCCCGTTCCCGAGTCCTTCTTCTTCACGACCGCGGCGATCGTCCTCGTCGTCTCGTTCATCCTGCTCGGCGCGCTCTGGCGACGCCCGCTGCTCGAGTCCCACGCCGGAGGGAGGCTGCTCCCGCGCACGGTGAGCGCGCTCGTCCTCTCGCGCGCACTTCGGCTCGTGCTCCAGTCTTTCTCGGTCGGGATACTGTTCCTGACGCTCGCCACCGCGCTGTTCGGCACGACGATCGAGCTCCTGAACTTCGCCCCGACGTTCGTCTACGTCAGCTTCTGGCTGGGGCTCCCGCTCCTCTCGGCGACGCTCGGCAACGTGTGGACCGTTCTGAGCCCGTGGCGGGCGATCGCGGACGCGACCGTGTGGGTCCTCGAACACGGTGGACGCGAGGCGCGCCCCGTGCTCGAGTGGACGGGGCGCTGGGGGAGGTATCCCGCGGCGGGCGCTCTCTTCGCCTTCGTCACGCTCGAGCTCGCGCACCCGCGTCCGTCGTACCCGCGCACGCTCGCGATCGCGATTGCCCTGTATTCGTACTGGGCCCTCGCGGGGATGGCCGTCTACGGGCGGGACCCCTGGACGCGAGGGGGCGAGGGGTTCGCGGTCGCGTTCGAGCTCCTCTCTCGGATCGCGCCGTTCGCGGTTCGCGACGGCCGGCTCGTCGTCAGATGGCCGTTCACGGGGCTGGGCGGTGCGGAGCACGTCCCCGGGACGCTCGTGTTCGTCGCAGTCATGCTCGGGTCGACGAGCTTCGACGGCTTCGCCCGTACGAGCACCTGGCAGAACCTTCTCGGCAACGTCCGCGCCGAGCTTGCCGGGTCGTCGCTACGCGTCGTCGACCTCGTCACGACGCTCGTGAACGTGGCCGCACTCGCGACGTTCGTCTTGGTGGTCGTCCTGACCTACCTCACCGCCGTGTCGGCGGCGCAGTCTCTCGCCCGCTTCGAGCGACCTCTCGTTCCGGACTTCGTGCTTTCGCTCGTGCCGATCGCCGCCGCCTACCTCGTTGCCCACTACTTCTCGCTCTTCCTCATTCAGGGCCAGTTCATCATCGCGCTCATCTCGGATCCGTTCGGCAGGGGGTGGGATCTGTTCGGGACGGTCGACTTCGCGCCGAACCTCGCCATCGTCTCGCCAGAGACCATCTGGTACGTGCAGGTTGCCGCGCTCGTAGTCGGGCACGTTGCCGGACTCGCCATCGCGCACGACCGAGCGGTTGCGCTCTTCGCCGACCGGCGTGCGGCGCTACGTTCCCAGTACCCGATGCTCGCGTTGATGGTGCTCTACACGGTCGGAGGGTTGTGGCTGCTCTCGCGGGGCTAGTGGCGCACGGTGGAATCGCGGGCGCGATAGTCGAGGGTCTCGTCGTGCTTGCCGTCGTCTTCGTTCTCGTCGCCGTGGTGCTCCGCGAACGGCGGGGTGCCGCCGGCCGGGAACGGCTCACCGACGACGAACCGAGATCCTCGTAGGCGCGACGAAGCCCAGGTAGAGGAGGAGGGCGGCAGTCGCGATGGCGGGTGCCAACGCTCCGACACCGAGCCCACCCAGCCCGCTGCCGATCGCCGCGACTCCGACGCCCGCCAGGATCAGGGCATTGCCGACCGGGCGCGCGCGGAAGGTCGCGAGCGCGACGGCCACGACCGCGAGCGTGCCCAGGGTGTTGCCTGCAATCGCCAAGACGCGCGCGGGCCAGAGGTCGAGTACGTCCTGTGCGTCGGGGATGGCGGTTCCTGCGATCTCGCCTCGAATCGGCATCGCGAGCGCGATCCCGACAGCGAGCCCTGCGTAGACGAACGCGACTGGCGTGACCCGGCGCCGACCCGCCAGCAGCAGGGAGCCCACGCCCAGAAGTGCGGCCGTCAGGAGGGCGCCACCGAGGTAGTACACGCGAAATATGACATCGCTCCAGCCGGCTGCCGCTCCCCAGGCGAGAGCGCCTGCTGCGATCGCGTAGGCAGCGAGCGCCCCGGCCCAGGCGGCGAGCTCGGGCGTGCGACGATCCCGATAGCGGCGCAGGAGGTCCGCCGAGAGGCGAAGCGAGACGAGAGCCGCGGCGAACGCGAGGAGGGCCTCCACGACGCGGGACTGTAGTCCGCACCGGCGTCTGACACCGCTCGCCCGGAAACCCGCATGGTTACGTCATCTCGGCCTAGCGGGTGTCAGACACCGTCGTGTACGCTGCCGCGCGTGCACCGGGCCGCCGCCGCGCTCGTCGCGACGCCAGTCGCTGCGCTGGCGCTCGCACTCGCCCCCCTTGAAGCCGCACCCAAACGAGACTACGCGGCCGCCGCGTGGACGATCCTGCCGCCTGGCGAGAACGGCAGCCTTACGTTCGATCGCAACACCACCAACCAGGCGAAGCTCTACGACGCGCTGACGCCGCTTTTCGACAATGTCACCGCGCAGGACATTCGACGATCCTTCAAGCCCGCTCCACTCGGCCGCGCTCCCACGCAGGGCCAGAAGCGCGAGCGCCCTCGGCCCGGCCTCACGATCGTCCGCGATCGCTTCGGCGTCGCGCAGGTGAGCGGGAAGACGGAGGTCGACGTGGCATACGGCTCGGGCTGGGTTACCGCCGCCGACCGAGGGCTGCTGCTGCAACTCATCCGAGGGCCGGCACGCGTCTCCGCGCTCGACGTGCCCGGGCTCGACCCGCTGGCACTCGCGCTGTCGGGGAAGAGCTTCGTCTCGAGCGCCGAGGCCGAGGCGTTTCTCGCGAATCAGCTCGACGCGGTACGCGCGCAGGGCCTGCTCGGTCGCAAGGTGCTCGCACTGATCAATGCGTATGCGGCCGGCATCAACGGCTACTACCGGTCACAGGGGATTCCGATAGCTCCCTTCACTGCCAACGACGTCGTCGCCTCGGCCGCGCTGATCGCCGCTCGCTTCGGGACGAATGGCGGGCAGGAGGTTGAGAACGCGATGTTCCTCGACGCGCTCGAGGACCGCTTGGGCGCCGCGGATGCAAGGCGTGTCTTCGCCGACCTTCGAGCGGCAAACGACGCGGAGGCACCGGTCAGCGTGCCCGGGCGGTTCCCGTACGAGCTCCCTTCGAACAGCTCTCCGGGGAGCGTCGTCATCGACCGGGATAGCTTCACCGGCGCGCCCTTCGAGCCCCCGGCGTCAGCCTCGAATGCTCTGCTCGTAGGGGCGAAGCGCTCCGAGACGGGCCACCCTCTCTTCGTCGCAGGGCCTCAAGTCGGATACTTCTTCCCAGGGTTCTTCGCGGAAATGGAGCTCGCCGGTGCCGGATTCGCGGTGCGCGGGGCTGTGTTTCCAGGCGTCCCCCTCGTGCTCGTCGGGCGAGGTCCGGACTTCGTCTGGAGCGCCACTTCCTCGCACGCCGACAACCTTGACCTCTTCGTCGAAACCCTCTGTGACGACGACCGCCACTACCTCTATCGGGGCCAGTGCGAGCCGATGCGGCGGTTCTTCGTAGGGACGCTCAAGGCTCAAGGGCAGGCCGATCAACCCGTCGCGTACTACGAGACGGCGCACGGGCCCGTGATCGGGTTCGCGACTGTTGGAGGGAGGCGCGTCGCGATCTCCAGGCAGCGCTCGACCAGAGGTCGCGAGCTCCTCAGCACACGCGCGTTCTACGAGCTCAATACCGGTCGCGTGACATCGGCCCAGGACTTCCTGCGCACGATGAACGGGGTCGAGTTCAGCTTCAACTGGTTCTACGCCGACGATCGCGACATCGCACTGTTTTCCTCCGGGCGCCTCCCCGTACGGGCCGCCGGAACCGACCCTGCTCTTCCGACGCTTGGCATCGGTGACTACGACTGGCGCGGTTTTCTCCCGTTCGACGCCCATGCCCGCGGGATCAATCCGCCCACGGGCGCGATCGTGAACTGGAACAACAAGCCGGCAGCCGACGTCGGCGCGGCCGACTCCAACTTCTCGTACGGTTCGGTGCAGCGGGTCGATCTACTCCGGGCCGCGATCGCGGCGCGCAAGAAGCACACGCTCGCCACCCTCACCGGGGCGATGAACAAGGCCGCGACCCAGGATCTCCGCGTTGCGCGGGTGTGGCCGGTGATCAAGGCGGTGCTCCAGACCGGGCCGGCACCGAGCGCTCGAGCCGAGGCAGCCGCATCGCTCCTCGACGACTGGCGCCTCGCAGGGTCGAGTCGCCTCGATCGCGAGCTCGACGGGAAGGTCGACGGCCCCGGTGCCGCCGTGATAGATGCCGCGTGGCCGCGTATCGCCGATGCGGTCATGACGCCCGTGCTCGGGCCACTGGTCGACCAGCTTGCGGCGCTAATGGAACGAAGCGTCGACCCGAACCCGGACGAGGACGCCTTCGACAACGGCTGGTACAGCTACGTGGAGAAGGACCTCCGGACGCTTCTCGGCCAAGAGGTCCGCGGCCCGTACTCGCGACGCTACTGCGGAGCGGGCGTTCTCGCGACGTGCCGCGCGGCGCTCTGGGCCGCGCTCGACGCTGCCGCGGCGGAGCTGGAAGCCGAGCAGGGGCCTGCGACGTCGTTCTGGCGAGCGGACGCGACCGCCGAGCGGATCCGCTTCACGTCCGGCGTTCTCCCGGACACGATGCGCTGGTCGAACAGACCGACCTTCCAGCAGCTGATGACCTTCTCCGGCCACCGCCCTCGCTGACGCGTCCGGCGGGCAGGCTCGTCACATGGCGTCCGCGACGGACGCCGGCGAATCGCGGCGGTAGGCTCACGAGATGGCCAGAAAGCGCTATCTGATGGCGCCGGGACCGACGCCAGTTCCGCCCGAGGTGCTCGCGGCGGGAGCGCAGCCCGTCCTCCATCACCGCGGCCCGGACTTCCGTGCCCTCATGCTGCGTACGCTGGGACGGCTGCAGGAGGTCTGCAGAACACGAAACGACGTTCTCCTCTTCACCGCCTCCGGGTCGGCCGCATTCGAGTCGGCCGTTGTCAACCTGCTCTCGCCGGGAGAGCGCGTCCTGGCGATCATGGCGGGCGAGTTCGGGGAGCGCTGGGCGGCGCTGGCGCGAGCGTACGACGTCGACGTCCACGAGCTCCGGTATGCGTGGGGAGAGACGCCTCGGGCCGAGGACGTCCGCGCCCGACTCGAAGAGACGAGCGCCCGCACCGTGCTCCTCGTTCACTCGGAGACCTCCACCGGTGTCGTCTCCGACGTCCAGGCGCTCGCTAAGGTCGCGCACGACACCGGCGCGCTTGTCGTTGTCGACGCGGTGTCGAGCCTCGGAGCCGTGCCGCTCGAGACCGACGCCTGGGGACTGGATGTCGTCGTCGCAGGCTCTCAGAAGGCGCTCATGACCCCGCCGGGCCTCTCCGTCGTCACGGTCTCGAGTGCGGCCTGGGAGCGCTCGCGCGGCGCCACGCTCCCGCGGTTCTACTTCGACTGGGAGGGGATGCGCGCGTCGCTCGAGACCGGCTCGACGCCGTTCACGCCGGCCGTCACCATCGTGGCGGGGCTGGACGTCGCCCTGGGTCTGGTCCTCGAGGAGGGTCTCGATGCCGCATTCGCCCGGCATGCAGCCCTGGGGCGCGCATGTCGCGAGGGCGCGAAGGCAATGGGCCTCGAGCTCTTCTCGCCGGACGAGGACCGTTCGGCGATCGTCACCGCGATTCTGACCCCGAATGGCGTGGATGCGCGCGAGCTCGTCCTCGCGCTCCGCGATCGCTTCGGGATCACCGTCGCGGGTGGACACGGGGAGCTCGGCTCCAAGATGTTCCGGATCGGGCACATCGGCTACTACGACGTGTTCGACATCACCACCGCGCTCGCGGCCGTCGAGGTTCTTCTGGTCGAGAGCGGAGTGGACGTCGAGCGCGGCGCTGCGGTCGCGAGGGCACTCGAGGCGTACCGCGAGACCGCGCGTGTGTAAGTGCTCCCCGCCGCAAGTACGCTCCGCTTCGCGCGGCTGCGAACGCTTCGCATCCCTTCGTCCTCAGTCGCCCCGATATGCCTGCATATCGGGGCTCCCTGCGTCCTCGGCCTGCTCGGTTCTCGCCGGCGAATCATGACCGTACCTCCGGCGGGAAGCACTGAGGATCGTCGGCCGAAGGTTCTCGTACGCGAGCCGATCGCCGCGCCCGGGCTCGAGCTCCTGCGCAGCCGGTTCGACGTCGTCGAGGATCGTGATTCGGGTCTCGCCGAGATCATCGGCGAATTCGACGCGATCGTCGTGCGCTCGGCTACGACTCTCGACGCTGATGTGATCGAGCGGGCGGTACGGCTCAAGGTGATAGGGCGTGCGGGGGTCGGCGTCGACAACGTGGACGTCGACGCTGCGACGAGGCGCGGGATCGTCGTTGCGACTGCCGCCGAGTCGACCGTCGTCTCGGCGGCGGAGCACGCGGTCGCGCTTCTGCTCGCGCTCGCGCGGAACGTGCCGCAAGCGCACGCAGCCTTGACCTCGGGAATCTGGGATCGCGAGCGCTATGCCGGGATCGAGCTCGCCGGGAAGACGCTGGGTGTGCTCGGTCTCGGCCGTATCGGTCGCCAGGTCGCGCGCCGGGCGCTCGGGCTCGGTATGCGTGTCGTCGCCTACGACCCGTTCGTCGCGCCCGATCGCTTCCGCGATCTCGGACTCGAGCCTGCGTCGCTCGACGAGGTGTACGCCGAAGCGGACGTGATCACCCTCCACCTGCCACTGAACGACGAGACGCGGCACCTGCTGGACGCAGAGGCGTTCGCACGGATGCGCGACGGAGTGCGGATCGTGAACGCGGCCCGCGGCGGTCTGCTCGACGAGCAGGCGCTCGCTGCGGCAATACGCTCCGGGAAGGTTGCCGGTGCAGCGCTCGACGTGTTCGAGGACGAGCCGTACGCTGGGACCGCTCCTCGAGCTCGAGCAGATCGTCGTCACGCCGCACCTCGCCGGCTCGACGACCGAGGCGCAGGATCGGGCCGGTCTCGTCATCGCCGAGCAAATCGCTGCTGCTCTCGACGGCGAGATCGTGCAGACCGCGGTCAACATCCCCGTCGTCGAGCCGGGTGAGCTCGAGGTTCTCGGCCCGTTCGTCCCCCTCGCGGCGAAGCTCGGCCGGCTGGCGATGGCGCTGGCATCGGCGTGGCCGTCCCGCGTCGTCGTCGCCGTCCACGGGCCGCTCTCGGAGCACGACACGAGGTTGTTGACGGTCGCGGCGCTGAACGGTCTGTTCCAGGACCGCGTGGACGAGACCGTGACCTACGTCAACGCGCCGGTCATCGCCGCGGAGCGGGGGATCGAGGTCTCCGAGCAACGTTTCGTCGCGTCCCACCACTTCACGAACCTCGTCCGCGTCGTAGTCGCCACAGGTGACGAACTCGAGGTCTCCGGCACGACCGTCGGCCCGGAGCACCGTCTGTTCCTCGCGGGAGCGCTCGGATTTGCGATCGACATCGAGCTCGCGCCGCTCATGGCGTTCCTCGTGTACGACGACGTGCCCGGTGTGATCGGGAAGGTCGGGACGATGTTCGGCGAGGCGGGCGTGAACATCGCGAACATGGCGGTCTCGCGGACGAAGCAGGGCGGGAAGGCGCTCATGGCCTTCTCGATCGACTCTCCGGCGCCGCGTGAGCTCGTCGAGCTCGTGACGGGCTTCGGGTTCGACGACGTCCGCTTCATCTCCCTTGGCTGAGCTCTGCGCCAGATCGGAAATTCGCGAGTGCGAATTCCCGATCGCGCGAAGACCCCTAAAGGCGTCCGCTTCGCGGCCGCTGGGCCGTGTGGAAAGCCGGAGTCGGTGGATCGCGCGAAGGTAGGCTGAGGGGCATGGTGGCCGCCTGGCCGGAGCCCGTCGAGCGGGTGTCGTCGTTCCTCCGCGAGTCGGGTGCCGAGGCGCGCATCCAGGAGTTCGACGACGGAACCCCGACGGCCGTCGACGCCGCCGCCGCCACCGGCTGCGGGCTCGATCAGATCGTGAAGTCGCTCGTGCTCGTCTGCGACGAGAAGCCCGTCGTCGCGCTCGTCCCCGGCGACCGTCGCCTCGATCCGGCGAAGGTCGCGCGAGCTCTCGGAGCGCGGTCGGCTCGTATTGCGTCGGCACCCGAGGTCGAGAGCGCGACGGGCTTTCCTCCAGGCGCGGTTGCCCCGTTCCCGCTGCCGAAAGTCGACGACGTCTTCATGGACCGCGGGCTCCTGACACCATTCCGTCGTGTGGGCGGGCGCGGGCTCGTCGCGCCACATGGTCGGCATCGCGCCTGTCGAGCTCGGCCGGCTTGCGCGCGCCAAGCCGATGGACGTCGTCGCTGACCGAACCTACGATTTGTCGAGACCGAAGGAGAGCTGACTCCATGCAGGAGACCGAGAAGATCTGGATGAACGGCGAGCTCGTCGACTGGGCCGACGCGAAGATCCACGTCGCGTCGCATGGTCTCAACTACGGCTCGGGTGTGTTCGAGGGAATCCGCTGCTACGACACGGCCAAGGGGCCGGCCGTGTTCCGCCTCGAAGACCACCTCGTGCGACTCCAGAACTCGGCCAAGGTGCTCTACATGGACCTCCCGTACACGGTCGAGGACATGCGCTCGGCGACGCACGAGCTCATTGCCGCCAACGGCCTCGCATCGTGCTACCTCCGACCTCTCGCGTTCTACGGGTACGGCGAGCTCGGCGTCGCGACGACCGGAAACCCCGTCGACGTGGCGATCATCAGCTTTCCGTGGGGGGCGTATCTCGGCGACGAGAGCCAGGAGCGCGGGATCACGGCCATGATCTCGAGCTGGGAGCGCGTGGGGCCGAACGTGATCCCGCACGTCGCGAAAGCCACGGGCATCTATCTCAACTCGATGCTCGCCACGACCGAGGCTCGCCGCTCCGGATACGACGAGGCGATCATGCTGTCGCACGACGGCTACATCGCGGACGGGCCGGGCGAGAACATCTTCGTGGTCAAGGACGGCGTGCTTCGGACACCGCCGCTGGCGATGTCGATCCTGCCCGGAATCACTCGTGACACGATCATCCAGATCGCCCAGGACCTCGGCTACCGGGTCGAAGAGACGCTCCTCATCCGCACCGACCTCTATCTCGCGGACGAGGTCTTCATGGTCGGCACCGCGACGGAGGTTGCGCCTCTGCGAGCGATCGACGACCGGGAGATCGGGGTCGGGCCGGTGACGCGCGAGCTGCAGAGCGCCTACCTGGAGACGGTGCAGGGCCGCGGCGAGCGCTGGAGCCAGTGGCTCGACGTGGTCGAGATGTCGCCCTCCGCGGCCTAGTGCTTCTCGGCGGGGAGCACTAGCGCGTGGCGGCAACGAGGACCGTCTCGCTCTCGAGCCCGTGGCTCGACGAGCGGGAGGAGGAGCTGGTCGCGGAGGTCCTACGGTCCGGGGCGGCTCTCGCTCGGGCCCACGATCGACCGTTTCGAGGAAGAGTTCGCGGCGACCGTCGGCGCACCGTACGCAGCGGCGGTCTCGAGCGGCACCGCCGGTCTTCACCTGCTGTGCATCACCGCCGGCGTCGGCCCCGACGACGAGGTCGTCACCTCGCCCTACTCGTTCGTCGCCTCCGCGAACTGCGCGATCTACGTGGGGGCCACACCCGTCTTCGCGGACGTCGACCGGCGCACGTTCAACCTCGACCCCGGCGCCGTCGAGGCGGCACTGACGGATCGCACGCGAGCAGTCGTCGCAGTCGACATCTACGGCTATCCGTGTGAGCTCGACGAGCTCCGTGCGCTGTGCGCCGACCGAGGGATCGCGTTGATCGAGGACGCGTGCGAAGCGCTCGGCGCACGCTACGGGGGGCGCACCATCGGATCGCAGGGCTCGTCGGCTGTCTTCGCCTTCTACCCGAACAAGCAGATGACCACGGGAGAGGGCGGCATGGTCACGACTCACTCCGAGGACGAGTGGCGCCTCCTGCGGAGCCTGCGGAACCAGGGTCGTGCGGACTCCGGCGGCTGGCTCGAGCACGCTCGTCTCGGCTTCAACTACCGCCTCGACGACGTGCGCGCGGCGATCGGCATCGGCCAGCTCGAGAAGCTCGACGAGATCCTTGCGAGCCGCGCGGCGGTCGCCGCGCGCTACGGCGAGTTTCTCGGCTCGATTCCTGGCCTCGAGCTTCCCTGCGCAGACGACCCGGCGCACGAGCGCTCGTGGTTCGTCTACGTCGTCACGCTCCCCCTGGACGCCGACCGGGAGGCTGTGATCGCACAGCTCGACGCGCACGGGATCCAGACGGCCCGGTACCTCCCATGTATCCACCTGCAGCCGTACATGCAGCAGCGCTTCGGCTTCTCAGCCGGCCTCTGCCCCGTCGCAGAGGAGCTCAGCTCGCGCACGCTCGCGCTCCCGTTCCACGCTCGACTGGGTCAGGGCGACCAGGAGTACGTGGCCGCAGCGCTCGAGAGCGCGCTCACCTAGGGGCGGGACATCTCACGGCTCGACGCGACACGCTTGCCTGGCCAGGGCGAGGCGCTGGCTGCCTGGGCGATCTGGGGTTTGACGACGCTGGCCTTGCTCGTCACGTACAGCCGCATCGATCCGGTCGACACGTACAACGTCTCACACGACGGGCTGGCCGGCGGGCTCAGCCGCGCGGTGACCCTGGTGAACTTCCCGATCGCGCTCGTGGCGATCGCGCTGGCGCTTCTGGCCGCAGCGGTGCTGCCGCCGCGCCGCCTGGTGGGCAGCGGCGCCGGCGATCGTGCTCTGCGCGACCATTCCGTGGTTCGTCGATCAGGACGATCTCGACGCCCGATGGGTGAACGCGATCCCGGCGGCTGGCGTCGTGATCGCCGGCGGACTGACTGTCGCCGCGACGCGGCGCGTCGGATCGTCTTTCGCGCCACGCCGTCCGTGGGACGGTGTGCGCCTCGGCGTTGCTGCGGCCGTCATCCTGCTGTCTCTCCCGTGGATCACGGCCGAGGCCGGGTTTCACTTTCCCGGCGACTTCTTCATGGGCGAGGAGCTGGCTCCCGAGAAGGACGGAATGCTGATCGCCGCCGTCCATCTCGGCCATCACCATGGCATGGACGGAGCGCTGCTGGTGCTGACGGCGCTGCTCCTCTCGCGCGTGCGGGTCGAGAGTCGCCGGCTGCGAATTGCCGTGCTCTCGTACCTCGGGACGATGGTCGCGTACGGCGGCGTCAACTTCGTCCAGGACCTCTGGCACGAGCAGGTGGTGAAACGCGGTTGGACAGACGCGGGCATTCCGTCGGCGCTGCTTCCCGGCTGGCGGCCGATCTGGCTCGTGGTCGTGGCGCTCGCCGTGCTCGCTACGCTCGTCATGCTCCGGGAAGCCAAGAGCTCCTTAACGCACTGAACGGCCACGTCGATCATCACGTTGGAAGCTCTCGTCGCCGTCATACTCCGGGGAATGGCGGCCTCGAAGATGGTCTTTCTCGGGTTCGGGAAGTACGCGCGCGCTGACAAGATCTACGCGCTCGAGCCGCTTCGCGGCGACGAGCGTGGAGACGGGCGCCGCACGCGGGTCTGGGTGGAGGGAGTCTCCGATCCGCTCGTCGCCTCGCGAACCGAGCGGACGATTCTTCACGACATGGGCCACGAGGGTGGCGACGCGGCGCTCCTGGATGGTGCGATCGATCTCGCCGAGCGACTTGCGTCCGCGGCCGAGGACGGTCGCGTCGACCTCGGCGACCTCGGACGTCGCGCGCGACGTCTCCTCGAGGCGACCGCGCGCCCGGAAGAGGCCGAGCAGCTGTTCTGAACGGACTCCGGCAGGGGTCAGACCCGACGGGTCTGACCCCATGAACGTCGACCTCGGGGAATTCCTCGCGCGCGACGCTCGTGTCGTCGCCCGCGAGCTCGTCGGCTGGACGCTCCTCGTCGACGGTGCGGGCGGTGTGATCGTCGAGACGGAGGCCTACCTTCCGGACGACCCGGCGAGCCATTCGTATGGCGGTCCGACGCGGCGCAACGCGACCATGTTCGGTCCTGCCGGGCGGCTCTACGTCTACCGCTCGTACGGGGTCCACTGGTGCGCGAACGTCGTGTGTGACGAGAAGGACGTCGGAGCAGCGGTGCTCCTGCGAGCGCTCGAGCCCACGCACCGGATCGAACGAATGCGCTCCCGGCGACGAGTCGACGATATGACACTGCTGTGCTCGGGGCCAGGACGCCTAACGCAGGCTCTCGGTCTCTCGGGAGATCACGACGGCGTCGAGCTCGCTGGTCCGCCCTTCGAGCTCGCCCCACCGAGCAACCGGCAGGAGGTCGTCGCGAGCCCGCGAGTGGGAATCACGCGCGGTGCGGATCGACCCTGGCGCTACACGCGCCAGGGGTCTACGTTCGTGAGCCGTCCCCGACCAGGAGCTTGACGCGCAACCCAGGGGCGACCGCCACGCCGGGCCTCGGGAACTGCTGGAGGATCGTCCCTTCGCGTCCCCGGGCGGTCACGACGTTTGCGCGGAGCTTCAAGCGAGCCGTCTCGTGCTCGACATCTTCGAGGCTCGAGCCGACGAAGTTCGGCAGCACGCCGTGTCGAGCCTTCGAGATCCAGATCGTCACGGTGTCGTTGGCGGACAGTCCACCGTCTCGGGGGTCCTGGCTCGTGACGATCCCCGGCAACGTGCCCGGCTTCGCGGGCGCATAGGCGAGTTTCGCTCCGAGGGGCTGCTCTGCGAGACGGGCCGTCGCGCCGTCGGCAGTCATCCCGATGACGAGCGGCACCGACACTTCGTTGGGCTTGCAATCGGCCTCCTTCTCCGGCCCCTTGCCGGAGAAGTACACGACGAGCCGAGCATCGCGGCAGTAGCCGTTGTCGAGCGTCCACGCCCCGCCACGCTTGACGACCCAGGTCGAGATCCCGCCAAGGTACGGAGGCGTGTCGAACGAGGCGGCCTCGTCCTCCTCGACGGTCTCGACGAACTTCTTCCAGATCTGTGCCGGCAGCGTCCCGCCCGTTACCGGATCGCCGCCGAACTCGGTCGTCATGGCCCGCAGGCGGTCGGGATATCCGACCCACACGGCGACCACGAGCTCGGGGGTGTAGCCGACGAACCACGCGTCCGCGTAGTTGTCAGTCGTCCCGGTCTTGCCCGCAACGCTTCGCCCGGGGATTGCGGCGCGCGTTCCGGTCCCTACTCGGACGACGTCCTCGAGGATGTCGGTGAGGAGCTCGGCCTCTCCCTCCTCCAGGACCTGGGTGGCAATCGGCGCGTTCGTCTCGACGCTGTCGTTCTGGATCCGCTCGACTTGCTCGACGACGCGCGGACGATCGCCGAGGAGCGAGCCGTCGACACGCCGTCCCTCGTTGGCGAGCGTCGCGTACGCGCGCGCCATCTCGAGTGGATTCACCGCGACCGAGCCGAGGCCGATCGAGAAGTACGCGTCGAGCGGGCTACGGATGCCGAGCGCGTGCGCCGTCTGCACGATCTGCTTCGGTCCGACCAGGTCTGTCAGCTGCGCGTAGACGGAGTTGTCCGACGCGACGAGCGCCCTGGCGAGGCTGACCCGCCCCAGGTACGTGTGGTCGTAGTTCGTCACTGTCCAGATCCGGTCTCCCGCGTCGATCGCGACCTTCTTCGATTCGATCTCGGTCTGCGGGGAGAGACCCTCTCGCATCGCCGTTGCGAGCACGATCGGCTTGAACGCCGAGCCTGGCTGGCGCTCGGCCTGCGCAGCGAGGTTGAACTGGCTCTCCCGAAAGTTCCTGCCGCCGAACATCGCCTTCACAGCGCCGGTGCCCGGCTCGATCGCGACGAGCGCCGCAGCAGGGCCGTCCGGATTCCGGAGCACCTTCTCGATGGCGGCGCGGGCCTTGAGCTGGAGGTCGAGGTCGATCGTCGTCGTGACCTTCAAGCCGCCACCGAACACCCGGCCCGCACCGTACTCCGCGACGAGCTGGTCCTTGACGTAGTTGAGGAAGTACTGGGCGTCGCCTCGCGTCCCTGGGAGGCGGATCTGGTCGGAGCTCGGCAGCGGGGCGGCATTCGCGTCGGCGAGGTCGGCGCGCGTGATCTTCCCCTGCTCGAGCATCATCTCGAGCACGTGACGCCTCCGGGCGGTCGCGCTACGGGGGTTCGTGGCCGGGTCGTAGCGTGCGGGATCGGCTGGGATCCCGGCGAGCAGCGCCGCTTCCGCGAGCGCGAGCTCGCCGGCGCTCTTCTTGAAGTACGTCCGCGCGGCCTGCTGGATGCCGTACGCGCCGTTCCCGAAGTAGATGGTGTTCAGGTACGCAGTCAGGATGCGGTCTTTCTCCCATCTCTGCTCGAGCTGCCAGGCGAGCGCCGCCTCCCGGACCTTGCGTGCGAGTGTGCGCTCGTTTCGGATGTAGGCGTTCTTGACGAACTGCTGCGTGATAGTCGAGCCGCCCTCGACGATCCCCTGCTGACGGACGTCCTGCCAGAGCGCGCGGGCGACGCCCTTGAGATCGATCCCGTTGTGCTCGAAGAACCGCTGATCCTCGACCGAGACGATGGCCTGGCGCATGATCGGTGCGATCTCCTGTGTGTCGACCAAAACGCGGCTCTCGTCTCCTCTGAGCACCGCCAGCACCGAGCGTCCATTCGACGCGTAGACGACCGAATCGACGTCGGCATGCTGCACGGCCGGATCGAGCGCGGGGATCTCGCTCGCGACGGCGCGCACGAGGCCGAACGTGAACGACAGCGACGCGAGAACGAGGAGCACGCACAGCAACGCCGCAAGACGTCGCTTGCGAACCCGTCGCCGCGGCTGCGGCCTCTCCTTGCTCCCAAACCGCAAGGGGCGAAGTGTTGCAGGTGTCAGAGCTCCTAACGCAGTGATCGCCCGACATGGCCGTTCATTGCGTTGGGAGCTCTTAAACGGGATCAGAGGCGACGATCGGCGCCGTCGTGGGGGCGTCCACGCCGCCCGCCGGCTCGATCGTCACGGCGACGACGTCGCCGGCGCGGACCGTGCCGTCCAAGCGTTCGAGCTCCGAGCCGTCACGTCCGGGGAAGAGCCCGGCGCGATTCGCCGAGGCGATGTCTCCACCCGGCACGATCCACATCTCGTAGGTCTTGCCGGAGGGGGCGGCGTCGAGGCCGTGCAGGACGAGGACGGCCTCCCCCTGCTCATTCACCACCAGCCGGCCCTCGCCGGCCTGCAGCGAGACCGACCGGGCACCGGGATCGACGAGGACCCGAGCGGCCGCGCGCTCCCGATCGAGCGCAGCACGCGTGTCGTCGAGCTGGCTCGACAGATCCGATGCCCAGACCCCGACGCCGAGCGCGACGACGGCCGCGATCGCGGCGGCCGCGGCGAGCACGGGGACCGCGCGGCGGCGGCGGGACTCGAAGGGAACGACCACTTGCGGCGGCTCGGCCCGCACCTCCGCGAGGATGCGCTCGCGCAGCTCAGGGCCCGGCTCGGGGCCCGATGTGGCGACGGCGAGCGCCTCGGTGGTCTCCCAGAACGACGCGAGCTCCTCCTGGCAGGGCTCGCAGGTCGAGAGATGCGCCTCGTACTCGCGACGCTCCTCGGGGTCGAGCGCGTCCAGCGCGTAACCCGCGGTCAGTTGGTGAATTCCGGCTTCCATGATCCTTCCTGTGCGGAGTCCTCGAGCAGCTCGCGCAGGCGCGCGAGCCCCGCGAACATCCTGCTCTTGATCGTGCCGAGGGGGACGCCGAGCCTCTCGGCGAGCTCGGATTGGGAGAACCCTCCGTAGTAGGCCAGCTCGATCGCCTCGCGCTGTACGTCCGGCAGTTGCCTGAGTGCCGACTGCACGCGTTCTCGCTCGAATCGAAGCCATGCGGCCTCCTCGGTCGACTCGGCCGCGCTTTCGAGAGCCGGCTCGTCCGTGAGGGGCTCGGTTCGGCGGCGCTCCTCGCGGCGCACGAGGTCGACCGCGCGGCGATGGACGAGCGTGAGGATCCACGTGCTCGCCTTTGCTCGCTCGGCCCGGAAGGACGCAGCCGTTCGCCAAACCGTGAGGAACGCCTCCTGTACGGCATCCTCCGCGTGGCGCTCGTCGCGAAGCACGCGGAATGCGAGCCCGAAGGCGACGCGCCCCACACGGTCGTAGAGTTCCGCCAGTGCGGGCTCGTCGCCGCGGGCGACCAACGCCACCAGGGCCTCGTCCGAAAGGTGGGTGTGTTGCTTGCGCATCGCGAAGCGCTCCCGTGGCCCAGGCAACGCTAACACGGTGGACGCGAGTGCCTCCATGGCTCTGTTTCGCCTGAGGTTGCGATCTGGTTCACGGGCGAACCGCATCGAGCCGGGTCGCGAACAAGTGCCGTTCCCACGGAAATCGGAGAGGAGTGAAAGATGCACAAAGGGATCACCGCCGTCGCTGCGGTCGGACTGCTGGCTGTAGCAGCCGTCGTCGGCGCGGCGACACTTGGCCCCGGGAGCGGCACGGCGTCCAGTCACAGAGAGGCTCCGCTCATCGCGGAAGACCCATCGGCCGATCTGACCGACGTGTACGCGTTCCGCAGCCCGGACAGGCCGAACACCGTGACGATTCTCGCCAATGTCATTCCCGGCGAGGACCCCGCGGCGGGGCCGAATTGGTACACGTTCTCGCCCTCGGCGCGGTACGAGCTGAAGATCGATACGGACGGGAATGTCTCGCCGAACGTCATCTACCGCTTCAGCTTCCGGCAGAAGACGGGGCCACTGTTCCTGGGCGACACCGCCCAGCCGTTCACGGTCACTCGGATTGCGGGCGGCAAGTCGACGGTCGTGGCGCGGGGTACCACGCCCCCGAACAACATCGGGCCGCGTTCGACCCCGAAGTACAGCTCCCTCGTCACCAAGTCCATCCTCTCGTTCGACGGCGGCCGCTCGAAGGCGTTCGCCGGCCAGCGGGACGACCCGTTCTTCGGTGATATCGGGGCGATCTTCGACCTCGTGGCGATCCGCAAGGGCACGGGCAACATGGGCGGCGGCAAGGACTTCTTTGCCGGCTACGCCGTGCATACGTTCGCCGTGCAAATTCCGATCGCCGGCCTCAAGGCGAAGAACAACACGATCGGCGTGTGGGCCTCGGTCGACCGGCCGAAGGTCACGACGCGCGGAGGCACGACCCGAAACTCGGGCCCATACGTTCAGGTCAATCGACTCGGCAACCCGCTCGTCAACGAGGTCGTCATCCCGACCGGCGACAAGGACGTGTGGAACGCCGTGCAGCCGTGGCAGGAGTCTCGTTTCCGCAAGTCCTACGAGTCTCCGCTGCTCGCGGCGGCGATCAACCAGCTGTACAAGCTCGACGTGCCGGAGACCGGCCGTGACGACCTCGTTGCGGTCCTGCTGACCGGCGTCCCGAAGCTCAACTACACCGGCCCGAAGCTGGCGGACGTTCTCCGGCTCAACCTGAGCATCCCTGTGTCGAAGAACCCGAACCGCATGGGTGTCCTCGGCGGTGACACCCAAGGCTGGCCGAACGGCCGGAGACTGGGCGACGACGTCATCGACATCGCGGAACAGGCGGTTGCCGGCTTCCTGAAGGGGAACAAGGTGCCACTCGGCGATGGTGTGAACGCCGATGACCGCAAGTTGACGCGCACGTTCCCGTACGTCGCGGATCCGCAGTCGGGATTCGACAACACGAAGGGCAAGTAGGCGCGTTCTCCGGGGCCTGTCTCGAACGGAGACAGGCCCCGAACCGCCGCCGGGTTGCCGACGAATGAGGTACGTGAAGATCGCGCTCGCTGCAGTCCTTGGCGCCGTCGTGGTGCTCATGGCACCTGCGACGGCAAGCGCGCATCCACTCGGGAACTTCACGGTCAACCGGTACGCCGGGATCGAGATCGCAGGCAACGAGGTCTACGTCAGGTACGCGCTCGACCTCGCCGAGATTCCCACGTACCAGCTCGGGGCGACGATGCGACAACCGGGCTATGCGGCGCGTCTCTCGCGCCGGCTCGTGCTCACGCTCGACGGGCGACGCGCAGCGCTCCGTGTCGTCGATGAACGACTCACGTCGCGGCCCGGCGCCGGTGGCCTCGAGACGCTCCGGCTCGACGTCGTATACCGGGCGTCCGGCCAAGGTCGTGAGCTCGCATTCGAGGACACGGCCTTCCCGGGCAGGATCGGCTGGCGCGAGGTGACGGTCGCAGCGCGTGACGGTGCGCGCATCGTCGAGACGAGCGCGTCCGAAGTGAGTGAGAGCGACGTGCTCCGCGCGTACCCGAAGGACCTCCTGCGATCGCCCCTCGACGTCTCGAGCGCCAGGGCAAGCTTCGAGCGAGGCGATCGCGCGGGTGCGCCACCGGCGCTAGCGAGAACCGAAGTCCCCGTGCATACGGGTGGGGGTTTCGAGGCGCTCATCGAGCAGGGCGATCTCTCGCTCGGCGTCCTTCTGCTGTCGTTCCTCATCGCGGCGTTCTGGGGCGCGGCCCACGCGTTGACTCCGGGGCACGGGAAGGCACTCGTCGCCGCGTATCTCGTCGGCACGCGAGGGACTCCGCGACACGCTCTCGTGCTCGGCGGGACGGTGACCATCGCGCACACGGCGGGGGTCTTCGCGCTCGGATTCGTGACGCTCGCTCTCTCGCAGTTCATCCTCCCGGAGCAGCTCTATCCGTGGCTCACGCTCGTCTCGGGGCTCCTGGTCGTCGCGGTCGGAGCCGGCGTGCTGCGCAAACGGCTCGGCTCGCGTAGCGCAGGCTTGGAGCACGAGCACCACCAGCACCATCAGAACGGCCACGACGACGGCCACCACCACCACCATGACGATGGGCTCACGTCGAAGGGAATCCTCGGCGTCGGTGTCGCCGCGGGTCTGCTGCCGTGTCCGTCGGCGCTTGTCGTGCTGCTCTCGGCGATCGCGTTGCACAGGGTCGGCCTCGGCCTCGCCTTGATCGTCGCTTTCAGCATCGGACTTGCCGCGACCATCACCGCCATTGGCCTCGTCGCCGTCCTGGCCCAGAGGACGTTCGGCCACCTGTCGCTGAACGGGCCAGTCGTACGAGCCCTCCCGGCTGTCAGCGCGGCGCTCATCCTCGCGGTCGGCGTCGTCATTACTGCACGCGCGATTCCCGGCGTCACCTGAGCCGAACCGACCGCGCCTCTCCGGCGAACAAGGTGCATGTTCGGACTCGACGACTGGCTCGCGGGGCTGTCGGACGGCGCATCAGTGGCGGTCGTGCTCTTCGTCGCAGTGCTTCTCGGCCTGCGCCACGCGACGGATCCCGATCACATCGCCGCCATGACCACCCTCGTCGCTTCCGGCCGAGAGCGAGCGGCGAGGTCTGCAGCGCGGTTGGGCGCGGGCTGGGGCGCCGGTCATGCGACCACCCTCGTCGCCTTCGGGATCCCGATCCTGCTCGCGGAGCGCTATCTGCCTGAGCGCGTTCAGCAGGGCGCCGAGACCGCCGTCGCTGCACTCATCGTGTTCCTCGGAGTGCGCCTGATCGTCCGCTGGCGCCACGGCTACTTCGATCTCCACGCCCATCCGCATCCAGACCAAGAGCACCGCCATCAGGTGCGAACACCACTCGGGGCGTTCGGCGTCGGACTCGTCCACGGAATGGGAGGCAGCGCCGGCGTCGGCCTGCTGCTCCTCGCCTCGATCCCGTCGGAGACGGTCGCGGTGGCTTCGTTGCTCCTCCTCGCCCTGTTCACAGCGGTGTCGATGACGCTCGCGACCGTCGGCTTCGGACTCACGCTGACCGCGCGTCCGGTGGTTGCGGCCGCGAACACGGTCGTCCCGGCGCTGGGAGCAGCCAGCCTGGCGTTCGGTCTCTGGTACGCAGCGGCTGCGTGGAGCCTCGCGCCGTATCCGTTCTAAGGGTCGTCGTGGGTTTAAGACGGACGCAAGCTTTTCCCGCTCGAATGCGGATCACGCCGGGTCACGCCGGCACCAACCGAGGACAGGAGGAACAATGCGAAAGTTTCTCGCGCTCGCCGTCGTAGCTCTCTCGCTTCCGGCTCTCGCGCTCGCAGGCGGTCAGGGAATGAGCCCGGTCGTCTCGGCGAAGCTCAAGGGATCGAACGAGGTTCCCGTCAATGGCGACCCGAACGGCACCGGCTTCGTCGTCGTCACCTTCAATGCGAACAAGGGAACAGCGTGCTGGAAGTTCAAGGGCATGAACGGGATCGGTGCACCGAACGCGGCGCACATCCACAAGGGGAAGAAGGGCGTCTCGGGAGCGGTTGTGATCGCGTTCGGCGCGGCGTACAAGGCGTCCGGGTGTGCGAAGGCACCGAAGGCGACGATCGAGAAGATCGAGACCAACCCGAACCGCTACTACGTGAACGTCCACAACGCGAGGTATCCGGCGGGCGCGCTGCGCGGTCAGCTGGTCGCCGGCATGGACGGCTAGACCGGACAGGTCTCGGGGTCAGACCCCGGGACATGTCCGAGGCAGATAGGAGCAAAACGCGAGGGCCCGGGCAACCGGGCCTCTCGACTAGCTAGCCGAAGGTGAACGCGTAGCCCTCGAGGCCCGGTGAGAAGCGGAGCTCGAGCAGCCCATTCGTCAGGCTCGGATAACGCGCGATCGTGTACAGCCGCGGCGTTCCGGAGACGGGGACCGTGCGCACGCGGCGACCGTCCACGAGCGCCTCGACCCGCCCGCGCCCGGCCAGCACGAGGAAGATGTCGTTCGCCTGGAAGTCGAGCCGCAGGCGAGCGTCGCGCCGGGCGACGATCCGCGACGGCTCGACCGTCCAGCGACCCGCATATGCGAGTTGATCGGATCGGAGAGGCCGGCTCGGGAAGCGATAGTCGGCCTCCTCGTCGAGCGCGATCGAACCAGAGTTCGCGAAGTTCTCGATCCTGGCGTAACCGAGGTAGGTCTCGCGTGTCGTGATGTCGCTCGGCGTCCGGTCGGCGACGGACGTTCGGGCGACCTTGACCTTCTCGCCGAGGAGCCGCCTGATGACGTTCTCGGTCTCGCCGTACGCGCCCTCGCCGTAATGCTCGTAACGGATGCGCCCCGACTTGTCGATGAGGTACTTCGACGGCCAGTAGTCGTTCGAGTACGCACGCCACGTGGCGAAGTCGTTGTCGAGTGCCACCGGGTAGCGGACCCCCAGACGGCCGACCGCCGAGCGGACGTTGTCGGGGACGCGCTCGAAAGCGAACTCCGGGCTGTGTACGCCGACGATCGTGAGACCCGCCTTGCGATATGCGCGGTCCCACGCCTTCAGATGGGGGAGCGTGCGCAGGCAGTTGATGCAGGAGTACGTCCAGAAGTCGACGAGCACGACCTTCCCGCGAAGCTCGGCGACCGCGAGAGGCTTGTCGCCGGGCGTGTTGAGCCAGAGCTTGATCCCGCGGAAGTCGGGAGCTCGCGGGAGGCCTCCCTGCGTCGCCGCGATCGCATCGCCGCCGCCGCTCAGCTTCTCGATTTCCTTCCGCGCGGTCGAGTTGCGCTCGATTCGCTCCTGGAGCGCCTCCGTATAGCCCGGGACCGCCGTCGTGAACCGCTGGTCGACGCCGAACGCGATGGCGATCGCCGTCGTACCGACGACGGCGCCGGCGACCTTCCTGGCGCTGCCGGCATGCGTGCGGACGACACGCATGCCCGAGCCGAGTCGCTGTCCGCCGATGGCGATCGCGAGCATCGGGAGGGCGGCGCCGATTGCATACGCGCCGGTCACGAGCACGATGCGGAGGCTCACTTCCCCGCTCGCGGCGAGCGCGGTGACCGCGGCGAGCACCGGGCCGGCGCAAGGCACGAACACGAGGCCGACGCTGATGCCGACGATGAAGCCGTTCGAGTCCCGGCCTACCTGCCGCCGGGTGAGGAAGAGGACCGGGCGCTCGAGCAGCCAGGCCACGCGCTGGGACAGCAGACTGGCGGCGAGCACGAACAGCGCAACGATCGCGATGTCGCGCAGCAGATCCTCGGGAAGCCAGAGCGCGCTCAAGAGCGCCGCGCCGGCCAGGGTGAAGGTGGTGAACGACACGACGAGCCCGGCGACGATCGCGTAGGGCCGGCGACGATCGGTGCTCGTCGCGCTTCCCGCGAGCAGGATCGGCAAAACGGGCAGGACGCACGGGGAGATCGCGGTGATGACGCCGGCCAGTAAGGCGATCCCGAGGAGGACGAGCACGAGCGAAGGGTAGGTTCCCCTGCCTTACGGAGGCATGAATTCGACTGTCGGGCACACGGTAGGCTCAGCGGCCATGGAACAGCTGCTCACCGTCGACGACGCTGAGCACCTCGCGGAGTCGGTCGTTGCGCCGGAGGCCTGGAGCTACATCGTCGGGGGAGCCGGCGACGAACGGACACTGCGTTGGAACCGGGAGGCCTTCTCGAGATTTCGCCTGCGGCCGCGCGTCCTCGTCGACGTGTCGTCGGTGTCGACCGAGACGACGGTGCTGGGAACGCAAGTCTCGATGCCGGTTCTCGTAGCGCCGATGGCGTTCCAGCAGATCGCGCACGAGGAAGGCGAGCTCGCCATGGCTCGGGGCGCTGCGGCAGCACAAACGCTGATGTGTCTTTCGACGGTCGCCACCGCGACGCCGGCCGACATCGCCGCGGCTGCTCCCGGGGCTCCGCGCTGGCTCCAGATCTACGTCTTTCGGGACCGCGAAGTAAGTGACCAGGTGATCGAGCAAGCGCTCGAGTCAGGCTTCTCGGCTCTCGTGCTCACGGCGGACCTGCCCGTCTACGGAATACGCCACCGGGAAGCGCGATTGGGCTTCGAAGCGCCGGAGGACGACGTGCCGGCGATCGTGGCGGCTCGTGCACGAGGAGGCGACGCGACCGAGCACCACTCGCTCGGGCTCCTCGAGTCCGGGCTGCAGTGGGACTACGTGACCGAGCTGCGCGAGCGCTGGAGCGTTCCGGTGGTCGTAAAAGGCCTCGTCACCGCGGAGGACGCCGTCCTTGCGTGTGACCACGGCGCCTCGGCTGTCGTCGTCTCGAACCACGGCGGGCGCCAGCTCGACGGCGCGATCGCGTCGCTGGAGGCGCTACCCGAGGTCGTAGAAGCCGTTGGCGACCGCGCGGAGGTCTATGTCGACGGTGGTGTTCGACGTGGATCGGATGTCGTCATGGCGCTCGCACTCGGCGCGCGGGCGGTTCTCGTCGGTCGCCCCGCCATGTACGGCCTCGCCTTCGGCGGGGACAAGGGCGTGAGCCAGGTCCTCGAGATCCTGCGCGAAGAGACCGAGAATGCGCTGGCGCTGCTCGGTTGTAGGTCGCCCGCCGAGGTCACCCGCACGCACGTGACGAGCGCCTGAGCGCGTGACCGTTTCCGACCTCACGCGAAACGCGGTGCACGTGCTTCCGGAGGGCGCTCTCCAAGCGAAGCTCGCCCTCGGCCGCCCTCTCCGGGTCAAGCTCGGGATCGACCCGACGGGCGCAGACATCCACATCGGGTTCGCGGTCGTTCTCCGGCGGCTCGCCGCTTTTCAACGCGAGGGGCACATCGCCGTCCTGATCGTCGGCGACTACACGGCGCGTATCGGTGATCCTTCCGGCCGCTCGAAGGAGAGACAGGTCTTGCCCGAAGAGGTCCTCGATCGCAACGCGGAGCTCTTCGCAGAGCAGGCATATCGAATTCTCGATCGCGAACGCACGGAGGTGCGGTTCAACGGTGAATGGCTCGGGAAGCTCGACTACGCCGAGCTCGTTCGCCTGACGCGCACCGCGACCGTGGCGCAGCTACTGGAGCGGGACGACTTCGGAAAGCGCTTCCAGGGGCGTGAGCCGATCTCGGTATCCGAGCTCCTGTACCCGTTCGCGCAGGGATACGACTCGGTTGCGGTGCAGGCCGACATCGAGGTCGGCGGGACCGACCAGCTGTACAACCTTCTCATGGGTCGGGAGGTCATGGCGACGTACGGCCTCGAGCCACAAGCGGTGCTGACCTTCGAGCTGCTCGTCGGCACCGACGGAGTGGACAAGATGTCGAAGTCCCAGGGCAATTACGTCGCCATCGACGATCCACCCGACGAGCAGTTCGGCAAGGCGATGTCGATCCCGGACTCGGCGCTCGACCAGTGGTGGCGGCTCTGCCTCGACATGGAACCTCCACCCGGCGAGCCGATGGAAGCCAAGCTCTCCCTCGCGCGTGGCATCGTCGAGCTCTACCACGGCCCCGAAGCGGCTCGCACAGCCGAGGAGCACTTCACACGTGTGGTCCGCGAAGGGGAGGCGCCAGAGGAGGTCCCGGATGCAGCACTGCCCGCAGGCGATCCCGTTCATCTCCCGGGCGTGCTCGCCGACTGCTTCGGGCTGTCGACGAGCGAGGCACGGCGGCTGATCGCCCAGGGCGGCGTCAAGGTCGGCGGAGAGCCCGTCGCCGAGCTGGACGTGCCGCGATCGAGCCTCGTCGGTGCGGTCCTCCAGGCCGGTAAGCGGCGCTTCGTCAGGCTTCGTGACTGACCTCTAAGCACTCGAAATCGGCTTGGTTGACTGACAGGGGTATCTCCTGTGCTACCATCCCTCGGCCTTCCGGAAGGAGGGTGCAGGAAGCCTGTAACTCAACGAACTGGAGAGCCTTCGAGCGAGCGGATACGACTTCTGTGTTCGTCCCCGAGGGCCTCTGGTGCGAGTCAGAGGCTTTTTGTTGCCGCCAAGCGGCGCGGTCTTTGAAAACTCAACAGCGTGAAACGTCGAGACCTCTCGCGGGCGGCTCTGCTTGCACGAGCGTAGTCTGCGTGAGGAATGAATCCGTCGAAACCTTTGTCTGTTGGCCGCTCGTGGCGTCCCTCGGGACGCTTCACGTCGCGACCAAAAGGTAAAGACGATCGAGCATCGAGCTCGAACTGATCAGACTTGCCCTCGAGCTTCGGCTGAGGGCGTCAAGTCTCTTCACGGAGAGTTTGATCCTGGCTCAGGACGAACGCTGGCGGCGCGCTTAACACATGCAAGTCGAGCGAGAACCGAGGCTTCGGCCTCGGGGACAGCGGCGAACGGGTGAGTAACACGTGGATAACCTGCCCTCGGCACCGGGATAGCCCGGGGAAACCCGGATTAATACCGGATGGCCCTTCCGACTCTCGGGTCGGTCGGAAAAGGTAGCTTCGGCCTCCGGCCGAGGATGGGTCCGCGGCGGATTAGCTTGTTGGTGGGGTAACGGCCTACCAAGGCTCCGATCCGTAGCTGGTCTGAGAGGACGATCAGCCACACTGGGACTGAGACACGGCCCAGACTCCTACGGGAGGCAGCAGTGGGGAATCTTGCGCAATGGGCGAAAGCCTGACGCAGCGACGCCGCGTGAGGGAAGAAGGCCTTCGGGTTGTAAACCTCTTTCAGCAGGGACGAAGCTACTCGGGTTAACAGCCCAGAGGGTGACGGTACCTGTAGAAGAAGCCCCGGCTAACTACGTGCCAGCAGCCGCGGTAATACGTAGGGGGCAAGCGTTGTCCGGATTTACTGGGCGTAAAGAGCGTGTAGGCGGCCAGGCAGGTCTGTTGTGAAAACTGGAGGCTCAACCTCCAGACGTCGACAGAAACCGCTTGGCTAGAGTCCGGAAGAGGAGAGTGGAATTCCTGGTGTAGCGGTGAAATGCGCAGATATCAGGAAGAACACCAATGGCGAAGGCAGCTCTCTGGGACGGTACTGACGCTGAGACGCGAAAGCGTGGGGAGCGAACAGGATTAGATACCCTGGTAGTCCACGCCGTAAACGATGGGTGCTAGGTGTGGGGGGTGTCGACTCCCTCCGTGCCGCAGCTAACGCATTAAGCACCCCGCCTGGGGAGTACGGCCGCAAGGCTAAAACTCAAAGGAATTGACGGGGACCCGCACAAGCAGCGGAGCATGTTGTTTAATTCGATGCAACGCGAAGAACCTTACCAGGGCTTGACATGCACTGGAAAACCGTAGAAATACGGTCCTCCTTCGGGACCAGTGCACAGGTGGTGCATGGCTGTCGTCAGCTCGTGTCGTGAGATGTTGGGTTAAGTCCCGCAACGAGCGCAACCCCTGTCCCATGTTGCCAGCGAGTGATGTCGGGGACTCATGGGAGACTGCCGGTGACAAATCGGAGGAAGGTGGGGATGATGTCAAGTCATCATGCCCCTTATGTCCTGGGCTACAAACGTGCTACATTGGCCGGTACAAAGGGCTGCAAACTCGCGAGGGTGAGCGAATCCCAAAAAGCCGGTCCCGGTTCGGATTGAAGGCTGAAACTCGCCTTCATGAAGGCGGAGTTGCTAGTAATCGCGGATCAGCAACGCCGCGGTGAATACGTACACGGGTCTTGTACACACCGCCCGTCACACCACGAAAGTCGGCAATACCCGAAGCCGGTGAGCTAACCGCAAGGAGGCAGCCGTCGAAGGTAGGGTCGATGATTGGGGTGAAGTCGTAACAAGGTAGCCGTACCGGAAGGTGCGGCTGGATCACCTCCTTTCTAGGGAATACCGGAGCTCTTACTCCGGTAGGCGTCGGAAGCCGTTCGATGGCACACGTGCCGTCCGGGTCTTCTGGCTCGCCTGGAACAACGTCGACCTCGACACCGGCCCTCGGGTCGGTTCACGCTGTTGAGCTTTGAGAGACCGCCATCTGCGGCGGTTCTTCTCGCGAGCCCG
>CAVWTX010000017.1:0-144696 GCA_963758065.1 uncultured Thermoleophilia bacterium | reverse complement strand
TGGAAGCGCTGGCTCTGAACCACGATTCGCGGCATCGAGATCTGCGCACAGCGGCGCAGTGTGTGCAACGAGGGCCGGCCCCCGCCGCATCGGGGCCCGGCCCGGTGTGCCGCCGCCGTCTAGAGGAGAATCCTGAGTGCCGTCTCGGGCGGACAACCGCGGCGTGTGAGCGCCGACGCGTTGTGCAGGTCGATCTCGACGTGGGAGGCGAGAACGAGCGCAGATCCGATGTCGTATCCGGCGCGAACGAGCTCCTCGAAGCGCCATCGCAAAATCGCTTCAGCCTCCGTCTCGTCTATCAGTTCGAACTGGGCCGCAGTCATGCCGCCTCCCTCTCCTTCTCGTCTCGGCTACAGGGTCACAGTTGAGCGTCATCGGCTCTCTCGAGCGCCCGCTTGAGGTCCTGAGTCGCCGGACCAAAAGTCCGGGTTCGGGAATCGAGCCTCCCTCGGACGAGTGATGCCCTACCTCGGTCGGGTAGTGACCGGTCCGTACGGCGTCCACGAGACTCGACACACCGCCCACATTCCACGGCGTGCCGACCTTGCGCCGGCGGTCGCGACGATCAAACGAGCTGCGTACCGGCCCCGCTCGCCCTCGTAGAACCACGGCGCCGCGGCACCACGACGGACGAGCTCGACGTTGACGTTGCGCCCGCCGGAGTGAACGTAGCGCAGCCATCGTCCGTAGCGATCGACGCGATCGAGCGCGGGATCTGCCTCGAGGGCTGCCCGCGACCCCGGCGGAGCGAGGCGGGCCAACTCGAGCGTGGAGGCGCCCGAGTAGCACTCCTCGTCCGACTCCGGTGCGTCGATCTGGACGAGGCGAACTCGCCCTCCCCCACGCACGACCAGCGTGTCACCGTCGACGATCCGCTCGACGGTCACCCATGTTCGAGAGCCGCCGCCGGAACTCGCACCCGCGGCGAGGGAAGCGAGGAGCCCGACTGCAAGAAACAGCTGGATGACCCGCGAGGCCATGTCCCTCGCGGACGATGGTAAGGGAGAGACCGTCGACGCGCGCGCTCTCCGCGCGGCAGCCGGCGGGACCAGCGGCTCCGCTGGTAGAAACGCCTCATGACGAAGCCCCTGTGGGCGCCGTGGCGACTCGAGTACATCAAGCAGGCAGGCGAGCAGGCGGGGTGCGTGTTCTGCGAGGAGGCGGCCGGGAACCTGGCCGGGGACGCCACGCTTCTCGTCTCGGAACGAGACACCGCCTTCGCGATCCTGAACAAGTATCCGTACTCGTCGGGCCATCTCATGATCGCGCCCCGTCGCCATGTCGGTGCGCTGGCCGACCTGGCACCCGAAGAGACACTCGAGATTCACGGACTGTCGGTCGCGTGCATGGACGTCCTCGGTCGGGTCTACGGGCCGGCTGGCTTCAACCTTGGCTGGAACGTGGGCCACGTGGCCGGCGCGGGCATCGCCGACCACGTGCACCTGCATGTCGTTCCGCGCTGGTCCGGAGACACCAACTTCATGCCCGTGCTGGCAGAGGTGAAAGTTCTTCCCGAGCATCTGCTCGAAACCCGAGACCGCCTACGAACGGCGTGGGATCTCGCGGGCGGACGCCGCCAGCAGTGACTGCGTCCACCGATCAACTCGACCGCTTCCGCGTCCTCGTCGGCGCGGGCATTGCGCTCAGCTCGGAGCTGTCGCTCGACGCGCTCCTTCAGCGACTCGTCGAGACGGCGGCACAGCTGACAGGTGCGCGTTACGCGGCGCTCGGCGTGATCGACAAGTCGGGGCAGGCGCTCGAGCGCTTCTTGACGACGGGAATCGACGAGGAGACGCATGCGGCGATCGGCGACCTGCCGCGCGGGCGCGGCATCCTCGGCGTGCTGATCCGTGAGGCCAAACCCCTGCGCCTGCACGATCTCGCCGACGATCCTCGCTCCATCGGCTTCCCGCCGCACCACCCGCCGATGAAAACGTTCCTCGGGGTCCCGATCCTTCTGCGCGGCGTCGCCTACGGGAACCTCTACCTCACGGAGAAAGTCGGTGGCGACGACTTCACCGACGAGGACGAGGAGCTGACGCAGCTATTGGCGGCTCAAGCCGCGGTGGCGATCGAGAACGCGCGCCTGTACGAAGCATCGACCCGGTGGCTGCGCCAACTCGAGTCGCTGAACGAGATCGCCGGAGCACTCGTCTCGGAGCTCGAGCTCGAGCCTCTCCTCGCGCTCATCGCCCGGAACCTGGGCGAGCTCGTCGAGGCCAGGCTGGTGCTGATCGCGCTCCCGGACGAGGGCGAGACCCTCCGTATCGCGGCGGCCGAGGGCGAGAACACGTACGGGATCGTCGGGATGCAGCTGGAGTTCGCAGGCTCCAAGGCGGGCCGGGTACTCCAGCGCGGCCGCAGCGAGCGAGTCGACGCGATCCTCGAAGATCCCGAGATCGACCAGCAGGCCGCGCGTCGGCTCGGCGTTCACTCCGCTCTGTTCGTTCCGCTCGTCGTCCAGAGCGGAGCGATCGGGGTCGTGATCGTGCACGACAAGGCCGGGCCGACACCGTCGTTCACCGACGACGATCTGCGCCTTGTCGAGGCCTTCGCCGCACGCGCGGCGGTCGCCGTCGACCTCTCGCAGAGGGTCAGCCGCGACGTGGTCGGCCGGGTCGTCGCCGCGCAGGAGCTCGAGCGCAAGCGGTTGGCCAGGGAGCTGCACGACGAGACCGGTCAGGCGCTGACATCGATCCTGCTCGGACTCAAGCCACTCGAGCGCGCGGTTGCAGACGACCAGGGCCGAGCCGCGATCGCATCGCTCCGTGAGCTCGTCGTCTCGACCCTCCAGGACGTTCGCCGACTCGCGGTCGAGCTGCGTCCGTCGGCGCTGGACGACTTCGGGCTCGGGACAGCGCTCGAACGCCTCGTGGAGACGTTCCGAGAGCAGACGGGCATGCAGGTCGAGCTCGAGACCAACATCGCGGATCGCCTCCCGACCGATGTGGAGACCGCGCTCTACCGCATCGTGCAGGAGGCGTTCTCGAACATCGTCGAACACGCCGGCGCGAGCAGGGTCAGCATCCTCGTGACGACGCGCGATCGATCGGTGGCAGCGGTCGTCGAAGACGACGGCCTCGGCTTCGACCCAGCGACGGCCCGTGAGGACGGGCTCGGTCTCTTCGGCATGCGCGAGCGCCTCGCTCTCATCGGCGGTCGACTGCGAATCGAATCGGCCGCAGGAGCGGGTACGACACTCGTCGCGGAGGTGCCGCTCCCATGAGCATCCGCATTCTCGTGGTAGATGACCACGCGGTCGTGCGCAGCGGCCTGCGGCGTGTGCTCGACGCCGAGCCCGACCTGGAGACCGTCGGCGAGGCGCCCAACGCCGAGCGCGCGGTCTTCGAGGCCCTTGAGCACAAGCCCGACGTCGTGCTCATGGACGTCGTCCTTCCGGGCAAGAGCGGGATCGAGATCATCCCGACATTGCTGCAGAACGCCCCCGAGACGAGAGTGCTCGTGCTCTCGATGCAGGACGACCCTCGATATCTACGCGAGGCGTTCGAGGCGGGCGCGAGCGGATACGTGCTCAAGGAAGCAGCGGATACCGAGGTGGTCGACGCCGTCCGCGCCGTCGCCGCCGGCGAGCGTTACGTCCACCCGGTTCTGGGTGCGAGGCTGGTGGAGGTCGAGGCGGAGGAACGTCGCCGCGCCGCGGAGGATCCGCTCTCGGAGCGCGAGCGTGAGGTGCTCCGCCTGCTCGCGCTCGGTCACACGAACCAGGAGATCGCGAAGACGCTCTACATCTCCGTTCGCACGGCAGAGACTCACCGCGCGCACATCATGCAGAAGCTGCACCTCTCGAGCCGCGCCGAGCTCGTGCGGTACGCACTCGCCCAGGGGCTGCTCGAGGGTTGAGAACGCTCATGGGACGGCCTGAAGCCCCCCGCCGGTCCCGCGCCGCCGCGGTCGGACGACGAGCACCGGTCGACGCGCCTCGTGCAAGACCCCTTGCGAGACGCTCCCGAGCAAGGCGCTCGCGACCGCGCCGTGGCCGCGCGAGCCGACGACGATCAGGTCCGCGTCGATCGAGTCCGCGTGCGCGACGATCTCGTCGACGGGATTCCCGATGAGAAGCTCTGAGGATGCGGCGACCGCTGCATTCGAGGCGAGCGCGGTCGCCTCCTCCAGTACCTGTCGATCGTGCGCGCTCGGTGAGCGCGGCTGAGCGGCCAGGACGCCGAATCCAGTGGTCGGGAGAACGTGGATCGCGGACACCACGTGGACGACGCAGACCTCGGCCCCCTGCTCGGCCGCGAGCTCGAGCCCGAAGGTCACGGCGTCGCGGGCCGGGCTCGAGCCGTCAGAGGCGATCAGGATCTTCATCGGGTTCGCTCTCATGACAGGTCCTAATGGCTCGCGCCCGTCTTCGGGTTCCCGATCTTGAGCAGCCCGACCTGCCCCAAGTCGACATGTGCGAAGGCGTGACTGACGAACGGGTAGAGGCCCTCGTCGTCGATCTTGACGTCGAAGACCGCACCCCCGCCTGCCGGGACCCCGACCGTCTGCACGCCCTGCTGGAACTGCGTCATGTCGCCGTTCACCCAGGCGCGGTCGAAGATCGTCCCGACCACGTGGAAGTCGGTGTCGAGCGTCGGTCCGGCGGCGACCACGTAGAGGCGCACGGTGTCGCCCGGATCGGCCGTCAGGGGATGAGTGACGTACTGATTCGCGTACCCGTTGAAGGTCGTCCAGTCGGGCTGCATCGCACGCGCCTTCGCCAGATCCAGGGACGCGGGCTCGGAGACCCCGTCCCCGTTCAGGTACCACTCGCTCGCCACCAGCACGTACTCGTGGTCGGCCTTCGGGAGCGGGGTCGCCGGATCGACGACGATCGCCCCGTACATGCCGTTCGCGATGTGCGCGAGAACCGGCTTCGTCCCGCAGTGGTACATGTACACGCCTGGATCGTTCGCCCGGAACCTGAACGTGAACGAGTCGCCGGGGGCGACGTCGCGAAATGCGACGTTCGGGGCGATGCGGGCGGCGTGGAAGTCGATCGAGTGTGGGATCGCGCCTCCGTTCGTGAGCGTCATTTCCACCATCTGCCCCTCGCGCACGTGCACGATCGGCCCGGGCGCGCCGTGGCCGTCGAAGGCCCAGGTGTTGTACTTCACGCCGGGTGCGATCTCGACGACCATGTCCTTGAGGGTCATGTGCACCTTCACGAGCGCGCCTGCAGGCACGGGCGGCAACGCAGCCCTGGTCGCCGGGTGCGCCAGAGCGAGCTCCTCGGCGTTCTCTCCGGTCGTGCCGGCGAAGCTCTGCAGCGGGAGGCTCACGGCTCCGTCCCCGAGGTGAGCGTGGCTGGTCGTGCCGGCGGCAGCCTTCGCCTCGTCGCGCGCGTCGTCTGCGGTCTGTACGAGGACGAGCGCGACGATCGCGAGAACCCCGACCGCGATTCCGAGAAACAGGGCGAGGATCCCGAGCCACACGCTCGAGCCTGGCTTGCGGTCTCGTGCCCTCGATCCGTACTGCGATGAAGCCTGATAGCTGGTCACGGCGTCGACTCCCTTCGAGTGCTGTGGTAGTTCACCCACGCTACAAGCCCCCCACCGCGACGGCATCGGTGTGACGCACGGAAACCGCCTGCGGCTTTTCCGCAGCGCGGCAGAAAAATCGAGGGCGCGCGACGGTGCGCCCCACCGTCCCTCCGGGGGGCGCAAATCCCGATTCAGTGGACGATCAGAACGTCGTACTGCGCCTTGCGCTAGACCGCGCCGCGGACCCTCTCTCCTAGCCGCGCCTGAACTGTCTCGTCAGGATCGCGGACTCGTTCGAGCGGGACCGGAACCGCACCCGGCTTCGAGCAGCCGGTATCTACGTATTTGAGCGGGGCGATGACCGACGACGAGTGCTACCTGCGTGGAGAGGCGGCTCGCGCCGCCTCTCCTTCGTGCTCCGGGAGGTCGAAGCTGTACTCGATCCAGGTCCTCCTGTGTCCCCGGATCAGCCCGTGACCGGCCTCGTGGTCGGCGCGGTCCGCGCAGACGCCGTCACCGGCGCCCGCCGGCCGAACACCGCCAACGCGAGGATGACCAGCCCGACACCGGTGAGCAGGAGTGCAATCCCGACCACCAACCCGAACACCGAAAGGCGCTCGGCCATGAAGCTCATGTTGAGCGCCGTCGAAAGCGCCGTCTCCGTGACCCACTGGTTGCGGAAGTTGTTGGAGACGGGATTGCCGGTCTCGTCCTTGAGCGCTGCGGTCTCGTCGCTCGTCCCGGCGGGATTGCTCGGATCGTCCGCCGCCAGGAAGCGACCCATCTGCGCGTAGGTCAGGTGCTCGGTATTCCATTCGGCGTTGATCGTGTGGTAGCGCATGATCTGCGCGAACGCACGCGCCTGGTCACCTGTCTCGACCTGCTCGCCGGCCCACTGCTCGGCGTACTTCGCGACCGCGGGATCGTCCGTCGTGCCGAACGTGATTCCCTCGTCCTTGATCGCGTCTCGGGTCGTCGTGAATCCGCTGACGCCGAGGAAGATCGCGACAGTGCCGAACGCGATCAACACCGCACCGGCAACGAACCCGCCGATCTCCCAGAACCTCGTGCCTTTCATCGTGCCACCTCCCGTTCGACGTGTATGTGAGCTGAACACAGCGTCACGGACGTGCGATCGACCTCCATCGGGAGAAGCGCGCAGTCGGGCGCGGGGAACTACGGAACCTCAGGGGTAGAATCCGGGCGCGCGGACGTAGCTCAGTCGGTAGAGCACTGGCTTCCCAAGCTACTCCGAGCGCCCTGGCACTCGGCGACGCGCGACCGCAAACCGCGATGAACGCTGCGCTTGCGTGAGTAGGTTCCCACTCGTGCCGCACGTCTACGCGGGCCGAATCCGCGGCGAGTTGGCGTTGAGTTGGCGTGACGAGGTAGAAGTTTCCGGTCGGCCCGCTGCCCTAAAGGCGCGCCGATAGATGCGAGAGAGGAGCTCGCGCGATGAACGATCAGATTGATTCTCGGAGTGCAGTCGCCGCGGCTTGCAGACGATCACTGACGTCGGCTAGCTCTCGCGCAGCTAGGTCAATGCGCTCTTGCTGCATTTGCGCGCGCTCTTGCTGGCTGTCAACGAGGTCTTGCTGGCTGTCAGCGCGCGCTTGTTGGCGATCAGCGCGCTCGGTCATCGCCTTGAGATCCTTCGCCATCGCCTCGACCGTGCGAGTGAGTTCGGCCAACTGGCCAGCGACACTGGCGATGTCCTCGCGGGTCGTCATGTTTTGCCGGATTCTGCGCCGAGGATCCTATGCGATAGCGTCGCGAGTTGGCGTTGATGTGGCGTCGGCTGCGGAGGGCGATTCTGGCTAGGCGGCTAAGATCCGGGGCGCGCGGACGTAGCTCAGTCGGTAGAGCACTGGCTTCCCAAGCCAGGTGTCGTGGGTTCGAGTCCCATCGTCCGCTTCGGCATCAGTGACCAGAATCTGGCTAGAACAGGGGCTCGCGCTCCTCGATCCGCAGGTAGCTCGCGAGGAACACTCGGTCGACGTTCAACGGCGTGACCCGGCCAGTTTAGGATCAGCCGCAAGTGCCTGACCAATACCTCGCTGCCCTCGTTCGCTCCGCCGAGGAAGGTCGCGACCCGCTGCTCATATCGAATCGCTCGGCGGAAGCGAGCGTAGGGACGCGTCTCTGAAGTCAAGAACGTATGTTCCCATATTCCTTCCCGAAGCGCTCTGCCCGTTGCGAACAACTTGCCGAATGACCGGGCGCAGCTGAGACTGCCGACATGGATTCGCCGGACGTCCGCTACGCGCAGAGCGGGGATGCCGCCATTGCCTACTACGTCCTCGGGGACGGTTCACGAGACCTTGTCTTCGCGCCCTTCGTGGTCAGCACGGTCTTCGCTTGGGAGCTACTGCCGGTGTTCCGCGATTTCTGTGCCCGGCTAGCCTCCTTCTCGCGACTGATTCTCTTCGACAGGCGAGGCATTGGGGCCTCCGACCGGCCACGGACGCGACCGACGCTCGAGGCGCACATGGAAGACGTTCGCGCTGTCCTCGATGCAGTCGGTTCCGAGCAAGCGGTGCTCTTCGGCTCCGGCCACGGCGGACAGATGTGTGCGCTGTTCGCGGCGACGTATCCCGAGCGCACCGCCGCACTCGTTCTGTACGCGACGTGTGAGCGTGCTCCCGGCACAGAAGAGGAACATCGAGCGGAGTTGCGACGAATGCGCCGAGTCTTCGGTCTGCAGGAGGAATTCGAGCGCGACGACGGGGGCTATCCGTCGTTGGCTCACGACGAGGAGTTCCGCCGTGCGATAAGAACCGTTGTCCGCGCAAGCACCAGCCCGGGCGGAGCTGTCGATTTTCTCCGGACGTTCTTCGAGACGGACATCAGCGACGTCCTTCCACTCATCCGGGTACCGACACTCGTGCTATATCGATCTGAGGCTACACCCCGGGAGGGGCCGATCCTCCCCATCGGCGACGCGGATGCTCGCAGACTGGCAGAAGCGATTCCCGACGCCCGCGCCGTGCCGATCCCAGGGCCTGACCATTCACCGCTCGTCGGCGCGGACGTTACGAATGAGGTCGAGCGCTTCCTCGCCTCTCCCCACGAAGCTGTCGTGCCCGATCGTGTTCTCGCGACGCTTCTCTTTACTGATCTCGTCGCCTCGACCGAGCGCACCGCCTCACTTGGAGACCGGCAGTGGCGTGAGGTGCTCGAGCACCACCAGCATGCTGTTCGTCGTGAGCTCGCGCTCCACGGAGGGGTCGAGATCGACACGGCGGGCGATGGATTCCTCTGCCGCTTCGACGGTCCGGCCCGAGCAATCGCCTGTGCGCAGCGAGCCGTCGACGGCGCGCGCGAACTCGAGCTGGAGCTCCGCGCAGGGGTTCACACGGGGGAGTGCGAGATTGTAGGAGACAAGGTCGCTGGGATCGCGGTTGCGACCGGGGCACGCATCTCCGCGCTTGCTACACCGGGCGAGGTGCTTGTCTCGCGCACCGTCCGAGATCTCGTCGCCGGTTCAGGAATCGAGTTCGCAGACAGAGGCGAGCATGCGCTCAAGGGCGTGCCCGGGATATGGCAGCTGTTCGCGGTCAAAGACCTCGGAGTAGCGCGGGGCTAGCTGTATGTCCCAGGGAGGTTGTTGACGCGCTGTAGCGGCGCAAGGCCTCCGAGAGCGCGGTGGGGGCGGAAGCGATTGTAGAAGTCGAGTGCCCCAGGCAAGGCAGCCAGCCGCTCGGCCTCGTGCTCGTAGGGATAGGCGTACGCCCAGCGCTCGAGCAGGGTGCGGATGAAGCGTTCGGCCTTGCCGTTGGTCTGCGGGCGATAGGCGCGGGTCTTCTTGACCGTGATCCCTAACACGGCACACGCATCGGCCCAGCGGCGTTTGAAGCAGGTGCCGTTGTCGCTCAAGACGCGCTCGACGGTGATCCCGTGTGCGTCGTAGAAGCGGACGAGCTCGTCGAGGAAGGCGAGTGCGGAGTCCGCGCTCTCGTCGCGGTAGACGCGGGCGAAGCCGAGCCGGGAGTGGTCGTCGATCGCGACGAAGAGGTGCTGCCAGCCGGCCTTGCCCTTGGCCCGTTGTCGGCGATTCCCGGTCACGCGGTGTCCCGGCAGGAGGATGCGGCCGAGCCTCTTGCTGTCGACATGCACAAGCTCGCCGGGTCGGGAGCGCTCGTAGCGGACGATCTCCTCGCGAGGCGGGCGCGAGACGAGGCGGGAGCGGCCGTGCCGGCGAAGGACGGCATGCACGGTCGAGGCTGCGATCCCGAGCGCCCAGCCGATCACGTGCGGTCCCTCGCGCAGCTCTGCTCGTGTGCGCAGGATCGCCTGCTCGACGCTCCTGGGTGTGCGCCGCGGAGACCGGTGCGGTCGGCTCGAGCGGTCCTGCAGCGACTCGCCGCGCCGGCGGCGGTTGACCCACTTGGAGGCCGTTTGCCGGGAACAGCCGACGACGAGCGCCGCGGCGGCGATCGTCACACCGGCCGCGACCAGATCGCAGACACGCTCTCGCTGACGGACGGTCAAGACCGCATTTGCATGAAGATCCATAAGAGCCCTCCTTTGGGCCGCGACTCTTTGACAAGCCGCACCCTAGGAGGGCTCGTTGCTACCTCAGGCCGTCAACAACGTGTCTGGGAACTACAGCAGCTCAGCCCGCGCGCCTCGAGCTCGCGCTCCTCGATCCGCAGGTAGCTCGCCAGGTCGGGATCGTCGCCGTGCACGTCCTCGACGACGGCCTGGACGATCACTCCTTGGCCGGTGGGCCCCAGCGCAGTCCGTACGTCTCGGTGAGGCGTGGAATGCTGTCCCGATCCACCTCGAGTCCATGGCGTGCGGCAATGGCGCCGACGTCCGATGGCTCGGGAGGTCCGGCGGAGTTCTCCAGGAGCTCGACCATCTCCTCGAAGTAGCGCTCGAAGCCAGCGGGCGAGATGACCTCGAGGATCCGGGCAGGTTCGTCGCCGGCGTTCCAGAAGGTGTGCCACTGCCGGCGGGGCTTGAGAATCAGATCGCCCACTTTCCCGAAGACGACCTCATCTCCCAAGAGGGCGCCGATCCGACCCTCGAGGACGAAGCTGTACTCATCCTCGCGGCTGTGCTTGTGGAGAGGCGCTGCGAGAGCCCGAGGCGGGATCGGGTGCTCGACGAGCGAGAAGCCCCCGCCTGTCTCGTGGCCACCGAGCATGAACCGCACCCCCATCGACCCGAGCATTCCGGCCCGTCCGTCCTCAGGGCCAAGCACACGCGCACCGATGGTCATCATCAGAAGGATCATCGCAGGCGAGCGCCGCGTGGCCGCCGCGCACATCATCAACGGACGCTTGGCATCCATGAGGTGAGTGGCGATAACGACTCCCGTAGTCATGGGCGATCGTCTCTATCGGATGGCGTGATACGCATCGCCGCCTCTCGCACGGGATCCGCACTCACCGTAAAGATGGACGAGCTGGAGCGCGTCCTCGAGCGGAAAGTTCGGCAGCTCTCGGTCATGATCGCCTCAAGATGCACGCGTCAGGCGATAAAGGATTCGTCGGCGATCTAGCTCTTATGAGCATGGGTCCCCGGACTTGAGCGGACGCCGGACGCGTTTGATCTTCACCGCGACACTGTCTTCGTCAGCTCCGATTCGTCGTTCAACGAGAATGGGCTGAGCAGGGAGAAACGAGCGCGGATCCGCGCGGCGATCGACGCATTGGGTTCGTAAACACTTGGTCCGTGGCGTGACGCTTGAAATGTGGGACGCTCTCGGGCGCCTGTCCGCTTCCCCGTAGCGACTCCTGTGAGGCTTCTATTCGCCGGTGATACGGCGAAGGCGTCGCTGCTGCTCAAGAAGTTCGGTGCGGAGCCTGTAGAGAGGTGCCGGGCAGTTGTGGCCGAGCACCCTGGAGATGGCGTCATAGTCGGCGAGCGTCAGCGGTGCTTCGATGGTGATCTGCCGTTTGATCGCGTCCGCGATCTTGCCAGCGGTCTCTGGATAGCCCTCACTTTCAAGAATCTCCGAGAGCAGACGAGCGACAGGCGCTCCGAGTCGTACGCCAGCAATGCGCATCGCCGCGACGCTACCGGACCCTGCGCTGCGAGCCTTCATCCTTCGCCGGTCGACGCCCGTGGACACGGTCGCCGCGCCCGGCGATCCAGTCATCCTCGAAGTCCACAAGCTCCTCGTCGTTGGGGATGAGGAGCTGGTCGAAGCCCTGAAAGCAGACCGAGTCTGCACTGTCGCTCGCGCCGTAGTTCAACGCGAGCAGTAAGCCGGGCGCATAGCCCCTTCGGTAGGTCTTCGTCGCAAGCTCGTCATCTGTCTGGCCGCAGCCGAGCCCGCCCCACTCGCCGCTGAGTTCCGGCGGGAGCGAACGTCGAGGGGTCCCCAAACCCGCTCGAGGCTCGAGGTAACCGCGTGGTAACCGGATGGGCATCGGGGACGGTTCTCGGGGGGACCCGCCCGAAATGCGAATCCCCCGTTTGAAGCGAGATAGACCGCGGAGGGTCATGCGGGGGTCGATAGGCGATCGGCTTCCCAAGCCAGGTGTCGCGGGTTCGAGCCCCGTCGTCCGCTAACAAAAAAGGCCCGCAAACGCGAGCCTCTTCGTTTCGTGTTCGGGGTTTGAACTCTACCGGATTCGCTCTGTGTCACGCCGGTGTCACGGCAAGCCCGATATAGCACTTAGAGAGACGCAGCTCAACCCGACTTCCGGAGCACTCCCCGGCTATCGCTGCACCGGACAATCCGCCCGACGGGATTCTCCGTACACCCCCCCAGGGGACGAGCTTCGATCCCGAAAGGAGGGGTCCCGTGAAGAGACTCGCCGCTTCAGGCGCGATAGGGCTCGCGTTCGCGCTCGTAGTCGGGGGCGCCGCTCTCGCAAGGCCGCAGGCGACGACGATCAGGTTGGGCGCAGCGCTGAACGCAGCTCAAGAGGTGCCGGCGCCGACGGGCGACGTGGGCGCGGCACGTGGCACGTTCGTTGCGACCGTCACGTCGACGGCCACCGGGGGCAGCGTGGCCTGGCAACTGAACTTCAGCGGGCTGACGGGCGCTGGCACAGCCGCCCATATCCACATGGGCCCCCGCGGCCAGGCCGGAGGCGTCGTAGTGGCGCTGTGCGGCCCCTGCGAGAGCCCGGCGAGTGGAACCGCGGCCGTCGACGCGACGGTTCTGAGTGCGCTGCAGACCGGGGGCGCATACGCGAACGTCCACACCAGCACGAACAAGGCGGGCGAGATTCGAGGTCAGGTGAATGTGGTTGCAACCGCGAGGACCAGCCTCACGTCCCGCCAGGAAGTACCCAAGCCGAAGGGAAACGTCAAACGCGCACGCGCGACGTTCACCGCGGCCGTGACGACCTCGGGGACGACCGGCACGATGGGATGGCGCCTGACGTTCAGCGGGCTCACCGGCCGGGCGATGGCCGCGCACATCCATATCGGTCAGCGCGGGAAGGCCGGACCCGTCGCAGTCGCGCTCTGCGGACCATGTCGGAACGGCATGCGCCGCAGTGTTCAGCTGAACGCAGCTGCGCTGGCCGGGCTCGAGGCGGGCCGCGCGTACGTGAACGTCCACACTGTCCGCAATCCGGCTGGTGAGGTGCGCGGCCAGATCGCTCCGGTGGCGCTTCGGATCACATCCTGACGGCCAGCGAGGCAAAGCAGGCCGCTTTTGGGTGACGGGGTCAGGCCCACGGGTCTGACCCCGTCACGGATCGCTCGGCATGACGCCCCAAACTGTCGCTCATCATTGCGCGATGCCTCCACCAGCTGACCCCGCGCCGATGACCGAGGAGCAGATCCGCGCCGTGACGATCGGCGAGCTCGAGCCGCACGCAGCGACGATCCAACTCGCGGAGTACGACCCCGAGTGGCCGCTGCTCTTCGAGTGCGAGGCTGTACGGATACGCGAGGCCGTCGACGAGCGCGCGCTCGTGGTCGAGCACGTGGGCTCGACATCGGTTCCCGGCCTTGCCGCGAAACCCGTGCTCGACATCGTGCTGGTGGTGGACGACTCCGCGGACGAATCGGCGTACGTCGCTGACCTCGAGGCGTGCGGCTACGTGCTCCGGATACGCGAGCCGGACTGGTTCGAGCATCGCATGCTCAAGAGGCCCGACACCGACGTGAACCTTCACGTCTTCTCACGCGGTTGCGCCGAGGTTCAGGTGATGCTCGACTTCCGTGACCTGCTCCGAGAGAACGACGTCGACCGCGAGCTCTACGAATCGGCGAAGCGCGAGCTCGCATCGAAAACGTGGACGTACGTGCAGAACTACGCCGACGCGAAGTCCGCCGTCGTTGCCGAGATCAACGCCCGCGCGCAACGCCGCTAGCGCGCCAGGCCGACGAGGCGGAGGGCAGCCTCCTCGATGTCGTCCTCGGACACGAGAACGAGGCGCGCGGCGTCGCCGAGCGGGACGAACGAGTCCTTGCTCGCAACGCGAGCCATTCTGCCGTCGAATCCGGCGTCGACGAGCGAGGCCAGCACGCCCTCGGACACCCCACCGGTCCGCCGCGTCTCGTCGACGACGAGCACCCGCTCCGTAGCGCGCGCAGCGGTCAGCACGTCGGCGACGGGGAGCGGTGCGAGCCAGCGCAGATCGAGCACCTGCGCCGAGATCCGCCGCGCACGCAGCCGGCGGGCGACACGGAGCGACATGTGCAGCCCGTTCCCCCAGGTGACGATCGCGAGATCCGTGCCGTCGAGGTACGAGCGCGCAGAGCCGAGCGGGACGTGTTCGTCCGTCAGCGGCGAGCACCAGCCGTCGTCGCCGTCAGCGTGGAGATCACGGGCGTGGTACAGGGCGATCGGCTCGAGGAAGACGCACACGGTGCCGTCCACCGACGCGGACGCGGCGCACGTCGCGAGCATCGCGGCCGCGTCCTCCGGTCTCGACGGCGACGCGATCACGACCCCGGGAATGTCCCGCAGAACGCCGACCGCGTCGTCGTTGTGGAAGTGGCCGCCGAAGCCGCGCTGGTACCCGTAACCCGCGATCCGGATCACCATTCCGTTGCGGTACTGGCCCTGCGAGAAGAACTGCAGCGTGGCCGCCTCGCCGCGAAGCTGGTCCTCCGCGTTGTGGAGGTATGCGAGGTACTGGATCTCCGGAATCGGGAGAAATCCGCTGGTGGCTGCGCCGAGTGCGAGCCCGAGGATCGAGGTCTCGTCGAGTAGCGTGTCGAACACGCGCGCGGCTCCAAAACGGGCATGCAACCCTCGAGTGACGCCGTAGACGCCGCCCTTGACCGCGATGTCCTCGCCGAAGACGAGGGCCTCCGGATAGCGCTCGAGCACGCCGGCAAGCCCGGCGTTGATTGCCTGTGCGAGGGCGACGGGCCCCGTGCTCTCGAAGCGGACCGCGCGCGCGGCACGCGCGACTTCGCCCGGGGAGCGCGGAGCGAGCGGAGCCATCACCTCGGCGGCCGTCCTCATCTGCGGGAGAGCACTCGCATCACGGGCTTGCCTCCGCACCTTCTCGCGCGCCGCCTCGTAGTCGGCCGCGAGCGCCTCTCCGGTCTTCCGCCCCGAGCCGGCGATCCACCGTGCCGTGCCCAGTATCGGGTCGCGGTCGAAGTCGGCACGGATGGCCTGGGGCGTTCGATAGGCGATCTCGGCGTCCGCCCCAGCATGGCTCAGGTAGCGCACCGTGCGGAGATGGAGCACGGCGGGCTTTCGCTCGAGGCGCACCCAGTCGGCGAGCTCGCGCGTGCCCTCCAGCACGGCTATCGGGTCGCTGCCGTCCAGTTGCAGGTAGCGCAGCGCAGGTCGCGATCGAAGCACGGTTTCCACCCAGCCGACGGGCGTCGGCACGCTGATCCCGAGGCCGTTGTCCTCGCACATGAGGAGAAGCGGGAGCGGCAGGCGCTGGAAGGCGCAGTGCGCAGCGGTGTTGAGAGCCGCCTGCGCGCTCGCATGGTTCAGCGAGGCGTCGCCGAACGAGCAGAGCACGATTGCATCTCGCCGCCACGGACACGAAACTCTCAGCCGGGCGGCTCGATCGATCGCGAGCGCCATCCCCACGCCTCGAGGAAGGTGCGAGGCGATCGTCGAGGTCATGGGGATGATCGCGAGCTCGTGCCGACCGTAGACCTTGTGGCGTCCCCCGGCGATCGGCTCGGCGGCCGCGGCGACGACGCCGAGCATCACGTCCCGGACGCCGTCGATCCCCGCCTGCGCAGCGCGGGCGAGATAGAAGGCGCCCGACCGGTAGTGCAGGAGCGCCGGGTCGTCGACCCGCAGCGCGAGAGCGACGGCGGCGTTCGACTCGTGGCCGGCCGAGCCGATCGTGTAGAACGTGCGACCGTTCTGCGCAAGCCAGCGCGCGGCGTAGTCCGCCTGCCGGCTGTCGATCTGCGCACGCCAGATCGCGGCAGCCTCGGGTGGAGCGGGAACCGGCGCTGACGGCGGCTCGAGTGCCCTCAAGGCGTCGAGGAGGTGCTCCTCGAGCGGATCGAGCTCGTCAACCACGCGGTGCGTGCGGTGCCAGCGTAGAGGGGTCAGACCCCGGGCCCGGTCCGAGGAGGACAGCTCGCGGCGTCCGAGCCCGACGTGTCGTGGTGATCTCACCCTGGCCATGGCCTAGTAGGACGTGTCCCAGGGTCTGACCCCGGTCAGGGCTACGCGGCGACAGGCTGCTCCATCCCGGCACTCCACTCGCCGGCGACCGCGAGCGCGTTCATGCGCGCGCGATGCGCGAAGACCGCCTGGGCAGCTTCCGCATTCGCCTCGTCGCCAGCCCACGCTTTCAGCGCCGAGGCCTGGAGCGCCCTCCCGTAGGAGAACGAGAGCGGCCAGGGGCCGCCGAGCTGGTTGATCGCGTTCAGGTTCTCGGTCGCCTCGACCTCCGACTGGCCGCCCGAGAGGAACACGATCCCGGGGACGGCGGCCGGCACAACGCCGCGGAAGCAGTCGATCGTCGCCTGCGCGATCCGCTCCGACGACGCCTGCTCGCGGCAGCCCTTTCCGGAGATGACCATGTTCGGCTTGAGGAGCGTCCCCTCGAGGTCGACGGCCAGGTCGTAGAGCGCGTCGAACGTCTCGTGGAGCGTCCGCGTCGTCACCTCCCAGCACGTCTCGAGCGTGTTGTCGGCGTCCATGAGCACCTCGGGCTCGACGATCGGGACGATCTGGGCCTCCTGGCAGAGCGCGGCGTAGCGGGCTAGCGCGTGCGCGTTCGCCGCGATGCACGCGTCGGTCGGGATGCCGTCGCCGATCGTGATCACCGCCCGCCACTTCGCAAATCGCGCTCCGAGCCCCCGGTACTCCTCGAGCCGTGCGCGGAGCCCGTCGAGGCCCTCCGTGACCTTCTCACCGGGGAAGCCGGCGAGGTCGTGCGCCCCGGTGTCCACCTTGATGCCCGGGATCACCCCCTTCGACGCGAGCACTTCCGCGAAGGGCGTCCCGTCGTCGGTGCTCTGACGGAGCGTCTCGTCATACAGGATCACGCCTCCGATCGAGTCCTCCATGCCAGGGGCCGTGAAGAGAATCTGGCGGTAGAACCGGCGGCTCTCCTCGGTGGACTCGACGCCGATCGAGTCGAACCGCTTCTTGATCGTGCCGGTGCTCTCGTCGGCGGCGAGGATCCCCTTGTGATCGGCCACGATGGCTCGGGCAGTCTCGTGCAGCTCGTGCGCTCCCATCAGCGCGCTCCTTTCATCAGGCTCTGGATCTTTGTCAACGGGTGCGAAGCGACGATCCGCCGGAAGGTGCCCGAGCGCGAGCGCATGACGATCGACTCGGTCTCGACGCGGTCGCCCACTAGGCGGACTCCGCGCAGGAGGGCGCCGCTCGTGACTCCGGTCGCTGCGACGAACACGTCGTCCCCCTGGACGAGATCGTCCGCGCTCAGGACTCGATCGATGTCGTACCCGGCCTCGACGAGCCGCTGCCGCTCATCCTCGTTTCGCGGCCAGAGCTTCCCCTGCATCGCGCCGCCGAGACACTTGATTGCGGCCGCGGAGATGACGCCCTCGGGCGTTCCGCCGATCCCCATCAGGAGGTCGACACCGGTGCCAGGCTGAGCGGCGGCGATCGCCGGCGCAACATCTCCGTCGCGGATGAGGTTCACACGCGCGCCGGCCTCGCGGAGCTCGGCGATCAGCTCGTCGTGGCGATCGCGCTCGAGCACGACCACGGTGAGGTCGTTCACGTCGCAGTGCTTCGCCTCCGCGACCCGTTCGAGGTTCTCGGTCGGCGTCGCGTCGATGTCGATCGCGTCCGCGGCCTCCGGCCCGACGGCGATCTTGTCCATGTACAGGGCCGCTCCTGGAAAGAACATCGTCCCCCGCTCCGAGACCGCGATCACCGCGATCGCGTTCGGCATGCCGAGGGCGGTCAGGCGCGTCCCTTCGAGCGGATCGACGGCGACGTCCACCTCGGGCCCGGACCGTCTCCGACCTCCTCGCCGTTGTAGAGCATCGGCGCCTCGTCCTTCTCGCCTTCGCCGATCACGACGAGGCCTCGCATGCTCACGGTGTCGAGCATGATGCGCATGGCGTCGACCGCCGCCTGATCGGCGGCGATCTTGTCCCCACGACCGATCCAGCGCGCCGCGAAGGTCGCCGCGGATTCGGTGACGCGCACGAGCTCGAGCGCCAGGTTACGGTCCGGCGGGATCGCGCTCACGTCGTCTGATCCTACATCCGTTCAGGAGCTTCGACGCCGATCAGATCGAGGCAGCGAGCCACGATCTGCTGCGTCGCCGCGCAGAGTGCGAGGCGAAAGCCCTCGGCGTCCGACCCGAGGACGCGCTGGTGGTGGTAGAAGCGATGAAAGTCGTCCGCGACCCTGATCGCGTAATTCGGGATCGCGTGCGGGGCGCGCCGCTCCGCGGCTTCTCGCGCGACCTGCCGAAACTCCAGCAGCCGCTTGACGAGCTCGCGCTCCTCGGAAGCAAGCGGTCCGACGGGCGGCTGGAACGAGACGCGCAACTCGGGCTCGGCGATACCGAGCTTGCCTCCATCGTCGTCGGGCAGGGTCAGCCCGGCTTCATCCACAACCTGCTCGAGCGCGTTCCGCAGGATCCCGGCGATGCGCGCGTGCGCGTACTGGACGTAGTACACGGGGTTCTTCTGGGTTCGTTCCGCGGCGAGGTCGACGTCGATCTCGATCGTCTGGTCGTGGCCGCGCGAAACGAGGTACCAGCGGGCGGCGTCGACGCCGATCGCGTCGAGGAGCTCGTCGAGGAAGACGACGTCGCCGCGGCGTTTTGACATCGTCCGCGCTTCACCCCGCTCGACCAGGCTGACGAGCTGATAGACGAGCACCTCGACCGCATCGCGCCCGTGGCCGAGCATCTCCGCGAGAGCCTGCAGGCGAGCGACATAGCCGTGGTGATCGGCGCCGAGAACGTAGACCAGCCGGTCGAAGCCCCCGGAGAGCTTCCGCCTGATGTACGCAGCGTCCTTCCCGAAATACGTCGGCGAGCCGTTCGAGCGGACGAGCACGCGGTCCTGATCGTCGCCGTGCGCACTCGTGCGCGCCCACACCGCGCCTTCGGCCTCGTACGTGTCGAGCAGCGGCAGGGCGTCGTCGACCTCCGCGCCGAATTCGCTCTCCCGCTCCCAGGTGTCGAAGTGGACGCGGAACCGCTCGAGCGTCTGCTCGATCCGCTCGAGCATCGCCTGCACCGGATCTCCCGGCCCCGCAGCGAGCTCGCGAACGTACTCGCCCCGGTAGCCGTCGTCCGGCGGTTCGCGACCTTCGCGGACGGCATCCACCGACTCGCGGAAGCGCTCGATCTGTGTACCCGCGTCGTTGTAGTAGTACTCGCGCTCGACGGTGTGCCCGGCGAACTCGAGCAGCCGGGCGACCGAGTCGCCGAACGCCCCGTTCCGGGCGGATCCGACCGTGAGCGGGCCCGTCGGGTTCGCGGAGACCATCTCGACCTGGATCCGCTCCCGCGTGGCGGCGAAGCCTCCTCCGAACACAGCGCCCGCGTCAAGCACGCCGCCGAGCGATTCGGAGATCCAGGCATCCGACACGCGCACGTTGACGAAACCCGGGCCCGCCGTCTCTGCCGTGGCGACGAGCCCGCGCTCGAGCGCCGCGGCCGCGATCTCCTCGGCGAGCTCGCGCGGGGCCCGGCCACGGCTCGGCGCGAGCCGAAGAGCGATATTCGTCGCATAGTCGCCGTGCGCAGGATCGCCGGGCCGCTCGAGCTCGACGGGTGCGCCGGCGATCTCGGCGAGCGCGGCTGCGAGCCGTGCGACGGGATCAGGCAACCGGCACCTCGCCTCCGATCACGGAGACCGCTCCATCCCCGCATCCTAGGCGGCGGGGTTCCCCGGCCGACGCTGTCGCTAGAGCTTCTTGGCGGAGGGCGCGGCGCTGATCGGCACGACGACGCCGTCGCGCTGGAGGGCCGCCTGGACTTCTTCGCGCGCCTTGTAGATCCGCCACTTGACCGTCGCCAAGGTGATCTCGAGCGTCTCCGCGATCTCGCCGTACGAGAGCCCGACGATGTCGCGCAGCAGCAACGCCATCTTCAGGTCCGGGTTCAGCAGCTCGACTGCGCGCCAGACCGCATCGATGGTCTCCGCGCGCTCCGCCGGCGCATCGACGACCTCGAGCGGAGGTGCGTCATCGATGTTCACGACCGCACGCGGGCGCCGCTCGAGCGCACGGAGCTCGTCGAGCACGCGGTTCTTCGTGACCTGGAAGAGCCAGGTCGTGAAGCGGGACCGGAGCGAGAAGCTCGGAAGGCCCTGGAAGACGCGCAGGAATACCTCTTGGGTCAAGTCCTCGGCCAGCGCACGATCCCCGGTGAGGCGCAGGACGTAGTTGAAGACCGGCTGCTCGTACGTGCGCACGATGATCGCGAACGCACGCTCGTCCCCGCGCTGAGCCTTGCGCAGAACGCCGAGATCGGGTTGGGGCAGCGACATGTGCGCGGCGAGTATAGAGGGCGAGTTGTTAGAGGATTCGTCGGACGCAGTTACGGGCGCGTTGCGAGCGGCCTACCTGTCATGTCACTCGGAATCTCGAGCTCGAGCATTCCCAGAACGGTGGGTGCGAGATCGGACAGCTCGCCCCCGTCTCGGAGCTCGATCCCCTCGTCGGTGACGACGAGCGGAACCGGATTCGAGGTATGTGCGGTGTGTGGGTTCGTGCCGTCCGGCTCGAGCATCACCTCGGCGTTGCCGTGGTCTGCCGTCACGAGGCACACGCCTCCCGCAGCGTGGACGCACTCGACGACGCGACCGAGCGCGGCGTCCGTCGCCTCGACCGCAGCCACGACCGCCGGTATCGAGCCCGTGTGCCCGACCATGTCGGGGTTGGCGAAGTTGACGACCGCGAAGCCATACCCGTCGCCGACCTCGTCGCACACACGCTCCGCAACCTCGGCGGCCGACATCTCGGGCTTCAGGTCGTAGCTCGGGACATCGCGAGGCGAGGGGACGAGGATTCGGGTCTCCCCCTCCCACTCGCGCTCCTCGCCGCCGTTGAAGAAGTAGGTCACGTGCGCGTACTTCTCGGTCTCCGCGCCGTGGAGCTGCCGGACACCGCTCGCGGCGAGCACCTCGGCGAGCGTGTTTCGAACCTCCCGCTCGTCGAACGCCACGGGGAAAGGAAAGTCAGCGCGGTAGCGCGTCATCGTCGTCAAGTCGATGCCGGCATCGAGCAGCCGCTGCGAGAGTTGTCGCGCGCGGTCGGGCCGGAAATTGAAGAAGATGCCTGCGTCCTGCTGTTGCAACCTGGGTCGTCCCTCGAGGACGGTCGGTTCGATGAACTCATCGGTCACGCCCCGCTCGTAGCTGGCGCCCACTGCGGCAACGGGATCGGCGGCACGACTGCCGTCCTCCAGGCAGATCGCACGCATCGCACGCTCCGTTCTCTCCCAGCGCCCGTCGCGATCCATCGCGTAGTACCGGCCGCAAACCGTCGCTATCCGATCACGCGGCAGCTCTGCCAGATCGCTCGCAGCCGCATGGGGCGAGACATCGCGGCCGTCGGTGAATGCGTGGATCCACGTGCGCGCTGCCATTCCCTGGCGCTCGGCAAGCTCGAGCAGCGCGCGGAGATGGCCGGTGTGCGAGTGCACGCCGCCGTACGAGACCAGCCCGAGGAGATGAACGTCGCCGTCTCGTTCGCGAGCCCGCTCGAAGGCCGAGACGAGGGTGTCGTTCGAGTGGAACGACCCGTCCGCGACCGCGCGATTCACGCGCACGAGGTCCTGGAGGAGGATCCGGCCCGATCCGATGGTCAGGTGGCCGACCTCGGAGTTCCCCATCTGCCCCTCGGGCAGACCGACGGCGGGCCCAGACGCGCGAAGGCTCGTGTGCGGGTAGGTCGCCCACAGCGAGTCGAAGACCGGCGTGTCGGCCAGCGCCACGGCATTCCCGGGCCCCTCCGCCGCGAGACCCCACCCGTCGAGGATGACGAGCGCGAGCAGTCGCCTCACGAGGCCGCGGCCTCGGCGCCGGCGAGACAGATCGCCTCGAACGACGCAGCGTCGAGCGACGCGCCACCGACCAACGCGCCGTCGACGTCCGGCTGGCCGAGAAGCACGCGTGCGTTCTCCGGCTTCACAGACCCGCCGTAGAGGACGGGGGCCGAGTGCAGCTCCTTGATGAACGCATGAGCCTCCTGAGCCGTCTCGGGCGAGGCCGTTCGACCCGTCCCGATCGCCCATACGGGCTCGTAGGCGATCACGAGACGTTCGTGGCGCGGAAGGACCGTGACCTGGCGAGTGAGCACGCTCTCGGTCTCCCCGGCCTCACGCTCCGCCTCGGTCTCGCCCACACATGCAATCACCGAAAGCCCGGCCTCGAGCGCAGCCCCTGCACGGAGTTGCGTCGTCTCGTCGGTCTCACAGAAGAGCTGCCGCCGCTCGGAATGACCGACGATCGCCCCCCTGACGCCGAGCTCGGCGAGCATGGGCGCCGAGACCTCGCCGGTGAACGGGCCTTCGAGCTCCCAGTGGACGTTCTGCGCGTACACCTGTACCTCGCTCTCGGGCCCGAGCCCCTCGAGCGTGGTCGATAGTGCGACGAAGGGAGGGCAGACCACGACGTCGACGCCGGGTGTCCGCTCTGGGAGGTGGCGAATCGCGGTCGCGAACGCCCGTGCCTCGTGGGCGCCCTTGAACATCTTCCAGTTGCCCGCGACGAGCACTAGGCGTCTCTCACGCAGGTACTGGGCTGATCAGTAGCCACTCTAGACGGGCATCCTCTCAGGGATGACGACCACGCCGGGAAGTTCCTTGCCTTCGAGCAGCTCGAGCGAGGCACCGCCCCCTGTCGAGATCCAGGAGACCCGATCGGCCAGGCCCAACTCCTGGACCGCACGTACCGAGTCGCCGCCCCCGACAACCGTGTACGCATCCGCGTCGGCGACGGCTCGGGCCACAGCCGTGGTTCCTTCCGCGAAACGCGGCCACTCGAATACACCCATCGGGCCGTTCCAGAAGACGGTCCTCGCGCCGCCGATCGCCTCGGCAAAGCTCCTGCGCGTCGCGGGGCCGATGTCGAGGCCGAGCCATCCTTCCGGCAGACGGTCGTAGGACACGACACGGCTCTCGGCCTCCGCCGAGAATGCCGACGCCGCGACGACGTCCACGGGAAGCTCGGCGTGGTACGGGAGCGGGCTCCCGTCGCGTAAGTCCTCGGCCATCTTGCCACCGACGAGGACGACGTCGGCACGTCCGCCGAGATTCACGAGAACGCCGAGCTTGTCCTCGACCTTTGCGCCCCCGGCGACGAGCACAAACGGCCGTTCGACGTCGCCCAGCAAGCGCCCGAGCATCTCCAGCTCCTGCTCGAGGAGGAGGCCTGCGTACGCCGGCAGAAGGCGTGCCACGCCCTCGGTCGAGGCGTGCGTCCGGTGCGCAGAGCCGAAAGCATCGTTTACGAAGAGATCCATGCCCTCCGCGAGGCGCCTCGCCGACTCGGGATCGTTCCTCGTCTCGCCTGGGTCGAAGCGCGTGTTCTCGAGGACGGTCAAACGCGGGTCGGGGAGAAGCTCGTGGAGGCGTGCGGCGACGGATGCGATCGCGTACTCGGGATCCGGCCCCTTCGGACGGCCGAGGTGTGAGCAGACGACAACGCGCGCTGCGCCGTTGTGGAGGAGATGACGGAGCGTCGGGAGCGACGCGCGGATGCGCGTGTCGTCGGCGACCTCGCCGTTCTCGAGCGGCACGTTCAGATCGGCCCGGACGAGGACGCTCTTTCCCCTGGTGTCCGCCTCGCGAACGGAACGTGGTCGTCTCACAGTCGATTCCACTCGATGTCGTGGAACAGCTCGATCAGGTTGGCGTCGGGGTCGCGGAGGTGGACGACCCGCAATCCCCACTCCGACCGGTCGTGCGGCTCGTCGACGAACTCGACTCCGTGCGCTCGGAGCGACGCATAGGCGGTGTCGACATCTCCGACGTCGAGGGCGAGGAGAACACCATCGCCGCCTCCTCTGAGCTCGATGTCCCCGCTCATCTCGACGCGAGAGAAGATGGCCAGACGCACGTCCGAACCGATGTCGAACTCCGCGTAGTTACCGTTGTCGTCCCACGACGTGCCGAGACCAAGCCGATCGCGGTAGAAGTGAAGGGTTGTCGAGAAGTCGTCGGCGAGGAGACGAACGTGCGTGAGCTTCACGTCGTCAAGGCAGAAGCTTGCCGATCAGGTCGACCAGCCGGCACGAGTATCCCCACTCGTTGTCGTACCAGCCGAAGACCTTGACGCTCGACCCGTGCACCATTGTGAGCTCGCTGTCGAAGATGCACGAGAAGCCGCTGCCGTTGACGTCCGTCGAGACGATGGGATCCTCCGAGTACTGCAGGATTCCGGCTAGCCCTGCTTGGGACGCCCGGCGAAACGCACCGCTGACCTCGTCGACCGTCGTCTCGCGTCCGAGCGAGACCACGAGGTCGGTGAGCGAGCCCGTTGCAACCGGCGCTCGAACCGAGATGCCGTCTACCTTTCCCTGGAGCTCCGGGAGAACCAGGCCGATGGCTTTCGCGGCCCCGGTCGAGGTCGGGATCAGGTTGATGGCCGCCGCGCGAGCCCGCCGGAGGTCCTTGTGCGGGAAGTCGAGAATGACCTGATCGTTCGTGTACGCGTGGATCGTCGTCATGAAGCCGGATTCGATCTCTCCGAGCTCGTGGAGGATCTTCGCCATCGGCGCGACACAGTTCGTCGTGCACGACGCGTTGGAGACGATGTCGTGCGCCGCGGGGTCGTACGTCTCGTCGTTGACGCCCAGGACGACGGTGATGTCGGGATCGGTGGCCGGGGCCGAGATGACGACCTTCTTCGCCCCCGCGTCGAGATGCTTCTGCGCGCCCTGGCGATCGGTGAAGAAGCCGGTCGACTCGAGTACGACGTCCACGCCGAGCTCGGCCCAGGGGAGCGCGGCCGGATCGCGCTCCGAGAGCATTCGGATCTCCTCTCCGGCAGCGTGAAGGACGCCGTCGGTGAGCTCCACCTCGCCCGGAAAAGGCCCCAGGTTGGAGTCGTAGCGGAGCAGGTGCGCCATCGTCGTCGCGTCCCCGAGGTCGTTCAGCGCGATCACGTCGATGTCCGCGCCGAGAGCGTGCTGCGCGCGGAAGAAGTTCCGCCCGATCCGGCCGAAACCGTTGATACCGACGCGAATGCCCATCCTCTCCTCCGTGTTCGTGAGCGTGTACCAGCGAGGCGAGTCTAACGAGCGCCCTCCTCGATCAGCGCGACGACGCTGCGAGCTCCTCGAGTCGGCGGAGCCGTCGATGGACGGCTGCCTTCGTGGCCGGAGGATCTGTTCTGGCGGCGAGCTCGCGAAGCGAGTCCGTCGGATGCCGGAGCCTGAGCTCCGCGGCCTCGCGCAGGGGGCTCGGGAGACGCGCGAGGCGATCTTCCGATTGCAGCCGTTCGACGGCCTCGATCTGGATTTGCGCCGCTCGACTCGTTCGCACGAGATTGGCGTGGTCGGCGTTGGCGAGCCGATTCGCCCGGGCGCTCGTCCCGGCGACGACGGCGCGCTCCTCGAGGGCGAGAACCGCCTCCGACGCGCCCATCTGCGCGAGCAGCGACTCGATCGTCTCCCAGCTTTTCGTGTACGCGATCGAGTGCGTGGATCGCTCGGCCACGGCGAGCTCGATGCCGTCCACAGCAGCGACTTCGAGAAGAAAGGAGGCCGAGGCCCGCGACGCCGTTCGCAGCTCGAGATGGGGAGAGCGCAACACCGAGACGGACCCGCCACCGAGAAATGCGCCACGCAGGTAAGCCGCGCGGCAGCACGCGTGACCGACGACGCTCCGCGGGGGCCGCTCGAGAGGAGCATGACGTCGATCGACGACGCCCGCAGCGCCGAGGACGCGCAGGGCGTGGGTATCGCCGGCGACGTGCAGCTGGTAGCGCGTTGGGCGGTCGAAGGCACGGCGTCGATAGGTACGGATCTCCGAGCCGATCTCGCTCTCCTTGAGCAGCGCGAACGCGCGGCGAGCCGCCGCGCCGCTCCCGAGATCGAGGTGCAGCGCCCAATCGCCACCTGCCCGAAGGTGCAGGCTGCCGGCACTGTGAAAAAGGGCGGAGAGCTCGGCCCGCTGATCGCACGACCGACTCGGAGCAATTCGGGCGAGCTCCTCCCGCACGTCCTCGGAGGTGATCACGGAACGACGCCTTCCAGCGCCAGCAGCCGTCGCTTCACGGCGAGGCCTGTGGCTCCGTAGCCGCCGAGCCCGCCGGCGCCCACGACGCGGTGACACGGAACGAGAAGCGCGAAACGGTTGTGTGCGCAGAAGGAGCCGACCGCTCTCGCCGCCCCCGGGTATCCGGCGAGCGCGGCGAGCTCGCCGTACGTCACGACCTCGCCCCGAGGTATCGGGCGCAGCGCGTCGGCGACCGCGTGCTGGAACGGCGTCGCCCACGAGAGGTCGAGCTCGACGTCGCCGAGACGGACGTCGCTACCCGCGAGGTAGTCGGTCAGGCGAATCACCAGATCCTCCGCGGCGGTACCCCGGTCGGGCCCGTTCTCCTGCTGCGAAATCGGCGCGAAGCCGTGTTCCCCCCGTGACGACTTCGCGATTAGCGTGCCGGTTGGGGGGCTCGCCGCCCCCATGGGGGGACGTGGACCGACACCGTCGCCGCCGCCGTCCGTCCCTCGGCTGTCCAGGTAGGAGAAGTCGTGCGCGAGCACGACGCGGTCGCGCATCCACAGCTCGCCGTCGCCCCAGGCCGGCACCGAGTAGCGCGTCAGCGTCGCACGCACGCTTCGACTCTAGAGGCCCGATATGGGTTAGGCGTGCGGAGAGGGAGTGCCCAAAGCAGCAGTGTTGGCTCGCTCGGCGTTCAGGCTTGAAGCCTGATGCCGATGGAGACGGCGGCGATGCGCCGTGTGCAGGCCGCCATCCGCACGTTCACCTAACCCACATCAGGCCTCTAGAATCGCCCACATGAGCGCACCCGGAATCTTCACGCCGCCCACGCCGGTGAACGAGCCGATCAAGTCCTACGCACCGGACACCCCCGAGCGCGCCGAGCTGCAGGACCGACTGCGCGCGATGCAGGACGAGCGGATCCGCATTCCCCTGGTCATCGGGGGCAAGGACGTGTACACGGACGAGACCTTCGAGTCGGTCATGCCGCACCGCAAGAGCCACGTCCTCGCCGACGTGAGCAAGGGCGGCCCGGAGCACGTCCAGCAGGCCATCGACGCGGCCAAGGCCGCCCACGCGGACTGGTCGCGCGCACCCTGGCACGAGCGTGCCGCCGTCTTCCTCCGCGCCTCCGAGCTGCTCTCGGGGCCCTGGCGCGCCACGCTCAACGCCGCCACGATGCTCAACCAGTCGAAGACGGCGCATCAGGCTGAGATCGACGCAGTCTGCGAGATGATCGACTTCTGGCGCTTCAACACCGACTTCCTGGTGCGCGTCTACTCCGAGCAGCCGTACTCACCGACGGGAACGTGGAACCGGATGGAGTACAGGCCGCTCGAAGGCTTCGTGTTGGCAGTCAGCCCCTTCAACTTCACGTGTATCGGCGGCAACCTCTCGTCGACGCCGGCGCTCATGGGCTGCACGGTCCTCTGGAAGCCGGCCTCGACGGCCGCGCTGTCTGCGTACTACCTCATACGGATCCTCCAGGCGGCCGGCCTGCCGGACGGCGTCATCAACCTCGTCCACGGCTCGGGCGCGACCATCGGCAGCGCAGCGCTCGCGAGCCCCGACCTCGCGGGAATCCACTTCACGGGTTCGACGGAGGTCTTCAACGGCATGTGGGAGACGGTCGGCACGAATATCGCTTCGTACCGGAACTACCCCCGCATCGTCGGCGAGACGGGCGGCAAGGACTTCATTCTCGCTCACCCGTCGGCCGAGGCCGAGGCGGTCGCGACTGCCGTCGTCCGCGGCTCGTTCGAGTACCAGGGGCAGAAGTGCTCGGCAGCATCGCGCCTGTACGTGCCGTCGAACATCTGGCCCGAGGTGAAGGCTCGGCTGGTCGCCGACGTGGCGACGATCAAGATGGGCGACGTCTCGGACTTCGAGAACTTCATGGGCGCGGTGATCGACGAAGGCGCCTTCAGGACGCACAGCGAGGCGATCAGCGAGGCCCGCGCCGCTGGAGCCGAGATCCTCACGGGCGGCTCGACCGACGACTCGGAGGGCTACTTCGTGCAGCCCACGGTGATCACGACCGAGGACAAGGGCTTCCGGCTCCTCCGCGACGAGCTCTTCGGACCGATCGTCACGACCTACGTCTACGACGAGAAGCGCTGGGACGACACGCTCCAGCTCGTCGACGAGACGGCCTCGTACGGCCTCACCGGCGCCGTCTTCGCGACCGAGCGCGAGGCGATCGAGGAGGCGCAGGACGCGCTCCGCTATGCGGCGGGCAACTTCTACGTGAACGACAAGCCTACGGGCGCCGTCGTCGGCCAGCAGCCATTCGGCGGATCGCGCGCCAGCGGAACGAACGACAAGGCCGGCTCGATGTGGAACCTGATCCGCTGGGTCTCGCCGAGGACGATCAAGGAGACGTTCGTTCCGCCGACGGACTACCGCTACCCGTTTCTCGGTCCCGACGGCGACGGTTCGGGTTAACCGGAACGGATAGGCGTGGTCCGCGTCCTCGACGGGATCGACGCCTTCCTCGACCAGCTCGCGGCGGTCGATCCACTTCCTGTCTTCCTCGCGGTGCTCGCGCAGCTCGCGAAGCTCACCTGCACGAGCATGGCCTGGCGCAACGTGCTCGCGGCCGCGTATCCGGACCGGACCGTGCGCCGGAGGTCGATCGTCGGCGCGTACCTCGCCGGAGTCGGCGTCAACGCGATCGTCCCGCTGCGCGCGGGAGACGCCGTGCGGGTTCTGCTCGCGCACCGGGCCGTCGCAGGAAGCACGTACACGACGGTCGTCTCGAGCACGCTCGTCCTCTCGATCTTCGACATCGTCGCGGCCTCGACGGTGCTCGCCTGGGCCGCCCTCACGCAGGATGCTCTTCCCGGCTTGAGCGACCTGCCGCGACTCCCGAGCTTCGACTTCTCGTGGCTCCTCGAACGCCCGCTGGCTGCGGAGCTCGCCCTCGCCGCTCTCGTCATCGCGGCAGTCCTGGTCGGTATCTGGATCCACGGACACGTCGTCGACTTCTGGGAACGGGTCAAGCAGGCGTTCGCAGTCGTTCGACGGCCGGCTCTCTACGTGCGCACGGTGGCCTTCTGGCAGGCCTGTGACTGGATCTTTCGGCTCGTCGCGATCTGGTTTCTCCTCGACGCCTTCGACATCCCGCAGTCGCCCGAGAACGTCCTCCTCGTGCAGGTGTCGGCGAGCATTGCGACGCTTCTCCCCCTGACGCCGGCCGGAATCGGCACCGAGCAGGCGTTCTTGCTGTACGTCTTCCGTGGAACCGTGCCGAGCTCGCAGCTGCTCGCGTTCAGCGTCGGCCTGAAGTTCATGACCGTCGGGACGAACGTCGTTGCCGGCTTCACGGCAATCGCGCTCACGCTCCGGACTCTCCGCTACAACCGGGCGCTCTCAACCGCCGAACGGGCGCCGGAGACGTAAGTTCCCCGCCGGAAGTACGCCCCGCTTCGCGCGGCTACGAACGCTTCGCATCCCTTCGTCGTCATTCGCCCCGATATGCCTGCATATCGGGGCTCCCTGCGTCCTCGGCCTGCTCGGTTCTCGCCGGCGATTCATGACCGTACTTCTGGCGGGAAGCATTAGCTACGACGGCCCCGCTTTGTGCAGCTGTGCGTACAGGGTGCGCGCGGTCTTCTGCGGCAACCCGGGAACACCCTCGAGTTCCTCCTGCGAGGCCTCGAGGAAGCGCTCGACCGAGCCGAAGTGACGCAGGAGCGCACGGCGGCGCACCGGACCGACGCCCGGAAGCGTCTCGAAGATCGTCTCCATCGACTGCGCGCCCCGCTTGCGCCGGTGGTAGCGAAGCGCAACGCGATGAGCCTCGTCCCGGACACGCTGCAGCAGCTGGAGCGCGGGGCTCGAACGGTCGAGTGCGATCGCGACTGGGAATCCAGGGACGAACACCTCCTCCTCGCGCTTCGCGAGCGCGATGACGGCGACGCGCGCCAGATCACGCTCCCCCAGAGCCTCGAGAGCCGCGGCGAGCTGCCCCTTTCCCCCGTCGACGACAACGAGATTGGGCATCTGCGAGAAGCTCTCGTCCGGCTCTCCCTCGCGCGCGTGGGCAAAGCGGCGATCGATCGCCTCTCGCATGGCGCCGACGTCGTCCTGCCCGTCGAGACCGCGGATCGCAAAGGTCCGGTAGTGCGCGTTCCTCGGCCGCCCGTCCACGAAGACGACCATCGAGGCGACGATCGACTCACCCTGGATGTTCGACACGTCGAAGCACTCGATGCGGAGCGGGAGGCTCTCGAGGTTCAGCACCTCGCGGAGCTCCTCGAGCGCGGCGACACGGCGTCGCGCGGTCTCCTCGCGGTGGGCCGAGTCCGCTTCGAGCGCGAGACGAGCGTTCTCGATCGCGAGCTCGACGAGCCGCCGTTTCTCGCCGCGCTTCGGAGCTCGGACGTCGACGCGCGACCCTCGTCTCGACGTCAGGAACTCGGCGATCACGCTGGTGTCGGCGACGTCCGCAGGTACGAGTACCTCGGGCGGAGTGCTCGGAAGGGAGCCGTAGTACTCGATGACGAACGCTTCGAGCACGGTTTGTGCGTCCTCGCCGGCGACGTTCTCGAGATGAAAGGCGTAGCGGTCGATCATCTTCCCGTCGCGAAGCGGAAATACCTGAACAGCGGCGCGCTCGGACTCGACCGCGAGCCCGATCACGTCGACCGTGCCGACGGCACGCTTGTCGGAGGCCTGGCGCTCCGCGAGGTGTCGGATCGAGAACAAGCGGTTGCGATAGCGGGCCGCCTCTTCGAAGCGCTCGTCGGCGGCGGCCTCCCTCATCCGCTCCTCGAGCTCCCGCTGAATCGTGTCGGTGTCGCCCGAGAGGAAGCCGGTGACCCCGTCGATGATCCGGGCGTACTCCTCCTGTCCGATCGCTCCGATACACGGTGCAAAGCAGCGATCGATGTGGAAGTCGAGGCACGGGATGCCGGAGTGACGGCCTGGACGCGGCCCCTCGCAGGGTCGAAACCGGAACACGCGGTTGAGGACGTCGAGGGTCTCGCGCACCTTCTTCGCGTTCGCGTACGGCCCGAAGTAGACCGTTCCACGCCGATGCCGCTCGCGCGTGAACATGACCCGGGGGTACTCGTCCGCAAGCGTGATGGCGATGTACGGAAACGACTTGTCGTCGCGGAGCCGGACGTTGAAGGGGGGACGATGCCGCTTGATGAGGTTCTGCTCCAGGAGGAGCGCCTCGGCCTCGGTGCGCGTGACGATCACGTCCACGTCGGCGATGCGGTCCACGAGCTGGGCGGTGCCGATCCTCCCGTCGCCGCGCTGGAAGTAGCTGCGGACGCGCGAACGAAGCGACTTCGCCTTGCCGACGTACAGCACCTCCCCAGGCTCGTCATGGAAGAGGTAGACCCCCGGGCCTCGCGGGAGAGAGCGGAGCTGCCCTTCAAGGTTTTCACGCATTCCGTCGCTAGCGTATCCCCATGCGCTTGAGCCTCCTGGTGGCACTCGGAGCCGGCGCTCGGCCTGCTCGCGCCGGGTGATCGCAACCGCCGGCCCCGGCCTCATCGCAGGCGCCGTCGAGGATGACGTGCGCGCTACCGACGCTCGTCGGCGCCGAGACGAAGATGAGCTACCCTTCGGGTAGCCGGCTATCGCGCCGTGAGGATCACGAGCTACTGGACGCCGGGCTCGACGAGGCCGACCGCGACCGAGCTCACGGTCCTCGAGAACGTCGGTGCGGCGGGCCTGCGGAACGGCGTTCGTGTCTACGTGACGGTGATGCACCCGGGATCGCGAACCACTCCGCTCACCGACGACGCTCGCGCCGATTTCGCGTCGTTCGCAGCCGCGCTCGTACGTGGCGCTCCCTCGCTGCGACACGTCATCATCGGGAACGAGCCCAACCTGAACAGGTTCTGGCTCCCGCAGTTCGGGCTCGACGGATCGAACGTCGCCTCGCCGGCGTATCTCGCGCTCCTTGCGCAGACGTACGACGCGCTGAAGGACGTGTCCCCGGACGTGCGCATCTACGGCGGCGCTGTCTCGCCCCGTGGCGCCGACCGTCCGGCGGGTTCACGGCCCACGCACTCACCCACCGCGTTCATTCGGGATCTCGGAATCGCGTACCGCGCGAGCGGGCGCGACCGACCGGTGATGGACGTCTTCGTGATCCACCCCTATCCGGACAACTCGAGCCAGCCGCCGTCGGTTGCCCATCCGCTCACGACGACGATCGCCGTCGCCGACTACGGGAAGCTCGTCGCCCTGCTGGGCGAGGCGTTCGACGGGACCGCACAGCCCGGCTCGGAGCTGCCCATCCTCTACGGCGAGTTCGGCGTCGAGTCCGAGATCCCCGCCGTCGAAGGCAGCGCTCTACACGGGGACGGAGCCGACGACGACGAAGCCCGTCGTCGAGGAGACCCAGGCCTCCTACTACGAGCAGGCGCTCGCACTCGCCTTCTGCCAGCCGAACGTCGAGGGCATGCTGCTCTTCCTCTCGCGGGACGAGCGGGCACGCACCGCCTGGCAGTCGGGGGTCTTCTACGTCGACGGCACTCCGAAGACGAGCCTGCCGCGCGTTCGGGAGGCGCTCGATCGAACGACTGGCGGCTCGATCACGCGCTGTCCCGGCGTTCAGCTCGTCGTGCGACCGTCGTACCTCCGCTTCGGTACGCAGCCGGCGGCGAAGCGGCGCGTGTTCCGGGTCAGCCTGACCTGCGATCTCGACTGCCGCTACTGGGTTCGGCTCGAGAACGCGGTGACGCACTCGACGAAGCTCGCGGCCCGCGGCGCGGCCGAGGTCGGCGAGCTCGTCCAGATCGACCTCGGGTCGCGATCTCTCCGTGCCCGGCGCCTACCGCTACACCCTACGGCTCGTGCATCCCGTGAACCCGGCGCCGACCGACGCTGCGCCAGGGCCCGGTCTTCAGGCTGCCCTAGTCGTCTCGAGAGCGACCGGTAGAGCGCGATGGCCCACCATCGCCAGGCAATGAAGACGAAGAAGGCGAGCGAGGCGACGACCGCCTCCGTCTGCCGAAGACGAGCTCGGTGACGAGGAAGAGCGCTCCGGTGAGCGCCGACCGCCGTCGCCACGGAGCCCGCGAGCGCCTCGCGGTTCGCCTTGCGGAGCAGGAACTCCTTGTCTCCCTCTCGGAACCGGACACGGTGGTACACCGCGGGAGCCAGGTAGAGCACGAGCGCGAGGGCGGTGCTCAGACAGCGTGACGTAGTACACGTAGCCGCTCCGTGTCGTCGAGCTCGCCGAACTCGCCGGTGAAGCGGATCGCGAGCAGGAACCCGAACAGGACCTCGCGCGCCGGGAATCAACGAGCGCAGCTCCTGGAGCAGCTCCCCGATGCTCCCGCTCGAGGCGCTCTTTCGTCGTCTCGGAGCTCGCCCGGTTGCTGCTCGCGCTCGTGCCGATCGGCCATCCTCGACCTCAGTACCGGTGCTCGATGCGCCAGACGCGGAAAACGACGAATGCACAGGCAGCGAGAACGACGAGGAACGCGAACGCGCCGACTCCGGCCGGGAAGCCGAGGCCCAACGCCAGACCGATGTCCACGACCGCGAGCACGATCGCCGCGTAGAACAGCTTCCGGTTCCACTCCGACCACGCCTCGAGATCTCCCCTCCGGTCGCGCCAGAGGAGGAAGAGGAAGAACGCGACCGCGAGGAAGAACGCGATCTGCAAGCAGCCCGCCAACAGTCGCGACGACCGGCTCGAGCGACAGCACGACGACGACGAGCGCGATCAGCGCCACGATCCCGAAAGCCGCGCGCGAGAGCCGGAATCCGGTCCCAGAGCCGTCTCACGAGCCGGTCATGAACGCCCGTATCGCGAGCGCCCCCGCCACGAGGGTCGTCACCGCGAACCACAGTAGCCGCCTCGATCCCACGGGCGCATAGAACCACGGCGACAGCGCGAGCCCGAGCGCAAGCGCCCCGTACGTGTAGTGGAGTCGGTCGGGCGCGCGCCGACCGTCCGAGAGGAGGAGTAGCCCGACCGCCGCCTGCGCGATGAGCAGCGTCTGCGCCAGCACGAGTCCGTTCGACACGAGAGGCACCTGCGCCACGCCGACGGCGATGGGCGACGAACCCGAGCACGGCAGCGACGAGCACACGCCGATCACCGCGATCCCGAGGACGACGTGCACGGATACCATCGCGAGCACCCTACCGAGCGGCGCGAGAGACCCATGGTCGAGGAAGGAAAGCCGGCTCCGACGTTCACGCTCCCGAAGCGACACGGGCGAGGAGGTCTCGACTCGAGTCAGTTGCGTGGGAAGCCCGTCGCTCCTCTACTTCTACCCTCGCGACGACTCGCGGTAAAGTTTTCACAGTAAGGCCGCTGCGGCGCGGGGAACCGAGGCCGCGAATAGACTCGTCGCTCGGAGTGTCGGACTCGAACAGAGAGCTAGTTCGGCGGTACTACGAGCGCGTCGTGAGCGAGCATCGGCTCGATGAACTCGCGTTGTTCATCCACCCTGAGTACGTCGATCACAACAGCGAGGGCGACGAGCGAGGGCCGTCGCTCGTGGCGGCTCACCTAGGAGGCCTGCGAGGCACCTTCCCCGACTTTCGACTCCGGATTGAGGCGACGATCGCCGAGGGCGATCTGGTCGTGACCCGGGTAACGGCGCGCGGCACGCATACCGGTGTCTGGCAAGGAATTGAGCCGACGGGATCTGACATTCAGCTGCACGGCATCAATATCGACCGAGTCGAGGCAGGCCTCATTGTGGAGCACTGGGGTGAGGCCGATACAGTCGGAATGCTCTATCAGATGGGCGTCGATCCGTTCGCGGGCAGAACACACTGAGCATCCAAAGACGACTCGACCACAAGTTATTGCTCCATCTGGCCATCGCAGCCACGACGGTGGCTGCCATCTCTCCTGCCGGCTTCTCGCCACTGATCACGACACCGTGAACACCGCCCATATTTGCGCGACGGTGCAGCACGGCTACGGTGAGCATCGTGAACCGGAAGTCCGCACCGAAGGTGAAGCGTGGTCGCGTCCAGAAGAAAAACAACTGGACGCCGACGCCGAGCTACTACAACGCCGAGCAGCCACTGCCGGTAATTTGACCGCCGGCGACCCGGCCAGGGGTACCGCCACCTACTCCAGTGCCGTGACATCGAGGAGTTCATCGCGATCCTGCCGGAGTGGAACGAGCTCTCGAAAGGCCTCAACGCGATCGTGCTCGCTCCAGGCGGGGATGGCATGGGATGGCACGAGCCCGGTGTCGTCCACGTCTGCGCTTGGGGGGAGGAGCTTTGGTGGGACGACACTGAGCCAGCGTTCGTCGACGAGCACCGCGACACGTTCGAGCTACTCGGGGTAGTTGTCGAAAAGCGCGGTGACCGACTCGTCACAAGATGGACGGAGGGCCAGGCGCGGGCCTTCCAGCTCCTCCACATCCTGCTTCACGAGTTCGGCCATCACCACGACCGAATGACGACGCGCTCACAGCACAGCGCAGCCCGCGGCGAATGGTTCGCAGAGGAGTACGCCCGCCGACACGAAGCGCGCATCTGGGACGATTACCTCCGGCGCTTCGATCTCTAGCGCTAGCATCGCTGACGTCGCCGACCTTTAGCCATGGGGGTCGGGCGTTCGATCTAGACGCCCGGCCGGAGAAATCTCTCAACTACTCCGCCCGAGAGATCTCTCTCCGAGTCCTACACGTTCTTCACGAACGAACCCAGGACAACGCGCGCTTCACTCCCGGCGAATGCCAGCGCCCTCCTCGCGGAGTCGGGACGCACTCCTCGTTGAGCTTGCGGGCAATGGCCGCGACGCTCAGCCCGGCCTCATAGAGTTCCTGAATCCGCTCGATCGTCTCCTCGCCGATCTCCCGTGGTCGTCCGAGCTGAACCCCCTCCGCCCTCTTCACCGCGAGCGCGTCCTTCGTTCTCTGGCCGATCAACCGTCTCTCCATCTGGGCCATCGCAGCCACGACGGTGGCCGTCATCTCTCCGGCCGGCGTGGAGGGATCGATCCCGAGATCCAGACACACGAGCCCGCGCGGGAACTTCTCCAGCTCGGTCGAGGGGCGCGCGTCTGAGCATTTCGAATCCCTGGGTCTCCCCGCTCGTCGACACCGCTAGCCGTATACAGTCAGCCCCGGGGGAAAGGGAGGAGCCAGGATCTCGGGACCGCGCACACTTGCTGCTCTCGCCGTCGTCGTGCTCGTCGTCCCGCTGGCTGCCGACGCCGACAGCGCAGCGATCGACGTGCGGAACAGCACCGAGTTCGCGGCGGCGGTATCCGCACTTCGAGAGGCAGGCGGCACCATTCGGCTCCACCGCAATCACTACGGCGGCGAGCTCGTCGTTCGCTCGCGCTCGGCGAGGCCGTTGCGCATCGTGGGCGAGCGGGGAGTGCGGGTGGAGAGCCTGCTGCTCGAGCGAACCCAGCACGTCTCTGTCAGCCGACTGACAATTGCGCCGGCCCGAGAGGATGCGTGGTTGCGCATCAGCGGGTCGCGTCACGTGGCGCTGAACGACATCCTCGTGACCGCTAAGCGCACGCGATACCGGGCGACCGTCCAGGTCTCAGGATCGAGCCATGTCGTCCTCCGACACAGCGAGTTCCGTCGCTGTGGTGACCGCTCCCCTCTGTTCTCGAACTGCCTGCACCTCAAGCCCGGGACGAGGCACATCCGCATCGTCGACAACTGGTTCCACGACTGTCGAGGCTGCGATTTCATCCACGGCCGCTTCGGCTACGACCTGACACTGCGAGGGAATCGATTCGAGCGCGCGCTCCCGTGCCGCATGAACCGCCAACGCTGCGGACATCAGGACCTCGTGTCGTTTTGGTCCGGCAACCGCCTCCTCGTCGAACGGAACACGTTCGGCGTCTACAAGCTCGGCGCCGCCCAGCTCTACCTCATCGGTGGCGTGGACAGGGTATCGATCGTCAACAACGTGTTTCGCGGTACGGATCCCAAGGTCCCGGGCTATCGCGCACGTGTCGCGATCATCGTCGGTAGCAAGGGATCGAAGCGCGTCCCACGCCGCGTGCGCATCGTGAACAACACGATCCTCACGGGCGCCCGCCGCATCGACGGCTACGCGGGCTCGATCCGGATGAGCGGCGTGTACTGGGGCCTACAGCCGCGCAAGCGACCGCTCCTCGCGAACAACGTCATCGGCCTCCTCGAGGATCCACACCATGTCTGCAGCGTTACCCGTAGGCGGTCTCGAACGTCGTACTGCGCGGAGTTGCGTGCCGGGGCCCGAATCGCGTCGGCCGGGTGCACCTCGACCCGGACGGCCAGCCCACTGGCGCGTCGACCCTGCTCATCGACCGCGCGAGCAGGCGCCTCGCCGCCCGGCGAGATATCGACGGTCGCCCGCGAGGCTCTCGGCCGGATATCGGAGCGTACGAGTACCGTGGGTCGAAGCCGAGAAATTGAGAGCGAGGCGACCCTTGCCCCTTCGCGACTGTCGGGCGAAACCCGCGGCCTGCATACATCAATCTTCAGGATTCGAAGAGCGCAGAGCATCGGCGACGACGAACGTGACGTTGCGAGAGTCGTTTCGCGGCGTGCTTCCATAAGACGTTCGAATCCCGTATGGGCCTTCAAGGGCCGCATCGCTAGGCGAATTTGGCTTAGCTGAGCCGGTCAGATGTGCCGTGAGTGCCAGGTTTGCACGCCTGATGCACACCCGTGCACACCCGGCGAGGGTGCGGATCGAGGAGCGCGAGCTCGACGCTGGCGGCTGAAGTAGCGGCGCAACTCAGACGAGGCGCAGCCGGCCCGGGCCGTCAGCTCGGGTTCCGGAAGCGGACGTGCATGTGGTTCTCGTGGTTCGGGTACGGAATGACGACATCGCGCGGTCCGCGCAGGTCGGTCGCGTAGCCGACGAAGATCTTGCTCGCGCCCGCTGCGACGAAGCCGTCGAGCAGGTGCTGGGAGAGGCGGCGGTCGATCTGTGCCGTAGAGGTCGGCGCCTGGAGCCACCCGTCACGGCGCGGGTAGTAGAAGTCCACGTCGAGCCCGTTCTGGTGCGAGACGTGCTGGTCCATGACCCCGCCGTCACGGAAGCTGATGTCGCCGACGACGACCAGCGGGGCCCGTGGATGCGTCTTTCGGTAAGCGGCAAGCACCTCGACGATCGTCCGGATCGTGCGCTCGTGGCCGAAGAGCCTCCCAGGCAGGTTCGGGCGGGACTCGGTGTTCGGGTTCCACGTGACCCAGTCGGGACCCTCAACCGGGAGCTGCGTGGCATCGTGCAGATGGCCGGCGTACGGCAGGCCGTCCGACGAGGCCGTGCGCCACGCGATGCGAGGCGGATCCGCCGTGCCCGGGTCCGTCTGCTGTCGCGGGTCTCGGGTCTCGTAGCTGGAGCAGCGACTCGAGCCGGAACGTCAGGCTCGGGGGGTCTTCGGGCAGTCGCAGAGCGTCCTGCGCTCCGCCTCGCTGTCGGAGCGCCGACACCGGGAACACGACGCTCGACCCGACGACGACCGCTATCGCAGGCGCCGTCCGTGTGGCGAACCTGCGCTTTCGTGCGGTTTCAGCGGCGAACCGCCGGCGCCGGGAGGCCTCGAGCCCCGTGTCGAAGCGCGGCAGCTCGATTGCACCTCCAGCGACCGCGAGCGCCCCGAGGCTCCGTGGCTGCTCGCGGAACCAGAGCACGTCCGCGTCGAACCACACCTCGCCGGATCGCCACCCCATGTAGGGGCGTCCTTCGCCCGCTGCGTCGCGTGTCCTTCGCCCAGACGTCCTGCTCGAAGAGAGAGCAGCTGGCTGCCGCGCGGGCCGGCGCGTCCAGCGCTCCCGCCAACAACTTGCCGCACTTGAGCGTCTCCGAGAGCTTCACGTTCGCCTTAAGGCGCGTCGCACGTAGCGCACTCCGAATCCGAAGCGAACTCGGTCCGTTCGGAGATGATCCCTCGCTACTGCGCTGCGCCGCCCTCGTCTTCCCAAGCTTTGACTGATGTGGCTTCAGTCGAGATCCACTCCGCATCTTTCAAGCGGGCGGCTTCGGTCGCTGACTGCTCGTCGACGACTCGCGAGCGTTTGTAGGCGGCGTATGCCGTTATCGCCTTGAGGTCGTGCCGGCGGCTTCCTGGAAAGTACGCGGCTACGAAACCCTGCCAATCAAGGTCCGTCGTGCTGTGAGTCCCCGCATTCATGTGTATTCCGGAATTGGACGATGACCCCAGCGATCCCCACCCAGTAAGAGGGAGGAATGGCTAATCGAGAGACGGCCCGGGGGGGCCGCCTCTCGTAGGACGTGGCGTCGGTGGAGGCTAGTCGGTGGAACCGCCCTCGACGGTCGTCGTGACCGGGATCTGGCGGGGCTTCGACTGTTCGCGCTTCTCGACGTGGACTTCGAGGACGCCGTTGGCGTAGTGCGCCCGGGCCTCGACGTCGTCAGTCCCCTCGGGCAGAGCAACAGAGCGCGTGAACTCTCCGAAGGGGCGCTCGTAGCGGAAGAGGCGTCCATCCTCGAGCTCGATGCGCTCACGCGAGCCGCTGACTGTGAGGGTGCTGTCCTCGAGCTCGACGTCGATCTTCTCCTCCGGTATGCCCGGGAGATCGAATGTGTACACCAGCTCGCCCTCGGTCTCCCAGACGTCAAGCGGAGGTGTCCACGCGTGGTTGGAGACAGCGGCGGCACGGGCGGGCGACTCGAAGATGGTCTTGATAAGCCGCTCGAACTCGCCGTTCATGCCGGCGTTCCGGAGTGGTTCGCGAAAGCGGACGAGAGTGGTCATAGAACTCAGCTCCTTCGTCGATCATGGGGGCACGAGCGCAGCCTTCGGAAGGCTTGCCTCCGGTCGGCTGTCTCCGCTCGGCTGAGACGGTGGTTGCAACGAGGAAGAAGAGCTGGCGACTCGACGGACACAAACTGGACCGTCAGCGCGACTGGCTCGGTGTTTCCAAGAAGCAGTCTATCTCAACCGCTCGCAGAATGTGGCCAGCAGCCTCGTGGATGCATGCCGTCCCGCGCTAGTGGGAGATCCGCGCTCCTCCTTGACGACGCGCGCTACGCGGATCGCTTGTCGTCAGGAGGCCGCAGCGTAATCCACTCGCCGGTGCGTTGATCGCGGACGTCGAGCTGGCCGTTCGGGAGCTTCCGATGCTCCTCGCAAGTCGAAATCTCCGACGAGCGTCTCCCGCCTTCGCTGCGATTCTGGGTGATCTTGTGCGACGTCACACGGCGGCACACTGAACACTCCTCGTTTCGTCGAATCGTTCGCTGATCTCGAGCTCTCGTCATGCCAGTCTCTATGAGGCAGTACACCGGACCAAGGAGACGCAACACGGCGAGTGCATATCGCAGCTATGGTGGATGAGCGCGTTGGTTGTCTTTGAAGCGTCGAGGCTTCGCACTGGCTCTTCGACTGTCGCATCGACCTGAGCGCAGCAGGGGGTTCGTTCGGACTCTCTGTCCTGAAATAGGAACGAAGGAGCATCTCATGCATGCAATCATCCGCCGCTACGAGGGTGTGGACCAGAATCGCACGACCGAGCTCACGAGCAAGGTCAACGAGACCCTCATGCCGAAGCTCAATAAGTTGCCCGGGTTCAAGGGCTACTACCTGATCGATGCCGGCAGCGGCGTCTTCACCTCGCTCGGTCACTTCGAGACGCCTGAGCAGGGCCTGGAGTCGACGAAGCTCGTCGCAACGTGGATCCGCGAGGAGAAGCTCGAGACGATTCTCCCCAACGAGCCCAAGATCACGAGCGGCAAGATCGTCGCTCGCAGCAGCGACCGCGTTCTCGCCGCCGCGTAACTCGATAACACTGCATCCGACGGAGGGCTCGGCTTGGCCGGGCCCTCATTTCGTTATCCGGACGGGGCGAACCAACCCTCGCGCTTCTCGATCCGCAGGTAGCTCACACTGACGCTCGCGCTCGCGGTCGTGTCCGAGATCCGGCCCGCTGACCGGGTTGGAACATGAGGAATATTCCTCCTGGCGGTGGATATGCCCAGTATCAAGCCCACTGCCAAAAAGGACGTGACGAGACCTGCGACACCCGCGTGAATGCTTCGAGCACTTGCCTTGGAACCGACAGCCGTCATCCGCGCACCGTCCCTTCGAGCGCCACGAGCACTACTACGCTGGCCAGGGCGTTCGTCGTGGCCATTCCCGTTTTCATTCGTCACCCGAGGTCGTGACAGCGCGCGAAACAGTCGTGACGCATCTCTCGTCGTTCACGGCCATCTCGGGGGCGCGCGCCCGATAGGTAGCACGACCCTTGGGAACCAGGACGACGAACAGGCCGGCTCGGTCGGTGCGCGCCCTGCGGAGGATCGACCAACCCTGCTTTCCACGGCGCTCGACGATGACGGGGGCACGTACGCGGCACTGCTCGTAGCCGTCGACGACCTGTAGCGCGCCTGTCGCACGCTGCGCGCGAACGCGCAGCGTCAGAGTGCGCCGGTGCGACGAGGCGCCGAACGAGGCACTCGCTGATCCTTCACCGGTGACGACGCAGGTGGCCGCTCCGCTGCACGCTCCCGACCAACCCCTGAAGCGCGCTCCTGCGAGCGGCGTCGCCGTGAGGGTGACCGCACTCTGGAACATCCCGCTGCACGTGCCGGGACAGTCGATCCCGGCGGGAGCGCTCGAGACCTTGCCGGGACCGCTTACTGCGACCGAGATGGAATACAACGGGGCGAGGTAGGGGCTGTTCGCGAGATCCGGGCAGTCCGAGCGGCCGTGGCCGTAGTAGTCATTCCGGCCGACGTCGAGCTTCGCGGGAAAGGTCCAGAACCCGGCGTCACCGGCCCACATGAGGTCGTCGTTCGGCGAGGTCACGTGGCCGGCTCGGTGGTGATTCGGAGAGCATGCGGGGGCGAACCCGAGCCCGTGCACGATTTCATGGGCCATGAGGTACTCCAGGTACCCCGGAGCTTCGTTCGCCGCGGCGAACCGATTGGCGGAACACGGCCTCGCGAAGTTCGGTAGGCCGCGGAGGTACGCGACGACGACGTTGCCCTGGAGCGCGGGCGGCCAGAACGCGTCTCCGCACGTGTGCGCGTGCACGCCGTCGTAGTAGACGGCGTACATCTTGTTCTGGGCCGTGAAGCCGATCCTCCCGAGCTCCTCCTCGATTCCCTCGCGGACGAACCTATCGCGGGCGGCGAGCTCCGCTTCCGTCTTGCCGAGACGCGCGAACGTGATGTCGAGCGCGCCCTGGTGCGTATCCATGCGGAAGGCCTTCCCGCCCGTCTCCCGCGCGAGCCACAGCTGGAACGACCTGACCGAGCCGGCGATCGTTCCGTTGTCATCGAGGTGATGGTCCTCTCCATCCGCCGGAACCGCGTAAACGACGTGGATTTGCGGGCCGGTCACGTCGTCGGGGCGGTCGGTGGTAGTTCGTGGGAGCGAGCTCGCGGACGCGTGCGCGACCGCCGCGATGACCGGGAAGAGGGTGGCCAGCACAGCTGTGGCAGCCGCCACGGCGCCCATACCAAGCCGGAGCTTCATCGGCACACTGTTCAATCGCACAATCGGCCTCGTCCGCGAGCGCTAAAACGCTCGCCAGCGTTCGCCGCTCAGAGAGAACCCATGGCCGCTCGCACCCACGCACGCCAAGATCCAGTCACCCACGCACGCCAAGATCCAGTTCCGCCGAGCACCGATCATCACGGTCCGTACCTCCCTCACCTGCCGCCACTGGAGTAGTGCGGACCGGAAAAGCAGCTCCGCAGTTGTTGCCGGCGCATCCTCGTGACGGCGGCACCCAAAGTCAAGCCCGAGCAGGTGGCGTGAGTCGGCTGTCAGCGCTCTCCTCGTACCTTCTCGAGGAAAACGTCGACCGGTACCGGGCATGTTTCCGAAACGTTTGACCCCGACGACCCCTGTGGCGGCGGCCGCCATAATGGTGCCTCCCGAAGGCGTCAAGAACCCTGACGCCTTCGTACGTGACGCCTTCGCAGAAACCCAATAACCATGCGGATTTCCGGGTGTTCGAGGACGCGAAGGCGTCACTCCCCACGACTGACGCCTTCGGGGGAACCCGATGTCCGCTGATCGGTGACATCGACTTCCTCCCTCACCTCGTCGCCGCCCTGCAGGAGGAGCGGATCACCGAGACCGAATTTCAGCAGGCGGATCGAGCGCATCGGGCCGTCGTCCGGAGACGGAGAACGTGACGCTCGTATCGGATTCGGTGCGCCGCGACGTCGAGCGGATTCTCGACGCCGCCGCTCGTCGCCTACTGTCCGCGCAGCTCGACGGTGATCCGATCGCGCCCGCGGCCCGGAGCGACGGTCGCCTGTTCCACGACGGCCCGGATGATCGAGCGCCGCTCATCGAGGGTGAGAACGCTCCAGTCTCCGCTCGCGCTCACGGTGATGGTCGGCGCAACGGCGTCCCGTAGTTCGTCCACGCGCTCGCGAGCCACGTCGCGCTGCTCGCGAAGCGTTAGGAGCCTCTCGCGTGCCGCCTCCAGGTCCTCTAGCCCGTCGAAAGCACGCACGGCGGCGTCGAGTTCCTGCTCGCGGCGTTCAGCGTCCCGCTCTGCCTCGGCGATCCCGTCCTCGACCCTCGCGCTCCCGCTGATCCCGGCGAGCGCCCCGCGCACCGTCTCGACGACGATGTCCTCGGCGAGGTCGGCGCTGATTGTGACACGGCGCGGACAGTCACCGATCGGCGGGCATCGGTAGAAGTAGTGGCGCTTGCGGCGGCGTCCGATTCCTTGATCGGTGGAGCCAATCACCATGCGCGAGCCGCACGTCGAGCAGCGCAGCACGCCGAGGCGGGCGAGCAGGCGCTCGGACTTCGCGCGCCTGCCGCGCGGCGAACGCATCCGCTGGACGGCCTGCCACGTTCTCGCGTCCACGATCGCGGCATGCGCGGAAAGATTGACGATCTCACCGAAGCGCAGTTCCCCGAGCACGATCCGCGACGTGAGAAGAGATTGCGTCCCGTGGAATGTCCGTTCGACTCCGTTCTCGCGCAGGAACTCGCGCACCTCCACGACGGTCGCCCCGCCTGCGCGTCGCCGGAACGCCTCCGCGACGACGGGAGCCTCGTCGGGGTGCGGCTCGAGCCGCCCGTCCTCGCGCCGCCGATAGCCGGGTGGGAAATTCGGGAACGGGGGAACGCCGCGCTCGACGGCGCGCCGCTTCGCCTCCGCGGTCCGCTCCGCGGTCATCCGGCGAGCGTACTCGGCGACTGCTCCGAGAAGCGTCCCCGAGAGCCACTTGCCCGCGCTGCCGTTCGTGACCTCGCCCACGTCGAGCGCCAGGATGCCGCCGCCGGCGTCCTCGACACGCCCGACGACTTCCGCCTGGACGCTCACGCTGCGCACGAGGCGATCGAGGAACGCGACGACGACCACGTCCGCCTCGCCCGCCTCGACCAGTTCGACCGCCCGTCGGAGCCCGGGACGCTGCTCGAGCGGAGCCCCGCCCGACACGTCGAGCTCCTCGATCACGTCGAGTAGTCGCAGTCCGTCGCGCTCGCACGCGGTCCGGATACGCTCGGCCTGCTCGGACGGACTCACGAACCGCTCGCCGTCGCGGTCGCCCACGCGATTAACGCGCACGACGCCGACGGCCCGACGCTTGGAGGTGGAACGCTTGCCAGTCGAGGAAGGACGCCCCGCACCGGACTTCACGCTTCCGACGGATACCGGAGAGCCACTCACGCTTTCCTCCCTTCGGGGGGCACCAGTAATACTGTATTTTTACCCTAAGGACGACACACCGGGCTGTACCGCGCAGGCGTGCGGTATTCGGGACGTCTGGGGCGAGTTCGAGAGCAGGGGCGCGGTCGTCCTCGGCGTGAGCCCGGACAGCGAGAGCAAGCACGTCGAGTTCAGGGAGAAGTACGGCCTCCCGTTCACGCTCCTCGCCGACGAGGACCACGCGGTCGCCGAGCAGTACGGCGTCTGGGTCGAGAAGAGCATGCTCGGCAAGAAGTACATGGGCATCGAGCGTTCGACGTTCGTGATCGACGCCGACGGCCGGATTGCGAAGATCATGCGCAAGGTCAAGCCCGCGACGCACGCGGACGACGTGTTGGCAGCACTGCCGCCAGCCTGACCTCTCGCTGACTCTCCTCGAAGGCTGTCGGTCGAGCCGGTACGGGAAGGCACGAGTCCCGCCTTGTAAGAATCGGGCTTCCTTCGGTAGCAGGGTCCCTGCCAAGGCGACTCGGGAGGGATGACATGGCAGATGCAAGCGCGGCGTTCGTGCTGGCGCCGGGCGAAGGGAGGTCGATCGACCTGGGTGCGTTCGAGATGACAGTCAAGGCGACGTCTTCCCGCTTGCGGCTGCAATTTGGAACGGACACTTCGCTCGAGGGCGGCGCAGTCGTGATCAAGACGGGGCGACCCGCGCTAGTCTTTATTGACGAGATCGAATCGCAGGAGGGCGCACCATGGATGCGGGCGTGGAAGACAGGATCGTCGTCGAGTCGGAGCGGGCTGCTCAGTCGGGTCGGGCGGGCGTCATCGAGGAGGTTCTGGCCCAGGATCCGCCGCGCTTCCGCGTCCGGTGGGATGACGGGCGCACGAGCATCTTCGCTCCCTCTGCCGGCGTCGCGAGGATCGAGCGGCGCACGAGACAGCGCGCGAAGGCCTGACCCCCGGGGAGGCCGCTGCGGCGCACCACGAGTGCGCCAGCAATAGCGCCGCCAGCTCTGCGCTAGCCAAAGGCCCGCATTGCGTTCTATTTCCCGCGCGACCCCTTCTTCTGCTTTTCCACGTTCAAGCTGACCATCGGCGCCTTCACGCGGGTTGCCAGTGTGGTCTCGATTGGCGGGCCTCTCCAGACGGAAGAGCTGATCGCGAGCTCACCCGCAGCTCTTCACGGCCTGCTTCTGGCTCACGACACCGTCCGCCTCGAGCTCGCGCTCCTCGTGGCAGGTGCTGAGTACCCGTTGCGGCAGCCGTGTGCCACGGCCTCGGTGTGGCACAAGATCGTGGCACAGCGCCTCGAAACGGCGTCTCCGTGTCTCGGTACGGCAACTCGAGGTCCAGGTGCTCGAGGCGACGGATTCCCTACACTGATGCGGAATCGTGGCCCGTCCCGACCTCATCGGACCCGACGTGGCCCGAACGAGTTCGATATGCGGATGAGAGGACTTGAACCTCCACGCCCTTACGGGCACACGGACCTGAACCGTGCGCGTCTACCAATTCCGCCACATCCGCGCGGCCTTCCGATTCTAGCTCCGGGTCGTCTCAGTCCTCGATGACACGGATCGCCGCACTCGCCTCGGCCGCGCTAGCGTTGGCCCTCTCCGTATCGCTCGACCGTCCAGTCGTCGTCGCGGGCACCGACCGGACCGAGGTTGTCGTGCTGCTCGACTCGCCCCCGCTCGCGAACGCGCCCGAGAGGGCGGCCGCGATCGCCACAGAACAGCGGGAGTTTCGGCGCGAGCTCGCGAAGCGCGTGCCCCAGGCGAAGGTCGGGTGGCGCTACCGCCTCGTGGCCAACGGGTTCTCGGTATCCGTGCCCAGCGCCCAGGTGCCCCGGCTCGAAACCCTCCGGGGAGTGCGGGACGTCCTGCCGTCCGCAACCTACGGCCCGCAGCTCGATCGAACGCCGGGGCAGATCGGCGCACCGGTGATCTGGGGGCCCACGCTCGACACCCAGGGGCAGGGGATGAAGATCGGGATCATCGACTCGGGTGTCGACGCGAGCCATCCGTTCTTCGACCCTGCGGGATACTCGATGCCGCCCGGTTTTCCGAAGGGCCAGCAACAGTTCACGTCCGCCAAGGTGATCGCGGCGCGCGCTTTCCCGCCGCAGGGAGCAACCGCACCGAGCACGCAGCTCGCATTCGATCCGTCGGATAACAGCCACGGAACACACGTCGCCGGGATAGCCGCGGGAAACCATCAGACGCCAGCGGGACGCGGTCGCGTCGTCTCGGGCGTGGCGCCACGTGCCTACATCGGGAACTACAAGGTGTTCGTTGAGACGAACACGGGAATCAGCCCCAACGCGAACTCGCCCGCGATCGCCGCCGCGATCGAGGCGGCGGTGGCTGACGGTATGGACGTCATCAACTTCTCGGGCACTGCGGGGCCGGAGATCGAGCCGAGCCGGGACATCGTCGCCATGGCGCTCGACGCCGCCGCTGCCGCGGGCGTCGTGTCAGTGATCGCAGCCGGGAACGAGTTTCTCGACGTCGGGGCAGGCTCCGTCACGTCGCCCGCCAACTCGACGCGGACGATCGCCGCCGGCGCGGTCGAGATCTTGGGCAACCCGCTGAAGCGAGTACACGCCGGGTTCTCGTCCGTCGGCCCGACCCCGATCTCGCTCCGGCTCAAGCCGGACGTCGCCGCGCCCGGTGTCGACGTGCTCTCGTCCGTCCCCGGAGGCTGGGCATCGTTCTCCGGGACGAGCATGGCCGCGCCCCACGTGGCGGGAGCTGCGGCGCTCCTCGCGCAGCGGCACCCGGACTGGACGGTCGCGCAGGTGAAGTCGGCCCTCGTGCAGACGGGAGTCGATGCGACTGACGATGAGAGCAAGCTCCTACCGCCCACGTTCCAGGGCGGCGGCGTCGTTGCGCTGGCGCGAGCAGACCGGCCGCTTCTCTTCGCCGAGCCGAGCTCGATCTCGCTCGGGTTTCTCGACGGGCGCGGGAGCGCCGAGGACCTGAGGAGCATTCGCGTCCAGCTTCGCGACGCGGGCGGCGGCGCGGGGATGTGGACGGTGACCGTCGTTGAGCTGCACAGCGCGCCGGGTGTCTCCATCGCCCTCGCGAACACAGAGGTCTCGGTACCCGGAGCGCTCGCGTTCGAGATCCGCGCAACCGGTGCTCCACGTGCCGGTGATGCCTCTGGCTACATCGTGCTCCAGCGCGGCAACGACGTGCGGAGAATCCCGTACTGGGGGCGCAGGACGGTGCAGAAGCTCGATCGGCATCGCGTCGTCGTCCTCGCGCGCCCTGGCGTGTATCGCGGGACGACGAAGGGCCGGCCCGCGCTCGTCACGCGCTACCGCTACCCCGAGAGCCCGCGAGGCTTGGGCGTGACGACGGTTCTCCGAGGGCCCGAGCTCGTCTATCGCTTCCTGCTTACACGGCGGGTCGCGAACTTCGGGGTCGTCATCACCAGCCGGGCGGCCCGCGCACGCGTGGAGCCGCGCGTCGTCGCGGCACTCGACGAGAATCGGCTGACCGGGCACGCGGGCCTGCCCGTCAACCACAATCCCTACCTCGAAGGGTTCCACTCGCCCGTGCCCGCGGCCGGCGCGCTCTCTCCCCGACCCGGCGAGTACGAGTTCGTGTTCGACAGTGCGACGCGTGCCGGCGCGGGGCGCTTTGCGTTCCGTTTCTGGGTGAACGACGTCATGCCCCCGAGACTGCGAGTCCCAGCGCGTGTCGTCCGCGCCGGAGCCCCGCTCCGCGTGCTCGCGACCGATGCGGGCTCGGGCGTCTACGCGGAGTCGATCGTCGCGTCGATCGACGGGAACCGCGTCTCTGCGTCGTTCAGCGGCGGTGTGGTCTCGCTGCCGACGAGAGGTCTTGCCTCCGGCTCGCACCGCTTGAGACTTCGCGTCTCCGACTACCAGGAGACGAAGAACACGGAGAACGTCGCCCAGATCCTCCCGAACACGCGGACGCTGACCCTCACGTTCCGCGTCATCTAGGTCTTTCGGTCGCGCTCCTCGATCGTGGGGAGCGCGTCGAGGTCGCGTTGAACGGAGCGGATGAACTCGTCGCTCTCCTCGTCCGCCGTGACGACGCGAAGCTGCTTCTTGCGCCGCTCACGGTCGCGGCCCCGCCGAGCGGATGCCCCGAAGCGGCGCTCCAGGCGCGGTCGCTCGACCGCGACGACCAGTGCGGCCGCGAGGACGAGCAACACGAGCCACGGCCAGCTCACGAGTCGGATTGTAGCCTCGTCAACGACGCACTTCGCTACACGACTGCGCGAAACACCTGCATCGGCAATGTTGCCAGTGGCACGCCCGCCGTCGGCCGTCACGAGCCAGGTGTCCTGCATGTAGAGACAGTCGTCGCCGTTCGGCGCAATTGCATGCGGGTGCATGGAGAAAATCATGCTCTCGGCCAGCTCTGTTTCGACCCCCTCGCCGATCTTGGGGAACTCGATCATCGTCATCCCGATCGAGTGGCCGGTGACGTGCCCGAGGCGATACCCCCGCTCGAGGAAGCCGGCGGAGACCGCGCGGTGCACGTCGTGGCAGCTCGCCCCGGGCCGCATGGCGCTCCGCGCGACCTCGAAGTACTCGAGGTACGCGTCGAGCATGCGCTCGGTGTCCTCCGACAGCGTCGCGTCGCGGGCGGCGATCGCCCGGGAGACCTCGACCCAGTGCATTCCGGGCCCCGCGACCTCGAGCGAGGGGAGGAGAAACGCGCCGAGCGATTCCTCGCGGCGGGCGATCTTGAACTCCGGTCGAGCGAACGTGTCCGTGCCGGTGAGCACCATGTTCATGGTCAGGCGGCCACAGCCCTCGGCGACGAACCACTCCTCCGCCGCGGCCATCACCTCCGCGGCCGTCTTCCCCGGCGCGTACGCGTCGAGGAAGACCTCGAAGCCGCGCTCGTTGATCCGCACGGAGTTCCGAACGGACTCGAGCTCGGCGTCGCTCTTCACCGCCCGCGCGAGATCGAACTCGAGGTCGAACGGAACGAGCTCGAGGCCTTCGAGTGCGCGGTAGTCCCGCACGGTCATCACGTAGTCGAGGCCGTACACACCGACGCGCCTCCACCCCGCGCCGCGCGCCCGGTCCGCGATGTGCTCGCCCGGGCGGTCGTGAAAGACCTGCTCGAGCTCGGCGCTCCCGTGCTCCCCGACGTAGCGCGCCTCGGTCGGGAAGACGATGAACGGCTCGCCGTCGGCAGGCACGACGACGTACGCGTAGCGGTGGACGATCTGGAACCCGGAGAGATAGGTCACGGAGCCTTCGAAGCCCGTGTACTCGCTCCCGGAGACGACGAGGGCGTCGAGGTCGTGCGCGGCCATCGCGGCGCGTACATTCGCGTAGCGCCTTTGGAGCTCGGCGGTCAGGTCCATGCGTCCTCCAGTGCCTTGACGAGCTGGGTCACGGCGTCATTCAGCGGCGTCGGTACGCCGAGCTCGCGCCCGAAGCGCCCGAGGCCGCCGTTCAGGAAGTCGATCTCGGTCTGCGCGCCGCGCCTCGACGTCCTGGAGCATGCTCGCCTTGTGGTCGTAGGCCACGTCGGGCCGCGCGGCGTGGTCGATGAGCTCCTCCGGGTCGGCGTCGAGCACGATGCCCTGCGCCGCCGCGACCGCCTTCCCCTCGCCGACGAGCGCGCTGACGAGCGCACGCAGGTCGGGGCGCTCGCACACGCGCCCGTGCGTGAGACCGGTGAGAGCGCCGACGGGATTCGTCGCGGCGTTGAAGATGACCTTGCGCCACTGCGCAGGCCGCGCGTCCGCGACGGCCGCCGTCGGCATCCCGCCACGCGTGCAAGCATCGGCGAGCCGCTCGATCTCGTCCGCGGGCGCGGGGCTCGGCTCGAACGGCCCGAGCGTCGTGTCTCCCTTCACGTCCCACTGCACGACGCCCGGCTCGATGATCTTCCCCGCCGGGAAGGTCGTGCCGCGGATCACCCGGGCGACGTGGCGGGCGATGACCTCCTCGTTACCGACGCCGTTCTGGACGGAGGCGACCGCACCGCCCGAGAAAGCGTGCGCGGTCGCCGCGATCGCGCTCTCCGTATGCATCGCCTTCGTCGCGACGATGCCGAAGTCGCACGCGGGGAGTGCCGCGTCGGTCGTCGCGCGAACGTGGCCGACGACCTCGTCCGCGCCGGTCAGCCTGAGGCCGTTCGCGTTGATCGCGTCCACGTGCTGCTGCGAGAGGTCGTACGCCCAGACCTCGACGTCCTCGAGCTGCGCCGAGGTTCGCCGCGAACAGCGATCCCACCGCACCGCACCCGACGACGCAGATCCTCACGAGTAACACGCTTCCTTCCCTCGAACGAGGGCGTACAGCGCGCGCTGGAGCGGCACCCGGACCCCGGTCCGCTCGGCTTCGCGCACGAGCGCGCCGTTGATCGACTCCACCTCTGTGGGTCGTCGCGCCTCGACGTCCTCGAGCATCGAGGGGCGATGGGCACTCCCTCGCCGCGTCGCGTGGACGTTCATCTCCCACGGATCCTCTCCAGGCGGAATGCCGGCCGCCGCTGCAACTGCCTTGCCTTCGTCCATGAGTCGGCGAACGAGGAGTCCGAGCCCGTCTTCTTCGTTCTCGACGGCGAAGTGCCGATCGTGAGGAAGGCCGGTGAGCGCCGCCACTCCGTTTACCGTCGCGTTGAAGATCAGCTTCGACCACTGAGCAGGTCGAAGGTCGGCGAAGGCCTCGGCCTGCAGTCCCGAGGAGACGATCAGTGCCGCAACCTCCTCGGCGAGCTCGAACGGAGCGCCTCCAAAGGGACCGAGCCACGTGGGCGTGTCGAGGATGTACTCGACAACGGCGTCGCCGTGGCGAGTGCCGCTCATGAAGGTGATGGCCGAGAGGAGGGGCCAGTTCCCGTGACCCCGAACGACCTCCTCCGCTCCCAGGCCGTTCTGCACCGGCATCAGAGCGGCCTCAGGGAAGCAACCCTCGAGCGAGGACGCCACCCGATCGAGGTCGGTTCCCTTGCATGCCACGATCGCGAGGTCGACGTCTGGGAGCTCGCTGGGGTCGTTCGTTGCGTGGACGCGAGCAAGCAGGTCGCTCCTTCCGGTTATCCGCAGCCCATGCTGGCTCAGAGCCTCGGCATGCTCACGCCGACGGGTCAGCACCGAGACGTCGGCGACTTGCGCGAGATGGCCCGCGAAAAGGCTTCCGATCGTCCCCGCGCCCACGACGCAGACGCGATTGATCATGCGGCAGCCTCCTGCCGTCCTCCGCGGCCACGCCCGGGGCGGGGAAGCCCGAACTCCCGGCCGCGTGTCAGGCCGTTCGGCAGCAGAACGAGGACGACCGCCATGAAGACCGCCACGCCCACCAGGCGGCTCCCGCCCCACAGCGGCTTGCCGAGGAGGTCGTTCACGACACCTATCTCGCCGCTCTCGGCCCTCAGGAGGAACGAGTCGAGAGCGCTGACCGCGAGCGCCCCCACGACCGCGCCCCACAGGCTTCCGACCCCGCCGACTACGAGCATCGCCAGCGTCAGGAACGTGAGATCGAGGTAGACATCGCGGGCCTGGAGGGTTCCGGCGAGGTGCACGAAGAGCCCGCCGGCGAAGCCCGAGAGCGCACCGGAGATCGCGAACGCCCAGAGCCGCTCGCGGCGCACGTCGATGCCGGCCGCGCGGGCGGCGGCAGAGTCCTCGCGAGCGGCACGCAGCTTCCGGCCGAACCGGCTCCGTTGATACGCGAAGGCGACCACGACCACGGCGATAGCTCCCACGTGGCCTGGAAGAGGCCGGTCGTCTCGGGAACCGTAGTCAACGTAAGCGGTCCGGGGCCGATCTTCGTCCAGTTGTTGAGGATGTTGTAGGTCACTCCGAGGACTGCGAAGGTGGCGATCCCGGCGGCGAGACCCGACAGGCGCATGAGCGGGATGCCGACGAGCAGCGCGAAGACCCCACCGACCGCTGCTGCGAGCACCAGCGAGGCCGCATTTCCCACGGAGTGATCGCCGAGCACGCGAGAAGAGCCCGGGAGTGATGGTCGGCTTGAGCTCCACCGGAATCGTCATCACGCCCGCCGCGAACGCGCCGACCGCCACGAAGCTCACGTGCCCGAAGGAGATCACACCCGAGTTCCCGACGAAGACGTAGAGCGCGACGACAATCGCGACCGAGACGAGCGCGCTGCGAAACTCGACCTCGAGAGCCGGATCGACGAATCCCATGCTCCCGATGATCCCGACGACCGAGAGCACGAAGCACGGGCCCGAGCACCTCGATCAGACGGCGACGGTCGATCACACCCGCTCCAACGCGGTCCGTCGTCCACGGACGAAGAGACCCTCGGGGCGAAGGAGGAGGACGATGATGACGAGCATGAAGACGGCCGAGTCCAGGTAGACACTGCTCGTGAACGGCCACGTCCCACTGCTGGGGAGGAACCCCGACAGCAGCCCGACCGCAAGGCCCATCGTGAAGCCGCCGAGCGTTGCAGTCAGCAGCCTGTCGATGCCTCCGACGACGACTCCGACGAGGACGATGATCGTCTCCCGGAGCGCGTAGTCCGGGCCGACGAGCAGCCGCTCGGGCACGGCCATCGGCAGGATCACGGCGACGATCGCCGCGATCACGCCGGAGACGAGGACGGCGGTCGTGATGACGGCGTTCGCGCGCACTCCGAGGAGTCGGGCCGTCTGCGGATCGATCGAAGCCGCCCGCATCTGGAGCCCGATGGTCGTCTTCGTGAGGAGGAGCGTCAGTGCCGCGAAGACCGCGATCGCGACGAGGATCGTGACGATCGTGATCCAGCGGATGTGGACGCTCCCGATCGTCACCGGCTCGCTGAGCTTCGGGATGACGACGATGATCTTCCCGATCGCACCGAAACGGACGAGCGCGATGCTCTGGAGCAGGTAGCTGATGGCGAACGTCGCCACCAGCATGGTCGTCGGGGACGCGCGACGGAGTGGTCGGAAGGCCGCGAACTCCATCGCGAGAGACAGCGCAAGGACGACCGCGAAGCAGAGCGCGATGCTCACCAGCACGGGCTGGTCGTTCGTGAGCGCCAGCGCATAGGCGCCGGCCATGATCAGCTGGCCGTACGCGAAGTTCACGAGGCGAAGGACGCCGAACACGAGCCCGATCCCGACGGCCATCAGCGCGTAGATCGAGCCGAGCGCGACGGCATCGACGAGCGTCTGTACGTGCTCGCTCACAGAGCGAGCTCCGCGGATCCGAAGTACGCCGCGACCATGCGATCCGTGTCGTGCGCGTCGCCGGGAGTGAGCGTCATTCGGTTCTCGCCGTTCGCGAGAACGTACGTCCGATCGGCGAACGCAACGGTGCGCTGGGCCCGCTGCTCGACGAGCAGGATCGTCACTCCCCGTTCCCTGATCGCCCGCAGTACCTCGAAGACCCTGTCCACGACCGTGGGCGCCAGCCCGAGGGACGGCTCGTCGAGGAGGAGAACCCTGGGCTCCGCTACCAGAGCTCGCGCAATCGCGAGCTGCTGCTGCTGGCCACCCGAGAGAAGGCCTGCCTGGCGACCCCTGGTCTCCTCCACGATCGGGAAGAGCGCGTAGACGTCCTCGACCGCCTTCTCAGCACCATCGCGCGACCGTCGTCCCGAGAGCCCGAGGCGCAGGTTCTCCTCGACCGTCAGCTCGGCGAAGATCCGCCGCCCTTCGGGCACGAGCGCCACGCCTTCGCGCACCACCCGCTCAGGCATGCGGCCCGAGGATCGAGGTTCCCGCCAAGCGAATGTCGCCCGCCGCCGGGCGCACCACACCCATGATCGCGTGCAACGTCGTCGACTTCCCGGCGCCGTTCGGGCCGATCAGGCCCACGATCTCACCTCGCTCGACGCGAACGTCGACACCCCTGACGGCGGGTACCGACCCGTATCGAACTTCGAGGCCCGAGACCTCGAGCATCGCCTCAGACGTCGCCATCGGACACGTCCTCGTGTACGGCGCTCTCGCCCAGGTAGGCGGCGGCGACGTCGAGGTTCCGGCGCACGTCGGCGGGCGTCCCTTCGGCGAGCGTTCGGCCCTGATCGAGAACCTGTATCCGGTCGCACACCTCCATCACGAGCGCCATGTTGTGGTCGATCAGGAGCACACCTGCGCCTCGGTCGTCCCGCAACGCGCGGAGCACTTCCGCGAAGCCCGGAATCTCCGCCTCCGGAAGACCGGCAGCGGGCTCGTCCATCAACACGAACCGCGGATCGATCGCGAGCGCGCGGGCGACCTCCAGCTTCCGTTCGTCGCCGTGGGAGAGCGCCGAGGCGGGCACCTCCTCGCTGGTACCGATCCCGAGCAGCTCGAGAAGCTCGTCTGCGCGCCGTCGTGCTTCCCGGGGTCCCGCGCCGCCACCCAGGGCGGACACCTCGACGTTCTCGCGGACTGAGAGACTGGCGAACGAGTGGCTTCCCTGGAACGTCCGGGCGAGCCCCGCGCGCCCAAGCCGGTGCGGGCTCCAGCGCGTGACGTCTCGGCCTTCGAGCTCGACCGACCCGGACGTCGGGCGCGTCGAAACCGGTCATGACGTTCACGAGCGTCGTCTTGCCGGCGCCGTTCGGCCCGATGAGCCCCACGACCTCGCCTCGTCGTAGCTCGAGACTCACGTTCTCGAGCGCACGAACCCCCTGGAACGATCGCGAGACGGCGGTGGCCCGGAGTGTGTCTCCGGGCCACCGCACCGGCTCAGGCGTCGCTGACTCCGTCAACTCGGGTCAGCCGATGTTCGCCAGCTTCCTGGTCTTCCAGAACCGGAGGAACCTCGCCTGATTGTTGTTCACGACCATCACGCGGTAGACGCGGCCGGTGACGCCGTGGAGGGACTTGGAGTACGTGATCTTCCCCGAGGTCGCCTGGAACCCCTTGAACTTCTCGAACTGATTCGCCAGCAGCGCTCCCCTCGTCGACCCGTTCGCCCCCTTGATGGCCGCGACCAGCGCATCGACGAGATCGGCGCCCGGGACGAAGCTGCCCGTGACCGGCAGCTTGCCGTCGTTGAGCACCGTCACCTCTTTGACGAGCCGGTTGACCGCCGACTTCGGGTCGTCGCCGTAGATCGAGCCGTAGGTCACGTAGTAGTAGTTCCGGACCTGCGGGTTCTGTGGCCACCAGTAGTTCCCGTCACCACCCCACGAGTTGATGATCGGGGTCGAGTTGCCGAGCTGCCGGAGACCGCCGACGAACGGCGCGAGACCGTCGAACGCAGTCGGGAACGCGATCACGTCGGCATTCGTGTTCGCAACTTTGCTCAGCGCTCCCTGGATCGTGTTGGAGAACGAGGTGAACGCCTCCTCCTGAACGACCTGTCCGCCGAGCTCGGTGAAGCGGGCCTTGAACGCGTCCGCGATGTTCTGGAAGTACGCGAGCAGGTTGTCGCGGACGACCACGGCTCGCCTCCAACCGCGTGCGTACGAGTACTCGGCCATGGCGGCACCCTCGTCCTGCGCGATGCTGCCGAGCGTGAACGCGAGCCGGCCCGCCCTCGGCCCGAAGCGCTTCGGGCCCTGCTGGTCGGTGCCGATGCAGGGCGAGAGGGCGAGTATGCCCTTGTTGATGAACTCCTGGGTCGCGGGCGCCGCGAACTCGACATCACACGTGACCATGCCGATCTGGGCGCCCCTCTGGATCAACTGGAGCGCGCACGTCTTCTGGTTCTTCAGCTGGTGGTTGCAGACTCTGACCCGGAGTCTGCGGCCATCGATGCCGCCCGCCGCATTGATCTTCCTGGACCTGTGTCTGGACCGCGTAGAGCGCCGGAGTGTCGTACGGGGCCATGTTGGCCGTGAGGTCCATAGCGGCGCCGATGATGATCGGCCCCCGCTGCTGCGGGCTCCCCTGCGCGGCTGTGGCGAGGAGCGCCGTCGCCGTGCCCACGAGGGCCAGGGCTGCACCGAGCGCAGCCCACTTGCCGGGTCTTCTCATTTCTCCTCCTCTTCCTGCCTGCTCACCCGAATACGTCGAGTATCGAGCGTCCTAACATGTCAGTCAACTCGTACGACGCGAGGCTCCCTTCCGGTTCACCGACTACACCGTGGCCGCTGCGGGCTCGCCCATCGCCGGCGCGCCGAAGTGCGGGGCCACGCGCGACGCGAAGAGCTCCTGGTTCTTGATCGCCATCCAGTGCGGCGCGCCTCCGGCGTTGACCGTGATCCCGATCTCCGCGATCCCAGGACAGATCTCGAGCGTCTGCTCGATGCGCTCGATGATGTCGTCGGGCGTTCCCACCCAGACGTAGTCCTCCTCGATCAACTGCTCATAGGGAATGTCGTTGAGCTGCTCCATGATCCCGGCGGTGTAGAAGCCGTAGTCCGCCTTCAGCAGCCCCTCGGTCGACGGCTTGTCGTACTCGATCAACGGCGAGCAGTTTCCCTTGATGAAGCCGACCGTCCAGTCCTGCGCCTCGCGCAGCGCCGTGTCGCGGTCGTCGTCGAGGTGACACGCGTGGATCCAGACGATGTCGGGCGTCGTACCGTGCTCGGCACACTTCGCCCGGTAGAGATCGAGCTGCTTCTCGAGGGCGACGTACGGGAGCAGCGGTGGAACGGCGACGCTCCAGCCGTGCTCCGCGGCCAGCTCGTACGTGCGATCGGAGGTCCCTCCGAGCGTGACGCGGAACTTCCGAGCGGGGAACGGCACCACGTGCGAGTCGGGAACGCTGAAGTAGGTGCCCTCGTGGGAGAAGCGTTCGCTCGCGAGCGCTTCGAACAGGAGGTCGACCGCCTCCTCGTACCGTGGCCGAGCGTGCTCGTCCAGCGGGACGCCCGCCTTCTCCGGAATCCAGCCGTGGCCGCGCCCGACGCCGAACTCGTACCTCCCGCCGGTCAGGATGTCGGTGACCGCGATCACCGATGCCAGCACGGGCGGGTTGTGGTACGGGAGGGCGTGGAGCATGGTCCGGAAGCTGATCTGCTTCGTCCGCTGAGCTGCCGCCGCGAAGAGCGCAGTCGGGTTCGCGGAGATGGAGAACTTCGGGAAGAAGAAGTGCTCGATCACGGCGTAGACGTCGTAGCCGAGCCGGTCTGCGTTCTCGATCTGCTCGAGGATCTCGCCGTACATCCGCTCCGGAGTCTTCCCCGGATGGAGCTGGATCTCCGTATACAGGCCGAATCTCATCGCGCACCTCGCTTCCGCTGTGACATGTCAGGCCGGGCGAGTATCACACCGCTCGAAGTGAGGGTCAACCACGTTCCGCAAACTCCGACCGGGTCGGACGACCAGCCGCGATCAGAAGCCCCGGAGCGGCTGCGCTTCATCGTTCGCACAGCCGGGAGTTCGCTCGGCGGACCACCGGCCTGTGCGCGGACTCAGCTCCTTGCATCGTGCTCCAGGCGCTGCCCCACGCTCGCCAGCACCCCGAGCGCGACCCTTGGCATCGTCTCCACGACATTCCGGAAAGCGCCGTCCCTGATCACGAGAGCCCGCACGGGAGAGGTCGCCGTGACCGTCGCTGTGCGAGGGGAACGGGTGAGGATCGCGATCTCACCGAGCCAATCGCCACTCCGCAGATCCGCGACCTTCCTGCCCTTGCGCGTCACACGCGCGGTCCCGTCGACGAGGACGAAGAACTCACGCCCTCGCTGGCCCTCGCGCATCAGCACGTGGCCTTCGGGTAGGTCGATCTCGTCGGCGCTCAGAGCGACCTCGCGCAACTCCGCCCTCGAGCATCGCGTGAAGAGCGGGATGCGGCTCAGGAGCTCGATCTTCGCGTTCTTCCCGAGCGACACGGGGCGATGGTAGACGAGCACGCAGTGACCCGGACCGATGGACACACGTCGTATGGGAAGGCCGCCTTCGTCGAAGCTACAGCGGGACGTCACGAACAGTCGCGATAGCAATGCGGAGCGGCAGCGCTTCAGGGTTCATCGCGCGACCCGGATCCGCACTGGCGGATCCCAGGCTTCGCGCACAGGTCAGAACTCGGCGCCCTGCCAGCGCAGGTCGCGGCCCGAGACCTCCATCGCCGCTATTTCCACCGGCTCAGGCTCGCTCGGCTCCTGCACGGGCGACCACACGCCCCACGACCGCCGGTAGTACATGAGCGGCGGCTCGTTCTCCGGGAGGACGCCGCCGGCCTCGACGCGTGCGACGAGGATCACATGATCTCCGATCTCGAGGTCGTGCATCGTCGTGCACTCGGCCCATGCGAGGACGTCCTCGTGCAGCAGCGGGAGACCCGACTCGGTGGGCCGCCACGCGACACGCTCGAACTTGTCGTCCGCCTTCGACGCGAAGAGGAGCCCGAGCGGGCTACGTCCCCGACCGACGAAGTTGACGACGAAGCTCCGTCGTCCACGCAGGGCGCTCAGCGTGCGGGAGCCGAGGTCGACGCAGACGAGGATCGTCGGCGGGTGAGCCGAGACGCTCGACACGGCGGTCGTGGTCAGTCCGCGGGGAGTTCCGTCTGGCCCAACGGTCGTGACGATCGCGACACCCGATGGAAACGACGCCATGATCTCGAAGAACGACTGCCGTGAGATCGGCACGGAATTCAGCGTAACGGCCTCAGAACCCCTTTCACAATGAGCGACCAGGTCGGGCGATCATCATGAAAGAGGTTCTACGACGGGGTCACCGCCGTGCACTCGATCTCGATCAGGAGGCCCGGCACGGCGAGCCCGGTGACTCCCAGGATCGTCTGGGCGGGGTGGTCGGCTCCGCCTGTGACGTCCTCGATCGCACGCGTGATCGTCTCGTACTCGGTCGGATGCAGCGTGTAGATCGTCCGCCGGACGATGTCGTCCCAGCCAACCCCTGCTGCGTCCATCGCCACCTTCAGGTTGCGCATCGCCGCGCGGGTCTGCTCGAAGAGGTCGTCTCCGCCCACGAGGGTGAAGTCGGGCGCGATCGCGACCTGCCCGGCGAAGTGGACGACCCTCGTCCCCGATGCGATCGCGATGTGGCTGAAGCCGGGTGCCGGGTGCAGCTCCGGCGGGTTCACGAGCTCACGGTGGTGCATGTCCTTGGTCTCCTCTCCTGGCGAGACGACGAAACTCCGCGTCCGTGACGAGTCCCTTCTTCTTCGCTCCGAGCCGCTTGACCGCTTCGAGCAGCTCGGGATAGCGCTCCTCGGGCACGTCGAGGCCGAGCTCCTCGACCTTGATCCGGATCGAGTCGATCCCGCTCTTCTTGCCGAGCACGATGCCGCGCTCCGCGCCGACGAGCTCCGAGGAGTAGGGCTCGATCGCAGGCGGGTCGTGGAACTGCGAGGCGACCGCGCCCGACTCGCGAGTGAAGAGGTTGTCGCCCGTCACCGCCTTCCACGGCGCAAGCGGCGTGCCCGCGAGTTCCTGCACGAGCCGCGCGAGCTCGCTCACGCGCTCCAGCCGAAGACGCGTCGGAATCCCGTAGAGCGCCTCGAGCGCGAGAGCGACCTCGACGAGGTCGGCGTTTCCTGCCCGCTCCCCCATCCCGTTCACCGTCCCCTGCACCCACGTCGCGCCGGCCTGGACGGCCGCCACCGCTGCGGCCGTCGCCAGGCCGAAGTCGTCGTGGCCGTGCCAATGGACGGGCACCGCGTGATCGAGGCGCTCTGCGACCTCGCCGACGAGGAACGCAGCTGCTTCCGGCGTCGCGATTCCGAGCGTGTCGACGACGACGACCTCCTGTGCGCCGGCCTCCACGGCGCTCTCGTACGCGACGCGCACGAACTCGAGGTCTGCCCTCGTCGAGTCGACGCCGAAGAACGCCACCCGGATCCCCTCCTCTGCCGCAAAGGACACCGCCGCACGGATGCGCTCCAGCATCGTCTCGCGTGACACGCCGAGCGCGGCGAGCTTGCCCTCCGAGATCGGGCTCTCGATCACCGAGGCTCGCAGGCCGAGCTCGACGAGCGCCTCGACGTCGGCGCGCACGGCACGCGAGAACCCCCAGATCTCGGCGTCGAGGCCCGCTTCGAGAATGAGCGAGATCGCGCGGGCGTCGTCGTCCGAAACGCGCGGAAACCCCGCCTCGATCCGGTCCACCCCCGCGGCCGAGAGTGCCCTCGCGATCGCGAGCTTGTCCTCGGGCGAGAGCACGACGCCGACCGTCTGCTCGCCGTCCCTGAGTGTCGTGTCGTAGAGGCCGACGGTGACGTGCGGCTGTGGCTCCAGCGCCTTCGCGTTGAGGTCGCCGGCCCAGACCTTGCTGCGATCCAGCGTCACGCTGGGACTATCTCATCAGCGGAGCGATACTCACCGCGTGATCTTTCGAGCCCATGGACAAGCGCGTTACCGATCTGCGCTCGGCGTAGTCCTCTGGGACGTCTCGAGCGCATCGGCGTGACGCCGGGCTCGGCGCCTCGACCCGAGCAGGTACCACGCCGCACCGAAACAGGCGACCGCCAGCAACGCGCCTCCGAGCGTCCCTCCGCGAAACGCAGGAGCCTCGACGTCGAGGATCCGGTCACCGGCGTGGGCGCCGTTCCCCGTTCCGAGCACGATGCCGAGCGTCAGGAGGTTGGGTACGGCCAGAAGGAACGCGACCCCGAGCGCGACAGCCCGGTGCCGCCACGAGCGGAGAACCGGAACGCGAGCCACAGCACGACGAGTGGGATCAGCGTGAACACGAAGCCGTAGAAGAGCCCCAGGAACCCGCCTGTCGTGATGCTCCCGCCGACCTGATCGCCGATCCGCTGCGCCCACCAGCGAGGGAGGAACGCCGCTCCGAGGAGCGCGAACAACGTCAAAGCCACGACGACGCAGATCCCGACGACGATGCGCCGCGACCAGTTGGGATCGCGCGCCGGCTGCGCGGGCGTGGGAGCCGGAACGCTCATGCTTGCACTATCCCGTCGGGAAAGGGCGACAGCTTCTCGGGACCGTCGTCGGTGATCAGGAAGTTATCCTCGACGCGAAGACCCCCTCCGCCCTCGATATAGCATCCTGGCTCGATTGCAAGAACCATCCCGGCCGCGATCTCCCCGCCTCCGGCCTGATGGGCGTACGGCGGCTCGTGCGCGCGGGCGCCGACGCCGTGGCAGATCGGGTGTGAGGGCTGACCCGCGAATCCGAGCGCAGTCGATGCCGGCCCTGACGCGACGGTCGAGCTCCGCAAGGGAGGCGCCGGGCCGCGCGAAGTCGATCGCGTCCTCGTAGACCGCCATGAGCCCCTGCTCCAGCTCGCGATACTGCGGCGTGAGCTCGCCGACGACGAGGTTCTTCGTGTGGTCGCACCAGTAGCCGTCGGCGCAGACCCAGATCTCGAACAGCGTCGGCTCTCGTTCGACGACGGGGCGAGACGTCGTCGCCGTGAAGGTCTTGATCCCCGGCCCCGACCAGACGAGCGAGAACCCGAGCGCGAGCTCGACCTTCCCCTCCCACCCGGTGCCTTCGCCGTGGACGAAGCCCTACCACTCCGCGGCGATCTCCGCCTCGGTCATGCCCGCCTCGATGACGAGCCTGCAGTGGTCCATGGCCGCCGCGGCGATGCCGTTCGCAAGGCGCATGCGCTCGATCTCCTGTTCGGTCTTGAGCGCACGGGCATCGGCGAGGAGCGGCGTCGCGTCGACGACGTCACCGAAAGCGGTGAACCACTCGGCGGTGAACGTCGTCGGCTCGCCCACCATGCGGTCGGCGGCCTGCGTCCCGAGTGAGAGCTCGACGCCGACGCGCCCGTACTCGCCCGCTGCTGCGCTCGCGATCTCCAAGACGCGGGCAATGGGAGGCCGCGCATCCGACGGGTCGTAGCCCGCGAAGAGGAGGACGTCGTCGGTCCAGGCCGTGCGGACCGCGTCGTCCTCGCTCGCCTCGAGACAGATCAGCGTTGGCTCGCCTTCGAGGGGGAAGACGCATGCGTCGTATCCCTTCATCCCCCAGAAGTTCGTCAGGTAGAGGACGTTGTCGGGCGCGCGGACGACGAGCGCGTCGAGCTCGCGCTCGACCATGAGCGCGCGCACGCGGTCGAGCTTCGCGTCGTCGCGGGGCCACGTCACTCCGGAGACGCCTCTTCCCAGACGACCCGGCCATCACGGGTGACGACGCGGCCGATTCCGCTTCCAGGGTAGTGCCCGCACGCGACGAGGACGTCGCAGTCGACGAGCTCCGGGAGCTGCCCGCCGCGCGTCTCGGCGCACACCTTCGGATCTCCGTCGGACACGTACACCCAGTCGGGCTGGTCGAGCAACGCGGGGTGCACGGCCGAGTCGGCGATCAGGAGCGCAGTCTCGCCCTCGGACTCGAGGCGAAGAGCCATGTGTCCCGGATAGTGTCCCGCCGCAGGAAACGCGGTGACTCCCGGAGCGAGCTCCACGTCGCCCGTGACTATCTCGAAGCGGTCGAGGAGCGGATCGACGCAACGTCGGATGTGCGGGCGGTCAGCCTGCGTCCTCGCGAACGCCAGGGCGTCGGCGTGTACGGCATACCTCGCCCGAGGGAAGAAGACGTTGCCCTCGAGGTCCGCATTCCAGCCCACGTGATCGATGTGCAGGTGCGTGAGGAAGACGAGGTCCACCCCGTCGCGGGCTACGCCGAGCACCGAGAGCGCGGCGGGAAGCAGCCCTTCGTCCTCCGCTGTCCAGTCCCAGAGGCCGGGCGGCCCGACCCCAGTGTCGACCAGAATCGTCGTCCCAGCCGAGCGAACGAGGAAGCAGGCGCACGGGAGGCGCCAGGTCCCGCCCGCGAACAGCGCGGGGTAGAGCGTGCGGTAGGGCTCCCACGACTCGCTCGGAATGTCGGGATAGAGCTCCTCGTAGTCGCCGAGAAGTCCGATCGCGTCGGTGACGCCGTGAAGCTCGATCGAGCCGACTACCACCGAACCCGCGGCGGCGCCGGCTCGCCGTACGCCTCCTTCCAGGAGACCACCGGATTTCGGAGCACGCCGATGCGCTGGATCTCGGCCTCCATGACGTCGCCCGGCTTCAGGTAGAGCGACGCCGCATCGGGGGAGAACCCGGCCACGCCGGAGACGGTGCCGGTCGAGACCACGTCCCCGGCCGAGTAGCCGAGCGCCGAGTAGTGGCTGAGGATCTCGGGGATCGTGACGCTCATACGGCCCGTGTGGGAGACCTGCCGCGGCTCGCCGTTGACCCGCAGCTCCATCGCGAGGTCGTGCGGATCGGGGATCTCGTCCGGCGTGACGATCCAGGGCCCGAGCGGACAGAACGTGTCGATCGCCTTGCAGAAGGAGAAGACACCCGAGCGCATCTCGCGTCGCTGGATGTCCCGTGCGGTGATGTCGTTGAAGATGACGTAGCCGCCGATGTAGTCGACCGCCTCCTCGGGTGAGAACCACTTGCCCGGCTTGGAGATGACGACCGCAAGCTCGAGCTCGTAGTCGAGCTCTTCGGTCAGGTGCTCGGGATACACGACGGGCTCGTCGGGTCCGACGATCGCGTCGACGTTCTGGAAGAAGACGATCCAGGGAGCGATCTCGTGCGTCCAGCCGACCTGCTTCGACTCCTCCTCGTGCTCGCGGAAGTTGCCCGCGGTGTGGAAGAACTTCTTCGGGACGATCGGCGCCCGGAGACGCGCCTCCGCGAGCGGGACTCGCTCGCCGGTCTCGTCGGCACCGCCGCGCTCGAAGTACTCGCGCGTCGTCGCGACGTCGAGGACGGCGATCGCGTTTCCATCGAGGACTCCGACGCGTGGTTCTTCCCCGAAGGTGACGAGCTTCACTCGGGCTCCTTTCGCGCGACGTCGATCTCTGCGACGGCGAAGACGGCCAGGGCTGCCACCGCGGCCCAGAGGATCGCCTCGCCAAGCGCCTCCGTGCGCAGCTCTCCGGACACGAGCCAGATGCCGATCACGACGACGCCCGCGAGGTTGACGACCGCGGTCGTCCCGGCGAGGCGTCGCACCCCAGGGGCAGTCGCGCCGGTCCACAGGAGGTACGCGAATCCGAGCAGCAGCCCACCGGCGACTTGGGCGTACATCGCCGGCTCCGCCGGCGGAAGGCCAAGCGCCTCGTAGAGCGCGTTCCAGCTCGCCATGAGCAGGAGCGCACCCATCCCTGCGTCGAACAAGGCGTCGGCGCGCAGCCAGAACGAAGCGCGATCGCTCATGCCGTCGCCTGCGCGCGGCGCCTCGCGGCGCGCAGGAGCAGGATCCGGATCAGCCCGCTGAACGGCCGAATGACCAACCAGTAGCGCCGAAACTTACGGCGCGCAGCCGGATCGGCTACGTGGACGCGGGTCTCCGTGGAGAGCGACGACGCACCGACGCGGAAGTCGATGACCGCCTTGCACGTATCCGCTCGCGTGTACGCGAGGAACTCGTCAGCCGTCTTCGGCTTCGCCGCATCTCGATCGCCGCGAAGGCGCCAGAACTGCCCCGTCGACCCGAGGACGATGCCCTCCTCGGGGACGTCCTCGAGCACGACGCCCGGCAGCTCGCCTCCGATGAACGGCTTGGTCGAGTCGCCGTATGGCCTCCCAAGTCGCCGTATCCACCAGAGCGCTCTGGCAGCCGGAATGTCAGAGATCGACACGGCACGCAAGGCCTGATCGATGCGCCCGGCGGGTGCATCGATCGCGAGCGAGTGGCGTTCCGAGAACTCGTAGATCGGCAGGAAGTCGTCGAGAGATCGCACTACGCCGTTTCCCTCGCGCGAAGCCACGCCACCACGTCTGCCGCGTTCCGATCCGGCGGAAAGACCGGATAGAAGACGTGGCTCACGCGTCCGGCCTCGAGCACGAGCGTGATGCGCTTGTAGAGCGTCACGCTGCCGAACTCGAAGGTCGGAAGCGCCAGCGCGTCCCGAAGTCTGAGCTCGGGGTCCGCGATGACCGGAAAAGGCATGTGCTCGCGCTGCGCGAACTCGATCTGAGCAGCCAACGGCTGGGCGGAAAGGCCGGCCACACGTGCTCCCTGGTCGGCGAGCTCGCCGGCGTGATCGCGGAAGGCGCAGGACTGGGGTGTGCACCCGCGCGCGCCGGGAATCGCATCCCAGCCGTTGGGACTGGGTCGTCCAGGAACGCCGGTCGCGGGATAGACGTAGAGCACAGCGCGCGAGGAGGCGAGAGCTGCGAGGTCAACCTCTCCCTGGGACGAGTTCAGCACGAGTCGGGGGATCTCGAGCCCGACGAGGTGACCTGCAGCGCCGTCATCGACCGGGATCGGGAGATTGTCAGGGAGCTGGTAGATGCTCACGCCAGTCCACACACCTTCATCGCTGCGCGCGCGTAGACCTCAGCCGTCTTGACGAGACCGTCGATCTCCAGATTCTCGCCCTTCACGGTGTCGAGAAGGCCCGTCGACGTGCCGTAGTTCACCGTTGCGATCCCGTACCGGCTCAACACGGAAGCGTCCGAGAACCAGCGCGTCACGTCTCGCTCCGGCGGCGAGCCGAACACCTCTGCGTGCGCGGCCTCGAGCGCGCCGACGAGCGCGTGATCGTCCGCGATCTCGGCGCCGGGCGCGGTGACGTAGACCTCCCCCTCGATCCCGTGCTCGGGGAAACGCTCTGCGAGCTCCCGCACCATCGCCAGCACCTGCGCGCGTGCCACCGCCATCTCCTTCGTCGGCGGGACCCGAACGTCGAGGAAGAGATCGGTCCGGTGCGGCGTCCGCGACACGCGCCAACCGAACCCACCCTCGAGGGCACCGACGTTCACGATCGCCTTCGCGCCGCGGTAGGCGTTCGACGGGTCGTCCTCCCAGCTCGGGATCCACTCGAGCACGGCGTCGAGCACGTCGCGCATGCGCACGATCGAGTTCTGGCTCCGCTTCCCCTCGCTGAACGCCGTATGGACGAAGGGGCCCTGCGTGGAGATCCGCAGCCAGAGCGACCCGAAGTGGCCGAGCACGAGCTTCGACTCCGTCGGCTCGCCGAGGATGCACATGTCCGCGACGCCTCCATGCGAGACGAGGTAGCGCGAGCCGGCCGCGTAGCCGCGGTACTCGGCTCCCTGCGCCTCGCCCCACTGCGTCTTCTCGATCTCGCCGCAGACCGCCGCGATCATGACGTCGCCTCGCAGCCGGACACCCGCGTCCGCGAGCGCCCGCAACGCCTCGACGTAACACGCGAGCGCGCCCTTCATGTTCGAGATCCCGAGGCCGTACAGCCTCCCGTCCTCGACGAACGCCGACGGCTGGAAGCCGGGCACGTGCCGCAGCCACGGCTCCTTCCCCGAGTACGAGGTGTCCATGTGGCCGTTGAACATGAGGCTCGGCCCGCCGCCCATCCCGTCGCGGATCCCCAGAACGTTCGCACGCCCGTCCTCCACCTGCTGCCACTGCACGTGCAGATCCAGGTCGAGGAACGTCTCGCGCATGAGCTCGGCCATCGCCTCCTCCGAGCCCGTCAAGCTCGGCGTGCCGATCGCCCGCGACGCCCATTCGACGAGGCGATCCTGGTCGACACGCGGTTCAGCCACGGAAGTGAGGGAGCACCTTCTCGCCGAAGAGGCGGATCTGGTCGTGGCGGCGGTCACCCCAGAGCTCGAGCATGACGTGCGTGCACCCCGACTCCCGATACTCCTCGATCGCGGCGATGCAGTCGGCGGGCGTGCCCGCGATCGGCTTGCAGCGGTCGAGGAGCGAGTCGGTCACCTTCGCCTTCGCCGCGAGCCGCCCGCCCTGTTCCATCGCCTCGGCAACCGGGGCGAGCTCCTCCATCTCGATCCCCGCAAGCTCCAGCAGCGTGTCGGCAGAGCCCCGAATGTTCTGGAACTTGTTCGCGAGGTACATCCCCGCGATCTCGCGGGCGCCCTCGCAGCCCGCGTCGCGATCGGACTCGTGGATCGACGACACGACGGTGCAGCCGATGTCGATGTCCGCCGCGACGTTCTCCCGTGTGTAACGGACGAATGCTGGCGTCGTGATCGAGGGCGTCAGGCACCCGTCGGCGATCTCACCGGCGAGGGCCTGCATCTTCGGCGCGGTTGCCGCGACGTAGACGGGCGGGACGTCGCGCGGGGTGTGCGCGTCCGTGCTGAGCGCGGGCACCGACGCGCTCCACGTGTCGCCCTCGTACTCGAAGGCGCCCCCGCCGAGCACGCCTCGGACGATCGTCACCGCATCGCGCATCGGGCCGAGCGTCTTCCGAGTCTGCGAGCGGATGTTGTTGAGGAAGATCTTCGAGGTTCCGAAGCCGAGGAGGAACCTCCCCGGCCCGGCCGCCTCCTGCACCACGCGAGCATCCATCGCTACCTGCACCGGATGGCGCGTGAAGGGAGAGATGATTCCCCAGCCGATCGTCAGCTGCTTCGTATCCCGCGCCATAAGGGCTGAGACGACCGTGGACGAGCGAGCTTCCATACCGTGCTTGCGCCACCACGGGTACGCCTCTGCGAGCCAGATCGTGTCCATCCCGGCCTCGTCCATCACCCGCGCCGACTCGAGCATCTCCTCGAGCGGCTCCATCGTCAGCTGCATCACGCCGATCCGGAACGGGACGGCCATCGGCATCCGGTTCTAACACGTTCGCGGACGCGCTGGCTCCGTTGGCGCTTCCGGCGACCCCGTCATACGCTTCCGCGCATGTTTACGTGTACGAGCTGTGGGCAGGACAACCCTGACAGCACTCGGTACTGCGGAGCATGCGGCGCGCCGTTCGTGGCCACGGCGTCTCGCGAGGTTCGCAAGACGGTCACGGTCCTCTTCGTGGACGTGAGCGGTTCGACAGCACTCGGCGAGCGACTCGACCCAGAGGCGTTGCGCCACGTGCTGGCGCGCTACTTCGACGCGGCTCGGGGCTGCCTCGAGCGCCACGGCGGCACGGTGGAGAAGTTCATCGGCGACGCCGTCATGGCAGTCTTCGGCGTCCCAACGCTGCACGAGGACGACGCCATGCGCGCTCTGCGCGCCGCCTCCGAGCTTCGCGACTCGCTCGCTTCCCTCAACGAGGAGCTCGAGCGGGACTTCGGCGTGTCGCTACAGCTGCGTACCGGCGTCAACACGGGTGAAGTGGTCGCCGGCACCGAGGAGCGTCTCGTCACCGGTGACGCGGTCAACGTCGCTGCTCGGCTCGAGCAGGCCGCTCAGCCTGGAGAGATTCTCGTCGGCGAGCACACGCGAGCGCTCGCTAGCGGCGCGATCGATGTCGAGCCGGTCGAGCCGCTCGCGCTCAAGGGCAAGACGGAACCTTTCCAGGTGTACCGGCTTATGCGCATCCTCGAGGGTGCGCAGGCCGTTGCCGGGTATCCGAGCCGCCTCGTCTCCCCAATGGTTGGCCGTGAGCGCGAGCGGCGCCGCTTGTCCGACGCCTTCGACCAAGCAGTGAGCGACCACTCGTGCCAGCTCTTCACGGTCCTCGGCGCCGCGGGCGTCGGAAAGTCGCGGCTCGTTCTCGAGTTTCTCGACAGTATCGACGGCGGCGTAGCCCTCGCACGCGGTCGCTGCCTCCCCTACGGCGAGGGGATCACGTACTGGCCCGTGCTCGAGGCCGTGGTGGACCTCGCCGGAATCAACGACACGGAGTCTTCCGAGCGTAGTCGGCAGCGGCTCGCCGAGCTGCTAGTGGGCGAGGAGGACGCCGATCGAATCGCGCAGCGAATGACCGAGGTGCTCGGCTTGTCCCCCGCCGACGCAGGTGTCGAGGAGAGCATTCCCGTGATCCGACGATTCTTCGAGGCCGTGGCTGCCCGTCAACCGCTCGTGGTCGTGTTCGACGACATCCACTGGGGCGAGACGACGTTTCTCGACCTCGTCGAACACCTCGCCGACTGGTCGAGGGGGGTGCCGTTTCTGCTGGTCTGCATGGCTCGACCTGAGCTGCACGACGTCCGTCCGACGTGGGGCGGCGGAAAGCTCAACGCCACGTCCGTGCTCCTCGAGCCGCTGTCCGAGGACGAGTGTGCGCAGCTCGTCGTGAACCTCGTAGGTGACGTCGAACCCGTCGGCTACGTGGCGGAGCGCATCACGGACGCCGCCGAGGGGAACCCGTTCTTCGTCGAGGAGATGCTGTCGATGCTCATCGACGACGGCTTTCTCGTTCGGGATGACGCTCGCTGGAAGACCGTGGGCGACCTGACCAAGGTCCCCGTCCCCCCGACCATCCCCGCGCTTCTGGCGGCGCGACTCGATCGTCTCACGGACGGGGAGCGCACGGTGATCGAGCGTGCGGCCGTCGAAGGCAAGCTGTTCCATCGGGGATCGGTGGAGGCGCTCACGCGCACACTCCTCGAGTCGCCGGTCGGCAAGTTTCTGGGCTCGCTCGTACGCAAGGAGCTGATCCGTCCGGACAAGCCGTTCTTCCCGGGCGAGGAGGCCTACCGCTTCCGCCACCTGCTGATTCGGGACGCTGCGTACGACTCGATTCCGAAGGAGGTGCGGGCGGACCTCCACGAGCTGCACGCCGACTGGCTCGAGACGAAGGCGACCGCGGTCGAGTACGACGAGATCGCGGGCTACCACCTCGAGCAGGCCTTCCGATACCGCGCAGAGCTCGGTCCGGTCGACGAGAACGCGCGCGCAGCTCGGCCGCCGAGCGGCCGAGCGGCTCGGGAACGCCGGGCGCCGAGCGTTCATGCGCAGCGATGCGCGGGGCGGTCTCAATCTCATCTCGCGAGCGGTCGCGTTGCTGCGCCCCCAGGACCCGCTTCGCGTCGAGCTCGTCCCCAACGTACGCGTCGTGCAGGGTATGACAGACGTGAGCTGGGCCGACCGTGTCCTGACGGAGGCGGTCGAAGCTGCCGCGACGACCGGAGATCGTAGGCTGGCCGCCCAGGCGCTCGTGCAGCGTGGCCTGCTCCGCCTGTTCACCGACGCAGACGTGACACCGCAGGAGCTCCTCGATGTCTCGCAACGAGCGATCGACGTCTTCGAAGAACTCGATGACGAGCTGGGCCTCGCCCGCGCCTGGCGGCTCGCAGGCCAGGCGCACTACCTCGACCGGCGAGCCGGCCCCTCTGTCCAAGCTTCGGAGCGAGCCCTGGAGCATGCGCGGCGCAGCGGAGACCTCTTCGAGCAGCGTGAGATCGTCGAGTGGATCGGGATCGCCCTTCTGCTCGGGCCAGCCCCAGTGTCCGGCGCTCTCGAACGCAGCCGGCAACTCCTGACCGAGTTTGCCTCTCACCCGCTGGTGCAGGCGGAGATCATGGCGGCAACGGCTGCTCTCGCGGCGATGCAAGGGGAGATGGACGAAGCAATGAAGCTCACGGAGCGCGGGCAGCAGATCGTGGACGACGCCGGAGGGGATCGGATCTGGGTTGCTGCTTTCTGGCATTCGTTCATCCATGTCTGGCGCGGCGATCACGAAGTGGCAGAGTCGGAGCTTCGACATACATACGAGTCGCTGAGGGCGCTCGGTGAAAGGAGCCACTTCTCGTCCATCGCGCATGCGCTCGCGAACCTCGAGTACGCGCGGGGCCGGTACGACGACGCTGAGCTCCTCACGCGGGAATGCGAGCAAGCGTCCCGCGCAAACGACGTCCACTCTCAGATCCTGTGGCGCTCCATTCGCGCGAAAGTGTTCGCACGGAGAGAAGCGTTCGCCGACGCCGAGCGGCTCGCCCGCGAAGCGGTCGCGTTCGGGGAGGAGAGCGACTTCCTGCTTGCACGTGCAGACGCACACGCGGACCTCGCCGAAGTGCTGGAGCTTGCGGGCCGCAGTGACGAAGCAGCGGACGCCCTCGAAGGCGCGATCGACCTGTACGAGTGGAAAGGAAACCTGCTCGCGGCCGGCGCCTGCCGCGCGCGGCTCGAAAGCCTTCTCCGGTAGCCGCTGGATGCGGCGGTCGCGCGCTGCTCGAGCCGAGGCTGCCTACGCCCCGACGTCCCCACTCTCGCCGGCATCCTCCGAGGCGACGACCTCGCGAATGATCTCCATCGCCACGGAAGCGCGCGGGTACCCCACGTAGACGGCGAGCAGGGTGGCCAGCGCCTCCAGCTCGTCGGCGGTGACACCGTGGTCGAGCGCCCAGCGCGTGTGACTCCGGAGCCGCTCGTCGACGCCTCCCTGAGTCACGAGCGCCGCGACGACGACGAGGCTGCGGTCGCGAAGCGACAGGACGTCGTCGACCCACGCACCTCCCGCGGCATTGATCGCCTCCGCCGCCATCCGTTCGCCGACGATGCGCTCGAGCTCCTCGACCGCCTCCTCCTCGGGAAGCCGGAGCTGACTCGCGTATGCTGCCCGGCCCCGCGCGGCTCTCGAGCTCTCGTCAGCCATGGAGCTCGGCGTGGAAGCAGGCGATCGCGAACCCGATCCACTCGGGTGCGTCCCAGTCCGGGTGGTCGGCGCGAATCGCCGGCTCGAGGACAGCCTTCACCTCCTCCACGCTGCCCTCGGCTGCAGCCACACGCGCACGCACGTCCTCGAGGTACGCGCGCACCTGCCCGATGAGCTCGGGCCCGGTGACCTCGCCGTGCCCCGGCACCACGATTGCCGGCTCGAGCGCTTCGAGGCGGTCGAGCACGTCGATCCAGCGACTGCCGTCGACGTCGGCGTCGTCGGGCGGGAACCACGGGAAGATCGGAAAGATCCGGTTCTCGAGCAGGTCGCCCGCGAAGAGGACCCGCTGCTCCGGCAGGAAGACGACCTGGTCGCCGCGTGTATGCGCGAGTCCGAAGTGGAGCAGCTCGACGTGAAGCCCGCCCAGTTCGAGGGTCATCCGGTCGTCGTAGAGCTCGTCCGGCTCGACGAACTCGACCCCCTCGAGCTGCTCGGCGACCGCGTCCCCGAAGGTCCGGAACATGTCGAGGTAGGCCTGCCCCTTCGCACTCAGCTCGTCCTGCTGCGAGCGGTTGTAGACGATCCTCACGCCCTCGTCCGCGAACGCCTTCGCCCCGTACCCGTGCTCCGGGTGGAAGTGGGTCACCGTCAGAACGAGCGGCTTGTCGGTGAGGGCACGCGCTCTTGCGAGCACGCGGCGTCCGTTCGCGAGGCCCATCCCGGTGTCGACGACGAGCGCCTCGCGCTCGCCGACGACGATGCCGACGTTGGGAACGAGCGGCACGCGCCCGTCCGGGATCACGTACACGCTCTCCGCGATCTCCTGAGCGCTGCGCGTCGGAGACGACGGGAGGGGGTGGACTCTGCTCTGCGGTTGTGTCGGTCATTCGTCCTCCTCGAGTGGTGGGCCGGCGGTCGGAGTCTGGCCCGTCATCGCAGCCAGCACCCGCGCGGGCGTCAGGACCTCGGATGCCAGCTCGCCGGTCACGGCTCCCCGCTCGAAGACGACGACGCGATCGGAGAGCTCGGCGAGCTCCTCCTCGTCCGTCGACACGAGCAGCACCCCGACGCCCGCCTCGCTGAGCATCACGGATCTGGGCATGGATCTCCGGCCGCGTGGCGACGTCGACGCCGGCCGTGGGATCGTCGAGCAGAAGAAGGCGCGCCTTCGATCCGATCCAGCGCGCCACGAGCGCCTTCTGCTGGTTGCCGCCCGACAGCGACGTGATCGGAGCCTCGGGGCTCGCGCGCAACGCGACCCGGTCCAGCAGATCTGCAACGGCCGATCTCTCACGACCACGATCGACGAAGCCGAGCCGCGCGTAGTGTCGGAGTGACGGCAGGGCGATGTTGTGGCGGACGACATGCGTCGGGAACGTGCCGAGGCTTCGATCGCCTGGAAGGAAACCGACGCCGCCCTCGACCGCAGCACGCGAGTTGCCCGACCGCAACCTACGGCCGCCGAGCGCGATCGAGCCTGCAGTGAACGGTGCTGCGCCGCACACCGTGAGCAGGACTTCGCGGGCTCCCGATCCAGCCAGACCGGCAAGCCCGACGATCTCCCCTTCCGCGACCGTGAGAGAAACACTTCGCAGGCGAGGGCCCGTGACCGCGCGGAGCTCGAGCACGATGTCACCCGCGGCTCGGCTCTCGCCGGCCGACGCTCGTCTTCGACTCCTGCCTCGGGTGTGAGGAGCTCGACGAGGCTCGCATGGGTCGCGCGCTCGAGATCGGCGATCACGCGCCCATCCCGGAGCACCGTCACCGCGTCGCAGACCGCCTCGATCTCCCGCAGGTGGTGCGACACGTACAGAACGCAGACGCCGCGACCCGCGAGCCCCTGAACCGTCTCGAGCAGCAGCGCCGCCTCGTGCGGCGAGAGCGTCGCGGTCGGCTCGTCGAAGATGACGAGACGTGCGTCGAAGGAGAGCGCGCGCGCGATCATCACGAGCCGCTGCTCGATGAGCGGCAGCTGGCCGACCGGCGCATCGAGTGGCACGTCGAGCGAGACGGACTCGAGCGCCTCCGCGGCGCGCCGGCTCAACTCTCGGTCCCGTACCAGCCCTATTCGGCGGCGGGGCTCGTGCCCGAGCATGACGTTGGCCGCGACGGTCAACGTGGGCGCGACTGTCAGCTCCTGTGGCACCGAGGCGATGCCGGCGCGGAGGGAGTCGACCGGACGTCCGAGCTGCAGCGATCGCCCGCCTACGTGCACCGTGCCGTTCGTCGGGCGAACCATCCCGGTGAGGCACTTGACGAGCGTCGACTTGCCTGCGCCGTTGGCGCCAACGAGGCCGTGCACCTCGCCCGGCCGAACGGCGAGGGAGGCTCCGTCGAGCGCGAGCACGCCGCCATAGCGCTTCGCGAGCCCATCGGCACGAAGCCACGGCGCGCGTGTCTCAGCGGCCAAGCGCACCTCTCCTTCGCACGGCGATCCCCGCGACGGCGACGAGCAGCACGAGCCCCTGGACGAGCGCCGCCATCCAGGACGGCTGGTTCATCATCGTGAGGCCGGTCGTCACCATCCCGAGCAACAGGACCCCGAGATAGCTCCCGAGGACGTTGAAGCGCAGCCCGCCGCTCAGGGAGAGGCCGAGGAACGCTGCCGCGTACGCAGGTAGCAGGTACCCCTGGCCCAGGTTGGGGTAGTACTGGCTGGCGGAGGAAGTGACCAGAATCGCGGCCAAGCCGGCGGTGAGCCCGGTGAGCACGAACGCGATCACTCTCACGCGCTCGACCGGCACGCCCGTGAGTTGGGCGGCAGCCGCGTTGTCGCCGACCGAGGCAGCGTGACGCCCGTAGACGGTCATTCGAAGCAGAACCATGAACAGGACTGCGACACCTGCGGCGATGATCGCCCGAAGCGGGATGTCGTAGACGGTCGTCGTCGCGATCTCGAGGTATCCGGGATCGAGCCCCTCGAAGATCGTCGTCTTCGTGATCGCGAGCTCGATAGCCCCCGCGATCGAGCCCAGCGCCAGAGTGGCGATGAACGAGGGGATACGGACGTGAGCGACGGCAACGCCGTTCACGAGCCCGGCGATCGCGCCCGCGAGCAGAGCCATGAGAACGGCCGCCCACGCCGGCCAGGCGTGAAAGGCCATCACCGACACAGCGGCTGCCGCCGTGAGCTGGGTCACGAACCCGACCGAGAGGTCGAACTCTCCTATGACGAGCACCACGGTCACGCCGACGGCGAGGACGCAGAGCACGGACGACTCGTCGAGGATCGCGCGCGCGTTGTCCCAGGTCGGAAACGTGTCCGGGCGGGCGATCGAGAAGAACACGAATGCCCCGACGAACGCGATCACGAGGCTCCAGCGCTCGGCGATCGCGCGGAGCGAGACGTGCGCGAGGCGGCCCCGGCGAACGGCCGCGCCGTGACCTTTCGTCGCAGCCATCGGGCGCTCAGCCTGCCTGTTCCGGGAGGTCGCCGGCCGAGGCCGCGACTGGGATTGCCCAGCGCGGCCTCCGGTCCGACGGGGCGATCACTTCGCCGGCAACTGGTACAGCCTCGCCCACCGCGCCTTGAAGGGGGCGAGCATCTTCGCGGTCGGGTACGGGTAGCCCTTGGCGGCGTTCGCCGGGCCCATGATCGTCTGTTTGTAGGCGAACTGCCTCGGTGTTCGCTTCGCGATCGGGTTTTCGTTCGCGAAGAACGCAGCCAGCTCGTCGATGGCGATGAGGCTCCCCTTCTGGTACTCCGCAACCTCGACCACGACGAGCCCGGACCGGAGCTGCGGGATCACCGACGGGATCCCGTGCAACGCGAAGATCTTGATCTCCTTGCCCGAGGAACGGATTGCCGGGATGGCGCCCGCCGGGGCGAAGTCGCAGCAACCCCAGATCGCGTCGATGTCGGGGTTCGCGCGGATCATGTCCCCGACGGCCTTCTGAGCGTCCGGCACGAGGTTCTGAACGTCCGTGTCGTGGTTCGCGACGATCTTCCAGCCGTTGCGCCTCGCGGCCGCCTTGATGAGGTCGCCCGCGATCTTCGCGTTCAGGAACTGGGGGAGGTTGATCGTCCCGATCTCGACTTCCGCGAGGAAGCTCGCGCTTCATCCGGGCGTTCAGCAGGGCGAACTCCTTGGGCGGGCTGAGGAAGTACTCACCGGCGAAGAGCGGCGAGGACGTCGTCTGCGTATGGGTATCGATGACCGGTATGCCGGCCCTCTTCGCGGCCCGCAAGCCGGCCTGGATCGTCGCCGGCTCGATCGTCGTCAGGACGATCGCGTCCACCTTGGAATTGACGAGGCTCGTCATCCCGGCGCCCATCTTCGCCGGATCGCCAAGCGGGTCGACCTGAATCGTCTTCCAACCGAGCGCCTTCGCGGCCGCCACGGTCGCGTCGGTGCCCGAGCTTGATGATCTCGGCGGCATTGACGGGCCCCATCACGCCGATCGTCTTCTTCGGCAGCGGGGCCTTTTGCGCGCGGTCGGAGGGCGCGCCGCCCGCCGACCCCGCTGCCGTCACCCCGATGACGACGATCGCGAGAACCGTCGCCAGAAGCCGCCAACCCTGCGACTTGCGCATGGTCGCTCCTTTCTCCTCTCGGATCTCTCTAGTTCGCTCCACCTGTGGGCACGGAAGCTTTCTACTGTCCGGGCGCACCCGGACCGGGTGTGGAGCCGGATCGGCTCGCGGCGCCGGACGCTTCCGACACGCGCTTCTCGAGCGCGGCGAGCACCTGCGTGACCTGCTGGTTCACGATCGGCTGCAGAACGCGCTGCCCCATCGCGCCGACCGGGCCCGCGATCTTGACGTCGGCCTCCCAGGCCATCGACGTGCCGCCGCCGGACTCGGAGAGCGTGAACGAGGTCGTCATGTCCATCAGCGCGCCCACGCCCTGGCCCTTCGCGCGCATCGACGCGAACTCGGGCTCGCGCTCCTCGAGCCGCTCGAAGTTCATCGTCATCTTGAGGCCGCCGAGGCCGAGCGGCACCTTGACCTTCGCCGTCCAGTGCTTCTCGTCGGTGATCTCGAACGACTCGACGCCGGGCATGAGCTTGGCCATCTCGGCAGGCTCGTTGATGACGCTCCACACGGTCTCGCGCGACGCGGTGAGCTCCTTCGTTCCCGAGACGATCACTTCGACACCACCTCCACGTTCGCGCGAGTCGCCGCCGGGTCCTGGAGCATCGACCACACCCTATGCGGCGGGTTGCAGCTGGTGTAGACGATTGCGCCGCCCGCTGCCCGGAGCGCGTCCTGGATCGCCGCGCCGATGCAGTGGATCCCTCCGCCGCCGCCTTCGCCCATCCCCTTCGCACCGAGTGGCGCGACCGGCGACGGCGACTCCATGGCACCGGTCTTCAGCGGCGGCATGTCCATGGCATGCGGGACGTGGTAGTCGTAGAAGTTGGCTGTGAGGAGCGTCCCCTCCTCGTCGTAGACGAACTCCTCGTGCAGCGCCGCGCCGATCGCGTGCGCGGTCGCGCCGTGAACCTGGCCCTCGACGATCTGCGGGTTGATGCGGACGCCGCAGTCGTCCACCGCCGCGTAGTCGACGACGTCGACCTCGCCGGTCTCGGGGTCGATCTCGACGACGGCCGCGTGGATCTGCGTCGCGTACGTGAGCGTCAGCTGCCCGGTCTTCTTCTCCGTGTCGACCATCCCGAAGTACGGCCGGCAGACGTAGCGGTGGTTCAGCGTCGGATTGAAGTCGGGCGGGAGGAACGCGTTGTTCGCGTTGATGATCGCGCCGAGCGCCATGAACGGCAGGGCGGCTTCCTCGGGGCCGTCCTTGATGCGCGCGAACCCGTCCGCGAGCTCGATCGCCTCCGCCGGGGCCTGCAGCACCGCCGCGGCGAGCTGGACCATCTCCTCGCGCACGAGCTCCGCCGCGCCCTTCACCGCGCCGAGCCCGGTGAACGCGAACTGGCTCGCATACGTGCCCGAGAAGCCGGCGTGCGAGTTGAACCACGTGTCGTGCCCGCGCCGCACGTTCACCTGGTCGGGCGAGCAGCCGAGGATGTCTGCGACGACCTGCGCGGCCGTCGTCTCGTGCCCCTGGCCCTGCGGGACGGTGCCGAGCGTGACGACCACCTCGCCGAAGATGTCGAGCTTCACCGACGCCGCCTCGTTGTTGCCCGAGAACTGGAGCTCCGGATTGAGGAGCGTCGACTGGCCGAAGTTGTTCGTGCCCGAGTCGAGCGTCGACCCGATTCCGAAGCCGAGGAGCTTCCCGCGCCCTGCCGCCTCCTTGCGCCGCTCCTCGATCGACCCGTGGTCGATGAGCTCGAGCGCGATGTCGAGCGCAGCGGCGTAGTCGCCAGAGTCGTAGAAGCAGCCGTTGGGCGTCTCGTACGGCATCTGCTCGGTCTTCACGTAGTTGCGCTTGCGCACCTCGACCGGGTCGAGGCCGAGCTCGGTCGCGACGATGTCGACGATGCGCTCGGTCAGCCAGAGGTGCTGCATGCGCGAGTAGCCGCGGTTCGGCGAGACCGGCGACTTGTTCGTGCAGACCTGGGTGAAGTCGACACGGATGTTGCGCCAGGAGTACATCCCCGGCGTCACCTGCGCCCAGATGATGCAGCCGAGCGGCTCGTAGCGCGGAAACGCGCCGCAGTCGTCGAGTGCCCTGACCTTGAAGCCGGTCATCTCGCCGTCCGCCTTCACGGCGACCTCGATGTCGAGGAACGTGCGCTCGTTGCCGTGCGCGTTCGCGGTGTGCTGGTCGGTCCGCCACTCCGTCCACTGCACCGGGCGGCCGAGCTTGCGCGCCATGAGGCAGAGCACCACGTACTGCGGGTGCAGGCAGATCTTGTTGCCGAAGCCGCCGCCGATGTCGTTCGTGACGAACCGGAGCTTGTCGATCCCGGTACGCAGCGCCGGCGCCATCCAGATCGCGCCGACCCCGGGCATCTGATGGTTGCACGTCAGCGTCCACTCCCCCGTGCCCCGGTCGTACTCGACGAGCGCGCCCGCGCACTCGAGCGGCGTCGACGAGAAGCGGTGGAAGTGGAGGCGGTCGATCTTCACGACGTGATCCGCCTCGGCGAGCGCCTGGTCGACGTCGCCCCAGTCGAACACGCCCGACCAGACGACGTTCGAGCCTGCGTCGTCGTGGAGCACGACCTCGTCCTTCAGCGACTCCGCTGCGTCGATCAGCACGGGCAGCGGGTCGTACTCGACCTCGACCAGGTCGGCCGCGTCGCGCGCGAGCTCGCGTGTCACCGCGCAGACGGCGGCGACGGGCTCGCCCATGTGCCGGACGCGCCCGACCGCGAGCGCGTAGTCCTTGATGTTCCCGCCCGGCTCGACGGACATCTCGAAGAAGGGGTCCGTCGAGATCGCGACCTCGTCACCCGTGATCGTCCCGTACACGCCGTCGAGCTCGAGCGCCTTGGTGACGTCGATCGAGACGATCTTGGCGTGGCCGTACGGGGAGCGGACGAAGTGGACGTAGCCCATCCCGTGCCGCCGGACGTCGTCGAAGAACGTCCCCTGGCCCTGGACGAGCCGCCTGTCCTCCTTGCGCGGGATCGACTGCCCGACGAAGCCCTTCTCGAGCGTCGTCGTGGTCTGCTCGGTCGTGGTGGTCGTCATCCCTGGCCGCCCGCGGCCACGACGGCCTCGACGATGTTCACGTAGCCCGTGCACCGGCAGATGTTCCCCTGCAAGGCCAGACGTACGTCCTCCTCGGTCGGGCTCGGGTTGCTCTCGAGGAGCGCGCTCGCGCTCATGAGCATCCCCGGCGTGCAGTAGCCGCACTGGAGCGCGTGGTGCGCGTTGAACGACTGCTGGAGCGAGGTGAGCTCGCCGTCGGGCGCGAGCCCCTCGATGGTCGTGACCTTCGCGCCGTCGGCCTGGACCGCGAGCAGCATGCAGCTCTTCACGGGCGCGCCGTCGACGTGGACGGTGCATGCGCCGCAGTTGCCCGTGTCGCAGCCGACGTGCGTTCCCGTCAGGCCGAGGTCGTCGCGGATGAAGTGGACGAGCAGGCGGCGCGCGGCGACGTCCCGCTCGATCTGCTCGCCGTTGACCTCGACCGAGATCGTCCGGCTCGCCGCAGGCGCTCCCACTACGCCTTCCTCCGCTCGACCGCCTGCAGCACTGCTCGCACGGCCGCGACCTCCGCGAGATGCCGGCGGAAGTCGGCAGAGCCGTGGACGTCGGACGGCGGATCGAGTGACGCACCGAGCCCTTCGGCCGCTGCGCGCACTGCGTCCTCGGAGAAGTCGCCGCCGGCGAGCTTCTCCTCCATCGCGGTCGCACGTACCGGGGACGCTGCGACGCACCCGATCGCGACGCGTGCCGTGCCGCCGGAGACCGACGCAGCGGCGTTGACGATGTATGTGCCGTGTCTCACCGATCGTCAGCCCGGCGAAGCCGTCTCCCGCACCGCTCGACGGCGGCACGTTCACCGTCGTGAGCAGCTCGCCCTCCTGAACGGCAGTCATGTAGACGCCGAGGAAGAACTCGTCCGCCGACACCGTCCGCTCGCCGCTCCTGCCCGCGGATGGTGAACGTCGCGTCGAGCGCGACGAGGAGCGGCGGCAGATGATTCGTCGGATCGCTCACGCAGACGTTGCCGCCGACGGTGCCGCGGTTGCGAACCTGGACGTCGCCGATCGTCGCCTGCCACCTCGGCCAGGATCGGGCGCGCGACCTCGACCTCGGACGAGGCCTGGAGCTGGGCGTAGGTGACCATCGCCCCGATCTCGAGCAGCCCGTCGGCGGAGAAGCCGATGGCGCGGAGATCGGCGAGATCCGCGAGGTCGACGAGGACGTCGGGCGACGCCGCGCGCGCCTTCATCACGTTGACGAGCGTCTGGCCGCCGGCGAGCGCCCGGGCTCCGTCGTGGCTCGCGAGCAGCGAGACCGCCTCCTCCACCGTCCCCGGGCGTGCGTACTCGACCTCGCGCAGGAGCATGCGAGGGATTCAATCCGGCGCCGCCGTGACATGTCAAGCCACGAAGGATTGGTACGTTCCGCACCGCATGGAACCTGGACCCGACATCGGTGCCGTCTTCGACGAGCACGTGGCCGCGGAGTTCGTTCACCTGGACCTCGAGGCGACGATGGCGACGATGACCGACGACCCGTACGTGAACCACGTGCCGGTGATGACCGGAGGCGTCGGGCGCGAGGACGTGCGCCGCTTCTACGGACAGCACTTCATCGGGAAATGGCCGGCCGACATCGAGATCACGCCGGTCTCGCGAACGGTCGACGGTGCACAGGTCGTGGACGAGCTCGTCCTCTCGTTCACGCACGACATCGAGATGGATCAGCTGCTACCGGGAGTCCCTCCGACCGGCAGGCACGTACGCCTGGCGTTCTGCGTCGTGGCGAAGTTCGACGGGGACAAGCTCGCCCATGAGCACATCTACTGGGACCAGGCGTCGCTCCTCGTCCAGGTCGGACTGCTCGACCGAGCCGGGCTCCCGGTCACCGGCGTCGAGCAGGCCGAGAACGTGCTCGACCCGCGCACCCATCCGCTCAACGGGCTGATGGGGCGCAGGCCGGACTAGCCCGAGCCGTAGAGCGCGAGCACGATGCGGACGAACTCCTTCGTGTCGTCGAAGAGCCCGCGCTCGCGCACGGCACGGGCGCCCTGGTACCAGCCCGCCAGCGCGAGGCGCACGTCCCCGTCGAACTCGTCCAGCTGCCAGCGGAGGTAGCGCAGCTCCCGCGCGCACGTTCCCGCGATAGGTGCGCGGCGTTCGCTCGCCGAGCAGGACGAGGTCGACGAACTCCCACGTCTCCGGCAGGAGCTGCATGACGCCGATCGCACCGACGCTCGAGACGACGTCCTGCTGGAAGCCGGACTCCATCCACGCGAGCGCGCGTGCGAGCGCCGGGTCGACGCCGTAGACGCGTGACCAGTAGTCGATCGCCGCGCGAACGGCGTCACGGCTCGCCGGCGGCCCGGTCGACGAGGGTGGAGCGAGCCGCGCGCCCTTCGGAAGAGCGAGGCGCTGACCCGGAACGATCACCCTCATCAGCGAAAGGCGGTTTCGACGCGCGAGGCGCCAGGGGCTGACGTGGTATCGCGCGGCGATCGAGAAGAAGCTCTCCCCCGCACGCACGACGTGCCACGTCGCCGGCGACGCCTGCACGGTCCGGGTGCGTCCGGCGAGCGCTCGATACGTCCGCGGGCCGGCGATCCCGTCCGCGTCCAGCCCGCGGCGCTGCTGGTATCGGGCGAGAGCGCCCGCTGTGCGCGACGTGAAGCGACCGTCGAGTGCACCAGGCCCCAACCCGAGCCGACGCAGCCGGAACTCGAGCACGGCGACGTCCCAGCCCACGGCGCCGACGGACAACTCCCGCTGACCGAGAAGCGGGCGACCGCGCCGGCCGAGCGCCCGGCGTGTCTTGCGTCCGATGAGACCCGTCGGCCGAATTCCGTGCGCACGCTGGAACGCGACGAGCGCTCTCCTCGTCTGCGGGCCGCGCACGCCGTCGACCGGCCCCGGCGTGCAGCCGTGAGCGCGGAGAGCGATCTGGAGCGCGGCGACGCGAGCATTGGCCGCGAGCGCTTCGGGAGCGAGCACGAGGACGCCAATGGACACCGCGACGCCTATGGCGGCGAGGCGACGCACGAGGACGAGTTCGCGCCCTGGCCGAGCCGTCCTCCCTCGCGAGGGCCGGGAAACCGGCGGCTACAATCTCGCGGCTGCCTTCCCCGGTAGCTCAATTGGCAGAGCATCCGGCTGTTAACCGGAGGGTTGTTGGTTCGAGTCCAACCCGGGGAGTAACGGCTCTTTTCGGCAAGCGGATTCCGCTTACCTATGCGGGTCAGGTGTGCCGGGGATGCCGCAAATGAGCAAGCGGTGCTGTCCCGGTGCTGTCCCCGGATTTCGCCGAACGTGGCAACAGCGGCGGCGGCGACCAGCGAATAACGCCGCCGCCCCTGGCTGTTCCGGTTACGCGTAGACGTTCACGCGGTCAAGCAGGACGCGCGCGATCGACCCGTAGGTCTGCTTGCGCGAGCGATCGAGCTCGTACTGCCGCACGACCTCGTCGTAGTACGCACCCGGCATGACGTCCGAGCAGTTGAGCATCCGCCGAAGCAGACGCTCTGCCGGCCACGTCATGTACACGTGGTCGACCTCGACGCTCGCGAGGGGCGGGCATTCCTCGTCGAGCCAGTCGCAGAACGCTTGGCGCATATGCGTTCCGTAGTGCATGGCCTTCCCTCCTTGTCGAGAGATTGACAACGAGGGGTTGACTCTTTTTTTTTTACCGCACCGGGTCAACCCTCTAGGCCATACCAAGCCGCAAAGTTGGTGAGTGCCTCTCGAAAGTAGCGCGGCTGAGCGAGGGTACAACGACGCACGGCTAGAAACTCCGCGCTATTTGCGCTGAAAACGCTCTTCGGGTCTGACATGATCGGCGCGTCAAGACAGGTGGGCGGCCTACCACTCCCCTGAGCTTGGCGAGGCTGAATGAGAGGCTCCGGGCGCGCTCTGGGGCCTCTCTCGCCTTTAGAGCCGCAGCTCGCCCGGGCTTCTTTCGCGAGCAGCGCGCGGAGTGGGTCCGTCCCGGCGAGGTGCCTCCGACGCCCTTCGAGATAAACGACGTGCCGCGAAGCCGCTGCGTGTCCTGTCGGCGGCTCGCCGGACCCGCTGCGTGATCTAGGGCCTCGTGCTGATCTGGTCGGGCGTTCGTCTTCCACTGGCCCGCAGCGTGTCCCATGCGCGCCACGCGATGAGGGACGCGATGACGAAAACGATCGGGACGAGCGCTCCGTGGAATGCATGGAGGGCCGCGTTGTCTCCACCGACGTTCCCGCCGCCGGCGAGGAAGGCCTGGACGGTACCGAGTGCGGCGAGGGCGAACGGCCAGCCGGTGGCGCGCCAGTTCGGCCACGCGGCGATGAGGGCGGCCACGACGTCAGCACATAGAAGAGGTGCGTCAGCATGCCGAAGTCCTTGTGCGTGTCGAGCCAGTCCGCCTCTCCGAACAGAAATCCGGCGATCAGGTAGACCTGGATGAACATTCCGATGACGGCGAGCGCAGCGAATACGAGAGTGCCCCAGAGACCGATGCGTTGTCTGTCCACGACGGCGACCCTAAATCGCGGGCGGGGCGCCGTCAAGCACCTCTCGCCTTAGAAACGCAGTTCGCCCCTAGCCTCTTTCGCGAGCAGCGCGCCAAGCGGGTCCGTTCCGGGCGAGGTGCCGCCGACGCCCTTGGAGATGATCGGCGTGCCGCGCCGGCGATCTGTGCGCGTGCCCGTCGGCGCTCTTGCGATAGACGCGGCCGTTCGCTGTCAGGATGAACCTCGGCTTCGGCCGCGAGCAGGATCTCGGCGAGCTTCCGCTGATCTGCGATGCGCTCCATGGCGGCCTCGAAGCGCGGCAATTTCTCGGGCACGAGTTGAACCTACTCCCGTTCTTGCGACCTGTCAGCTTGCTAGTGACGCTGCGAAACACTTGCTATGTTCTAGACGTGAGGACCGAGGAGCGAGTCTCGATCTCCGCGTTCGTCGATCGCCGTCGAGTACGAGGCGCTCGCCGAGCGCGCACGCGCCGAGGATCGCTCGCTGTCCGCCGAGATCCGGCAGGCACTCCGGTCACACCTCCGAAGCCGAGAGCGCGCGGTGGTCCGCACGGGGACTGCCGCGCGTGACCTGGAGGAGACGTGAGCTTCCTGGGCCGGATCGGCACGCTCGGACTGTCCCCCGAATCTTCGGCTTTGGAGGGCACGCCCGACGAGGTCGAGGCGAGGGTGAAGGCAGCTCACGACCAGAAGTTGAGGCCGGCGCGTGTCAAAGCCGCACGCGAAGTCCGAGCGTGGCACGAGATCACGAACGACCTCGTCCCGCGTCTGAACGGACGCTGGTTCGTGTCGGCGGCGACCGATGCGATCTACGCCCCCTATCGAGGCCATGTGTGGACAGCTGACTCGATCGTGCCCCTGAGTGACACTGCCGAGCTCTCTTTCGTCGTCGGCGACGATGACGAGCTTACGCTTCTTCGAGCGCGTCAGGCATCCGGCGACGTGGTCGCAGTACGTCCAGCGGCAGGCCGCCAAGGAGCACGCGAGGACTGCGTCGTCGCCATGACGCCGAGTGCCGAGCCATCACCGAGTCAGCCGCCGACGTCGCGCTCGCGATCTCGAGCGTCGCCTGCGGGCACTCGGGATCCGCTGCCCGCCTGGGACGCTCGAGCCGCTCACCCATGAATCACACCTCACCCGCTCACCGGCGGCGGCATCGACCACCTCCGAGCCGGCCGTCGCCGGTGGGCCTGTCATGCAGGGCCGGATCCGCCGCGTCTTCACGCCGCCGCAGATCACGGTTCGCTGAGCGGTGACGTGGTCGGCGCGGCCCTCAGATGTGCACGATCAGGTAGCCGACCGCGAGCGAGAGCACGACGACCGCGGCAACCCAGGCGGCCGTTCCCTCGTCAAGCCCCCGTCGCCTTGCCCATCGCCTTGCCCGTGCGCGGAAGTACAGGAGATCGTAGGCGACTTCGTGGCGCCAAGCCGTCGACGCACTCGCCATGTCGCGCCATGTGGGCCGCGGGGGGGCTTGACGCAGCTGGTGCACGAGCTCGACACCCAGGGCGACGCGTTCTTCTCGTTCTGGACGATGCCGTGGGGGCTTCCGCGCACCCGTCGTCCGTGCCTCGGGCGTCGCCCGCCGAGACGGCGCGTTTCCAAGCCCCGGCATCGGCCCGCTCCTCCGAACAGTGATCGGACTTCGAGAGGATGGACGCCGCGCCGCGCGATTGGCTGCGCCGTCGGAGGGCTCGACGTGCGGCCGCCGGGAGCCGCTCGGGAAGGCAATGGCAAGTATCACGACGATGAACCCGATCCTCGCCTAGGGCGATGATGGCGACAAGGGCGTCAAGGGGCATAGTTGACTACTGACGCGAGGCGAGGAGCCCGAAGGCGATCGCGATGACTAGGCCGAGCCCGAGCGCTATCCAGCCATGGGTCGTTAATGCCAGCACTTCATCCTCCCTCCCAGACGACAGGACTGTGGTCGCTGGACAGGCCGCAGTCAGCGACTTCACTCCGCTACCGGGGGGTGCCGTCGTTCGTTCCCCGCGTTCTCCCCGCGAGGATTCCCGTCGTTCCCCTATCGCAAACGCGGTCGTTTGATGGAGTGGGGAGCAAACCCAGTGTTCAAGCCGGTTCTTGTGATGGCCTCGGGCTGCGGACACCCCCGCTCTGTTATTTCCCTCCCCGCAAGATTTCTTGAGCTGATGAGGACGAATGCCGCCTCCGCGTAGACGAAAACAGCGATACGACTCGGCGAAGTACAACGGGCCGCATCGATTGATGCGCCAGCGGCTCGACCCGGTCGTCCAGACCGGCACCGTTCGCTGCGTTCGCTGCCATGAGCTCATCGAGCCCAACACGCCGTGGCACCTCGACCATCGCGACGACGGCCGTGGCTGGCTCGGCCCCTCGCACGCAAAGTGCAACCAGCGAGCGGGCTGGGAGAAGATGGTCGCCTCGGCCAACGGCAGCCGCCTCGGCCTCGGGAACCGCATCGACCTCGAGGAGCGGCCGTACAAGTGGTCGCAACGCTGGTCGGAAGACCCACCGCCGGGCACGACGGCGAACATCAGCGGCAGTCCCGGGTTCGTCGAGCTCTACATCGGAAACGGGGTCTGGCAGACGGTCAATCGGCGGAGCGTCGGCTACTAACCTGCTCCGACCGAACTCGGACTGGGCTGACTGGCGATGTGGGGGAGGCCGCTAACGGCCGCCTTCGGCGGCGTCGTTGCGTGCGCTGCAGTGGTCTCCGACGCTGAACGCCGGACGGAGCGACGCAGGCGCAACGCGGGTCGTTCGACGAGACGCCAAGACGCCCAGCCAGCCAGGATCGAGACGCCGCAGACGAGCGCGATCTCCAGCGCATCGGGCAGGCGGTAGAGGCCGTGATTGGTTGCGACGATCAGGATCGGCCAATGCCACAGGTAGACGCCGTAGCTGATCGTTCCGAGCCAGACAAGAGGGGCGGGCACGCGTGGATTCACGGCAGCCATCACGCCGAGTGAGATCGCGAACAGCGCGGCAGCGACGGCGATGCCATCCGTGTACGGCAACCTGCCGGTGAATGCGAGCCCAACAGCGAAGCTCGCCACTCCGACCGCAAGCATCCATCGCGGCATTCGTCCGACGCGGACAACGAGGCTCGCCGCAAGTACACCCAGCGCGAAATTGTCGACGTAGTTGAGCGGCGTCATCGGCGCCCCCTGAGCGTAGTCCTGGGCGTAGAGCTGGCGGCACAGAATTCCGACTGCGATAAGCATGGCGAGTAGCGGAGTCCGGTATCGAGGCCGGCGCACGAACACCCACACGAGAAGGGGCAGGAGCAGGTAGAAGCCCATCTCGATTGTGAGAGTCCACGCCGGCGGGATCGGATCAATGGCGGGGTCGGCAACAGCGTTGACGAACAGACCGTGGCGCACGAGTGCCCACGACCACATGCCGAGGACGGTTGCCGAGAGCGCGAGCGCCACCCAGAGACCAGGAACAATCCGCAAGCCCCTAGCTACAAGATACGACCGGAGTTCGAGCGGCTTCCCACGCGCGTACGGCAGATACAGCACCAGGCCGGACAGCACGAAGAACACCTGTACGCCAAGCCAGCCGTACGACGTGAAGTGCAGCCAGTCGGCCTGGGCCACGTCGTCGATGCGGTGGAACGAGTTGACGTGAACGACGACGACCATCAGCGCCGCGACTCCGCGCGTCGCTTCAAGCGACGGAATCCGCACGGAGGGCATTCCGCGCAGCGTAGGCTGCCGACGTTTGCGCGAACCTAGCCGGATGTCCAGCAATCACTGCGACTTTGGGCGGCTGAGACTTCGATTCAGTTCATCCCGCCCGCCTCGAGCTCGCGTCTGGCAGATGATCCCTCGGGGCAGCGGCGGCGACTAGCCGAGTGGAGAACGAGAGCTGCGCGAGAGACTCCCCGGAGGAGACGAGTCTCTCGCGCAGTCACGGCGAGCCCACGCAGGCCCCACCTGCTACAGCGGTGCACCGAGAACGGCAGGCTCCCAGCGCCGGACTCGCCATCTCATCACGCTAGGTGCGGGCGGCCACGCCGTACAGGACACAATCGGGTCAAGTTGCCGACGGCCCGAGTAGCGGCGTTTTCCGTCTCAGGGAGCGGTTCGAGGCGAAACCGATGGTCTAGCCGGAACGCATCGTTCGGCCGGTTGCCAGATTGAGCTCTTGCGACGACCCTTCGGTGTGCCCGCTGGGTAGACGGGCGATCAGTCACACGCAGGGGTGCCTAGCGCCCCTCTGAACAGGGGAGGATCTCCAACATGACCGACATCCTGATGCGACCGGTGGTTCGGCTCCAGCTGAAGCTGGCCGAGCTGCGGGAGCGCGAGGATGGCCAGACGACGACCGAGTACGCAATCCTGCTCGGCTTCCTCGCGATCGCCATCATCGTCGCGCTCTTCTTCCTCAGGGACGTGCTTCGCGACCTGTTCTCGGACGCAGCCAACAGCGTCTCGGGCGCGGGCAGCTAAGGCGCGGGCATACCGTCCGACTCGGACGGTCGAGGAGTATGCGCCGGCCCGGTTTCGACCGGGCCGGCCAGCCTCGAGCTCGTTACGACTTCGAGAGGGGACACGACGCGAGCTCGCACAGAACAGGAGTCGATTGCCGTCAGCTCACCTGTGCGCCTCTTTTCGTCGGTGCCGCAGCGTGCCCCCTCTCCTTCTGCAAGTACACGTACCCAGCCCGCCTTCAGATCAGTCGCTCTACTACGGCCGGCCTACACGAGCCCCTCGCGCACCCGTCCTTCGTGCTCGACGAGGAGGACGGCGCGGAGCTCGGCCAGCTCCGCGCTGGTCGACGATCGGTCGCGACTTGCGCTCGGCGCGCTCCTGCTCGGCGTAGCTCACCGTGGGCGCTCAGAACGGGATGTCATCGTCGAACGGCTCCGTGGCTTCCGCTTCATTGTCAGCCGGCTCGGTTGGCGGCTCGGCTATTTCCTCGCCGAGCGCGATCTGGCCTTCTAGCAGCACCGGCTGGCGTCCAGGGAACGTCGAGGGCGATGGCCGATCGCCATCGGTCTGCTTCCTCTTGGCGGCGGCGAGCCCGCGTTGGGCTGCCGCCAGCGCACGGTTAGAACGGGACATCGTCGTCGCCCTCCTTCTGCGGCTTGACGACCGGCGGCTTCCGCGAGACGCTGAACTTCGGGTAGCTGTTGCCGGTCGAGGTCTCGCCGTCGCCGACGTACTTGATGCTCACGACCTCGCCGACCTGGGTCCTTGCCGAGCTTCTCGACGACGACGAACGCGCTCTTGTCGTCATCCCACTCCTCGACGAGTCCCTCGACGAGCCGCTTCTCGCAGCACGACCGAGCCGACGAGCACGCTCCACGCGATCCCGTCGCGGTCGACGCCGTTCAGGAATTCGGCGTCGCCGTACTTCGTGTGCCCGGTCGACCATCCCGTGACCTCAAGCGTCAGCGGGTTCGGCGCGTCCTCGTCTCGGAACGCGCCAGGATACGCCGCGCTCGACGTCGGCTTCTGCCTCGTCGAAACGACTGTCGTCTGATTGTGCAACACTTGCCATCGGTCTTCCTTTCGTGTTGTCTGGGGCCCCGGCTACGTCGGGGCTCCGCTGCGTTTCAGGGCCGTCCAGAGCGCCGTCGCTCGCCGCTCGAGCCCGACGGCCGGTGAGTCTCTTCTCACTCGCTCACCCCTCCGAGTTGGCGCATGTCCTCGAGCAGCCGCTCGTACGCGATGCGCGACTCACGGGGGACCGCGCGCGTCGTCTCCCAGCGACGTACTGCCGTGTGTGAGACGCCGAGCTCGCGAGCTACTTCGCGCAGCGACGCTCCCGCCGCCACGCGTATTCGCCGGCGTTCCTCCGGAAGCGGTAGATCCCGCTTCGCGCGGAGACGCTCGAGCAGCTCACCACTCTGGCCCGCGTGGGAAGGTGTCCCGCATAGGTTCCCATTATGTTTCATCCGTCTGAGAGCTTGGAGAACGGGTACCCGCTGCAAAACCTTTCCCGATCGTGTTACGATGCGCCGATGGCTCTTTCCCCAATCCACATCGAAACCGGGCCGGCTGGATAGCTAAAGGCCCGCTGGCGTCGCGACGAGGCGTCCAGCCGAGAACGTCATCTTCATACCGCTTCCGAGCTCCTGCGGGTGAGCGCGGAAGCTGGCTCATCGACCGGCTCGCGCCGTCTAGTCTACTCGCGCGGGCGACTCGCGTGACTCGTCGCTGACGCGCCGCTCTATCGCATCGAAGAAGCGGTGAACGCGAGCGAAGTGTTTCGGGAAGGGCTGCTCGCCAGGCTCGACGACCCCGAGCCCGAGGACCTCGACGCGGCGCACCTGGACGTCTACCGCAAGATGCCGCAGCCGAAGCTCAAGCGTCCGGCGCGCAACGAGCTCACCGACGACTTCTACCGCCAGGTCGCCACGGCCTATCGAAAGGCGGTCGCGGCGGGTCTCCCGCCAGGCGAGACGATGGCGAAGAACTCCGGCATCCCTCGCGGCACGATCAATCGCTGGATCGCCGAGGCTCGTGATCCTCGTCGCGGCTTCCTGCCCTCCGGCTGAGCCCGGGAGGGTGAGCACCTAATGGCGAGCGTCTGGATTCGCAAGCGCGCTCGCAAGCACGATGGCTTCTCGTTCCGCGTCGAGTACCGGCCTGGTGGCCGGGACGCAGGCGTTCGCTTCGCCGGCGCATTCCCGACGATGAAGGCGGCGAAGGTTCGCTCGTGACTACGTGCTGACCGAGCTCGCGGCGGTCGGGTGCCCGGCCTGAACGCTGCTGTCCGCGAGCAGCTCGTGCCGACCTTCACAGAGGCAGGACGCCGCTTTCAGGCCGCACGCGTCGACGTGTCAGAGGCGACACGCACGCAGCACCGCATTCATCTCGACAAGCTGATCCCGCTCATCGGCACGAGGCGGATCGACACGCTCGAGATGGAGGACTTCATCGGCGTCGTAGCCGAGCTCCACGCGAAGTCGACGGCGCGGGAGACGATCAGGAAGGTCTCTCGGCACGGGCGCGATGGTGCTCGACCTCGCCGGCGTCTCACCCTAATCCGGCCCGCAGCCGGTCAGATCAGCTCCCGTACGAGGACCCGGAGAGATCAACCCACCGAGCGCCGAGCACGTCGAAGCCGTCTATCGCCTCCTGGCCTTCCAAGCACAGGCTGCCGCTGCTCTTCCTGGACTGTCCAGCGCCGCGCGTCTCGAGCATCGACAAGACCCTCGTCTGCGACTACGTCGAGCCGCACCGGCGCGTTCGCCTACGCGCGCGCAGACGACGCAGACGCCGAAGCCGCTGTGGATCGACCTGCCCGTCGAGCTCGCCGAAGCGATCGAGACGAAGCTACCACCGCGGGAGGACGCAACCTCGCAGGCACGACTCTTTGCCGCGAGCGGCGGGCGACGCTCTCCGTACCGCGATCACGAGAGCTTGTCAGGCGGCTGGGATCCCGCTGTGGTCGCCGCACGATTTGCGGCACAGGCGGATCAGCCTGCTCCATCTGCGCGGGCGTACCCGTGGGCGCGGATCGCCGAGTTCGTTGGCCAGAGCGATCTCGCCGTCACGGCGAACACCTACACCCACGTTCTCTCCGACGAGACCGAACTCGACTATGCGAAGTTGGTGCTGAAGTAGCCCGGACACGCGCGCAGCGGTGCTGTCCCGGTGCTGTCCCCGGGTTAGCTGCACCCTCTATTTGCAGGGGTGTTCTAGTCCAACCCGGGGAGTAACGGCCTTTTCCGCAAGCGGAGTCCAGTTACCCATGCGGGTCAGGTGTGCCGGGGATGCCGCGCCGCCACGACAATCAGCGGCGCAAGGATCGGAATGACCCAATCGTGTCCTATCGGGCGAGGCGAGAACACGACACGCTTCCTCGCATGACTTACGAGCAGCGCGACTTCCTCCGCAAGCAGATCGACGCTCAGGTGCGCGAGCGCCTGGAGAGTGCCCGGAGTGCGAAGGCACAGGCAACGGCACAGGCAAGGACGCACGAAGCAGGCAGCATGACCTTGCCGGTCGACCCTCACAAGGCAGACAGCCTCGGCACCCATTCGACGGTTCAGGATCAGACCACGTACTACGCCTTCAACCTGCTCAACCTGGGGTTCGACGCATAGCGTCGTCGCCTGGAGGAACCTGAATGTTTCGTGGAACACTCGCGGTCGCGCTCGCGCTCATCTTGTTCGCGCTCATGGCTGTTACCAGCAACGCCGCGCTACCAATGCTGGGTTAGCGGAGCCCCAAGCACGGCCGCCGACGGAAGCAAGACGGCGGCGCCGAGGATCGGCTTAGGGCTCGCCGCAACCGCTCCCGCGACGATACGGCCAATGTTCTTCCGGTAGGGTCGCCATCACCCAGGTGGTGGCGTGCGATCTAGTTCGTTCGCCCAACCGCCCACGTGCCACTACGGAGGGAAGTCGAATGCCGAAGGTCGTAATTACCCATGCCGTTGAAGACATCGACCGTTGGTTGCAGGGCAAGGAAGGACGTGCTGCGGCCATCGAGTCGGGTACGGGTAGCAACGTGACCGACTACGTGGCCGCCGATGGAAGCAACAACATCGCCGTCACCGCCGACGTTGCCGACGTTGCCGCGATCAAGTCCATGTTGGAGTCACCGTCCCCAGAAGTCCTCGCCCGGATGCAGGACCACGGCGTCGTGCCGCCGATCACCGCGTACATCCAGAAGTAGGCACGTCAGATACCGCCGGAACGACGGCGGCCGGGTTCACGTGACTCGGCCGCGGTCGACCGTCCCTGCTGCAACCGCGACAGTCCGGCCCACGCGAGCGACGGTCGAGGCGTTTCGGACGAGTTGAGAGACCTACCGAGCCGGACAACGTCGAGCGGAAGGTTCGATCGGAGTAGGTTGTGAGTATCCCGACAACGCCGATCCTGATCCTCCGGTTCCCGGACGGCGACGTCGAGTATCGGTCTACGCGCGGCGAGTTTCCTATCGGAACGCTCGTGCGGAGTCGCGGCAGCCTGTGGCGCATACGCCAGCACACCGAGAGCGGAGCGGCGATCCTCGAGTCGGCCGAAGAGCCGACCCAGGGCGCCGCAGGTGGTCCGGTGGTCATCCCCGATCCGCTCGGGGACAAGCCGCTGATCCTCGAGATCCTCGCCGAAGCCTGACGCCGCGCGGTCGAATCCGCGCGGCGAGTACAGTTCGCCCATCGACGAGGCGCAATTTCAGACGCTGCTCGACCAGGTGCGCGATCTCCATCGGCTCACCGACGAGCGTCACCCGCTCGAGGTCGAGGATTCACGAGAACGTTCGCGCCCGTCTGACCTGGAGTGGTGAACCGCCGGCGCTTCCGCCGGAGCAGAGGAAGCTCGCCGACGAGGCCGTCGACGCGCTCGAAAGCCCGCGGCTCTCGTCCTCACAGTCCCGGCAGCTCCACCGCGCGTTCTTCGGGAAGTAGGACGCTCACGCGTGGCGGGTGGGGCGCGGCCGCGTCACCTCGTACCAGACGAAGATCAGGACGAGCGCAATAGCCGTCAGCAGCACGAGCACCGTGACGTCACCCATGCGACTCCAGTTCCCGTTGCGGGTCTGCTCGAAAACCCAGCGCTCCGCTGGCACCTGACACTCACTGACCCCCAGCTGGGCCATGCCCGGTCGCGAACGAGCGGAGTAGTGTCCCTTCTGGCGTTCAGAGCTCCCCTTTTCCGCACGGTTCGACGCCACCTCCCCTGACGGCCCGGCGTCGAGGGGTACGCCGGGTCTCTACCCCGGTCCGGGCTCGGCGAACGCGGCTAGCGAACCACGTACGAGAACGGGCGCGAGACGACCTTCCCTGCGGACCGGACGGTGATCGCCCCGCGCAGGCTCTTTCCGCCGGCGGACCCCGGAACAGCGAACGAGCAGCGCGCACCCGTCCTCGTCAGCGTCCCGACTCCGGAGAGAGCCGCGCGACCGACCGACGCTCTGCACGTGACGGTCCCCGTGACGGCTGGACGGCCGGTGTCGGACCGCCGAACCGGCAGTGTGACCGCGAAGCGCGAGCCGGCGCGCGGCGTTCGCGGTGTCGCCGACACCTGCCCGGCGACGAGTGCGACCGCAGCGTCGTTGGTGAACACGTAGCGGTAGAAGCCTCCGTTGCTTGGAGCGAGGTCGAGCGCGTGCACGACGCCCGTGTTCGGATCGAAGTCCGCAGTCGTCACCGAGAAGCCGAACCGCTTCGCACTGCCGACTGCCGAGCGCCGTAGTTCGATGGTCACGACGCCGCCGGAACCGCCTCCACGCACGAGATCGGCAGCCGCCTCCTCGACCCAGCCGCCGCTCCGCGGTCGCCAGCGCTCGATCGTCGTCTGTCCCACGCGATGCCCGATCCTGAGCTCGGGCGCCTGGTCGTCGTCGTTCGTCGCCGCGCGGTTGTCGGTGTCGACACCGATCCAGAGCGCCGAGTCGGCAGTGAGCGCGGCGTAGTTCGGAGTGTCGACCGCGAACCTGATCCACCCGTCCTTCGTGTCCACGACGCGGACTCCGCCGATGTCGGGCGCGACGTCCTCGTCGTTACCGGGATCGGAGAAGGTCGCCAGCGCCGGGCCGGTGTACGCCGAGCTTCCTCGATCCGGCGCGAAGTCGGAGGACGTGAACTGCGACAGGATGACCTGCTGTCGAAGCGAGCTGATCGCCAGCACCCCGAACGCGGAGTCGCCGCCGAGGTTCGAGGTGGGCACCGTGGCCGTGAGCACCCCGTCGGAGAACCTGCCCGTGATGCGCGCCGGAACCTCCTGTCGAAGCATCGCGAGTCCGTCCCACTCGTAGAACTCGAGCTGCCCGCTCGAGAGGTAGCGGACGAGCGTCTCGTCCCCGCCGTAGCCCGTGCCTTCGTTCGAGTCGTCGTCGAACCAGACGTTGATCCAGCTGTCGCCCGGGAGCGTCATGTAGTTCCCGATGGAGACGTCGATCGTGGCCAATGCGTCGGCCGATACGGAAACGCGGATCGACGTGATGTCGGGCGCGGCGTTGGCGTCGCCCGCCTCGTCCGCGAAGGACGCGGCTGCGACCGAGAGCCCTGTCGCCGCGAGAGCGCCGGCCACTGCGACGACCGCGACGCCCGCTCTCAGCGCCCACATTCGAGGTTGGGGTTCGTCGCGTGTCGTGCGAGAACTCTCGTCCAGGCGGGCGCCGCTGTCAATCGACGCGACCCTGTCGAGCGCCGCTTCGTCCTCCGCGCATCTCTCTCTCCTACGCACGCGGGCGCCGATCGGACCTTGCGAGAATCGCGGCGTGCCCAGTGCGTTCCAGTCGATCGGTCTCCAGCTTCGCGTGGCGAAGCGCCACGCGCTGCGCCGGGGCGCGTCCTTCGGCGACCGGTTCGGCAAGCTCGACGACCGGCTCGTGTTCGTTGTCGGTTCGCCTCGCTCGGGGACGACCTTCCTGGCGGGTGCGATCGGCTCCGTGGACGGCTTCGTCGATCTCGGCGAAGTGGCACCCCTCAAGGCCGCCGTCCCGGAGCTGGCGGCACTCGAGCCGCACGAGGCTGCTCAACGCCTGCGTCGGACCCTTGCCATCGCGCGCCGAGTCGGCTTCGTCGGCTCGGTGCGTCCCGTCGAGCAGACCCCCGAGCTTGCGCACCTCGTCGGCGCGCTCCCGATTGCGTACCCCGAGTCGCGCATCGTCCATATCGTCCGGGACGGCCGGGACGTCGTCTGTTCGCTCCTGGAGAAGAGCTGGCTTCGAACCGGCGAGACCAGCGTCGATGACGCCGGTGTCGCCTACGGCGCGTACGCGCGCTTCTGGGTGGAGCCCGAGCGGCGCGACGAGTTCGAGGCGGCGAGCGATGCGCGTCGAGCCGCATGGGTGTGGCGCAGCTACGTGACTGCCGCGCGATCTGCCGCTCGCAGCCTCGAGATTCGGTACGAGCGCATGGTCGCCGACCCGGCCGCGGTCGCCGAGGAGCTCGGCGGCTACGTCGACGCTCCGATCGAGCAGCTCACGGAGGCGCTGCGCGGTGCCCATGCAGAGTCGGTCGGCCGCTACGTCGCGGACCTCACCGACGAGCAGCTCGCCGACGTCATGGACGAGGCCGGCGACCTCCTCCGCGAGCTCGGCTATCGTCAGGTGAGCTCGGCGAGCGTCTGCCGGACCTTGGCGAGGTGCGCCTGGAGCTCGGTCGTCCGGGCGAGATCGGCGCCTGTGAGGTCTCGCTTCAACTTCCGCTCGCGAAGCCGAAGCAGGAGCTCGGTGCCGGTCCGCTCGTCGATCGCCTCCTGAGCTGCTCGCGCGTCGAGCTCCGCCCGGAGCGCGGTGAGCTCCGGATCGTCCGTGCCGCGCACGAGCGCGTCGCGAAAGCGGCGATTGACCTCGGAGTCGAAGTGCTCGGGCGCGAGCTCGGCCAGCCCGCGGACGAGCGACGGATGCGCGACGCAGGCCGCGAGCACGCGCTGCTCGAGGCTGGCGCTGGCATCCAGCAGCCTGGGCGTCTCGGCCTGTCCACGCGCGTCGCCCCGTGCCGGCGCCAGGCCTGCGAGGGTCTCCCGCGGAAGATCCAGCCGGTCCGCGAGCAGTCGCAGCGCGTCCTGCCGCTCGGGCGAGTCCTCGGCCTTGGCGAGCACCTCGCGCGCGCGGACGAAACCCTCCTGCCGATCGGCGGAGCGCTCGATCTCGAGCCGCACCCGGTAGACGAGGTAGCTCTCGGACCTGGTCAACCGGTCGGCGAACCCTTCCGGCGCGTCGGCTGGATCCTGGCCGCGCGGCAGCGTCACGACCTTGACGTCGAACCCCTGGGAGGTAGCGAGCTCCATCCCGCGCAGCGTCGCCTCCTGACCGGCAGCGTCCGCGTCGAAGCAGAGGAAGAGCTTCTTCGTCATGCGTCCGAGCTCGCGTAGCTGCCGGTCGGTGAGCGCCGTCCCCATCGACGCGACGACGGGCTCGAACCCCGCCTGCCGCAGCGCGATGACATCCGTGTTGCCCTCGACCACTGCCGCGTAGTCGGCTTTCGAGATCGCCGCCTTCGCGAGGTGCAGGCCGTACAGGATCGAGCCCTTGTGGAAGAGGTCGCCCTCCGGCGAGTTCACGTACTTCCCGCGCAGCGGATCGTCGTCCGAGAGCTTGCGGGCCTGGAAGCCGAGGACGCGCCCGCGTGCATCCGCGAGCGGGAACATCAGGCGTTGCGGGAAGTAGTCGGTGCCTCGCGTCGTGACCAGTCCCGCTGACTTGAGCTCGTCGAGCGTGAAGCCGCGCTCCTTGGCCTTGTCCGCAAGCCCCTTGCCGGGAGCGAGCCCGAGCCGGAACTCCTTCGCGACCTCCTCCCCCAGCCCGCGCCCCGCGAGGTACTCGCGAACCGGCGCGCCCGCATCGCCGTCCCAGAGCAGGCGCTCGAAGTAGGACGAAGTCTGGTCGAGGACCGCGTACAGCCGCTCCTTCCGCTTGCGCTCGGCCTCGATCCGCGGGGACAACTCTTCCACCTCGATCGAGACGCGGAACCGCTCGGCGAGCCACTCGACGGCGCCGACGAAGTCGAGGCTCTCCGTCTCGCGTACGAACGAGATGACGTCGCCCCCCTTCCCGCAGCCGAAGCAGTAGTAGAGCTTCTCGACCGGGTTGACCGAGAACGACGGTGTCTTCTCCTCGTGGAACGGGCACCGGCCCGTGTAGCGCGACCCCGACGCGCGGCGCAACTGCGTGCGCCCGGATACGACCTCGACCATGTCCGCAGCGGCGACGACATCACGTACCGAGGAGTCCTTGATGCGCGCCATCGCGTGAGACTACTCCCCGCTCGACGTCGTAGTCTCTTACCCGTGGCAGGGGGCACTCCGCGCCGAGAGCGCAAGGTCGTCACGGTCGTTTTCTGCGACCTCGTCGGCTTCACCGCACGTGCCGAATCGATGGATCCGGAGGACGTCGAGGCGCTCCTGCCGCCCGTACCACGAGCGCGTGCGCGCCGAGCTCGAGCGGCACGGCGGCACCGTCGAGAAGTTCATCGGCGACGCGGTCATGGCCCTGTTCGGCGCGCCGACCGCGCACGAGGACGATCCCGAACGGGCCGTCCGCGCGGCGCTCGCCATCCGCGACTTCGCGATGGAGGACGAACTCGAGCTGCGAGTCGGGATCACGACCGGCGAGGCGCTCATCTCGCTCGACGCCACCCCCTCCGAGGGCGAGGGCATGGCCTCGGGCGATGTCGTCAACACGGCCGCGCGGCTTCAGTCGCGCAGCACCGGTGAACGGTGTCCTCGTGGACGAGACGACGTTCCGAGCAACGCGAGCAGGTCATCGACTACGGCGAGGCGACCGGCGGTCGAGGCGAAAGGCAAGGCGGCCACCGTTTCCGTGTGGAGCGCGACGAGCCGCGCATTCGCGGTTCGGGGTCGACGTTGCACACGAGGCGCGAACGGACCTCGTCGGCAGGGAACGCGAGCTCGCCGTGGTGCGCGAGGTGTTCGGTCGGGCGCGACACGAGCGGACGGCACAGCTCCTCACTCTCGTCGGCGTTCCCGGGATCGGGAAGAGCCGTCTCGTCTACGAGCTCTCGCGGATCGTCGAGGCCGACCCCGAGCTCATCACCTGGCGACAGGGGCGCTGTCTCGCCTATGGCGACGGTGTCACGCTCTGGGCGCTGAGCGAGATCGTCAAGGCGCAGGCCGGCATCCTCGAAGAGGACACGCCCTCCGAGGTCGCGGAGAAGCTCGCCGAAACCGCTCGCGCTGCGCTTCCGGGCTCCGACGACACCGCCTGGGTCGAGTCTCATCTCCGCGCCCTGGTCGGCGTCGCCGGCGAGGCCGAGCTCGGCGGAGATCGCAGAGCCGAGGCCTTCGCGGCCTGGCGCCGCTTTCTCGAAGGGCTCGCCGATCAGCGCCCGCTCGTCGTCGTCTTCGAGGACCTGCACTGGGCCGACGAGAGCCTCCTCGATTTCGTCGACGAGCTGGTCGAGTGGGTCACCGACGTGCCGCTGCTCGTCGTCGGCACGGCGCGACCGGAGCTCCTCGAGCGGCGGCCGGGCTGGGGCGGCGGGAAGCTGAACGCAACGACGATCGCGCTCGCGCCGCTCACCGACGATCAGACCGCGACGCTCATGGGGCAGCTCCTCGGGAAGCCCCTGTTGGCCGCCGAGCTCCCAGCAGGCGCTCCTCGAGCAGGCGGGCGGCAACCCCTCTACGCAGAGCAGTTCGCCGATCTCTACGTGGAGCGAGGCTCCGCCGACGAGCTCCCGCTGCCCGAGACGCTCCAGGGCATGATCGCCGCCCGACTCGACGGCCTGACCCGCGACGAGAAGACGCTTCTCCAGGATGCGGCCGTCGTCGGGAAGGTCTTCTGGACGAGCGCCTCGGCCGCGACGCGGGTGACGCGGTCACGACGCTGCACGGGCTCGAGCGCAAAGGGTTCGTCCGCAGGCAACGCCGCTCGTCGTTCGCCGGAGAGAGCGAGCTCGCGTTCGCTCATGCCCTCGTCCGCGATGTCGCGTACGGCCAGATCCCCCGGGCCGACCGGGCGGGGAAGCACCAGCGCACGGCCGAGTGGATCGAGGCTCTGGGGCGACCCGAGGATCACGCAGAGCTCGTCGCATACCACTGGCGCTCCGCGCTCGACCTCGTGCGCGCCTCGGGCGGCGACGACGCGACGGGTCGCGGAACGGACACGGCTCGCGCTGCGCGACTCGGGGGATCGCGCGGTCGCGCTCAACAGCTACTCGGTCGCAGCCGCTCAGTACGAGGACGCGCTGGCGCTCTGGCCCCACGGAGGCGGCAGACCGTGCAGAGCTCGTCTGTTCCGCTGGGCGCGAGCCCTGCACAACGCCTACGACGAGCGCCGCGAGGATGCGCTCGAGCAGGCGCGAGAGGCGCTTGCTCGCGGCCGGCGAGACCGACCTCGCCGCCGAGGCGGAGGCATTCCTCGGCGCTTGCAAGCTGGTATCGAGGAGACGGCAAGAGCACACGGGCTCACCTCGCGTCGGGCGGAGGAGCTCGCTGGCGACTCGGTCTCACCATCGGCGGCGCGAGTGCTCGCCGTCTCTGCCCGGACGCGGGCGATCGCCTCGGAGACCGCGGACGCAAGACGACATCGCCGAGGCCGCGCTCGCGATGGCCGAGACGCTGGGGCTCCAGGAGCTTCGCGCGCACGCGCTCGCGACGGTCGGCATGACGAAACGCGACATGGACGATCGCGTCAGGGCCTGAGGACAAGAAGCGTGCTCTCGAGATCGCGCTCGAGATCGACTCGCCGATTGCTTCGTCCATCGCGAACAACCTCGCGGTGGACGCGATCCTCGACGGAGACGTGCCCCGCGCGGACGACGCGCTACCGAGAGGCGCTTCGCCTCGGTGAGCGCTTCGGCGACAAGCAGATCGATCCGCTTCGTCCGCGCCAACCTCATCTGGACGGACTTCATGGCAGGCCGCTGGGCCGAGGCTCTCGCCGTCGCCGACGCGATGATCGCCGAGTGCGAAGCGGGGTCGCCGCACGTCCTCGAGGACGGCATGCACGCGATACGCGGCGAGATGCGCGACGTGTTCGGCGACGCGGACGGTGCGCTCGCCGATCATCTGCGAGCCGTCGCGCTCGCGCGCGAGAAGGACGATCCGGTCGGGCTCAGCGCGATTCTGGGCATCTGCGCGGCGGCGCTCGCCGACCGAGGGTCGGAGGACGAGGCGCGGAGCCTCGTCGACGAGCTCGTCCCACTCGTGCCGGGCGAAGGGGTTGCACGGTGGGACTTGCTTCGCTCATGCCGTTTGCCGAGCAGCTGGGCGTGCGTGACGAGCTCCGCTCGGCCGTGCGGGATGCTCCGCCTCCGGCCTCGAAGCGATGGCGTGACGCGATCGCTGCTCACACTCGACGGGCGACCTCACGAGCTGCGGCCGACCTCTACGACGTCATAGGAGCGCTCCCGCAGGCAGGTCGCACGCTACGGCGCTCACATCGTCGGGCGCGCAACGGTCGCCGAAGGCGAGGCCGAGTTGCGCAAGGCGATCGACTTCTACCGCTCCGTCGGTGCGACCCACTCCGTGCGCCGCGCCGAGGCGCTCCTCGCAAGGACCGCGTGATGGCGAGCTCACGGCGCGAGCGCAAGGTCGTCACGGTCGTCTTCTGCGACCTCGTCGGGTTCACGGCTCGTGCCGAGTCGATGGATCCCGAGGACGTCGAGGCCCTCCTCACGCCGTACCACGAGCGCGTCCGCGGGGAGCTCGAGCGGCACGGCGGCACCGTCGAGAAGTTCATCGGGGACGCGGTCATGGCGCTGTTCGGCGCCCCGACCGCGCACGAGGACGATCCCGAACGGGCCGTCCGCGCGGCGCTCGCAATCCGTGAGTTCGCGCTCGAGGAAGGGCTCGAGCTGAGAGTCGGCATCACCACCGGCGAGGCGCTCGTCCGGCTCGACGCCCAGCCCGACGCCGGCGAGGGCATGGCCTCGGGCGACGTCGTCAACACCGCGGCACGCCTGCAGAGCGCGGCACCGGTCAACGGGATCGTCGTCGACGAGACGACGTACCGCGCCACCAGGGCCGCTGTCGACTACGAAGCGGCCGAGCCCGTCGAAGCGAAGGGGAAGGCGGAGCCGATTCCCGTCTGGACGGCCGTCGCCGCGCACGCGCGCTTCGGCGTCGACGTGGCGCACGAGGCGCGCTCCGAGCTCGTCGGCCGCGAGCGCGAGCTCGGGATCGTCCGCGACGCGTTCGAGCGCGCCCGTCACGAGCGCACGCCGCAGCTCCTCACGCTCGTCGGCGTCCCCGGCATCGGCAAGAGCCGGCTCGTGTACGAGCTCCAGCGCATCGTCGACGCCGATCCCGAGCTCATCACCTGGCGCCAGGGCCGCTGCCTCGCATACGGCGACGGCATCACCCTGTGGGCGCTCGGGGAGATCGTGAAGGCACAAGCCGGCGTGCTCGAGCAGGACACGCCCGACGAGATCGCGGCGAAGGTGCACCAGGTCGTCGAGGACACGCTCGCCGGCACCGGTGACGAGGCCCGTGTCGAGTCACACCTGCTCGCGCTCCTCGGGCTCGCGGGTGAGACCCAGCTCGGCGGCGACCGCCGCAACGAGGCGTTCGCCGCGTGGCGTCGCTTTCTCGAGGGTCTCGCCGAGCAGCGCCCGCTCGTCGTCGTCGTCGAGGACATCCACTGGGCCGACGAGAGCCTCCTCGACTTCCTCGACGAGCTCGTCGACTGGGTGACCGACGTTCCGCTCCTCGTCGTCGCTACGGCGCGACCCGAGCTCCTCGAGCGCCGACCCGGCTGGGGCGGCGGGAAGCTGAATGCGACGACGCTCGCGCTCTCACCGCTCTCCGACGAGCAGACGGCGGAGCTGATCGGACGCCTGCTCGCCCGACCTCTGCTCGCGGCCGACGCGCAGCAGACCCTGCTCGAGCGAGCTGGCGGCAACCCGCTGTATGCAGAGCAGTTCGTCGAGCTCTACACCGAGCGGGGCTCGACGGACGAGCTCACGCTCCCGGAGACGCTTCAGGGCATCATCGCCGCCCGCCTCGACGGGCTCCCGGACACGGAGAAAGGCCTCCTCCAGGACGCGGCGGTCGTCGGCAAGGTGTTCTGGGCGAGCTCGATCGGACGTGACGCCGGACGCGGCCACCGCATCGCTGCACGCCCTCGAGCGAAAGGGCTTCGTGCGCAGGCAGCGCCGCTCGTCGCTCGAGGGCGAGAGCGAGTTCGCGTTCGCGCACGCGCTCGTGCGCGACGTGTCGTACGGCCAGATCCCTCGCGCCGACCGAGCTCGGCGCCACCGCGCCGTCGCCGAGTGGCTCGACGGCCTCGGGCAGGCCGGAGGACCACGCCGAGATGCTCGCGTACCACTGGAGCTCCGCCCTCGAGCTCGTCCGCGCGTCCGGCGGAGACGACGACGAGATCGTCGAGCGCACGCGACTGGCGCTGCGCGCCGCGGGCGATCGAGCGTTCGCGCTCAACAGCTTCGCGGTCGCGTCGGCGCAGTACGAGGACGCGCTCGCTCTCTGGCCGGACGACGCCGAGCGGCCCGGAGCTCCTGTTCCAGCTGGCCGTTGCGCTGCACCGTTCCTACGACGAGGCGCGGCAGCAGGAAGCGCTCGAGACCGCGCGCGACGCATTGCTGGCAGTCGGCGACACCGAGCGCGCATCCGAAGCGGAGGCGTACCTCGCACGCGCCTTCTGGGAGCGCGGCCAGCACGATCTCGTCCGGGAGCACCTCGAGCGTGCCGAGGAGCTCGTCGGCGACTCGGTCTCGGCCGCCGACGGCGAGGGTTCTCGCGTTCTCGGCCCGCATTCGGGCGTATCGCTGCTCGAGACCGAGGAAGCGCGGCGTCCCGCGCGAGGCCGCCTACGCGATGGCGACCGACCTGGGGCTCGACGAGCTTCGTGCCCACGCCCTCACCACGATCGGCCTGACCAAGAACGCCCTCGACTTCGGCTCAGGTGTAGCGGACATGGAGCGTGCTCTCGAGATCGCGTCGGCAGCCGACTCACCCGTCGCAGCAACGATCCTCAACAATCTCGGCGTCCACGCAACATTCGCGGGCGACTTTCGTACGCACGGACGAGCTTTACGCCGAATCGCAGCGGCTCTCGGAGAGGTACGGCGACGCCGAGAGCGTCCGATTCTTACGTGGCAATCGCCTCTGGATCGGCTTCATGCGCGGGCGCTGGGACGAGACGCACGAGGCCGCAGATGCGTTCATCGCCGAGTGCGAGGCGGGATCGCCGCACACGATCGAGGTGCTCGTGCGTGAGATCCGCGGGCGATGCTCTTGCTCGCCCGCGGAGATCGCGACGGCGCCCTTCGCGACCAGCAGCGTGCGTTCGAGCTCGGTCAGTCGACGGCATGATCCCTTCGCAAGTCTCGGTTCGCTCGCCCTCACGGCGACGATGCTACGCCGAGCTCGGGACTGCACGACGAGGCGCGCGCGCTCGCGGTGCAGGTGTCATCGCATGGTGCGGGAGATCGGTCTCCACGGCGGCGCTGATTCGTCTCTCGCTCTCGCCGACGATCTCGGCATAGGTGACGAGCTCCGCGATGCCGTCGCTGCAGGAGCTGGGCCGTCGTTCCCGTTTGGCGTGCCGCGATCGGCACATCCTGGCGGGCGAGCTGACTCAGCGGCAGACATCATGGAATCGGCGGGCAACCCGACGATCGAGGCGAACATCCGCAAGCACGCGCGGTCTACGGATGCTTGCCGGGGGCCGAACGACGGACGCGCAGGTCGAGCTCGAACGCGCACTCGCGTTCTACCGCTCGGTCGACGCTATCGGCCTACGTCGCGCAGATCGAGAGCGCGCTGGCCGAGGCTCAGAGAGAGTCGGCGTAGGTGAGCGCGAAGCGGTCCGTCATGCCCGCGATGTAGTCGACGATCTCGTCCGCGTCGTCGCCGCGCTCGACGAGGTGCTCGAAGATCTCCCGGATCACCTCGTGGGCCCGCTCGTGCTCGGGCGCGGCCTGCGGGCCGAGGTACACGCGCTCGAACATGAACGCGCGCAACGAGAGCATCGCCTCCCCGACCTCGGCCGACTGACGGATGTCCTCGACGCCCTCCGACGACTCGACGATGTCGTGGACGAGCCGGTCGATCCGCGCCGAGCCGGTAGGCCCCAGGACTGCGATCTCGTCGGTGGGGAGGTCGTCCTCGTCGAGCAGCCCGTACCGCACCGCGTCGTCGATGTCGTGGTTGATGTACGCGACGCGGTCGACGAGGCGAACGATCTTGCCCTCGAGCGTCTCGGGCTCGCGCTCGCCGGTGTGCGTGAGGATCCCGTCGCACACCTCGTGCGTGAGGTTCAGCGAGCGCGCGATGCGGAGCGACTGCTCGTTGTGGCGGAACCGCAGCCCGAAGCGCTCCTGCAGTGCCGCGTCGAGCGCATCCTCGCCCGCATGCCCGAACGGCGTGTGCCCCATGTCGTGCCCGAGCCCGATCGACTCGGTGAGATCCTCGTTCAGGCGCAGCGCCCGCGCGACGACCCGCGAGATCGCCGTCGTCTCGAGCGTGTGGGTCATGCGCGTGCGGTAGTGATCTCCGTCCGGGTCGATGAAGACCTGCGTCTTCCCCTTCAGCCGTCGAAACGGCTTCGAGTGGACGATGCGGTCGCGATCGCGCTGGAACGGCGTGCGAACGCCGCACTGCTCCTCGTGGAGGCTCGCGTCCGCGAGTCTCGAGGGAGCGGACCGCGAACGGCGAGAGGCTCTCCTCGAGCGCGCGGATGCGCTCCTCGAAAGCTCGATGCGCCGGCTGGACCGTGTCCACGACGTCAGGGTAAAGGCGTGGCCGGAGTCTCGATCGGGGCGGGCCACAGGTGCGGGACGGCCGCGGCGACGAAGAGAGCCGCGAAGGCTGCTCCGAGCGCGCCGTATCCGCCGGATGCGAGCGCGACGCCGCCGACCGCCGCGCCGACGAAGTACCCGGACTGGAGCGCTGCCGTCCGCACGCCGGTAACGCCCAGGCGCAACTCTGGAGCGAGGCCGAGCCCGCGCGCGCTTCCCGCGAGCGTCCTGCCTCCTGCGATGAAGCACAGGACGGAGAACAGGCGCGACGCTGACCCAGACGGACGGGCGCACCGCGCCGATGAGCGCGACCGTTACGGCGGCGGCCAGCGCGAGCGCGACCAACAGCACGCGGCCGTGGGCGTCGACCCAGCGCCTGAACAGGAGGTTCCCGGGCACGTAGACGAGGGCGCCGAATCCGAGCGCCAGACCGGTGGCCGCGATCGAGAGGTCATACGACTCGACGAGCAGCGCGCCCATGTACACGAGGGCGCCGGCCCAGCCCGAGAACGCGAAGAGCTCGCCGACAGACCAGCGCGCGACGCCCGGGTACGTCAGCACCGATCGCAGGCCGACCCTCGCAGGTGCGGGTGGAGTCGCCACGCGCCCGAGGAGGAGCACGGTGGCGACCACGGCCAGTGAGATCGGCACGACGACCCACGCGAGTCGCCAGCTGACCTCGCCGATCACGCCGACGAGCGGCATCCCGACGATCCAGGCGAGCGGCGGCCCGAGCAGCGCGAGCGCGAGGACGCGCGAACGCTCTCCGGGAGGCGACCACTCCGCCACCGCCGCGACGGCGGCCGAGTACGAGACTCCGATCCCCACTCCGGCAAGCGCCTGAGCGACGACGAGCACGGCGAATGCCGGAGCTGCGGCACTCAGAAGCGAGCCGCAGGCCAGGACCGCGACGCCGGCGAGAAGGAGCTCCCGCAGGCCGAGCCGTGCTGCCAGAAGACCGGTCGCGAGAGCCGCCACGCCGGCCGCCAGCCCCGAGACGGTTCGCAGCTGGCCGGCCGTCGCGATCGAGACGTCGAGGTCATGCGCAACGTCCGGCAGCAGCGGGTTGAGCACCACGAGCGCTGCCTGCGACGCCGCGAGCGCCGTCAGCAGCGTCAGCCCGACGACGCGCGGAGTGTCCCGCATCAGATGATGATCGGGACCGTGCCGCCGTCCGCGCTCCACGCCGCGCCGGTGACGTAGGACGCGCGCTCCGAACACAGGAAGACGACGACCGACGCGATCTCGTCCGGCCGCGCGAGCCGACCCAGCGGCCGGCCCGCACCGACCTTCGCGAGCACGGCATCGCGGTCTCCTTGCTGATCCGCGAGCCCGCCGTCGCCGAGCCATGCGTCCGTTGCCGTAGGGCCGGGCGTGACGGCGTTGCAGCGAATGCCCTCGGCTGCGTAGAGATCCGCGACGAGCCGTGACAGCGAGAGGACGGCCGCCTTCGTGACGGAGTAGTGCGGCATCCCGGTCGACGGGCGCTTCCCGGCGGTCGACGAGACGTTCACGACCGCTCCTCCGCCCTCCCGAAGGGCGGGCAGGGCCGCGCGAATCGCGCGCACGTAGCTCATGACGTTGAGCTGCCAGTAGGCATCCCACTCCTCGTCGAGCACCTCCTCGAAGCTCGCCTGCCTCGCAATGCCGACGTTGTTGACGAGAACGTCGAGGCCACCGAGCGCGTCCACCGACGCGGCGACGGCGCGCTCGGGCTCGCCGGCGAGCGACAGGTCGGCCGTCACGTGTGCGACCTCGCCGGCTCCGGGAGCATCCCGGCGCCCGCACGAGACGACGCGCGCGCCCTCACCGACGAGCTGACGCACGACCTCGAGCCCGATCCCGGCGGTCGAGCCGGTAACCAGGCACCTCTTGCCGTCGAGACCGAGATCCACGGGCGGCTAGGGTAACCGCGTGCCGACGACGATCGTCCTGGTCAGGCACGGTGAGACCGACTGGAATCGCGAGAACCGCTTCCAGGGGCACGCAGACATCGCGCTCAACGACGTCGGGCGAGAGCAGGCGCGAGCCCTCGCGGACGAGCTGCGCGGGGAATCATTCACAGCCGTCTACACGAGCCCGCTCCGACGCGCGCGCGAGACGGCCGAGATCGCGGTCGCCGGCACCGGGCTGGAGCCCATTCCACACGCCTCGCTGATGGAGGTCGATCTCGGCTCGTGGTCGGGACTGACGCGGACGGAAGTCGAGGCCGCGTTCCCCGATGGCTACCGACGCTGGCTCGAGTACGGCCACGGCTGGAACGACGGGGAGACCTACGACGAGCTCGGTGAACGAGTTGTGGCTGGATTGTTGAACATCGGTGCCAGGCACTCGGACGTGGCCGTTCTCGCCGTCACCCACGGTGGCCCGATTCGATCCGCGCTCGCTGCGGCAGCAGGGGTTCCGTTCGGCGAGGCTCGACGCACGAGCCGCGTCCTGGACAACTGCGCAACGGTCCGAATCGCCGTTCGGGACGGCAGGATCGAGGAAGCAGACTGACCGCCGGTGGAGGGGCAGCTAGCGGTCGAGCCACCAGTTGTTGGCCCCCGCCACTCCGGTGGTGCTGTTGAAGACGAACCCGCGAACGCCCGGTGCGAGGACGGCGTAGGTCGGATGCTGGAACAGCGGCACGACGGGCACGTCCTTCGCGATTCGACGATCCGCGCGGTTGAGCGCAGCCGCTTGACGCCCGGCATCGAAGATGCGCGCCGCCTCGTCGAGGTCCGAGGTGACCAGGCGCTGGCAGTAGCCGGTGAAGTTCTGCTCCGCACGACATCCGAACAGAGACTTGGTGCCATCCCCTTGACTCGCTCGAATGGACGCCACGAGCGCGACGTCGTACTCTCCTCGCGCGTAGATGCCGCCAGGCCCGAAGACCGCGCCCGGTGGGGCGAACGTCGGCACGACCTCGACCCCTACGCGTCTCAGCTGCACCTGCATCTGCTCGAGAATGCCGGGCCGGATACTGCCCGGCATCACGTGCGTGAAGAAGCGCAGCGAGAGGCGAACGCCGTCGCAGACGTAGATGCCGTCGCCGCCACGTGTGCACCCGGCCTGCTCGAGAAGCCTGCGCGACTCCGCCGGCCGGGAGCGGTAGTCCTTCCAGGCCGGTCGGTAGTGGGGGCTCTGGGTCAGGAGCATCGTGCTCTGTAGGGGCACGAACCGAAGCCCCGACTCGGCGCTGAGCCGGCTGACGATGGCGGCGCGATCGATCCCGTAGGCGATCGCACGCCTCACGAGCTTCTTCTGAAGCAGCGGGTGGCCACCGGGCCGGACACGGAATTCGATGCGCTCCCAGGTCGTGCTCGACCCCGACACGAGCTCGAGATCGGCGTCTCGACGGAGCTCGCCGACGAGCGACTGCGGGAAGTTGTACGCAACGTGAACCTGGCCGCTACGAAGCAGGCCGGGGAGATCTCCTCCCTGGACGCCGAAGCGGAGCACGAGCCGGTCGACGTACGAGCGATGAGCGCCCCAGTAGCGCGGATTGCGCACGAGTACGAGCTGTCGCCCGCGGTCCCAGCGCTCGACGAGGAACGGACCGCTCCCGATCGGGCGTCCGGTCTTCGGGTTGTCGATCCGATCCCGCCAGACCTCGCCGAGGTTCTCGCCCGCGAGCGCGTGGGCCGGGAAGATGCCCGCGAAGAGCCTTCGCCACTCTCCGACCCGGGAGCGGAGGGTCACACGAACCGTCTTCGGGTCGACGGCCCGGACATTGCGCACTTCAGCGTGAAGCGGCTCCAGGGGTCCGTCGTGGATGTAGCGGAGGATCGCAGCGTGGGTGAAGACGAAGTCGCGGGCCGTGACCGGCGTGCCGTCACTCCAGCGCGCCTCGGGACGGATGCGGTACGTGAGCGTGTACGGCGGCCGGGTCGTGAAGGTCGCGGACGAAACGAGCGAGGGGCGCCAGGTGAGATCCCCTCCGAGGTCGAACGGAGCCTCGAGCACGAGGCGCCACGCGGTAATGAGCTGTGCGCCCACGGGGGCGATGCACTGCGGCAGCAGGATGTTGAGGCAGGCGGGCTCCGGCTGCGGCTGGGCGAAGACGAGCGTGCCGCCGCGCTTCGGCGCCTGCTGCGGCGCTCCGCCGGCTCCTGACACGGCGAGGAGCGAGACGGCGATCGCCGCTGCCAGCGCAATCGGGCGAATCACGCGTTCACGAGAGCATCCTCTGCCTCGGCTGCCGTGAGGTCAAGCCACCGGGCGCACGGCAACCCAGAGCCTCGCGGTGCGCTTACCTACACTCATCACAGAGCGGCTCGTCGTCGCCGGGTCGTGCCACGGCTGCGGCTCGAGGTGATGCCGCATGGGCAGACGAGCTCCGGAACCGGCCACATCCCGGACGAGGCATCGGCAGTTCGTTCACGATCGGGCGCCGCCGTTTGTCGTGGCGGCGGCGGTGCCGGGCCTTCCGCGAGGCGCTTGGAGCTAGCTCACCGCAAGGGTAGGGTCGCGGAACCCAAAGAGAGAGGAACTGCGTGGTCTCCGACCGATTCGATCGCTTCCTGCCGCTCGCTGGAGTACTTGCGGGGCTGTTGTTCTTTGTCGGCCTCGTCCTGCTCTGGGACGATCCGACCAGCGAGACCGGGCCAGCCGAGACGTTTGCCTACTGGCAGGACGACCGGGGCCAGCACCAGATCGTCGCGCTCTTGGTCGCGCCGCTGATCGCGTTCCTCCTTCTCTTCTTCGGGGCTGGTCTGCGGCGACGACTCGCGCAAGGCAACGGCGACGCCGGCCACGGCTCGGTCGCGTTCGGCGGGGCGCTTCTTGCCGCTGCGACCTTCACCCTCGTCGCCATGCTCGAAGGTGCGATGACGAACGCGGCGCACGAGGGCGAGCGGGAAACCGTCTACACGCTGAACCAGCTCCACTCGTACGACTGGCTGGGGTGGAACGTGGCGTTCGCGGCACTGCTGCTCGGAACAGGCCTCGGCGCTCGCCGCAATGGGATGCTGCCGACGCCGCTTGCGTGGGTGACGATCGTCATCGGGGCATCGCTCCTAACCCCGCTCGGGTTCTTCGGGTTCATCCTCGTTCCGGTGTGGCTGATCGTCGTTGGGCTGTGGCTCTTTCGGCGCAGAACAGCCTCACTCGAACCGATTCCGAGCTGACCGGCATCCGAGAAGGGTCGGTGTCGCGAGCTCGGGCGAGCCGATCTAATAGGCGACCTCGCCCGTGAGGGTCTCGACTCCGGTCTTGTCTTCGTCGTTCTCGTCGACCGAGAACTCGCCATCGCCCTCGAGACCCGTGAAGTCTGCGGTTGCGCTGGCGACCCGCCAAGGGGTCTGCTCCCCTTCTTCGCTGGGAAGGGTGATGAGCGCCGTGAACGTCCCTTCGCGCGAGCCGTCTGTACAGGTGAACGTCTTCTCGATCTCTTCGTCACCAGCACCGTCCACGAATGTGCCCGTTGCGCAGCCAAGGGTGTCAGCGCCCTCGGTCACCTCGAACGTTCCCGAGAAAGGCTCCTCGCTGAAGTCGATTTCCGTCGTGATCTCTACCGAGCTTGCCGTCGACCCTGTCGCAGAATCTTCCCCGCCACAGCCGCCAAGAAGCCCGACAAGAGCTAGACCGGCAAGTAGCTGAACCATTGTGCGTGCGCAGCGGCCGTTGCGTCTCTGCCGACTCATCGCCCATCCTCCCCAGCGACCTGTGCCGCTAGCTTCGAGCGCCTCCGGACAGGGATGTCAAGACGGACGCCGGAAGACACTACTCCCCGCTCCCCTCGACGCCTAGCCGCGTCCTCGCGGCGAAGGGCGCTCAGGCGCCTTTCGCGTTCTTGGAGAGAGACGCTCGGTCAGCGCAGCGGAGCGCCCTCATTCGCACCGTGCGAATGATCAGCCTCTTCGTGGGCGAGTTCGATCTGGCGGCGCAGGTGCTCGCGGATCCGGTCACACACCTCGTTGAACGAACCCTCGCGGATGTCGATGTCTGCTTCGACCGCCAGCAACTCCAACTCTGTGAGCGGCGGCGGCTCGGGATTTTGCACGTCGGGATCCTACGACGGCAATTGCGAATCGTCCAGTTTGTTACACTCACTTGCAGAGCGAGAAGGAGATTGCAGATGAGCCAGAATGCACCGGAGCGCCAACCAGCAACCACGTTCGTCGGCACTCATGTTTCCCTCAGCACTCGCGACCAGATCCGAGCTCTGGCACGCGAGGAGGAACGCTCGATCTCGGCGATCCTTCGGCGTGCTGTGCGCCACGAGTTGGATCGGGTTCAGGAGAACGAGGAGCAGCGATGAGCGGGCCAGAGATCTTCGCCAGCGTCCCTGAAGGGCGCAGGCTCGACCAGGGATACGACCCCAAGGTTCTCGGCTCGGTCGGCGTCTTGCGACCGGCCACGACGGAGTTGGTCGAGCTTCTTCGTCGGCGTCTTCCCGAGATCGAGTTCAGCCCGCCCGCCTCGCGCTCGTCACCTTCGCCGAGGAGACGGAGAGCGTCGCCTAGCGCAACGATTGCGGCACTCGCGGGAGTGGTGATCGTCGGCTAGATGCTCTGCACGACGAAGCTCGTCACGATCACCCAGATTCCAACACAGATCGCGAGTACGAGGAGCAACCCCCAGTTGAACGGCTGCTGCCCCCTAGTGTCGAAACGCTGGTCGTCCAGGATGTTCCATCCTTACGGGATCACCGCGAGAAGTTCACCGAGCCGGTGGCGCTTTCGTCCACCCAACCCACTGGCCTTCCGCTTCCGCGTAGAGCCTTCAGGCTGAGCTTCGGCCTAGTCGCGCTCCGTGCTCGGTGCGACGAGGAACCTAGGACTCGCGCCAGCCTGAGTCAAGCCCGCGCGTCAGCGAATTTGGCGCAGTTTGCGTCCTTCTTGTGCCTCGACGGCGGGATGAGCGAGGACTTACTTCGTCACCCAGGCGAATCCGATGAACAGCGCGACCAAAGACCCAACGATCAGCGACACCCAGAACGTCGTAGGCAACGCCGAGATCACGAGCACCCACGCCGCCACGTAGAGCACGACGAGCACGAATTACCCACCTCTTCGTGAAAGGTCCAAAACTTCGTGCGGCGTCGACTCGCTGCGCTCCATGTCGCCAGTGCCGAGCTTCAGACGGGGTCGGTCGAGGTAGCGATCTTCTGAACGCCGACCTGGAGTTCTTCCTTCCCTGCCCGAAGTGCGCGGACGGAGCGGGCTATTTCTTCCCGCGCTGCGAGGTAAGCGGACGGCTCAATCCTCGGGCGCTCTGGAGCCTCCTCACGACCGGCGAGGTCACGCTGACTGCTTCGTGCGTCCGTGAACAGTGCCTTCGCACTTGCCTGTGCCCTCCGGACGCGCTCCACTCGCTCGCGCACCTGAGCGTCGATCTGCTCGCGGAGGAAGTCGCGCTGCTCGCTAGTCATGTCCGTCCAATCAGGCGAGCCGATCTCATGGCGTCAAACGGAGATTCAGCAGGGACGAGCACTGCCTTGAACTGAGCGCCCCGCCAGGAGACGGAGTCCACTCCAACTCGCGTGATCTCGTCGTCCTTCACGCCGTACGAGCGCACGTAGTCGATAACGGCCTGTGACGCGCTGACCGAGAACCGGGTCGATACGACCCTGCGTCCTGAGTAGATCTCGTACTTCCTGCTCATTGAGAGCCTGACCTTCCGTCGCCTCGCGCGATAGGACACGATTGGGGTCTATTTGAGGATCCCACGGAGCCTGGCCCGCAGCCCGCTGACCCAGCCGCAGACGGGCCCGTGCAGGCGCGAGGCCAAGCTTCGTGTTCCTCCCCCGACGGCGAGAGTAGCCACGGCTGAGCGCGGCTTACCTCGTCGAAGGTACAGAGAGCCCTCACCTTTCGGGCCGATGCTCTACCAACCCCGTGATCGCTGGATGGAGCGTCCCGACTACTATGAGCGGGAGCCTGCTGCGCTCGACGCGGCGGCTCGTGGCATCACCGGATGAGCCCGAGCGCCGTTCCGGCTCGCGGCCCATGCAGGTCTCGACGAGGACGTTCACAGCTCGGTGAGCGCGGCCAGGACGTCGTCGATCGTGTGGCAGATGCGGCCGCACGACTCGATCGCGCCGCCGACGAAGAGGTTCACGCCGCCGCCGACGACGTTCATCGCCCGGCGCTCCTCTAGCCGGATGTCGGTCGCGATCCCGACGATGCCGCGGTACTGCGGATCGCCGCTCGCGACGAGCTGCGCGAACATCCCGATCTCGCAGGCGGTGCCGTCGTCGACGACCGGCCCGTCGAGCCAGGCGACGAGCGCGTTCGCGGAGCGAAGCCCCTCGGTGTCGATCCGGTAGATGAGTTCGAGCGTGACGAACTGCTCGTGCGGGACGAAGCAGTCGTGACCCTCCGCCCGCAGGCGGGCGGCGAGGGCGTCGAGCCAGCTGCGCTCGGCGTCGGAGAAGAGTGGCCCGGAGACGTAGATCCGCACGGGCGCAGTCTCCCATCGATCAGCCGGTCGCATGGCCTACCGAATAGGCGACGATCCCGAGACCACACCGAGACCACACCAACCCCGCACTTAGCGACAACTACGGCAGGGACGACCACGTAGCCATGCGGCATTTGGTTACCCTCAGACCCAGTCGAGGACTACACCAACAAGTACAAGGGTGAGCAGGTCGAGGTCGCCCTGTTCGGCGGGGAGTACCAGGAAGGCGTCCTCACCGCGTACTGCTCGTTCGAGGACGTCCCCCACGTCGAGCTGAACGGCCACATTCTCATCCCCTTGCAGAACGTCGCGTCGCTGCACTGCTCGAGCCGGTGCGACGCACCCGAGCCCGACTGGCCTCCGCGCGGGTTCATCGAGGACGACGCCGGAGACACGTAGACCCTGCGAGCGACACTCAACGCCGCGGCCGCGAAGCGGCCGCCTTCAGAGGTTTCGACGCGACCGGAATCTGCGCGAGCAGATTCCGGTCTTGCGTAGGACGAGCTGTTGGCGCGCGCGGTCGCGCTGAATCTGGCGAAGGCGCTGCTCCTCGTCGCCGCGCTCGCCGCGGTCTTCGGCGGCCTGGGTTGGCTGATCGGCGGGAGGACGACTGCGGCACTCTTCGCGTTCTGCTCGCTTCTGACCGCACTGGGCGTCTACCGCTACGGCGACCGGGCACTGCTCGGGATGCTCGGAGCGCGGCCGTTCGCGCTCGCCGAGGATCCGAGCCTGCGCTCGGCGGCGGACACGGCCGCCGCGAAGCTCGGCGTGCGACCGCCGCAGCTCTTCCTGATCCCGGACGGCTTCCCGAGGCTGTTCGCAGTCGGACGAGGGCCGTACAGCTCCTCGCTCGCAGTATCGGCGGGCGCGCTCCATACGCTTCGCACCGAGGAGCTCGAGGCCGCGATCGCGCACGAGCTCGCGCACGTCCGGCGCCGCGACGTCCTCGTCCAGACCTTCGTCGTTCTCTTCGCCACCACACTGGTCGAGTTCAGCCGGGTCGGCGGCTGGTTCTCGCGCGCCCTGCTGTACGTTCTCGCCCCGATCGGCGCGGCCTTCGTCCATCTCTTGCTGTCGCCGAAGCGCGAGCTCTACGCCGACGCCTTCGCAGCGCAGGTGACGGGAGCCGGCCACGACCTCGCCGATGCCCTGATGCGGCTCGATCGCGCAGCCGAGCTGGTCGAGTTCGAGGCGTCGCCGACGACGGAGCCGCTCTACCCGATCGACCCGTTCGAGAGCGAGGGAATCGCGCGCATGTTCAAGACGCACCCACCGCTCACCGACCGCGTCCGCCGGCTCCGCGAGCTCGGCTCGTCGGGCAATGGTCGACAGACGGTGACGCCGTCACTCGACGAGCTCACCCGGTAGTAGCGAGAACAGCACCGAGTCGCGAATCCGCCCGTCCGGATGGCGGAGATGCGCGCGCATGACGCCCTCGCGCTGGAAGCCGACCTTCTCGGCGACCCGCTGCGACGCGAGATTCTCCGGGTCGGTCACGAGCTGCACGCTCTGCAGCTGAAGCTCTTCGAGCGCGTGACCAGCGAGGAGTCTCAGAGCGCGTGTGCAGATTCCCTGGCCGCGCGCGGGCCTCGCAACCCAGTATCCGATGCTCCCGCGGTAGCCGTGGGCGTTCAAGCCGAGCCCGATGCCTCCCGACGACGCTTCCGTCGAGCTCGATCGCCAAGGCTTCGTGGTCCTGTCGCACCTCGCCGCGGATGAATGCTCTCGCGTCGTCCACCGTGTACGGATGCGGGATCGTCGGTATCCAACGCGCGATCTCGGGATCGTTGCAGCCGGCGACCATCGCATCGACGTCGTCCTCCGTCCACGGCCGCAGCACGAGATCGCCGTCGCGGAGCTCCATGCGAGCAGTTTACGAATGACCCCGACGTCGGGCAGTCGCCGCGATCGGCGACGAATGTCGCCGCTTTAGGGATCGTCGCGGAGCAGGATTCGCGAGTCAGCGAATCCTGCTCCTGCGGAAAATACTGGGCGGCGTCCTACTCTCCCGGGGGCTTGCGCCCCGAGTACCATCGGCGCTGGCGGGCTTAACTTCTCTGTTCGGAATGGGAAGAGGTGTATCTCCGCCGCTATGACCGCCCAAATTGTCGAGGCGCCGGCCGCGGCTTCTCGCGCCGCGCACGCACCCTCAAAACTCCATAGCAACATTCGACGTGTTCAAAATCAAGACCTCGGGCAATTAGTACGGCTCCGCTGAACGCATTGCTGCGCGTACACGTGCCGCCTATCGACGTGGTGGTCTACCACGGCCCTTACTCCCTCTAGGGGATGGGAGGTCTCATCTCGAGGTGGGCTTCCCGCTTAGATGCTTTCAGCGGTTATCCCATCCAGGCGTGGCTAAGCAGCGGTGCCCTTGGCAGGACAACTGCTACACCAGAGGCCTGTTCATCTCGGTCCTCTCGTACTAGAGACGACTCCTCTCAAACCTCCAACGCCCATGGCGGATAGGGACCGAACTGTCTCACGACGTTCTGAACCCAGCTCGCGTGCCGCTTTAATGGGCGGACAGCCCAACCCTTGGGACCTGCTTCAGCCCCAGGATGCGACGAGCCGACATCGAGGTGCCAAACCCTTCCGTCGATGTGGACTCTTGGGAAGGATGAGCCTGTTATCCCCGGAGTACCTTTTATCCGTTGAGCGACGGCGATTCCACTCTCCACCGTCGGATCACTAAGGCCGACTTTCGTCCCTGCTCGACTTGTCAGTCTCGCAGTCAAGCTCCCTTATGCCTTTACGCTCTATGCACGATTTCCAACCGTGCTGAGGGAACCTTTGCGCGCCTCCGTTACATTTTAGGAGGCGACCGCCCCAGTCAAACTGCCCACCTCACGCTGTCCCCGACCCGGATCACGGAATCGGGTTAGAAGCCCAGAACACGAAGGGTGGTATCCCAAGGGTGACTCCGCGAGAGCTGACGCCCCCGGTTCACAGTCTCCCACCTATCCTGGACAACGTATACCGAACTTCAACGCAAAGCTGCAGTAAAGGTTCACGGGGTCTTTCCGTCCAGCCACGGGTACTCGGCATCTTCACCGAGACTACAATTTCACCGGATCCCTCGTTGAGACAGCGCCCAAGTCGTTACGCCATTCGTGCAGGTCGGAACTTACCCGACAAGGAATTTCGCTACCTTAGGACGGTTATAGTTACCGCCGCCGTTTACCGGGGCTTGGATTCAAGGCTTCGTCCGAAGACTAACCTCTCCTCGTGACCTTCCGGCACCGGGCAGGCGTCAGCCCCTATACGTCGTCTTACGACTTAGCAGAGACCTGTGTTTTTGGTAAACAGTCGCTTGGGCCGTTTCACTGCGGCCCCCTCAGGCTCACGGAGTAAATCCGATCACCCTAATGGGGCGCCCCTTCTCCCGAAGTTACGGGGCCATTTTGCCGAGTTCCTTAACGAGGGTTCTTCCGATCGCCTTGGTATTCTCTACCTGCCCACCTGTGTCGGTTTTGGTACGGGCACGCCCCACCTCCCTAGACGCTTTTCTAGGAGGCATGGATTCAGGGACTTCCCCCATTTCTGGGGTCGGCTTCCCGTCTCAGGCTTAATGGGCGACGGATTTACCTATCGCCCGCCCTACGCGGTTGCCCCAGACACCATCAGCTGGGATCCCTTATCCTACCCCGTCCCGCCATCGGTGATAGCGGTGGGTACGTGGTACCGGAATATCAACCGGTTGGCCATCGCCTACGCCTTGCGGCCTCGGCTTAGGTCCCGACTAACCCTGAGCAGATTAGCTTTACTCAGGAACCCTTGGGCATTCGGCGGAGGGGTTTCTCACCCCTCTTTCGTTACTCATGCCAGCATTCTCACTTCCCATGCCTCCACGGCTGGCTTACGCCGCCGCTTCGCCGGCATGGGAACGCTCCCCTACCACTCCTACTTGCGTAGAAGTCCGTGGCTTCGGCTCCAGGCTTGAGCCCCGTTACATTGTCCGCGCTCGACCACTTGACCAGTGAGCTGTTACGCACTCTTTTAATGGTGGCTGCTTCTAAGCCAACATCCTGGTTGTCTGGGCAATCGAACATCGTTTCCCACTTAGCCTGGAATTAGGGGCCTTAGCCGACGGTCTGGGCTGTTTCCCTTTCGACCACGAAGCTTATCCCCCGCAGTCTGACTGCCACGCTCTGGACTGCCGGCATTCGGAGTTTGCCTGATTTCGGTAAGCTGGTAGGCCCCCTAGACCAAACAGTGCTCTACAACCGTCAGTAAACGCGTGACGCTATACCTAAATATATTTCGGGGAGAACCAGATATCTCTGAGTTTGATTAGCCTTTCACTCCGACCCACAGGTCATCCGCTCCGTTTTCAACCGAAGTCGGTTCGGTCCTCCACGGGGTCTTACCCCCGCTTCAACCTGCCCATGGGTAGATCACTCAGTTTCGGGTCTGCCTCCGACGACTGAACGCCCTGTTCAGACTCGCTTTCGCTACGGCTCCGTTTCCTTAACCTCGCCGTCGAAGAGCAACTCGCTGGCTCATTATGCAAAAGGCACGCCGTCACAGGACAAGCCTGCTCCGACCGCTTGTAAGCACACGGTTTCAGGTGCTATTTCACTCCCCTTCCGGGGTACTTTTCACCTTTCCCTCACGGTACTAGTTCACTATCGGTCGCCAAGGAGTACTTAGCCTTGCGGGGTGGTCCCCGCGGGTTCCGACCAGGTTTCCCGTGCCCGGCCGTACTCAGGTACTCGTCCAGGAAGGCTGCGCGCTTTCGCCTACGGGACTATTACCCGCTGTGGTCCGGCGTTCCAGCCGGTTCGACTAACACGCAGCTTTGTAACTTCCCGACCCGCCGGCAGACGGATCCAGACGAGCCCTACAACCCTCGCGCGACAACGGCTGCCGCCTATCACATCACACGAGTTTGGGCTCTTCCCTTTTCGCTCGCCACTACTCAGGGAGTCGAGGTTTCTTTCCTTTCCTCCGGGTACTAAGATGTTTCAGTTCCCCGGCTTGCCTCTTCCTGCCCTATGGATTCAGGCAGGAGTACGCGCGCATTACCACGCGTAGGTTTCCCCATTCGGAAATCCTCGGATCAACGGATGGTCAGCTCCTTCCCGAGGCTTATCGCAGCCGCCCACGTCCTTCATCGGCTCTTGGCGCCAAGGCATCCACCGTGTGCCCTTGTTCTCTTGATTCGAAAGAACACGTTTTACTGCTGCTATGGAGTTTTCAAGGTGCGCGTGGACCGGTGTCCACGAGAAGAACCGCCACAGATGGACGGTCTCTCAAAACTCAACAGCGTGACCGACTCCGAGGAGTCGGGTCGAGGTCGACGTATTTCCAGGCGAGCCGGAGATCCAGACGGCCCGAAGGCCATCGATGGGTCCGACGCCTACCGGAGTAAGAGCTCCGGTATTCCCTAGAAAGGAGGTGATCCAGCCGCAGCTTCCGCTACGGCTACCTTGTTACGACTTCACCCCAATCATCAACCCTACCTTCGACGGCTGCCTCCTTGCGGTTAGCTCACCGGCTTCGGGTATTGCCGACTTTCGTGGTGTGACGGGCGGTGTGTACAAGCCCCGTGTACGTATTCACCGCGGCGTTGCTGATCCGCGATTACTAGCAACTCCGCCTTCATGAAGGCGAGTTTCAGCCTTCAATCCGAACCGGGACCGGCTTTTTGGGATTCGCTCACCCTCGCGGGTTTGCAGCCCTTTGTGCCGGCCAATGTAGCACGTGTGTAGCCCAGGACATAAGGGGCATGATGACTTGACATCATCCCCACCTTCCTCCGATTTGTCACCGGCAGTCTCCCATGAGTCCCCGACATTACTCGCTGGCAACATGGGACAGGGGTTGCGCTCGTTGCGGGACTTAACCCAACATCTCACGACACGAGCTGACGACAGCCATGCACCACCTGTGCACTGGTCCCGAAGGAGGACCGTATTTCTACGGTTTTCCAGTGCATGTCAAGCCCTGGTAAGGTTCTTCGCGTTGCATCGAATTAAACCACATGCTCCGCTGCTTGTGCGGGGCCCCGTCAATTCCTTTGAGTTTTAGCCTTGCGGCCGTACTCCCCAGGCGGGGTGCTTAATGCGTTAGCTACGGCACGGAAGGAGTCGACACCTCCCACACCTAGCACCCATCGTTTACGGCGTGGACTACCAGGGTATCTAATCCTGTTCGCTCCCCACGCTTTCGCGTCTCAGCGTCAGTACCGTCCCAGAGAGCTGCCTTCGCCATTGGTGTTCTTCCTGATATCTGCGCATTTCACCGCTACACCAGGAATTCCACTCTCCTCTTCCGGACTCTAGCCATACGGTTTCCGTCGACGTCTGGAGGTTAAGCCTCCAGTTTTCACAACGGACCTGCTTGGCCGCCTACACGCTCTTTACGCCCAGTAAATCCGGACAACGCTTGCCCCCTACGTATTACCGCGGCTGCTGGCACGTAGTTAGCCGGGGCTTCTTCTGGAGGTACCGTCACCCTCTGGGCTATTAACCCGAGTAGCTTCGTCCCTCCTGAAAGAGGTTTACAACCCGAAGGCCTTCCTCCCTCACGCGGCGTCGCTGCGTCAGGCTTTCGCCCATTGCGCAAGATTCCCCACTGCTGCCTCCCGTAGGAGTCTGGGCCGTGTCTCAGTCCCAGTGTGGCTGATCGTCCTCTCAGACCAGCTACGGATCGGAGCCTTGGTAGGCCGTTACCCCACCAACAAGCTAATCCGCCGCGGACCCATCCTCGGCCGGAGGCCGAAGCTACCTTTTCGAACCGACCCGAGAGTCGGAAAGGCTATCCGGTATTAATCCGAGTTTCCTCGGGCTATCCCGGTGCCGAGGGCAGGTTATCCACGTGTTACTCACCCGTTCGCCGCTGTCCCCAGGGCCGAAGCCCTGGTTCTCGCTCGACTTGCATGTGTTAAGCGCGCCGCCAGCGTTCGTCCTGAGCCAGGATCAAACTCTCCGTGAAGAGACTTTGCGTCCCTGACCGAGGTCAAGGACAAGTCTGATCCGTTCGAGCTCGAGAGAGCTCGATTCGTCTTCCAAAGGAAAAGAAGACGGGTTCATTTCCACTCGCAGGATGCTCTGGCTAGCACGTTCGTGCAGACACGTTCGTGCAGACAGAGCCGCCGACGAGCGGTCTCGACGTTTCACGCTGTTGAGTTTTCAAAGACCGCGCCGGCACCAGCTCGTACTAGCACTGCGGCAACAAAAAACCTCTGACTCGCACCAGAGGCCTTCGGGGGACGAACACAAAGGTCGTATCCGCTCGCTCGAAGGCTCTCCTTGTCGAGTTACAGGCTTTCTGCACCCTCCTCGCGGAAGGCCGAGGGATGGTAGCACAGGAGGTTCTCCTGTCAACCAAGCCGTTTGCAGGCTACTTAGGAGACCAGGCGAACGAAGCGCCGCTTTCCGGCCTGCACGACGGAGCCCTCGAGCTCGGCGCGCGGCACGTCGAGGCTCGACACGGCGCGCCCGTCGACCTTCACCCCGCCCTGTGCGATCAAGCGCCGCGCCTCGCTCGTAGACAGCTCGAACGCCTCTGCGAGAACGGCCGGGAGATGCAGCGGATCGCCGTCCGGGAGCCGATGCTCGGCGATGTCATCCGGCGCGCGCCCTTCGCGCACGACGCGCGTGAAGTGCTCCTCGGCGGCGCGCGCTGCCTCCTCGCCGTGCGACCGCGTGACGATCCAGCGCGCGAGCGCGAGCTTGGCTTCGAGCGGCTCGCCGTCGGGTAGCGGTTCCTGCACGACGAGGCGGTACCACTCCTCCAGCAGCTCGTCCGCGATGCGCATCGTGCGGCCGAACTGCTCCTCGGGCGGCGCGGTCAGCGGGATGTTGTTTCCCGACCGACGAGCTCATCTTCTCCCCGTCCCAGGAGACGAGCAGCGGAGTCGTCAGGACGACCTGCGGCTCGAGCCCGTAGGCCTGCATGACCTCGCGGCCCGCGAGCAGGTTGTAGAGCTGATCCGTGCCGCCGAGCTCGACGTCCGCCTCCACGGCGACGGAGTCGTACGCCTGCATGAGCGGATAGAGGAGCTCCGAGACCGAGATCGGCTGGCCGGCCGAGTACCTGCCGGCGAAGTCGTCCCGCTCGAGCATCTGAGCCACCGTCATCATCCGCGTCAGCCGAATCACGTCGGCGAAGCTCAGTCCGGCGAGCCACTCGCTGTTGCGCCGAACCTCGGTCTGGTCGGGGATCAGGATCTGGAGCGCCTGCTCGACGTAGGTGTCCGCGTTCCGGTCGATCTCGTCGTCCGAGAGGATCGGGCGCTCGCTCGATCGACCCGAGGGGTCGCCGATGCGCGTCGTGTAGTCGCCGACGATGAGGACGCCTACGTGTCCCTCGTCCTGGAACGCGCGCATGCGCTGGAGCGGAATCCCGCGACCGACGTGGATGTCCGGCGACGTGACGTCGATCCCGAGCTTGACGCGGAGCGGGCGGCCGAGTGCGAGCTTCGCCTCGAGCCCACCTGCCGGAAGCACGTGGACGGCGTTCCGCGTGAGCTCGGCGACGCCCACTACAGATGCTTCGTCGACACGTGCGACGCCGTCACTTCGTCGGGCGAGCGGCAGCCGAGGAGCGCAAGCGCGTTCTCGATCTCCTCGCGCAGGATCTCGAGCACCTGCTCGACCCCTTTCGAGCCGCCGAACGCGAGCCCGTACAGCGCCGGGCCGCCCGACGAGCACGGCGCGAGCGCCGAGCGCGAGCGCCATGACGACGTCGGTGCCACGCCGAACGCCGCCGTCCAGGTACACCTCCGCGCGCCCGCTGACGGCATCCACCACCTCGGGGAGCGCCTCGAGCGAGGCGATCGCGCCGTCGAGCTGGCGCCCGCCGTGGTTCGAGACGACGACGCCCGAGGCGCCGTACTGGCAGGCGAGGTCCGCGTCCTCGGCCGTGACGAGGCCCTTCACGATGACGGGGACGTTCCAGCGCTCCCGGAGCTCGGTGACGTAGTCCCACTCGAGCCCGGACTCGAGCAGGCTCAGCGTGTGATGGCCCTCGGTCTCGCCGCCGCGTGCGCGCGCCGACACGAGTGCCGGCACGTCGTCCTCGGGCGCTTCGAAACCGGTTCGCGCCTCGCGATGCCGGATGCCGTACACGGGCAGGTCGGCCGTGAGGACGAGGGCGGTGAAGCCCGACTCGAGCGCCTGCGCGATGACGTCGTCGCTGACCTCCCGATCGCGAAAGACGTAGATCTGCAGCCAGCGCGGCGCGTCCGGAGCTGCCGCGGCGATGTCGGCCGGGGTCGACGTCGCGACGGTCGAGACGCACATCAACGTGTCGGCTGCAGCGGCTCCGCGGGCCATCGCGACCTCGCCCTCCTCGTGGGCGATCTGCTGGAACGCCATCGGTGCGACGAGCGCGGGCATCGAGACGGGCGTGCCGAGCACCGTCGTCGCAGTCGAGACCGACGAGACGTCGACGAGCACGCGCGGCCGAAGTCGAACGCGCGAGAATGCCTCTCGGTTCCAGCGGAGCGTGCGCTCGTCGCCGGCGCCGCCGACGATGTAGCTCCACGCCTCCGGTGTGACCGCCTCCTCGGCCTGGCGCTCGGCATCGTCGAGCGTGAGGAGCTGCTCCATGGCCGCGGAGCCTAGCGCCCTACGCGCTTTCGCACGCTCGGCTAGAAGGGATACGGAGCGAGCGCCCAGGCAGCCGCTGCGTACCAGATGCCGAACACGAGACTGGCGATGCCGAGCGCCGGGATCACCGTGTTCGATGCAGCGGCTACCGGCCGCGACGCGAGCGTGAGCCCGAACCCTGCGGTCACGATCGTCATCGAGACGGCCGTAAAGAGAGCGAGGAGCAACAGGGATGCGACGGCGACCGTCTCCGAGGGAATCGCGGCGAGCAACAGGATGCCCACGCCTGCGCTTCCACCCATCCCGTGCACGAGCCCCACTCCGACCGCTCCCGCGGGCGTGCGAACCGCATGACGATGATGCTCGTCCGAGTGCGGATGGGCGTGCAGGTTGAAGTACCCGTGACGCCAGCGAACGATCAGGCGGACGGCCAGGAACACGATCAGCACCGCAACCGCCGTCTCCGCGCCCTGCTGGAGTCGCTCCGGCAGGTAGCGCTCGGCGAGGAGGATCGGGATCCCGAACACGACGAGGGTGACTCCATGGCCGACGCCCCACCAGGCGCCCAGTCGAGCCGCCGACCGAACTGCGCGCTCCCGTCCCGACGCGACCAGCGTGGTCATCGCTGCGATGTGGTCGGGATCGGTCGCGTGACGCAGGCCGAGGAGAACGCCGACGAGGAGAACGACCGCGATGGACGCGCTTTCGGACAAGCCTGCGATCCAGTCGTCGAGCCCGAACATGTCTCTTGTTCGTCAGCCGAACCGGAGCGGTTCGGTCAGAGAACTCCAGGAAGCGCCTTGGCGGTGATCACGAGGCCGACAGCGACGATGAGCGCGGCGCTGGCGGCCGGCAGAGCGCGAACGACCGGACCGCCCAGTGTCAGCCGGCTGAAGGTACGACGCGCGAGGACGGCGAGGAGGCCGATCGCGGTGATCGTCGACGCGAGGCCGAGACTGAACGCGACGATGAGCGCGAGCCCGAGCCCGACGCGGTGGAGCGCGATCGCCGAGAGCAGGACGACGAGTGCCGACGGGCACGGCAGGATGCCCGCTGCGATCCCGACGCCGAGGATTCCCTTCGAGGTGAGCGCGTCGTCGTGCTCGTGTCTCGTGGTGGTGGTGGTGTCCATCGCCGTGATGATGGTCATGGTGATGGTGACGGTCGTGGCCGCGGCGTCCACGAAGTCGCTGTCGCAGCACCGACGCGCCGACTGCCAGCACGAGGAGCCCCGAGACCAGTGTCAGCCACGGATAGAGCTGCTCGGGAACGATGAACGCGGACAGGCCGAGGGTGACGAAGCCGAGGGCGAACACTCCCGCCGTGTGCGCGATCGTCACCGTTCCTCCGAGCATGAAGGCATGGCGTGGAGTGCCCTTCGTCCCGACCAGGTACGCAGCGACCATCGCTTTCCCGTGGCCCGGCGTCAGCGCGTGGGCCGCGCCCCAGAACGCAGCGATCAGGAACGAGAGCAGGAGCACGCCGACGGAGAGATCGCCCTGCTCGAGCAACGACTCGAAGCCTCCACCGGTGTGGACTACCGGCGGAACCTCGGCGAGCGAAGGCGGCGCGCCGGGTGACTCACCCGGGTCCACGACGGCGGCGGCGGCGGAGATGGCGGGCGGCGAGCGCAGGAGATCGTCCGGATACGCCCGCAGCGCACGGCTCTCGCTGCGCGCGGGAACGTCGGACTCGAGGACGCGCGCGCCGTCGCGCGCGGCCAGCGTGACTTCGCGCCAGCCGACGCGGCCCGCGAACGCTTTGTCCAGGAACTGAACCTCGGCCCCGCTCCCCCGAGCCCGATAGACGACGTCGAGCCTGAGCGTCTTCAGTCCCCCTGCGCCAGGCCGAGCTCGCACGCGGGAGTCGACGACGACCAGCGGCGCGCGCCTGCCGTCGAGCTTCAGCTCGAGCTCGCGTGCGAGCCGAGCCGCATAGCCCGGCTTCCGCACCTCGGCGCCGAGCTGGTACGTCGGGATCTCCGCGAGGTCGAGGGCGTAGCGGACGTACACCTCGCTGCCGGCGACCTCGATTCCCGCGTAGCGATTGACCGTGAAGTTGCCGAGGGGATGGGCTGAGGCGCGGTCGGGAGTACCCAGCAGCGCGACGACGGCCAGCAGAGCGACTGCGAGACGCTTCACGGCTCTGGTTCGCGCGGAGACGGCGAGCGGTTCGCGGGAGCCGGGCCAGAACCGGCTCCCGCGAGATCGTCCGTCGTGCCCTACTTGCCCTTCGTGTTCTCGAATCCGCTCTGCGGATCCGCGACGTACGGGAACGACGAGAGCAGCTTCTGGTCGTCGGCGTTGACGCCGTCGCCCAGCGGCACCTTGTTCCCCTTGAGGAACCCGGCCATGACCTGCTCGGCGGCGTCGACGACGTCGTCGCCCAGGCGGCGGCCGTTCGGGAATCCACCGTTGTCGCCGCCGATGACGCCCAGACGGTTCATCCGGTTCGCCGGCGTGACGGGGATGGAGTAGTTCAGCCGCAGCAGGTCCGCCACGGTCGGGCCCGTGAAGTTGAGGCCCTGCACGCCCGTGCCGAAGACGGCGACGAGATCGTCGCGGTTCGTCGTGGGCGCGTTCACCTTGTACAGGTCGTTCATGAGCTTCGCGAGGACCGGCGTCAGCACCGGGCCTGCGAACTGCTTGTCGTTGACCGGCGCGGAGCGGTTCCAGACGTCCTTGAACGGCGTCGGGACGACGACCTCGTTCACCAGCGGGTTGCCGATGCGCGAGACCTGCGTCCAGCCGCGGTTGACCTTCCCGCTCACGGTCACGTTCTGACGGTCGGTCGACGACCAGATGCCGATCGTGTTGTTCCTCGCGTCGAGCTGCGAGATCGGAATCTGCAACGCGATCGTGTGGACGGCGTACCCGGCGAAGAAGTCCTTGCCGCCGCCCATGTTGCCCGTGCCCTTGCGGATCGCGAGCAGGTCGAAGATCGACCCGATGTCGCCGAAGAACGGGTCGTCGCGCTGACCCGCGAAGATCCGTGCTCCGCCGACCGAGACGACGCCCTTCGCCGCGAGCTGGCGATAGTTCGGCGTCGCCCGCGGGCCGATGTTGTTCGGCGGCGTCGTGCCACGCGCGTAGAGCTTGCCGTTGCGCGTGACCGTGTACTTCTGCACGGTGTTACCGAGGAACAGCGGCCCCGCGGTGCGGTCGAAGCGGAACCGGTAGGTGATGTCCGGGCGGGCGTCGCCGGTCCGGTCGATGTAGATGTTGTAACGAGCCGACGGCGAGAACGTGAAGTAGTTCGGGCCGGCGGCAGGATCCTCACCTGGGATCCAGTTCGACACGATCGTGACCGTGTCGGGACGGTCGGGGCTCCGGAACGCGTACAGGTCCGTGTTGTCGGCGCTCGGGTCCTCCGAGATCAGTGGCGCCTCCCGGTGGCTCGACGCCGTACCGCTCCCGGGGCCCAGGGTCGTGGCGCCGACGACGGCTGCGATTGCGAGCAGCGCGACGGCAGCGACCACTGTCATGCCCTTGTGCATCTCTACTCCTCTCTTGACGAGATCGAGAACGGCCGTGGTTCGCGGCTGCGGCGAAGGCGGTTCGATTGGGTCCCGATCTGAACCGAAGCGTCACATTCGACGAAGCAGAGCCATGGAGGCGATCGCGTCTGCCGTGTTAGCGTTGCCCGAGCCGTACGACTTCATCGCGATGCGAAAGCAGCACGCCCACCTCTCGGACGAGGCTCTGGTCGCGCTCGTCGCCCGGGGTGACGAGCACGCGCTCGCCGAGCTCTACGACCGCACAGGCCGCATCGCGTACGGCCTCGCGGTCCGCGTCCTCCGGGACGAGCGGCTCGCCGAGGACGCCGTCCAGGAGGCATTCCTCGGCGTCTGGCGGACGGCGGCAAGCTTTCGGGCCGAGCGGGCGAAGGCCAGCACCTGGATCCTGACGCTCGTCCACCGGCGAGCCGTCGACCTCGTGCGCCGGGAGGAGCGACGGCGAGCCGAGCCGCTCGTCGAGGAGACCGCGCCACTTCAGATCGACGAGCCCACCGACGAGGCGGCCTGGCTCCGCTTCGAGCGCGAACGCGTGCAAACGGCGCTCAAGCAGCTCCCCGACGTCCAGCGCGAGGCACTCGAGCTCGCCTACTACGGCGGGTTCTCGCAGTCCGAGCTCGCCGAGAGGCTCGGCGTGCCCCTCGGTACGATCAAGAGCAGGATGTTCGCCGGGCTCGCGCGCCTGCGCGAGCTGCTGGACGACTCCGAGCACGAAGGATCATGGAAACCGGAATTCACGAGCTGACCGCGGGCTACGCCCTGGATGCCCTCGACCCCGAGGAGCGCGGCGCCTACGAGGCGCACCTCTCGGGCTGCGAGTCGTGCCGGGAGGAGCTGGCGTCGTTCTCGGAGACGACTGCTGCGCTCGCGATCGCGGCCTCCGGCCCCGATCCGAGACCCGAGCTCCGCGACCGCGTGCTCGAGGCTGTCCGGGCGGAGCCGCCTCAGGTCGTCGTGCCGTTCGAGCCTCGCCGCCGGCGCCTCGCACCCGTGCTCGGCGCGGCCGCCGCGGTGGCGGCGATCGTCGCGCTCGCCGTCGGCGTCTGGGCGCTCGATCTCTCGAGCCAGCTGGACGACACGCGCTCTGCGCTCGACCGGGAGCGCGCGGCCGCGGCGATCGTCGCGAACCCCGACTCGCGGACGTCGGCCTCACCGCCGGGACCGGCCGGCTCGTGGTCGATCCGGAGGGAAGCGCTGCACTCGTTCTCGCGGACCTCGGTCCCGCCCCGGCCGGCAAGACGTACGAGCTGTGGATCGTCCCGGGCGGGAACATCGACGACGCGAACCGCGCGGGCATCTTCGCCGGCAGCGACGGAGCCGAGATCGTGGGCGTCGAAGGCACCGTCGGCGCAGGAGATCTCGTTGCCGTGACCATCGAGGACGCAGGCGGCGTGGAGGCTCCGACGACGCCTCCGATCGTCGCTTCCGATCCCGTCTAGCTGAACACGCCTTGCGGGAAAGCGGGCCCCGCGGCCGCTTGCGGCCGCGCTTTAGGGATCTGTGGCGCGACCGGGATCCGCGCTAGCGGATCCCGGTCTTGCGCAAAGCACAGGCTAGAATCTGCCCTCTTGCGAGTTCGGAAAGAGCAGGCGACGCCGAAGACACGGCGCCGGGTTCGCAAGCGCCGTCTTGCGGCGTTGCTGCTCGTCCTCTTCGTCGCAGCGGGGCTGTCGTTCACCTTCGGGCTCGTCCGCGCCGTCGCGAGCGAGATCCCGTCGCTCGATCCGGCCGCGCAGCGGTCGGACGTGGACAGCGTCGTCTACGCGTCCAACGGAAAGCGCGTCCTCGCAGTGCTCCGGGGCGACGAGAGCCGCGTCCTCGTGGACACGGAGGAGATCGCGCCGATCATGCGACACGCGATCGTCGCGGTCGAAGACCAGCGATTCTTCGAGCACGACGGAATCGACGTCCGTGGCGTCGGGCGCGCGCTCTGGCAGGACATCCGCCACCAGGGGCTCGTCGAGGGTGGATCGACGATCACGCAGCAGTTCGTCAAGAACGCGTACATCCGCAACGAACGAACGCTCGCCCGCAAGGTGCGCGAGGCGGCCCTCGCCTGGCAGCTCGAGCAGCGCTGGAGCAAGGACCGGATCCTCACGGCGTACCTGAACACGATCTACTTCGGCCACGGCGCCTACGGGATTCAGCAGGCCGCGCGCGCCTACTTCAAGAAGAGCGCGAAGGAGCTGACGCTCGCGGAGTCGGCGCTCCTCGCAGGCATTCCGGCCGATCCCTCGCTGTACGACCCGGCGACGAACCCCGGAAACGCCGTCGCCCGTCGCCAACACGTTCTGCGGATGATGTTCGAGCAGGGGAAGATCACGCCGCGCGCCTTCGCGCGGGCCGCGAAGGCTCCTCTCCCCGCGGCCGAGGACATCCGCCTGCCCGGAACGCAGGGCCCGGCGGCGTACTTCCTCAACTACGTCACGGATCAGCTCGTCGACCACTACGGCGCCGGCCGCGTGTTCGGAGGAGGCCTGAAGGTCACGACGACGATCGATCTCGACCTGCAGCTCCAGGCGCGCGCCGCGATCGAGAAGGTCCTCCGCGACGACGACGGCCCGGCGGCGGCACTGGTCGCGCTCGACCCGCGCACGGGCGCCGTGAAGGCGATGTTCGGCGGACGCAACTTCCGCCAGAGCCAGTTCAACCTCGCCGCCCAGGCGAAGCGTCAGCCGGGCTCCGCGTTCAAGCCGATCGTGCTCGCTGCAGCCATGCAGGAGGGCATCTCTCCGCTCACGGAGCTCGAGTCGAAGCCCGTGTCGATCGACGCGGGCGACCGGATCTGGCGGGTGACGAACTACGACGACACGTACCTCGGTCGCGTGAGCCTGTCGCGGGCGATCGTCTCCTCGGACAACTCGGTCTACGCACAGCTCACGGACCTGGTCGGGCCGAGAGCCATCGTCAAGACCGCGCACGACCTGGGCATTCGCAGCCGTCTCTCGCCGTACTTCTCGATCGGGCTGGGCTCGGTCGCCGTGAGCCCGCTCGAGATGGCGCGGGCATACGCCACGGTCGCGAACGGGGGACGGCGCGTCGACAATTCCATCTTCGCCAACCGCCCGCGTGTCGTGGAACGCGTCGATCGCGTTCGCGCCGGGCGGCGCGAGGAGAACGCACCGATCCCGACCCAGGTGCTGCAGGAGGGTCAGGCGGAGCTCTTGACGGACATCCTCGAGGACGTGGTCCAGTCCGGGACCGGGCGCCGCGCCGCGATCCCGGGCCGCGAGGTGGCCGGCAAGACGGGAACGACGGACAACTACGGCGACGCCTGGTTCGTCGGCTACACGCCCGAGCTCGTCGTCGCCGTCTGGGTCGGCTACCCGGATTCGCTCCGTCCGATGCTCACCGAGTTCGACGGCGAGCCCGTCACGGGCGGAACGCTGCCGGCCCTGATCTGGAAGGAGTTCGTGGGCAAGCTCGAGGAAGGCGAGGACGCGTTCGAATCGCCTCCGTACCTCGGCGGCGTCTCCACGTGGGTCGTCAAGCGCGAGGGCAAGTGGGCGCTCGACAACGGCTACTGCCGCGGCGCGCGACTCGTCTCGTACTTCTCCGGCGAGGCTCCCGGCACCGAGGCCGACTGCAAGCCGAACGAGGTCTCCGTCCCGCTCGTGGTCGGCATGACCGCGGCGGGTGCGACCGCCGAGCTCGCCGAGCAGCCGCTCGAGGTCGCCCTCGCCTACGCGCCGGCGAAGGCCGGCAAGACACCGGGCGTCGTCGTCGGCCAGGATCCGCGAAAGGGCGGGCTCTCGGCCCACGACAGGGTCACGATCTGGGTGTCCAAGGCGCGGTACGGCACGTTGCCGAACTTCGTCGGATCGAGCCTCATGGACGTTCAGGCAGAGGCGCGCAAGCGGAAGCTCCGCCTCCAGGGTCGGTCCGCGCCGGGGCACGCGGGCACGGTCCTGCGCCAGAGCCCCGACCCAGGGGTTGCCGTCGCGCCCGGCATGCGGGTCAAGCTCGTGGTCGGGGACGGCTCACGAATCGCGACCCCTTGAGCGCGTAGCGCCACGGGCGGTCTGCGGCCCGCGAGATCCCGATCCTCGCGCTCGCGGTGACCTCGACGACGTTCTCTCGCGGCTCGAGCTCGAACGGAGCCTGACCCAGCTCGACGCCGTCGTGCGCGCCGGTGATGCCGAGCGCCTGCGTGAGGCGACCGGGGCCTGCGCACAGCAGCTCGATCGGCTCGACGCCGCGCCGGTCTCGCATGAGGCCGACTCCCGTCGTGGGCTCGAGCGCCCGCAGGAGCACGGCGGATCCGGTGCCCTCCGCGCCGCAGACGACGTTCGCGCACCAGTGGATCCCGTACGAGCGATAGACGTACAGGCGCCCCGGCGGGCCGAACATCGTCGCGTTTCGTCGGGTCGGGCCCGCGAACGAGTGACTCGCGGGATCGTCGGCTGCGTACGCCTCCGTCTCGACGACGACACCGCCGACGCCGTCGACGAGAAGCTTCCAGCCGATCAGCTCACGCGCGACGGCGGTGACGTCCTGGGTGAAGAGGTCGAGCGCCGCTGCGGTCAGAAGAGCTGTTCGCCCTCGTCGGGCCGGGCGGTTGCCGCGAGCAGCTTTCGCGCGCGTCGGCCGAGATCCCCGAGGTCGACGCGTCCTTCCTCCGCCGCCGACGCGAGCCGCTCGGCGAGGTCGAGGGCGCCGTCGAGGAGCACGGAGTCGCCTGCCTCGTGACCCATGTCGTGGAGGATCGTCCGCTCCGTTCGCGACGCGACGAGCGGCTCGACGACACCCTCGACCCAGACCCGGGTGCGCCGCCCGTCCCCTCGCTCGTCTCCCCGCAGCGGCTCGAGCGCGTAGATCTTGTCCGCCCGCGCGTACTTGCCGAATCCGAGGAAGACCATTCTCGAAGCCGCCATGCCGTGAGTATGACGCCGATCAGGCGGCCGTCGCGGGGCGCTTCTGCTCGCGGTGGAAGACCCAGCCGGCGGCGACTGCCAGCACGACGACGACGATCCAGATCGGTCGGGCGCCCGGCAGGAGCGCGGACGGGATTCCGGTCTCCGTCCAGCCGCGCTTCACGATCTGCTCGTTCCAGAGGTCCTGGGCGAAGTTGACTCCCCCGTACGCGAACATCGCCCCGAGGTACGCGGACGTGGCGAGTCTCAGGCGCGCCTCGTCGATGCGCACGCGGGAGAGGAGGAGCGCCGTGACGACGAGGAGCGCACCGTCCGTTCCGTGGTGGTGGCCGAGGTGCACCGCAGCGATCGTCGTGCCGTCCGCTTCCCGACCGAGCTCCTCACCCATGAAGAGGTCGCCCGGAAAGTGGAACCCGAGCTCGGACGCGACCCACGGCAGTGAGAGGAAGGCGACGACAACAGGCGACGATCACGCGCGCCGGGTCCCCGAGGCGACGCGGCGCGAAAGGCACCGCTCGCACGGCGCGTCGCCCAGACCGTGAGCCCGAGCGCGATCGCGACGCCCGCAGCCGGGGCGGCATTGACCCAGCGCGCGTCGAGATCGTCCTGATCGACGAAGAACGGCATCGTGGCGCAGAGAGCGATCGCCGGGCGCGCCCGCCCACCAAGCTCGGCCGGGAAGCGCGGCCAGTGCGACGAGGGCGAGCGCGATCGCGGCGAGCGCGATCGGGAAGTTCACGAGCGTGACCGACCGGCCGAGCCCGCCGGCAAGGCCCTCGTGCGAGACGTGGTAGGTCTCGGCGGGAGAGACCCGGCTGTAGGTGACGAGAACCGCGAGCGTCGCGAGGGCCCAGACCGCCCAGGTCGCGAGCGCCTCGCCCTGCGCCGTCGGCGCGCTCACCCCTGGCGCAGAGCGCCCTGCAACGCCTCGACGACGTAGGCCTGATCGTCCTCGCCGAGCTGCGCGTGAAACGGAAGGGCGAGCGTGCGCGCGGCCACGTCCTCCGCGACCGGGCACATCCCGGGCCGGAAGCCGTAGCGCTCACGCATGTACGGCTGCAGGTGGATGCAGGGCAGGTAGCGCGCGGTCTGGACGCCGCGATCCGCGAGCGACTCGATGACGGCCTCGCGATCGACGCCCGCCGCGAGCGCGACGACGAAGACGAACCACGAGCGCTCGTGCTCCCCGTCGTCCTCGCACGGAAGCTCGACCGCGTCGACACCGTGCAGGAGCGCCCGGTACCGCCCGGCAACCGAGGCGCGCAGCTCGAGGATCTCGTCCAGCTTCTCGAGCTGACCGAGCCCGATCGCAGCGCCGATGTCGTCGAGTCGGTAGTTGAAGCCGAGGCGCGCGTGCTCGAGCCAGCCGCCGGAGTCCGCACGGCCCTGGTTGCGGAGGCTGCGCAGGAGGCGCCACTCCTCCTCCGAGTGCGTCGTCACCATCCCGCCCTCGCCCGTCGTGATCTGCTTGTTCGGGTAGAAGGCGAAGACGGCCGGCACCCCTTGCGAGCCCAGCGGGTCGCCCTTGTAGCGGCTGCCGAGAGCCTCGCAGGCGTCCTCGATCAGCGCGATGCCGCGCGCGTCGCAGATCGCGCGCAGCTCGTCGAGCTCGCACGGATAGCCGTAGATGTCGACGGCGACGACGGCGCGCGTGCGGTCCGTGATCGCCGACTCCACCGCAGCGGGATCGAGATTGAACGTGCGCGGATCGATGTCGGCGAACACGGGCGTGGCGCCCTCGTAGATCGCGCAGTTCGCGGAAGCGACGAACGAGTACGGAGAGGTGACGACCTCGTCGCCGGCCTGCACGCCCGCGGTGATGCAGAGGAGATGGAGGCCGGCCGTCCCACTCGACACGGCAGCCGCATACGGCGCACCCACGGTCGCGGCGAACTCCTCCTCGAAGCGGTCGATCGTCGGCCCGAGCGAGAGCCGGCCCGATCGCAGCACCTCCGTGACGAGTGCCTCCTCGCGCTCGTCGAGATACGGGCTCGAGAGCGAGACGGTACGGACTGCGGCCACCGCGGCTCGACGCTCTAGGCCGCGGACTGCGACATCTCGACCACGTCGAGCCACTGGCTCCAGCGCTCGCTCCGTCCCTGCACCGTGTCGAGATACGCCTTCTGCAGCTCGAGCGTCACGGGGCCGACGCCGAGCTCGCGGTCGTCCACGGCCCGCACCGGCGCGACCTCCGTGGCCGTTCCGACCATGAAGACCTCGTCCGCGAGGTACAGGTCGGTGCGGATCAGGAGCGTCTCTTCGACGCGATGCCCGAGATCCTGGGCGATCTGGATGACCGTGTCGCGGGTGATCCCGGGGAGGATCGACATCGCCAGGGGTGGTGTCCTGATGACGCCGTCCTTGACGACGAACACGTTCTCGCCGGGGCCGTCCGCGACGTAGCCGTCATGCGAGAGCATGATCGCCTCGTCGTAGCCGCCGCGGCGCGCCTCCATGGTCGCCAGCATCGAGTTGAGGTAGATCCCCGTCGCCTTGGCTACGTGCGGGATGACGTTCGGCCCGACTCGCTCCCAGCTCGAGATCTTGGTCGTAATGCCCAGCGTCTGGCTGTCGGCGCCGAGGTACGCGCCCCACGGGAAGCTGATGATCGCCATGTCGACCGGGTTCCCGACCGACGAGACGCCGAGCTCGCCGTAGCCGTACCACGCGAGCGGCCGTAGGTAACACGATGCGAGGCCGTTCGCCGCGACGAGCTCGTGGCTCGCGGACCGGATCTCCTCCATCGAGTACGGGAGGTCCATGTACAGGACACGTGCCGAGTTCTCGAGGCGGACCAGGTGGTCGCGGAGCCGGAAGACGGAGGGTCCCTGCGGCGTGTCGTAGCAGCGAATGCCTTCAAACACACCCGAGCCGTAGTGGAGGCCGTGGGACGCGATGTGGATCTTCGCATCGCCCCAGTCCACGAGCTCGCCGTTCATCCAGATCTTCTCGGTCTCTTGCATCGGCTACGTCTCCTTTGGGCTCGTCTTTGCGCAAGTCCAGAGTCCGCTAGCGCGTAATCCGGTCGCGCGAACATCCCTAGAGGCGGCCCCTTCGCGGCCGCTGCGTGTCGGTTTCAACGAACGTCTCCGGGCAAATCGTAGGGGCGCTCGGCGACGACGTCCATCGGCCGCGCGCGGGCGAGCCGCGCCAGCTCGGCGGGCGCCATCCCGAGCACGTGCTTGTGTGTCCCGGCGCCCGCCCAGATCAGCGGGTGACGGAAGAGACCGTGATCCATGAGCACGGTCTGGACCCCCGGCAGCGGGAAGGGCGCGACGCCGCCGGGCGGGAAGCCCGTTGCGTCCTCCACCTCGGTCGCCGTCGCAACTCGCGCCGAGGTTGCGTGCAACGCTCGGGCGACCTTGTCGGGGTCGGCGCGACGATCGCCGGGAACGAGCGCGACAACGGGTGCCTGGTCGCACACCAGAACGAGCGACTTCACGATCTGGCCGAGCTCACAGCCGACCGCCGCCGCGGCATCCGCAGCGGTTGTCGTGCCGTCGGGAAACTCCTCGATGCGCCCCTCGGCGCCGGCTTCGCGAATGTAGGAGGAAACCCGCTCGACGGGCTCCGGCCAGGCCGTGACCACGGCGCCAGCCTACCGGTCGCGCCGCGTGCTCTAGCTCAGGGTCACGAACCGCGCGTCGTCGAAGCCGGCGGCCTGAACTCGCTCCACGAGCTCGGGCGGAGCGGCCGAGTCGATCGAGAAGGCCATCAACGCCTTCCCGCCCTCGCTGGTCCTCGAGACGGCCATGTTCGCGATGTTCACGCCTGCGTCACCGAACATCGTCCCGACCTTCCCGATGACGCCCGGGACGTCGTCGTAGACGAGGAAGGCCATCAACGACGCGAGCTCGATGTCGAGATCGAAGCCGAGCGCTCCGGCGAGGAAGAGGCGGTGCTCGGGACCGACCGTCGTGCCCGAGACCTCGGTCTCGTCTCCGTCCGCGTCCACGGCGATCCGGACGAGGTTCGTGTAGTGCCGCGATGCCGAGAAGCGCTGCTCCGACACGTCGATGCCCCGCTCGGCGGCGATGACCGGAGCGTTGACGTAGTTCACCGTCTCGTCGACGCGGCCCTGGAAGGCACCGTTCAGCGCGGCGACGGTCAGCAGGCGCGCGTCGCGCTCGGAGAGCGGCCCGTGCACGGAGACGACGAGTCGCTGCGGCCAGCTCGCCGCGAGCATCATCGCCAGCCGCCCGAGCTTCGCCGCGAGCGGGACGAACGGGCCGAGCGCCTCGAGATCCCCCTGCTCGACGATCGGGATGTTCACCGCCGTCTGCACGATCTCGCCGTCGAGCGCCGCGGCGATCTGCTCGGCGATGACGACACCCGCACGATCCTGCGCCTCGTTAGTCGAGCCCGCGAGGTGCGGGGTGACGATGACCTCGTCGAGCTCGAGCAGCGGCCCCGTGTACGGCTCCGTCTCGAAGACGTCGAGCGCCGCCCCGGCGACCTTGCCGGAGCGAATGGCGACCAGTAGCGCTTCCTCGTCGACCAGGCCACCGCGAGCGGCGTTCACGATGCGCACGCCGTCCCGCATTTGTGCGAACGCATCCGCGTCGAGTACGCCGCGGGTCTCTTCGTTGAGCGGCAGGTGCAGCGTGATCAGATCGGCGTCCCGGTAGACGTTTCCAAGGTTCTCCGCCCGTTCGACTCCGAGCTCCCGGAAGCGCTCGCTCGAGACGAACGGGTCGTACGCGACGACGCGGAGCCCGAGCCCGAGAGCACGCCGCGCGACCTCGCGCCCGATGCGTCCGAGGCCGAGGACACCGAGCGTCTTGCCCGAGAGCTCGACGCCCGCGAAGCGGCCACGGTCCCAGTTTCCGGCGGACAGCGACGAGTGCGCCTGCGGGACGTTCCGTGCCAGCGCGAAGAGCAGCGCGATCGCATGCTCGGCGGCCGACACGACCGTCGACTCGGCCGCGTTCGCGACGACGATCCCGCGGCGTGTGGCCGCGTCGACGTCCACGTTGTCGACCCCGACGCCTGCGCGGCCGATAACTCGCAGCCGGGTGGCGTGCTCGAGGAGCGACGCGTCGAGCCTGGTCGCGGATCGCACGACGATCGCGTCGAACTCCCCGATGATCTCCGCGAGGTCCGAGTCGGAGTCCTCGACGACGTCGAAGCGCGCCCGTAGGAGCTCGAGCCCGGCCTCGGCGATCTGCTCTCGGACGAGGACGCGCGGCCGAGCGCTCTCGCTAGACACGCGCCGTGTCGTGGTAGGCCTCGATGGCCCTGGCTGCCGCGACACCGCGCTCGATGTCGGCGCCGTCCTCGACGAGCAGCGTCTCGACCGCGGTCAGGGCAGTCGTGATGTCGAGGATGTCGTAGTAGCCGATGTGCCCGATCCGGAACATGCGCGAGCCGAGCTCGCCATGTGCGCCGGCGACGGTGATCCCGAAGCGATCTCGGAGTGCGAGGACGAGCTCCCTCGCGTCGACGCCGTCCGGCGTCAGGATCGCGGTCACGACGGCCGACCGTTCCTCGTCTGGCGAGAAGAGCTCGAGCCCCATCGCCTTCGCGCCTTCCCGGCAGGCGCGGCCGAGCGCGGCGTGCCGGGCGAACGCCGCGTCGAGGCCCTCCTCGAGCAGCAGGCCCAACGCCCGGTCGAGGGCGGCGACCAGAGTAACGGCCACGGTAAACGGCGTCGAGCCGGTCTCGAGCGCGGCACGCGTGCGCTCCCAGTCGAAGTAGAAGCGAGGCATCGTCGCCCGCAGGGACCGTTCCCACGCCAGCGGGGACACCGTCGCGAGAGACAAACCAGGCGGGGTCATCAGCGCTTTCTGCGACCCGGCCACGACCACGTCGAGGCCCCACGCGTCCGTCTCGAGCGGGACGGCGCCCAGGCTTGACACCGCGTCGACGACGACGAGCGCGCCCGCGTCGCGAGCAACTCGCGCAATTGCCTGTACGTCGGAAACCACCCCCGTCGACGTCTCCGAGTGCACGACGAACACGACCTCGGCTCCGGTCTCCTCGAGGCGCGCGCGGATGTCCTCGGGCCGTGGTGTCTCGCCCCAGGCGTACCGAACCTCGTGGACGTCGGCTCCGTACGCCGTCGCCAGGTTCGCCCAGCGCTGGCCGAACTCCCCGGCGTTCACGTTCAGGACACGCTCGCCCGGAGAGAGGAGGTTCACGACCGCCGACTCGAAGGCTGCGGAGCCCGACGCGGTGAAGAGGAGGACGTCGTTCTGCGTCCGGCACACCTCGCGCAGACGTTCGAGCGTCCTGAGCATGAGCGCACGGAAGTCCGGGCCGCGGTGATGGAGCACCGCCTCGGCGCCGGCCGCCAGCACCTCGGGCGGCACCGGCGTGGGCCCGGGCGCCATCAGGTAGCGCTTCCTCACCGTTCGAGCGTAGCTACCGAGGCCGATGAGAACTGAAGGACATGAGCTGCTGGAACGTCGGTCGGTTCGACCAGCGCATCGTGTCCGACAGGACGCCCGAGGTGAAGCGGATCCGCTCGGCCGTCGCGTCCGCGCGCCACGCCGACGACGGCGTCTGCCCCTGCTTCTCGAGCGCGGCCGCCGCCTCGTCGAGAGCAGCCCAGAGCGACGCACGACAGGTCGCGAGCACGCCCGCGCCGCAGAAGCGACGTGAGTAGGCGCCGCGCACCTGGCGGCCGAGGAGCATCCGCAGGTCCTTCTCGACATACCCGTACCAGCCCGAGATGTAGGCGGAGCCGCCCGGGCCTGCGTCGTCGCTCCTCGAATGCAGGGCCGCCAGGCGCTCGACCAACGGACCGAGGACCGGTGCCATGACGGCGTCGGCGAGTCGCGGCCAGGCAGCATCCATCACAGCGGCGCCCGGATCGTCGATCTTCCCGTCGAGATCCCGATCGAGCCGGCTCGAGCCCGCTGCGCGCCAGTTGTCGAGGAGGGAGGCGGCCGCCTCGGCGCGCGCGCTCGGTGCCGCACCGGTCTGCAGCACGGCGCGGATCGCAGGCCAGACCCGCACGGCTCGCAGATCCTGCGTGGCCGCCCTGTTCATGGCTCCGGTGACGGATGCGAGCGAGTGCTTCTTGCGGGCCGCGATGGCAGCGGTCAAGAGATCGACTCGATGGACCGAGCCGTAGGCGAAGTTGGAATCGGCCGCACCGACGTCCGGTCCGGGCTTGTTGTTCCAGTTGAGGATCACGTTCGAGGGCGGGTTGATCGCCTGCGCGTGGCCGGCGAAGGACAGGTAGCCACGCCAGTCGTATCCTCCGCCGCCGTGCGTCGGGAGCGCCGGATCAGTGCCCGGCGCGCGGATCGGCAGCCGGCCACTGGAGAAGAGCGCGATGTCGCGATCGTCGGCGTAGAACCAGTTGAAGCTGAACTCGACTGCGTTCATCGTCGAGAGGAAGTCCCTCGCCGACGTCACCCGCCCGGTGTTCAGGTCGTAGAACGCGCGCGTGCTCAGGAGCTCGCGCCCGCGAGTCGACCGCTGTACCGCGATCGCGACGCGCTTGCCCCCAACCGTCGCGTACCCGACCACGGGGCCGTGCGCCGTCTCGCTGTAGGAGACCTCCTGGTCGGGCTGACCTTGGGTCTTGAGCGTCCCCACCAAGAGTCGCCGCATCGGCTCGCACAGTCCGCGGTAGACGTAGTGCACGTCGTCCTCACACAACTCTTCGACGAACAGGTCGAGGCTGTCGGCCTGCGACGACGTCGCGCTCCACGCGTAGTCGGGACCGCGTCCGATGAGGACGAGCGGGATTCCGGGGAAGAGCGCCCCGCGTGCGGCGAAACCCGCACCCTGGAGCTCCATCTCGGCGAAGAACTGCGGGAAGAAGTAGCCCACCTGCGGCCCGGCGACGAAGAGCGGGTGCCCGGTCTCGGAGCGCTTCGCTCCGATCAGGAGCGCGTTCGACCCGAAGGCCGGCGCTGCGAGCGGCGCGCCACGGAAGCTCCCGTCGTCGAGGACGACGCTGCCCGGCGCTGTCTCGGGCGGGAGCTGATGGGGAAAGCTCCCGCGGACGCTGACGGGTGCCTCGATGTCGTTCGCCGCCCGGAGGTCGGCGAAGACGCGACGCGCGTCGGCCGCGCCGAGACGGCCCTCGAGCGCGTCGAGGAACATCGCGTTCTGCGCCTCCTGCCCACCGTTCGTGCCGAATCTCGCCGCGATCAGCGCAGCCGACGCGACCACGTCCCTCGCCGTGAACGGCGTCGCCGGGACGCGCTTCGCCCGGTTGTACGCGTTGATTCCCGCCGAGTAGGCGCTGATGAGCGCGAGGACCTTGCGCCCGACCGCACCCTGGGAACGCACTGCATCGAGCTGGTTCGCAAGGAACGCCTCGGCCTCCGCGCTCGGCACGAAGGTCTTCCCGCTCAACGCGAGCGCCAGGGGGTCGAGGCCAGGGACGTCGAGCGCCGCGACCCTTGCGGGGCCGCGGATGAGCTGTAGCAGGAGGCCTCTGTCGGCCGCCGTCACCCAGCCCGCGCCGAACGCGACGTCGGCCTCCGTCTTCCCGGTGACCTGGGCGACCCCGAAGCTGTCGCGGACAATGGTCACTCCCGGGCGCGGGCGCTCGCGTTTCCCTTCAGCCTTCGGCGGCGCGCCGAGCGGGGCTGGCTTGAAGGTGCGCCGGATGTCGCGAGCCGTGACCGTTCCGAAGAGCGGCGTCAGCGCGTCGTAGAGCTGCGCCTGGTCTCGTGTGTTGCGGTTGAACGTCAGGCTGCCGTTCTCGCCCGGAGGCAGGATCGTCCACGCGGCCGCTGCGTAGTCCCGCTTGGGGCTCGCGGCTTCGAGGGGAGAGAGCAGCACCAGCGCGACGATCGGGATGGCCAGAAGCACAGCCGGTCGTCTGAGCACGTGCGGGATGGTACCTGGGTAGGGACTACAGTCCGGCGCCGTGGACGCGCTCCTCGCCTTCGGCGCTGCCCTGCTCTCCCTGCGCCTGTCCGGAGATCTCGCACGGCGGTTCCGCGTTCGCCGAGCCCCCGAGCTGGCTGCGTGGTCCGCGGGGCTCGCCGCGTACGCCGCGGCGGCCGGAGCGCTCGCGTGGGGAGCCGCCGCCGGCTGGAACGAGGCCGCCTTCCGTGTCTACTACCTCGGCGGCGGCCTCCTCACGGCCGCCCTACTCGGAGCGGGCTCGGCGCTCCTCATCGGCCGACGCTGGGTCACGCCGGTCGCTCTCATCTACGTCGGTCTCGCAGTCGGGCTCGCGGTCGCGGTGCCCCTGCAGAGCGCCGTCTCCGGGACGGAGGTACCGGAGGCGCAGGACGTGCTCGACCTCTGGCCCGCTCGCGTGACGGCGATCCTGGCGAACTCGTTGGGGACGCTCGCCGTGGTCGTCGTCGCGGTGCTGACGTTCAAGACGCGGCCGCTGGGGAACACGCTCGTCCTGGCGGGCATCGCAGTGGCCGGCATCGGTAGCGGTCTCGCTGGACTCGGCGTCGGTGCGCTCGCACCGGCGATCGCCGTGGCCGCGGTGCTCCTGTACGCGGGCTTCGTCACCGGCTCGGCGACTCGTCGTCAGTCGTAACGCGCTCGCGGTGGAGACGGCGCTCGCGGAGCCAGACCCACACCAGGATCCCGACGACGGCGAGCACGACGAGCGACTCGACGATCGCGCCGGCCACGCCTCCGTGGGCCACTAACCCTGCGTGAGCACCCACATCCCGCCCAGTGTGTACAGAACCATGAGCGCGAGCATCGGAAGCTGCGCCTCGAGCGCAGTGAGGCGGTCGGGGAAGATCGCGACTGCGCGATCGTGCGCGATCGCCAGCCCGGCGACGTGCCCGACGACGAGCGCGACGACCTGGACGTACCAGACCGTCTCGGGCGAGACGATCGCGAGGTTCGGTGCGAAGTCGGCGGTACCGAAGAGATCCCAGCCGCGCCCGAATGGATCGGAGATCAGCGCGAACATGAACTGGCCGGTGATCACGAACGACGTGAAGTAGTGCGCGATGACGTAAGCCGCCGCGATCGGGACGAGTGGGAGCACGAAGTCGGGCACGAGCGGACGGTCGCTGCGGGCGATCCTCTGGGCTGCGAGGACGGCCACCAGGTACGTCGCAAGCACGACGCAGACGAAGAACGCGAGGCCGGCGATGTTAGTGAAGGTCGTCGCCAGATCGATTACACGCTGGGAGGAGCCCGAGAGGTCGCTGCGGATACCTCCGATCAGGTCGACCCAGGTGCTCGTCCGGCTGAAGCCGTCGAAGCTCGTCGAGCCGAGCATCACGGCCACGAACACGAGCGTCCCGCGAACGTGCTCTGCGCCCGCGAGGCCCGTGAAAGGCCAGCGAATCGCGATCGCGCCGTCGCGCACGACGAAGGGCGCCATGCGTGCGAGCAGGCCGAAAGCGACGGCGAAGCCCTCACCGTGCCTCGTCCACGCGTCGCGCCCATACACCGCCATGCCGGCCAGCGCCCAGTACGAGTACAGGGCGGTCGCGACTCCCAGTGTCGGCGGATGGGCAGCGTCCGGATGCGCGAGCTCGAGCGTCACGAACGCGAAGAGCGCCGCAGCGGCCGGATACCTCCCCCAGCGCCCCGACCACTCGAGCACGGGTCGCGCCTCGCGCCCGCCGAGCTCGACGAGCCAGACGGTCGCGTCGGCGATGGCGCGCCACGGGCTGAGGACGCTCCACACGTTCCCGAACAGGATCGAGAGGAGCGGAATCCCGAGCCAGAAGACCACGTAGAGGAAGGTCGGCGTGAAGTTGAGCAGCGTGATCGTCGTGCCGAACAACGCCGTCGCAAGGGTCAGCACGAGGAGTCCGACGGACGCCGTCCCGAGCACGATCCGGACGGCCCGCGAGAGCACGAGCCGGCTGATCCACGCCGGAAGCAGGCGTCCACTCCCATGCGCCTCCAGCAGAGGCTTCTGCCACAGGAACAGCAGCAGGACGAACGACAGGGCAAGGACGACGACGGCGCCGAGGAAGAAGTAGGCCGCCGGAATCGGAAGGTCGCGGACGACCCCGATGCCGTGCGCGAGGAGCCTCACGGTTCGACGGTGATGTCCGCGATCTGCACGCCGCGATCCTCGAGCTCGACCTCGAACCGGCCGGGAATCGTCGCGCGAAAGCGCAGCCGCGCCGGACTCCCCGGCGCGACGTCTCGCATGATGTCGTAGCCGTGCAGATGGATGTGATCCGTCACGTCCGACCGAACAACGAGGACGACGCGGTCGCCCTGGTCGACGGTCTCCCTGACGATGCCGCCTCGGGGAGCACCGTTCTCGACGACGATCCGCACCAGCGTCGGGCCCTGCGGTGGAGGTTGGGTCGTTGTCGTCTCGGTCGTCGTGGTCTGCGTGTCGGTCGTCGTCGTGCTCTGCGTCGTGGTCTGGGTCGTCGTGCCCGACTCGCTGTCACCGCCGCACGAGGCGAGCACGAAGCCCGAGGAGAAGACGGCGACCAGCAGCAGGCAGAAGGCAGGACGGCGACCGGTCATCACGGCCGCGAGAGAGTAGCCGGGCGCCGCGCTCGGGCGTGCCCTATCCCGCGCCGAGTGCCGCGCGCGCCACGGGAGCCCAGCGGATCGAGAATGCGGGATCGAGGCCGAGCGCGCGCTCATACGACGCGCGCATCCCTGCGCTGTCTCCCGCGCACCCTTGCGCGTAGCCCAGGTGGAAGTAGAGGAGCGGATCCTGTGTGTTGAGCCGAAGTGCGCGCTTCGCGAGCGGAACCGCCTCGGCGCAGCGACCCGCGCGCGCGAGCGCCCACGCGAGCGCATCGTCGCCGTAGATCGACGGACGCGCGCTACGCGCGCGGCGTGCGAGCATCACGGTCTCGAGCGGCGCGATCCGCTGGTCTGCGCGGAAGACGGCTGCCTCGAGGTCCACCTGGACGCCACTGGCGCGCAGCAACCGCTCGGTGAGACGCACGACAGCCCGCTGCCGCTGCGCCTCCCGCGGCCGCCCGGTTCGGTCGAGGAGCTCCGAGAGAAGTCCAATCGCCATCTCGGCCGGGACGGCGTCGGCCGCCCTTCTCGCCTCGGCGAGCGCGGCCCGGAATCGACCTCGCGCGGCCTCGATTCGCGCGAGCTGGACCGACGCTGCGGGATATCCAGGCAGGATGCGAAGCGCCGCGCGGACATGCTGCCTCGCGAGCCCCACCTTCCCGAGCCGCACCTCGAGCTTCGCGAGCTCGACGAGCGACCACGCGGCCGGCTCGGGCTGACCACCGGCGGTGTCGAGCGCGAGCTCCATCGCAGCCGCGGCGCCCTCGAGATCGCCCGTGAGCTCGCGCGCATAGGCGATCCGGGCATACGAGGCGAGGTTCGGCCGCAGCGCAACCATCCGCTCGAAGGCGGCGAACGCCTCCGGATAGCGGCCGAGCTCGACAAGGGCGTCCCCGATGACGCCGAGCGGGCGTGCGGAGCCCGGAAGGAGGCGCTGCGCCCGGCGCGCGTAGGTCAGCGCCGCACGAAATTCGTGCTGGATCAGCGCCAGCGAGCCCAGCCCGAGGACGGCATGCGCATCGCCGGGACGCACGAGGAGGGCTTGCCGCAGGGCACTTTCCGACCGAGGGAGGAACGACGGGTCGGCCGTCTCCCGCCAGCGCAGCTGGTAGGCGAACCCGAGCTGCGCGAGCGCGCCGGAATCACCGGGCCGAGCTCGGACCTCCTGTTCGAGCTCGGCCACGGTTGCTGCCGAGACGCCGCCCGCAGCCACCGAGAGCGCTCGCTCTGCGAACGCCCTCGGTGCAGTTGCTGCGGGACCGGCTGACGGGCTCTCGGCGAGAACGCCGCCGACGAGCCCCCCGAGAGCGAGCGCGGCCGCAATCGCGCCGCCCACGAGGAAACCCGTTCTGCGCTTCACGCCGATGGCCCCCGGTTTCCTACCGATGTCCCGTGTGCTCGTAGCCGCGGTTTGGTGCGGCGACGTAGGGGAAGCTGGAAGGAAGCCCGCCTCGTTCATCTGCACGCCGTCGGACACCATCTGATTCGGCGGGAACTGGCACAGGCCGAGGAGGCTGTTGAGAGCCGTCCCGTACCCGCAGGCCACTGCCCGCAGCTCGATGTCCGTGACGTCGTCGATCAACCGGCGGCCGTTCGGGAAGCCCGCGAGATCCGGCGTCGGCGCGAGGACGCCGAGCGGATTGGGACTGGCCGACGGCGGAATCGCCGTGTTCAGGCGGAGGAGGTCCGCCTTCGTGTTGCCCGTGAAGTTCAGGTTCGCAGCGCCCGGCAGGTCGACGCCGGTGAGGAGCACTGCGACGAGATCGTCACGGTTCATGGTGAGCGTGTCCGCCACGGGCGGGCCGTAGAGGGCATTGATGAGCCCAGCCAGCTCCGGCGTGCGGTAGTGCTGGAGGAACTGCGCATCCTGGCTCGGGTCGGAACCGTTCCAGAAGTCCTTCTTCCCGACCGGGATGATCACCTCGTTCACGAGCGGGTTCCCGAGGCGCGAGACCTGCACCAGGGGGCCGTTCGTGTCGAAGGTACCGTCCCCGCGCAGGATCTTGATCTTGGGCCGGCTCGCGCTGGCGTAGACCCCGATGACCCCGTCGGAGGCGGGTGCGGCGAGCAGATCCGTCTTCGGGACCTGGATCGCGATGGAGTGCGTGTTGTAGTTCAGGACGCCGTCCTGCCCCGCCTGTGCTGCGAGCGGGATGATGTGGAACGGGTTGAACGGCCTCAGTCCACCGAGGTCGAAGATCGACCCGAGGTCGACGAAGAACGGGTCGTCGCGCGGCCCCGCGAACACCTTCCGGTTGCCACCGAGATCGGTGACGCCCTGGAA